>NZ_JBGFCC010000008.1:0-322141 GCF_041205745.1 Natrarchaeobius versutus | reverse complement strand
TGAAGACGTATCTCACAAGCAAACTCCCTACGCTGAACTCACCGAGAATCTATGAGTATCTCTGCTGATCCCTATGATACCGAGACCTGTCCAGCATGCGAATCAGACGCGATCGTCCAGCACCGGATCTCCTGACACATGCCGGAGGCATACGACCGGATTCTGGATGTTGTGGCGGAGAACCCGGGAGCCACTGTTGAGGAAATCACGGACCTGGTACATGATCGTGGCTTCCCCAATACAGGTGTCCCGGATTTTCTCACAAAAGCAGAAGACAACGACGATCTTCTCGAGTTTGACGGACGGTACTGGGTAATGAGGACAGGCAAATATCGGTTCCATCGCTACGACCACCCAGAAACCTGACTCCACTGCCAGACCTAAATATTCGAAAAGTGATATTGGGCGATACACCCTGATGAATATAGAGGACCTATGAAGCAAACGGGGCCAATTTAATTTCGAAAATAGGGCTCTGGTGTATCACTAGGCGACATCAACTTCTAAGATAATATTTGGCGGAATGAGGTGCTATTTCCGGGCAATTCTAGTCACAATTTTAAAAGGGATCGGAATTGTTAATTACTTTTTCACACACTATGTATAATTTGTGTTAATCAGGGTAGACTCTCTTTGTGATTTCATCATACTGTTCTTCATCAGCCAACCTGTTCAGTTCATGTTTGGTATCAGAAGAATCTAGGTTACCAATTGTGCTTTTCAATCCATCTTGATTTTCCCAGTGGGAATGATATAGCAGGTCTATTCTTTCGTATGGGTCTATTTCTGATCCCATAAGGCCCGCTCCACTCCCGAATAGAATAAAACCATCACCTGTGTCACACGTAAATGGAAAGTCAAAATCAGTTATTTATTAAATCATTTCATTCACAAGAAGTGGACATATACTACGTGACGACGTCGTGTGGACCAATCACTGCCCTCCGTAGACCTATCCCAGTTTGTGCCACATACGCGCCCTCGGTCTTGTTTAGACGCACGAAATCAGACGAGTTAGGCCCTGATCGATTGTTCGATGTTTCTGACGGTGTCCTTAAGGACGAGCTCTCGGAACGGTCCAAACCACGTTCTTGCCTTAAGTGTTGAACCAAATCGCTTGCGTAACACGAAAAATATCGATTCTGCGATAGACCGTTGATGGTGATTTCATCATCAATCCGAACATTGTGTGCGGCGTCGAGCGAGTAGAACTCACGATGCTTGATCACCGGTCTAATACCCTCGCTTCGCAGCATTTGCCGGGTTTATCCCAATCAAACCCTTTGTCAGCGACGACGGTTTCCACGGTTCTGAGGTTTCATTTCAGCACTTGACGCGCAATCTACGTGTCATGTGGTAGGTTCATTGAGCAGTGTACATCGAGAATAGCTCGCGTAGAATAATCTACAAGAATAGTGGTTTTGACCGGCTTAAACATCTCTTTAACGCGCTTTTCGTAGTTATGGCTAGACGATCGATGAGCGATGCTAGTCGAGTCGATTTCTTGTACCTCTCCGATATCGAATAGTTTCGCCGACAGCCACAACAGCATCCGCCAGACGGGCATTTTGAGATCTTGTTTTCGAGCACAAACGGTGGTGAAGTCCGGCAACTCGTCCGGTGAAAGGCCGAGTTTGGCGACAATAGCAGGCATTTCTCGAAGAACGTCTAGCAACCGTCGGTAGGAGTGATTGCGGTATTCTCAAAGACCATGGATCGCTACGGTCACCCAATCAGCGTAGCTATCTTTTCCTTTACTGAGAGGTTCTTTCGACCGATTTCGACAGCTTCTTGAGACAATTCGACGCATCGTTCGGTGAAGCGGGCCAGTGTGGAGTGTACATCCACCTGGGCTCGCTTCATTTCCTATAATTCCCGACATAGAGACAATATTGATAGCGTCTAAACACGGCCCGCGCCCTCTATTCATCACAGGCTGTTCCACCAGTTATCGAACAGGTGTGTCACTGAGCAAGGGTGAAGACAGCCCTTGCGATATGACCATCCGATGTCGCCAGATCCAACAAAATCACAGGCCTTACAGAGACGTGCGAGTATCGAGATCGGCTGTCAGCTGGTGTTGTGTTTGAATCCCCGTCTGGAACCGCTGAACGATCTCGGACTGATGCTCGGGACACGCCATCGGGATAAGAGCCCCGTCTTGGACCTCGACCATAGGATGGTGCGAATTGTACGGAGCGAGACGGCAACTGGGACACGGTAATCCGCCGGCCGGTCGATGATGCAGGAGATCTGCAGTATCCTCAGACGTTAACCCACAGACCGACGAGAACTGCTCGAGATGGTCATCACAGCTGAGAACAGGGATCGTAAGCTGGTCTAGGAGGAGAAACGACATCTCTCGTTGCCCGCCAGACTGGACGGCAGACTGGCACGCATCACACCCAATAGTCGACAGTGACTGCTCGACATCTAGTGTTGCCATCGTGTACCCGCATGCCGCCACACACGTAAGTCATGGGATGGCCACGCCTCCAAGCAATCGCCGGTAGAGACAGCTTCCTCGACTCGAGAGGAACGTTCTGACAGCAGACCTGCTGGAACAGGACCCAATAGTTAGTCAGCGAAAAGGTCTTCGACGTACTGCTGTTCCCAGTCGCGTCGGGCCCCGGTCTCGCGGATGCCACGCCGCGTTACCGCGTAGACGTTTATCCGACGATCGGCTTCTCCCTTCTCGACGGGTTCTTGTCGACCAACGTGTCGAGGTTCGGGTAGAGCCGACCATGGTGGGTCTCCTTCTCGTATTATAGTGGTTAAGACGAGTTCTTACCAGTAAGATAGGACCAAATGTTTGGTTCGTCGATTGCGTTCAGCCCTCGTGGAATATCGTCTTTCAGCGTCGAGAGATCTGACATAAGGCCGTACTTGAACCACTCTTGCAGTTGATCCCAGCACCCTTCGACGACGTTCCGTTCGGGGAGTTTCGAAGGAAAATGCCACACTTCGAGATCGTCGCCACGCACACGGGAGACCGAACTGTCTCCGACAGTTTCGGTCTCGCGCTCTCCGCTCACGTGTTTCCAGAGATCCCTCGTATAGAAGTAGCCTGCTCGGTCAAGGAAGACCACCAATTCCTCACCAAACTTGTCGGTTAACGCATCTAACAGCCGAATTCCGTGGTGTCTGGTCAAGTTCCCCTTCGTCCAGCAGTAGAAGCTGCCGCCGACTCCCGGGATGTTGCCGTCTCTATCGTCGGATTCGAGCCAATTGGGTACCAGCCACGCCGCTGGACGGTTCCAACGTGCTTGGTGAACTGATCGACGACAACGACGGTTTTCTCGTTCAGTTCGGACCGTTTTTTCCACTGTCTGCTGAAATTCGACTTTCTCCTCGGGGTCAGCTTCGTGATTTGAGGCCGTGCTGTCCGCAAGGACAGTCCGGCCTCTCTCAACAACTCGTACGCGTAGTTCTCGTGGTATTCGACGCCGTACTCCTCTTTGACGTGGTAAAGTAGAAGCTTCGTTGACCACGCTTGCTGATCGTAGCCAAGTTCTGTTGGCGGCTGTTGCAACTGTTCGAAGAGCTGATCACGGTCTTGTCCCTCGATTTTTGCTGGACCTCCTGGTCGAGGAGCGTCGTAGGGATGGTGCTCGATCGGTTCTTTTTCGAACCGATCGTGCCAGTTACGGATCGTTTTCTCGACGACTCCATGACGATCAGCCAACGTATCAAGCTGATCGCCCTGCTTGCGCCCGATCGCCGCGAAAACACGTTCTCGCGGCTCCCCTTCGTCGATCTGCTCTTTGAGTTCGTAGAGTTCCTCAAGCGTGATCTCTCGACCCGATCCATTGTCCACTCTACTACGCTACTACGTTTACATGGCTGTCCGGCGGATAGCGCGTTTGAGAAGTAGCGGCGTCGCGAGTACTGAGACGAACACGAGCGCGAGTACCGCAGAGAAGAGTCGTTCGTCGATGAGCCCAGCAGCGAGGGCCGTGGTACTCACGACCAGCTCGACGCCAGCTCGAGGGAGCATCCCGACGCCGACGACCCACGCCTCATCGGGCGGGTGTCTTGCTAGCCGCGCGCCGAGATAACTCCCACCGACTTTGACGACGACCCCGATTGCGACGACAGCGATCACGAGTGGATCGAACCGAACGAGGACGGAAGGGTCCATTTGTGCCCCGACGTTGACGAAGAACAGCGGAATGAACACGCCGTAGGCGATTCCGACGATTCCTTCTCGGATTTTCGTTTCGCGAAATCGACGCTCACTGCTGACGATCAGTCCAGCGACCAGTCCGCCGACGATGACGTCCAGACCGACGGCGTCGGCGGCGTACCCGAACAGAAACAGGAGGCCCATGATCCCGATCATGTCCGAACCGGTTTGACGAGAACTGGCGAGGAGTCGGGAGATCCGTTCGATCAGAAACCGATGGACGAGGAGTGCACCGACGAAAAACGCGACGACCAGACCAAGAATACGGACGATTTGACCCGCCGACGCGCCAGTCTGTTGGCTCGCCATCACCAGCGAGAACACGACGAGACCGAGGATTTCGGCGGTAACCGCCGCTCCGACGACGTGGTGCCCGTAGCGTGTGTTGAGACTATCGAGATCGAGGAGCGTTCGCGCAGTGACGCCGATCGATGTGACGCCGAGTGTGATCGCCAGTACGAGACCCGTAATTATCGAGTAGCCAAATACCATCCCCGTCACGAGACCGCCGATTGCCGGAAGTCCGACGCCGAACATCGCGATAACGAGAACGGAGCGGCCGCCGCGCTCGAGTTGCTGGACGTCGATTTCCTCGTATCCGGCGTCGAACAACAGCAACATCGAACCGATAGCGGCCAGCAAGGCGAAGGACCCGTCGGGGTCGACAATCTCGAGGACGTACGCGCCGAGAACGATGCCCGCGAGGATTTCGCCGAGGATTACTGGCTCGCCGGCACGTTCGACCAGTTCGCCAAGCAGGAGGGCTGTGGCGAGTGCGACCCCGACCGAAAAAAAGATCTGGATATCCGTCACTGGTACGTCCTATCGCTCGTCCCAAGTTGGCGCCGGGTAGATGGGTTCGGCTTCGCTGACTTGCTCTGGCCACACGAGTTGCTTGCCTGCGTCCGACTGCCACTGGTAGACGACCATCTCTCGCAGGATCGCACCGTCCTCGTCGAACTGCACGGGGCCGTAAAGGCTCTCGAACTGAATCTCGCGAATGGCGTCGTGCACGGTCCCTGGCGTCGGCTCGGCGGCGGCCATGAACGCACGCTGGAACGTTTGGACGACGGCACTGGCCGCTGCGCTGTGGTAGCTGGGTTCGTACCGGTACTCGTTCTCGACGACCGAGATAAACTCGCTCGTCGATCCGAAGACATCGTCCGCGGAGTCGACGGTGGCCGCCCACGGCGACGGGCCGTACCAGTAGTCGCCGTTCTCCCCGGTCTGTTCGCTGAACGAGTCAGTAAGGTTGCCACCCGGTGCCCACGCCATGTCGACGTCGACGGTCTCGCTTGCCAGTTGATGGGCTACGATCACCGCATCGTCCTGGTGGCCGTTCAGGAGGAGAATGTCCGCGTCGGCATCCGCTACCAGCGCAAGGTGCGTCGACAGGTCGGTCGTCTCGGGCGAAAACGTCTCGTCGACGACGATGTCGACTCCCGCCGACTGTAGATTTTGGCGTGCGCCCGCCGCAGTGTCCTCGCTGAACGGATCTTCTTTGACCAGGACTGCCGCCGAGGACGGTGGATCCGGTTGGGCCATCACCATCTCGATGCTCGTGGTAGCGTACGTGTCAGCGGGCGGTAACAGGCTAAAAACCCACTCGTTGTCGCGCTCGAACAGCTGATTGCTGGCACCGCCACCCGCGACCATCGGCCGCTCGGCGTTCGCCGCGACGTCACTGGCCGCCAGCGTAATCCCGCTCGAGTACGGCCCCACCAGATAGTCGATCCCCTCCTCGAGGAGGTCCTGGTAGATGGCTTCGCTCCTCGAGGGGTCGCTCTCGTCGTCTCGCAGGACAAGCGCTAACTCGTAGGTGGTACCGTCGCCCGCTTCGACGCCGCCTGCGTCGTTGATGCGGTCGACGGTCAGTTCGTACGCGTCCGCGTAGAGTCCTCCGAGATCGGAGAAGTCACCGGAGAGACTCATCGAGCCGCCGAGCGTGACCGTGTCCATCGGCGTCTCGTCACCGTTATCGCTCGCTTCGGAAGTGATAGCCGTTGCCGTCGGTTTGCGACTCAGACAGCCTGCGAGGCCGGCGACGCCCGCTCCCCCGGCCGCTTTCAAAAACCGCCGACGATCGGCTTTCGTTGTCTTTCGTACCTGTGTACTCGCGTATGGTCGTCGCGACATCTTCCACTCCAACTCCCTACCACGTTCGCAAAGTAACTTTCCGGCGGGTAGCGTGAGTTTCCTCGACCTGAACCTGTCCACGAGGAACGTCGCCAGTAGCGTCTTAGTGCGGACCGCGACGGTCGCTCTCCGTACACAGTATTCGAAACAGGTCGTCGACCGCGCTTTCGCCGTCTATTCGTGCCGTTGGAGACGCCACGTCGTACGCGGTGATAGGGCTCATCCGACGATGTTATTGATGGTGATCACGACGAAAATGAGAATCACGATTTCGCTCACGATCCACGAATGGTCGTTCATCCACGTGCGAACTTTCGGGAGGAGCGTCTCTGCACGGTCGCCGATCGTAATCAGGGCGAACGATGGAAGCGCCAGGAACAGTAACGTCAGTAACACAAACCCGGTCGCGTACCACAGCGGCTCGCCGTGACTTGCGAGGTAGGTCCCGACGGTGATCGACGTGAGAATGTCGGTCGGAAAGAACCCCATCAGCAGGAATCCGAGCTGAAACGAGAACCTCGGATTCGCGGTCTCGAGCTTCCCCATCCAGGTTGGCGGCTCGGATTGCTCGCGTTTCAGGTAGACGTTCACCATTGCGATGAGGAGGACGGCGAGCAGGAGTAACTGCAATACCCGGTTCGACCCGCCCTGACGAACGCCACTGCCGAAATAATACGCGAGCGTAACGACGAGACTGATCGAGAGGGAGGCTCCGAAGACGAACGCGGCCGAATTCCGACGCCAGTCCTCGCTCGTGGCCAGAAAGATGGCGCTGAGAATTTGCGGCCCACCGATCATAACGAATACCAGCGGGAGAATCACCAGCAAGTTCATCATCCGAGGATAATACGCGTGATCGCGGCCCGTCCGTTGGTACTCGAGAGTTCCTGGTCGTGGCTGTGGCTGACGTCGACCGAAACGCCACAGTCCGAGTGCAAGCCGTCAACTATGCTCATGAGCCCTTCGTTCGGATACTCTTCCCACCGACATTATACCCCTCCCCGCCTTCTCAAAGGGGAGTGTTGCTGGCCAGCACTATCGCTGGAACTCGAGGCAATCGAAAGAACTGCTGAATCCGTGGTGTACAACCCCACTCCTCGCTCTCTCCAACACTCCTCGCTTTCTCCAACACTCTTCGCTTTCTCCAACACTCCTCGCTTTCTCCAACACTCTTCGCTTTCTCCAACACTCCTCGCTCACTCCAATCGTAATTGGCTCGCTTTGACATCCTCCCCGCCCTGAAGGCGGGGCTTTCTCCTTGAATCTCCGCAATTACAGCAGAGGACCGTGATCGCTCACTACTGGTGTCTATCGTCGATTGCAAATTCAAAGAGAGTCATCCATTTACTACCCTCTCCATGTCATGAAATCCTTCTCGAGTCTCGTCACTGTATTATATGGGATGCTGGGATGAGAGAGTGTGAGTCGGTCCCATCCGCTGTAGTGGGACACTCAGAAAGACACGAGCCATGAGCAACGAACAACCAGACACGACGGCGGAATCGGACTTCGAACCGCTGCGAGCAACCCGACGCGCCACACTTCGCGGGGCGGGCCTCGCCGGCGTACTCGCGCTGGGCGCCGGTAGCGCCACGGCCCAGCGAATCGATCCGAGTGCGAACGCCCGCCAGAATCGGAACGAGAGCGCTGAGCCGATTCCGTCCTGGAACGACGGCCAGACCAAGGAGGCCATACTTTCGTTCGTCGAGGCAGTGACCACGCCAGACTCCCCCGGCTTCGTGCCACCCGCTGAGCGCATTGCCACGTTCGACAACGACGGCACGCTGTGGGTCGAGCGGCCAGTGTACGCCCAGCTTGCCTTTACAGTGGACAGAATACAAGAGCTGGCCCCCGAGAACCCGGAGTGGGAGACCGAACAACCCTTCCAGGCGGCACTGGAGAACGACCTCGAGACGTTGGCAGCGGTGAGCCAGCAAGAGCTGGTCGAACTGCTCACTGCCACGCACGCCGGAATGACCACGGCCGAGTTTGAAGAAATCGTGATCGACTGGCTGAACACCGCGCGCCATCCGCGTTTCGACCGGCGCTACACCGAACTCGCCTATCAACCGATGCTGGAGCTGCTCTCGTTTCTGCGGGCGAACGAGTTCGAGACCTTCATCGTCTCCGGCGGTGGCGTCGATTTCATGCGACCGATGAGCGAACCGACGTACGGAATCCCGCCAGAGCAGGTGGTCGGCTCGACTGGGAAGACCCGCTACGAGATCCGGGACGGCGAACCGGTGTTGGTGAAGCTACCGGAGGTCGATTTCGTCGACGACGAGGATGGCAAACCAATCGGTATCCAGAAGTTCATCGGCAGGCAACCCATCGCGGCGTTTGGCAACTACGTCGGAGACCGCGAGATGCTCGAGTGGGCCGATGCAGGGGATGGTCCGCGGCTGTGCCTGCTGGTTAACCACGACGACGCCGAGCGTGAGTATGCGTACAGTATGGATGAAGACCTCACAGGTGAGCCGGCCGACGAGTCTGCCCAGCCATTTATCGACGTGGCAACGGAGCGGGGCTGGGTCGTCACCAGTATGAAAGACGACTGGGAGTACGTCTTCCCCTTCGAGCAAGCAGATAGCTGAGCCAGAGCCATGAGCAACGAGCCACACCACACGACGCCAGAATCGGACGCCGAACTGCTGCGGGCAACGCGCCGAACCGCGCTTCGCGGGGCAGGTCTCGCCGGACTGCTCGCGCTGGGTGGTAGCAGTGCCACTGCCAGCCAAAACCCCTCGGAGGAGAACACCCAGGGGGCTGAAAACGAGACGTCAGCAGATGACGAGACAGTCTCAGTGACGTGGGAGAACTTCCCACGGTCAGAGATACATCTAATAATGGAGAACCTCGTCGAACAGGGCGGGTTCGGCGAGCTTCATCATTTTCGAACGGTAGTCGAACCTGACGTGCGGTTCTTAGCCTTACCCAATCGTGACACGTTCTATTCGACTGGAGTCTTCGACCTCACCGAGCCGGTCACCGTTACCAAACCGGACGTCGGTGACCGCCACCAGTCGATGGTTGTCCTCGATGAGGACGCGTATGTGAAAGAGACGCACCACGACCCCGGCGAGTACACGTTGACCCAGGACGAGGTCGGGACGCGGTACACGTGGGTCATGATCCGCACGTTCGTCGACCCGAACGATCCGGACGACGTAGAGACCGTCCACGGATTACAGGACGAACTCGCAGTGAGCCAGGACTCGGTCGGCACGTTCGAGGTTCCCAACTGGGACCGCCAAGCACACGACGAACTCTTCGCTTCGCTCGTCACACTCATGAAAACGATGGACGACTTTGGCGGCGGGATTGGCGACGTCGATGAGGTCGACCCCGTGGAGTACTTGCTCGTTAGTGTGACACCGAGCGGAGTTCCGCAGCCAGACACGATCTATATGCCAGCGGTCCCCGACCAGAACGATGGCGACACGCCACACACACTCACCGTCGACGACGTCCCCGTCGACGGATTCTGGTCGGTCACCGTCTACAACAGAGACGGGTTTCTCGAGGAGAACGAGTACGACGCGTACTCGTTCAACGACGTGACTGCAGAGCCGGACGACGACGGCAGTATCACGATCCACTTCGGCGGTGACCCCGATCAACCCAACTTCCTCTACACCCCGGAGGAGTGGTTCTACCTGGTTCGGCTCTATGGACCCCGCGAGGAGATTCTCGACGGGAGCTATCAGTTCCCCGAGGCCGAACCGCTCGAGTGACACAGGCGCGGACATCGATGCGCTGGTGACTATACCGAGGGCCGTAATCGCTCGCTACTGGTGTATATCGTCGGTCGGAAATTCAGAGAGAGTCATTCGTTCACCACTATCATCGTGTTCTGAAATCCTTCTCGAGTCTCATCATTGTATTATATAGGATGCTGGAGTGCAAACGTGTGAGTTGGTCCCAACTGCTGTGGACCACTTAGAGAGGCGTGAACCGTGATCAAAGAGACACACCACAAGACGGCGAAATCGGATATCGAACCGTTGCAATCAGCCCGCCGAACTGGGCGTCCTGAGACGAGTACTCGCCGAAAAACTCAGGATTCTGGCAGGATACCTGATGGAGTGTGCCTGTTCCGTACCCGAACGCTGACGCGCCGCGAGGCGCTCCGGAGAGGGGGATTCGTCGCAGGCGGACTCACATTTGGTGGACCGACGGTGACGCGGCCAGTCGTCGCCGATCGAGAGTCCGAAAGGAGCCAGGAAAGTGAGATCGATAGCGGTGTGGTATCGATCGCAGAAGACGCCTACCGCTACGGACTCCAGCAGGTCATCTTCTACGTGACGCGCTTCAATTACACACAAAAAGAGGACAGCGACGTCTTCGTGGGCGTCAATCGGTTGTACTATCCCAACGATGGCCGACCGATAACGGCCGACTTCACGGCCGTCGTCACTCCGAACGCCACCACCCTGTACGGACAGGGTGTCCTCGACCTGCAGGACGACCCCATCGTCATCGAGATGCCCGAAGTTACCGACCGCTACTTCTCGCTGGAGTTGATGACTCAGTACGGAATCTTCCCCCTCTACGCCGGGAATCAGTTTAACGGCACTGACGCGCGGTCGTACCTGATCTTGCTGGACGACTACGAGGGCGAGATCCCGGGCGACTTCCCCGCAACAGACGTCGTTCACGCAGGGACGAAGACCCTGTTAACGATCGTCCGGTATGCACTGCGCGATCCCACGGACGAATCCGAAATCGCCTACGTCAACGACCTGCAGGAGCAGACGACCATCACCCCGCTCAGTGAGTGACTCGAAAACGACCGCTCGGGCGTACCACGGGCGGAGCAGTCAGTCGGTGCTGGCGACTACGAGACGATCCCGCGAATGGCGGAGCTCACAGAACAGCAGGTCGAAAATCAGACCGCCGCGGACTTTTTTCCCCTCCTTAGCCTCGTTCTGAACGACCCGAGCATGTCGCTCATCGATGACTCCCACAAGGAGGCTGTAATGCTCGAGCGACTGGCGGTGGTTGGAATCGGCCCAGGTCTGGAGTTCGACTGGTCCGCCCTCGAGACCGACGTACAGGAGGCGCTGACCACCGGGTTCGAGAACGGGTTCGGGCGCGTCAGAGCCGCCGTCGTGGAGGGAAACAGCGACATCATGGTCGACATGAACGGCTGGAACGTTCTTCAGAACACGGGGGACTTCAGAACCGACTGGTTGACCCGGGCCGCCATGGCCGACTTCGGCTTCGCGGGACCCGATTCGCCCGCGTCTCACGTCGGTGGAATCAAATTCACCGACGCGAACGGCGACCCACTGGACGGATCGAACCGGTACACGATCACGTTCGACCTCGAGGACCTGCCACTAGTCACCGAGTTCTGGGAGATCCCGATCTACGACGCGCAGGGCTACTTCGTCGAGAACGAACTCGACCGCTACAGTATCAACAGCTACATGCTCGAAGAAGGCCTGTTGGACACCGACGGCAACGAACTCGTCATCTCTGTTCAGAACGAGGAACCGGACGATCCCGAGCAGGCAACGAACTGGCTGCCAGCTCCCGAAGGGGACATGCGCTTCACAGCGCGGTTCTATGGTCCCCACTGGTCGCTGGTCGACGGGTCCTACGACATGCCCGAAGTCGTCCCTGCGGAGGAGTGAGACCTTCTATAGTAACAACTGAAACAATGTACACACTGATCGCCGATCAGTCTGGTGATCGAGTGTGTAATGACGTTCAGTGGATACTATACCTTCATCCTAACTAAATTCTTCATACGGTCGGCTATACCTGCGTGAAAACACTCACCACCCCACGACAGCGAGAGTTTTCCACGGCGGGCAGGCAGCAGTATCACTTAGCCTTCTTCGCTTTCTCGTCCTTCTCTGGTTCGTCTTCTTTCGGCTCCTCTTCAAGGTCTTTATCCAATTCGCTTTCTTCAGACTTCTCTTCGTCCGGTTCGACGTCTTCTTCCTCCGGGACGGAATCCTCCGTGAGGAGGATGTCGAACGGCTCATCGGCAGGTGCACCCTCCGGCTCGAGGTAGCCAATCGCGAACGCGGAGTAGACGGTTCCGCCGGCGAGGGAAACGTCGACTTCGAAGACGCTGGTCTCTCGGTCACCCGCCGGATAGATCTCGAGCGTATACTCGCCCTCCGGAACTTCGACGTAGCCGGATTCGCCGAACGCGACGTTCTCGAACAGCGCGTCCCCGGTTTCACCGACAACGACGTCCACCGCTGGCGCGTCGGGTGAGGCGTGGAGGACGCGAACCCGAGCGGTGCCGGGATCGACCGGGCTGTTATCGTCGTCGAGAAACAGTGCCTGGAGGGGCTGGTTTTCGGCGGCCACTTCGCCGATCACTGCGAGGAGACCGTCGACGGTGGGGGCCACATCGCCGGCCTCGACGGTCTCCTCGAGCACTGCTTCGGCCGGGTCTTCACCGGCGGGAACGACCTGGATCGTGTACGTGCCAGGCGCGAGGTCGCGATAGTCGGTGACCGTCCCGTACGCGATGTTCTCACGGACCCGCTCTCCCTCGACGTAGATGTCGACGTCGGGTGCGTCGGGTGAGAGGTGTGCAACTCGAGTCCGGAAGCCGGTATCGGTCGGCTGGTCGTCGTAGTCACTCGAGGCGGTCGTGGTATGTCCGACGCCACTGACCACTACGAGCCCGCCGCCGATCCGTAGAATTCGCCGTCGACTTACGCAATTTTCAGTCATGCAGTTGCCATGAACGCCGATATCGATAATAGTGCTACCAGTTGCAGGCGCAGGCCGATGCAGTTTCCGGGCACAATAGCCAACGCGCTGGGCCATCCGACCGAACCACACACCTCTCGGATTTGGCTAGATACTCGAGGCCATCCAGACGGTGATCCGAAAGTCAGTACCGATCGAATACCCGGTCTTGAACTCGAACGAACACACCGATCAGAACGACGAAAACAGCGACTGAGACGCCGATTTGCAGCCAGTGAACGGCACCAAGCGGTGTCACCCCGAAGAGGGTGCCAATCGGTGTATAGAGAATCACCAACTGGAGCGCAAATGTGACGCCGACCGCAACAACCAACCACGGATTCGAAAGGACACCTAACTCGTACCGCCAGCGGATCGCCTGAATACGAACCCCCTCGAAGACGATCAGTGACGTGAACACCATCGTCTGTGCGAGTTCCAGATTCGACCGATGAAGATAGAAGAGCGGGAGAATTGTGACCATCATGAAAACTGCAATCCCGACGATCGATGTGAGGATACGATCAGTGATTACCCCCTCGTCGATCGGTCGTGGCGGGCGCTCCATGACATCCTCGGCTTCGGGATCGATCCCCATCGTCAGTGCGGGGGCGCTTTCGGTGACGAGATTGATCCACAGTACCTGAAGCGGGGTGATGATGAGCCCGAGTCCAGCGACTGAGCCGGTGAAAATCGACAGGACCAGTCCAGCGTTGCCCGAGAGCAGATAGTTAACGAACTTCCGAACGTTGTCGAAGATCCGTCTCCCCTCGCGGACTGCGTCGTGAATCGTAGCGAAGTTGTCGTCAAGGAGCACGATATCCGACGCTTGTTCAGTGACATCGGTCCCGCGAATGCCCATTGAGACGCCCACATTGGCGTTTTTCACTGCCGGCGCGTCGTTGACGCCATCGCCGGTCATCGCGACGGTGTGGCCCAACTCTTGAAGCGTCTGCAGGATGCGAACTTTATGTTCCGGGGTGGTCCGTGCGAAAATCGCGGTACTGGCGACGGCCGCCCGGAGTTCGTCCTCGTCCATCCCCTCGATGTCGCCACCCGTCAAGACAGTCTCGTTCGCGACCCCAATCCGCTCGCCGATCGCACGTGCGGTGACGGGGTTGTCACCCGTGATCATCGTGACATCGATTCCAGCTTCCTGACACCCGTCTATCGCCGCTGGAACCTCAGAACGAGGGGGATCGAGCATTCCCTGCAGTCCGAGGAATACGAGTTCGTTTTCGATCGCTTCACTGGCTGGGGACGACGTGTCTTCGACCGGACGATAGGCAAATCCCAGCACCCGTAACGCATCTTCTGCGAACGTCTCGATGTGTTTAGTGATTTCCCTCCGCCGCTCGGTCGATAGTTCGCGTACCTCCCCACCGATTAGTTCGCGATCACAGCGCTCGAGGACGACTTCGGGTGCTCCCTTCACGTACGCGATTGCGTCTCCATCGGGAGTGCGATGAACCGTCGTCATTCGTTTTCGCGTCGACGTAAACTCGAGTTCGTCGAGACGAGGATACGCCGCGCGACACTCGAGTGGATTCATTCCGGCTTTCGATGCGGCGGCGAATAGCGCGACTTCCGTCGGCTCTCCGAGGTACGATCTGTCGCCGCTCTCTCGTCGGCCGATATCCGCGTCGTTACAGAGCAGACCACATTTGAGCACGTCGCGCACGCACAGTGGGTGGACGGGTTCGTCGTCGAGAGCCGCTTGCTCGAGCCACGATTCACCGTCCGCAAATTCGTACACATCGCCGCCCGCGTACAATCGCTGGACGGTCATCTCCTCCTCGGTGAGCGTGCCGGTCTTGTCCGTACAGATGACATCGACCGATCCGAGTGCTTCGGCGATGGGCAATCGTCTCACGAGCGCGTTTTTCGCCGCCATCCGTCGTGCCCCAAGCGCGAGTGAAAGCGTGACGACCGCGGGCATCCCTTCCGGAACGGCGGCAACGGCGATGCTGACCGCCGCCAGGAAAATCGTCAGAAGGTCCGTCTCACCGACGAAAATTTCGACGGCGGCAACGATTCCAACGGCGAGCGCGACGCCGAGGGCGATCGTCTTCGCGAGGCGATCCATCTCGATCTGGAACGGCGTTTGTTGAACCGCTGCCGCCTCGAGCGCGGTGGCGATCGATCCGACTTCCGTGTCCATCCCAGTGTCGGTGACGACGACCGTCGCGGCTCCGCTCGTGGCGATGGTATCTTTGTAGACCATATTCCGTCGCTCCGCAAGCGGCGTTGCTTTAGGGAGTACAGCTGTAGACTTGGTTACGGCAACGCTTTCTCCAGTGAGTGGTGATTCGTCGACGTCGAGGTTTGACTCTGAGACCACCCGCCCGTCCGCCGGGATGATGTCACCGCCAGTGATGCGAACGAGGTCTCCGGGAACCACGTTCCGCGAATCGAGTGCTACTTTCTCTCCATCGCGGATAACGATTGCATCTCGTGTCGATAGGTCTCTCAGTGCAGTGATGCTTTGCTCGGCTCGGTAATCTTGGACGAATCCGAAGAACGTAATCAGGAAGACGACTGCGACGATCAACCCCGCGTCCAAGTGCTGTCCAACCACCACCATTATCGCTGCTGCGAGAAGCAACAACCAGATCAGGAGCGACGTCAACTGCTCGAGAAAGACACGGAACGGAGACACCGCATCCTCGAGTTCGAGTTCGTTCTGTCCATACCGGTCGAGTCGCCGCTTCGCTGTATCCTCGCTGAGCCCGTCAGAGGACGACTCGAGTGACTCGTAGATTTCCTCGAGTGTCATCGCGTGCCACTGCGAGTCAGTTGCGACTGATTGCCCATCGACCGGTCGTCCGACGCTCGATTGAGAGTCCATTGCTGGTTAATTTCGGAATCGGGATTCGCGTGATCAATACGCCAGCGTCAATAGAGCGAGGACAACGAATATTCCTACATGGCAGATTTGTTTTGAATCAGTCATGCGGTTCGATACCACAGCGACGTACTAATCGATTGGCGGGTAACCGAACTCGACAGTCAACCGATTATGTCGAATCAGATTGAGGCACCATGTCTTCCTGTCCTGAGCGTACTCGAGTTCAAACAGTTATGCCGAAAAACAGCCCGGCCACGCCGATTCCGAACGCGTAGATTGGGATGACGTAGCGCCAGATTGTGTTTGGGATGACCCGGACGAGGTACGGTGCAATGATCGCTGCAAGGAATCCGCCTGCAAAAACCGATGGAAGGAGGTGCATATCGACCGGAACACCCTGTGAGAAGAGCACGAAGAACGTGAACACGCCGACAAGCGAGACGACGCCTTCCGCGAGCGTGGTGATTGCAACCGCGCTCTTTTCGTAGACGCCAGAGAATATCTGCCCCAGCGTCACGACGGGGCCGTATCCGCCGCCGCCGATTCCTTTGTTCACACCGGCTAAGAGGGCAAATCCCACGAGCCGATGCGGTCGATACGTAATTCTCGTCCGTAGTTTGGCTCGCACGAGCCCGATCACGCCCATCGCCAGAACGAGAACTGAAACGTACGTTTGTATGACGACATCCGAGAGGCCGAGTGCAAAGTACGTCAGCACAACCGAACCGAGTACGGCGACGGAACCAGTCCCGACGAGCAAGAACAGGAGTTTCACCTCATCGTTGAGTGGGCGGATGGAGAACGTGACGTTGTCAACGTCGTGATGAACGAGGCCGGCGACGAATCCGGTGAGCGTCTCCGACAACAGGAGGACGGGCACAACCTGAAGCGGGTCGTACCCCAGGATAAATAACAACGGTGCAAGGCCGGTTCCAAATCCCATTCCCGCTGCGGAGTCCGTTGTTTCGAAGGCAAACGCCATCACGACGATACTCGGAACGAGTACAAGGGAACGCGTTCCAGCGCCGAAAACGAAGATGAGCCCTGCTGTGAGTACAATATATATCACACCGAGGGCCGCAATTCGTCGAAGTACCCGTCTCGGCAGTCGCAACCGCTCTCTCACAGTCTGTTTTCGATCGAGCGCTTCCGCTTCGACGCCAATTTGTCGCGGTGGGGCCGCAGGCGGAATCTGGTCAGCCTTCGGTCCCGTATCCACATCGTCCATCTGACGAGTCACGTCTCATTAGTGTGTTAACTTCTCGGCAAACCACTCACCCGCGTGATCGGCGACTGCCTCGAGCGCGCCCGGTTCTTCGAAGAGATGCGACGCGCCTTCGACGATCTCGAGCGACTTTTCTCCCGTCAGCAGTTCGAACGCGGCCTCGTTCCACTCGAGGACGGGGTGATCGTTGCCCCCGACAATGAAGAGCGTCGCTGCGGACACGCGATCGAGAACGTGTTCCGCCATATCGACGCGGCCGCCACGCGAGACGACGGCCGCGACGTCTGTTTCAGGCCGCGCCGCGGCGCGGAGTGCCGCAGCGGATCCGGTACTGGAACCGAAGTAGCCGATCTGTAGATCGGCGGTGTCCTCGCGAGTTCGAACCCACCGCGTCGCGCCGACGAGACGATCGGTCAACAGCGGGATATCGAACCGCGTTTCGTCGGTTCGGTCCTCGGCTTCGGTGAGCAGATCGAACAGCAACGTTCCAACGCCGCGTGCACGGACGCGCTCGGCAACGAAGTTATTCCGCGGGCTGTGCCTGCTGCTACCGCTTCCGTGGGCGAACAGGACGAGCCCGGTCGCCCCCTCGGGTACGATCAACGCTCCCTCGAGTGCCACGCCGTCGACGGTGACCGTGACGATCGAGTGTTTGTGTGTTCCCATTGATATCGGTTCGACGACCACGGTATTGAGTCTGGAGGGGGAACCGATTGAAGCCACTGAACGTCGGTGCACACCCGATGTGCGATGAAAGCGTGGTTCGAGTGACGCGAGAACCGCGGACGAGCGACCCGGCAGGGACGACCCGTGAGTTGTACGATCGACGTGCAAACAGTTTCAATTGTTACTACCGAGGATGACACGCCCTCGAGGACGGTCGCGATCGCCCGCTGATCACGCTTTATTACGCTCGTCGTAGTCGACCATCGTGGATAACTATGAATCAGTCGACGTCCGGCTACATCGAGCCCAGCGATCTCTCCCTGTTTACCGATCGATACGAACTCGCCATGATGGAAGGGTATTACGAGTCGGGCCACGATCCGCTGGCCACCTTTTCGGTGTATTTTCGGCACCTTCCGCCGGATCGTGGCTACGCGATCGCCGCCGGACTCGAGCAGGTCATCGACTACGTGGAAACGATCGAGTTCGGCGAGTCGGCGATCGAATTCCTCACCGATCAGGGGTTCGACGAGGACTTTCTGTCGTATCTGGCCTCGTTCGAATTCACCGGCGAGATGCGTGCACTTCCCGAGGGAACGCCGGTTTTCCCGAATGAACCCTTACTCGAGATAACCGCCCCGATTCTCGAGGCACAGCTGTTCGAGACGTTCGTGCTCAATCAGGTCGGCTTCCAGACGCTGGTCGCGACGAAGGCGGCGCGGATGGCCGACGTAATCCGCAGACGGGGCGACGAACAGGCGCTCATCGATTTTGGTTCCCGGCGTGCTCACGGCACTGATGCGGGACTCAAGGCCGCGCGGGCGGCGTACGTCGGCGGGTTCGACGGTACCTCGAACGTGCTCGCCGGCGAGCGATTCGGAGTGTCGACGTACGGGACGATGGCGCACTCGTGGGTGCAAAGTTTCGACACTGAACGCGAGGCGTTCGCCTCGTTCGCCGACGTCTACGGCGACGACGCGATTTACCTCGTCGACACCTACGACACGGTTCGCGGCGCCGAACGTGCGGTCACCGTCACCGACGAGCGCGATGTCCGGCTGGGCGGCGTCCGGCTGGACTCCGGCGATCTGATCGACCTCTCGAAAGACGTATCCGAGATCGTCGGCGACGCTGGCATCGTCGTTTCTTCGGGCGTCGACGAGCACTTCCTCCGAACGTTCTTCGATGGCGGTGGTGTCGCGACGGCGTTCGGCCCGGGAACGGCGCTAACTACCAGCAAGGACGCACCCGACAGTGGCGTCGTCTACAAATTGACCGCGATCGAGGGCGATGGAGAGCTATCTGCGAGTATGAAGCTTTCGCCCGGAAAGGTAATCTATCCCTGCGAAAAAGAGATCTACCGCGTCGAACGCGACGGCTCGTATCGATACGACGTCCTCGCACAACGGGACGAGATGCTCGAGGGGGCGGGCGAACCGCAACTCACGACTATTTACGAAGACGGATCGTGCGTCTACACGCCACCGGACCTTGGGTCCGTCCGGGAACGGACGCGACGAGAACTCGAAACGCTCCCTCCGAGACACCGGCGTGTGCGAGATCCCGAGGTCTACGACGTCCATATCAGCGACGGACTCGAGACCGCTACACGAGAAACCGAGCGCACGATTCGGGACCGCGAACTGTGAAAATGCACGACTACGGTCGGTTCTCAGACAGCGGTATTCCGTAGCATCGAACAGCGGTATTCTGTACCGGACTCGTGGGTGCCGCCGAATCCACGATTCTCGAGTCGAAACGCGTTTCGAACGTTTTCGCAAATATGTTCTGATCAGAAAGCGGCCGTGTTCAGAGTAGTCGATTTGGAGCCGATCGGGGATGTCTGATTCGTTGCGTTCACGCGGGGAGCGGTCATCGTTCGTCTTCGGATCTGACAGGCACCACCGCGAGCGAACGGGTCGGGTTTTTTCGATCTGGTAGTCGTGGATCGTCGGTATATGGAACGGACGTCCGTCGACTCGCGTTCCATCCGTCGCGTCTCCGGTCTCAGTACGCCGGAAGTGAACGAACGACGCCGGCGCGACGGACAGAACGTGTTGCCATCCCAACGGCCGCCATCGCCGTGGCGCGTGTTCGCCGAACAGTTCGTTCACTTCTTCGCGATCATGCTCTGGGCTGCGAGTGGCCTGGCCATAATCGCCGGAATGACCGAACTCGGGATCGCCATCACTCTCGTCGTCGTCATCAACGGTGTCTTCGCGTTCGTACAGGAACATCGTGCCGAACGCGCGGCGGAACAGCTTCGAGAGCTCCTTCCAAAACGAGTCACCGTCCGGCGCGACGGGACGACGCGTGAAATCGACGCGACGGAGCTGGTCATCGGCGACGTTGTCTTGATCGGTCCCGGGGATCGGATTTCTGCGGATCTCGAGATTGCGGATTCACACGGTCTGCGACTCGACATCTCGTTACTCACCGGAGAAAGCGCGCCAGAATCGATCGAGGCGGGCGAGACAGTGTACGCGGGAACATTCGTCGTCGAAGGCCAAGCCACAGGGATCGTTCGAGCGATCGGATCCGAGACGAGACTCGGCGAGATCGCATCGTTGACGCGTGCGAGAGAGCGACCGGAGACACCATTACACCACGAGATCAATCGCCTTGTCAGGGTTATCGCGACCGTCGCCGTCGCCGTCGGCGGCATCTTTTTTGCCGTGAGCGTTGCCCTCGGGACCGACCCCAGCGTCGGCATTCTCTTCGCGATCGGCGTTACGGTCGCACTCGTCCCCGAAGGGCTCCTTCCGAGCGTAACGATGTCGCTCGCCGTCGGAGCGAAGCGCCTCGCGACGGAGAATGCGCTCGTTCGACGCCTCGAGTCGGTCGAAACGCTCGGCTCGACGACATTCATCTGCACGGACAAGACCGGGACGCTCACGCAAAACCGGATGGCCGTCGTCGAGGCGTGGACGCCGACGGGGCGCGCCCGTATCGAGGGCGATGGCTACGAACCGAGGGCGCAGATCGAAGCCGACGACGATACGCTGTCCGTGCTTCGGGAAATGGGTTCCGTCGCCGCAAGGTGTTCGACCGGCGATATCGAACGACGAAACGGCGAGTGGATCGCACACGGCGATCCGATGGAGGCCGCGCTCGTCACGTTCGCTCGCCGTCTGAATGTCGATGTACAAGAACGGACGCGGGCCAATCCGGAGGTCCGGCGGTTTCCGTTCGACCCGCGACGGCGACGGACGTCCGTCCTCACCAAGGATCGACTGCTGGTCATGGGTGCACCAGAAGCGATCCTCGAGAGAGCGGACTACAGTGACGTCGACACGAGTGTAGGCTACGGTAGAGGTGATGTTAGCACGGCAGTCTCGGAGATGGCAGAACGCGGATTGCGCGTCCTCGCGGTCGCGACGCGGCCCGAAAACGAGGTATTTCCGGACGCCGACATCGAGTCGATCGAATCGGATCTCGAGTTGCTCGGCCTGGTCGGTCTCGAGGACCCACCGCGGCCGGGCGTAGCCGAAGCCGTCTCCGCGAGCAAAGACGCGTCGGTCCGAACGGCGATGATTACGGGTGATCACCCGACGACGGCGCGGTCGATAGCCGAGCAGATCGGACTGCTCGGTGAAGAGGGACTCGTGGTCGAGGGCGACGACCTCCCCGAAGACGATCAGGTCCTTGGGGCGCTCCTGGATCGCGACGGGATCGTGGTGAGTCGGGTCAGCCCCGAAGACAAACTCCGAATCGCCCGCGCGCTCCAAGACCGCGGTCACGTTGTGGCAATGACGGGAGATGGCGTCAACGACGGTCCGGCACTTCAGGAAGCAGACGTTGGCGTCGCGATGGGGCGTTCGGGGACGGACGTCGCACGTGAGGCAGCGGATCTCGTCTTACTCGACGACGATTTCGGGACGATCGTCACTGCGATCAAGCAGGGGCGGGCAACGTTCTACAACATCAAGCGCTTTCTTACGTATCTCCTCACCGACAATGTCGCCCAGCTAACGCCGTTCGTCGTCTGGGCGCTGGCGGCCGGACAGTTCCCGCTCGCACTCGGCATTCTCCAGATCCTTGCCCTCGACATCGGTACCGACCTGCTCCCGGCGCTCGCCCTCGGCTCGGAACCGCCCTCTGAAGACGTCCTCCAGCAGCCACTTGAGGCGGAGCACCTCATCGACGAGACGGTCCTCGGTCGCGCCTTCGGGGTTCTCGGTCCGGCTGAAGCCACGGTCGAGATGACCGCGTTCGTCGTCGCACTCGCCGCCTTCGGCTGGGTACCGGGCGGTCCGTTTCCCGAGCACTCTGAACTGCTCGCCGCATCGGGTGCGGCATTTACCGCCGTCGTCGTCGGTCAGATGGCGAACGCCTTCGCCTGTCGAAGCACGACCCGATGGCCGGGCGATCTGGGATGGACGTCCAACCGCCTTTTGGTTGTCGCGGTCGTCGTCGAACTGCTCGCATTGCTCGCGTTCCTCTTCATCGGACCGATTGCGCGGGTGTTGGGACACGCACCACCGCCACTCGAGGGGATGTTCATTGCCCTCCTCGCGGCTCCAGCCGTGCTGGTGGTCGACGCGATACACAAACGCCTGCGTACAATGGGAAGCAGTTAGACCGGTCATCAAGCATCGTGAGTTCTACTCGCTCGATGCCGCACACAATGCTTGGGTTGATGATGCAACCTACCATCGACAGTCTGTCACAGAATCGATATTTTTCGCACTGCGCAAACGTTTCGGTTCGATACTTAAGACAAGAATGTGGTTTGGACAGTTCCGAGAACTCGTGCTTAAGGCCGCCGTCAGAAACATCGAACAATCGCTCAGGACCTAACTCAGATGATTTCGACCGTCTAAACAAGACTAAGGCCGTGTGATCACTGTGTAACTTGTGGCAGTTGTCACTATAACCGTTGTGAACGTACGGTACATTTATTCAGAAAACAGCGAAAGCACCTCTACGATCGTTTTCCGACGGTAGCATCAGTACTGACTCGATTATTTCTTCGAGAACGTTGAAAATCACGACGTCGTTGGGACCGTATTTCCCCTGACTGTGCCCACATCGAGCGACTGCACTGTACTTTGGCAACGAGAACTCCTATTTCAGCCCATTTGATACGTGATTAAAACACTGGAACAAGTGTATGTGAAAAGTAAATATCGAGAATATACTTGTTCAGTATATTTTCAGCCGTATTCGTACAACCGACACTAACAATTGATTTCAAGCCTCGTGGCCCATCTACACTCGACTCACACAGTGAAAATACCGACTCACGGTTGGGTTTTTAAATTTGTATTAAATCACAGTATATGTAGTAAAAGTGTTATTTTATACCACAATACAATTCATCAATGCGAAACAGTCGACTCCGTCTACGCCGTCGCAGTATTACAGAAGTACCAGTGTAATGTTATCCAGTTCTATCCTTCTAGCGTCGATCCCAAACACCACGGTTAACATCCTCGACGCCGGCACAACGATAAGGCGTTCTCACTCTCGTGGGTGTAATACTATAGAGAGAGTCGTTTCAACGGTTACGATATTGACGTTTCAAACCGAAACTGGTGATCCCGACTGCGGGGGTTTTCTGATTCGCCCACCGGAAAACGCGTACAACGGTACAGGGCGCCGAGTCGACGTGGATCTCGAGGTAGTGTATATGTGTGTAAAACACACTCGCGAATCACTTTGATAATAGCAAATCTTATGTGGTGTCCATCGGTGATATTCGTCATGAACAAGGACCGTGATGGGGGGCCACGAACCATACAATCTGTGGATAGAGCCTGTACGATTCTAGAGGAGATACGACAAGCAAACAGAGTGACGTTGACAGAGCTCGAGGAGACAATCGATCTCTCATTAGGGACGCTTCAGACGTATATGAACACGCTCTGTGCGAACGGATTAGTGATTAAGGAGGGTCGCACGTATCGACTCGCACATCAGTTTCTCACCTACGGCGAACACGTGCGAAATAACTTGCCGCTGTACCGTGCTGGGAGGGAGGTCGCCGACACGATTGCACACGAGACGGGGAAGAACGCCCACCTCATCACACACCATGACGGTCAGGAAGTAACCGTCTATCAGTCGTTTGGAGAAGGATCAGTGGGATCGGACATCTACATTTGGCACCAGGCGAAACTCGTCTGGCAACTTCACTGGTCTGCATCTGGAAAGGCGATCCTTGCCCATCTCCCCCCGGAGGACGTAACGGCAGTCGTAGCGGAGCACGGTCTCGAGCGACGAACCCCGAATACGATCACGGACGAACAGGAGCTGTACGAAGAATTAGAACGGATTCGCGAACAGGGATACGCACTCAACGACGAGGAAGAAATATCGGGCCTTCGGGCTGTGGCGGCAACGATACACGATCCAAATCACGATCTGATTGGTTCAGTCAGCATCTCCGGACCTATTTCACAGATGCCCGACGGGGAGTTCTACGATACGTATCCGGATTACGTGAGGGAAAAAGCGAACATCATCGAGATCGAGTTACAGACCGTCGATGTCCACTCGATGTAACTCTTGTTCCGACGAGTCTCAGGACAAAAGACCACACTGTCGTGAGAGGGCTCCCAACGGCCATCTCAGCGGTCGTTTTCACCGTACTCTTTGACAATCTCGCAGTTCGATCCAATGCCGAATCGTTCTCGGTACTCCGTCCCTGTCGAACTCCGAATTCCTCGCGTACAATCTATTTTAGGAGTGGGTACTCGATTATACTTCGATCTTCTTCCGACTCTGGTCGTAGATTTAATCACCTTTCGTGCCCGTAGTTACGGGACTATCAAAATTCGTGTTGTGAAGCAAAATACCGGGGGCATCGGCCCTCTCAGTGGCTCTTCCAGTTTCTAACGGTACCCATACTGTGCTAGTTGGGAACCAGAACCACTCGAGTTCCCAAACCGTTCGTCGTCAATTCCATCTCGATTACCGATTGAGCGTTAGTCGAGTTCCGCTCTATTCGACCGAGACACAGCAATACACCGAAAAAAAGTCCGTCGTATAGACAACCATAATTTGTGTGCCATTACCAACCGCGTCAATTCAGGGCGTGGTTATCGACAACAGACAGTTTGATAATTCACATCACCGGACGATGGGCATCGACCGGAGGCCAAAGCAGATGTCGCAGTAACTATTTATACGTGGATTGGAATTGGGTCTACACATGGCCACGACTCGAGCAGACGAGCACTCGTCGCTACCGGTCGAAAAAGTTCGTATCGACGGAGTGATAAAACGTTTTGCGGACGTCGTCGCGGTTAATGACGTCTCGTTTTCGATCGAGGAACAGGAGTTTCTGACGCTTTTGGGTCCAAGCGGTGCGGGGAAAAGTACGTTACTCGAGTTGATTGCAGGGTTTATTCAACCGAGTGACGGAGAGATATACATCGACGACGAGCCCATTTCCACGAAGGCTCCATACGAACGGAGCATCGGGATGGTCTTTCAGGGGATGGCGCTTTTCCCGCATATGACCGTCCACGAAAACATCGCCTTCCCGCTGAAGATGCGACGGTTCGACCCGAATATCATCGACAGTCGCGTCGAAGAGATGTTGGACTTGGTAGAGCTTCCCGGTTATCAGGACCGAAAGCCGAACGAACTGTCTGGTGGTCAACGACAACGAATCGCTATCGCGCGGGCACTCGCGTTCGAGCCGGAGCTACTCCTTCTCGACGAGCCGCTCAGTTCACTGGACAAAAAGCTCCGAGACACGATGCGCGAAGAGCTGTTGCGAATCCACGAGGAAACCGACGTCACGACGATACACGTAACCCACAATCAGGAAGAAGCGTTGACGATGGCGGATCGAATCGCCGTGGTAAACGAGGGACATATCGAACAGCTCTCGACCACACAGGAGCTATATTCCCAACCGCAAACTCCCTTCATTGCGAATTTCGTCGGCGACTCGAACATGCTCGACGGAACGGTCACTGGAGTCGACGGAGACGTAGCGACAGTGAATATCGGAACGAACGAGTTTTCGACCGAGTGTCTCAGTACGGACAGCGTGACAGCAGATTCGATCGTCGACGTGGCCATCCGCTACGAAGACGTTTGCGTCTCACGATCAACGTTAGACGTCGACAACGTCTACAGTGGAACGGTCAGCCAGACGATTTTCCGTGGTGATCAGGTCCTATACGCGGTCGAATTCGACGACGGGAGTGACCAAATTATTCGGTCGACGAGTGCGTACAATCGCGGTGCGCAAATGATCGACCGCGGTGATGAGGTACTGGTTGGATGGAACCGATCCGACGTGATGGCCTTTGAGCGCTGAGGTTGCATCTGAATCACTCACGTTCTTCGTTCGTCGACACATTCTCCAGCTAGTAATTATATCACATTCATGGAAAAGGTTTTATACCGCCATCGTATCCGTTCGGGTAGATCCCATGTCACAAGGTGACAACGATGTTCGAAGCGAGAGCACGGTATCCAACTCGATCTACAACCACTCCCGGCGACGGTTTCTCACAATCAGCTCGACGGCTGGACTGCTATCGATTGCCGGATGTCTGGGCGGTGACGAGGATGATGAAACTAGTACAGAGGTCGACCCGGATAGCGAACCAGAAAAGCCAGACTCGATCACGATGCGCGCGTGGGGTGGGAACTGGCAGGAATCGATCGAAAACTCCATCGCAGAAACCTTCACCGAGGAGACCGGTATCGAGGTGAGATACGACAACACCAACTTCCAGGTGATTCAAAACCAGGTGATGGAGGCCATCGACCAGGATCGAGAACCACCGGTCAACGTGGTCTGGACCCAGAGCCTAATGGGATTTAGCGCGTTTCAGCAGGGGTACACTCAGAACCTCAATCCGGATCTCATTCCCGCCTACGAGAATATGATCGGACCCCAGATTCCGGACGAACACATACCCGACAACGACCACATCCCGTACGTCGCGATGTACGGATACACGTACCCGATCAACTACAACTCGGACCAACTCGAGCAGAACGATCAGGAACTCCCAGAATCGTGGAGTGACTGGTGGGATTCCCAATACGAAAACTCGATCGGTCTCTACGAGAACGCAACCGGACTCTTTCGACCGTTAGCTCACGTCGCCGACGTGGACCTGCGACCGGACATGGACCAGGACGAGATGGAACCGATGTGGGAGATGCTCGAGGAGTTGAGTCCGAACGTCGGGCTCGTCGGATCGGATCCGCCGCTTACGACCGGGCTGACCGACGGTGAGATCTCACTCACACACTTCTTGCCGAACAATATCGCCAATCAGAAAGACGAGGGCGAACCCGTCGACTGGTACCTTCCACCGGAGGGGTCCACCTACCAGACGGACGGATTCTACGTTCCTGGTGGCCAAAACGAGTCCGAAGCCTACTGGTCGCAGGTATTCATGAACTATGCGATGAGAGACGACGTCCAACAGGAGTGGTTTCGGCAACTCCAATCACCGATGCTCAACCAGAACACATCGGTTCCCGAAGAGATTTCGTGGATGGCTGACGATTCAGCGTTCCCAACGACACAAGAGCAGATCGAGGATCTCTGGCATATCGACCCGATGACCTACGCAAGACATCGACAGTACATGGTCAGCCGATTCAACGAGATTATTGGAACGTAAGCTCCGTAGTTCGGTTTGCCTATAGTAGCCACTGCAGGTCTTGGACACCTGATCGCCAGACCGATCGGCGATCAGTGTGTGAATCGTTTCAGTTGTTACTGTAGTGATACACTGTGGAGAACGTACGTCTGCTCGATAAACAGGGCCCAGGAGACGACGAGCGTCGCTGACGATCAAGCGTCGAGTCGGGCGTTGACGGGCAAGTACCGAACGGGGCCGTTTGGCGGCGTTGCAAACTCGTTTGATCCCACCCGGCAGTGCGGTTCTCTGTAAATCGCGCCCGACCTTCTCCCAAAGTAGCGCTCGAGACGTCGACCCACGTGTCTGATTTCGGATAGATGGCTAGCTTTATGATGAATTAGCGGAAGAGTTGGGTTAACATGGCCCGATTAGAGGCTACTGATACCAGCGGCTATACGAGACGCATCGAGGACGGGGTGATTGCGCTCAAGTCCAAGTTGCCGACCGGATTGTACCGATCACCACCGAACTGGGTAGGATACCTGTTTTTGCTTCCCAGCGTTCTGTTGATCGGCTTTCTCGCGGCCGGATTGGTGCTTTTGTTCCGAGACAGCTTCCTGTTCTACGATTCAGTTCAGGGGTTGACCAGCCAGTTTACCACCGAAAACTGGACGGACTTCGCGACATCATCGTACTTGAACGTACTCGTTCGTACGCTCGGTCTCGGCGCGATTATCACCGTACTCACCGTGACGTTATCGTTTCCCTACGCCTACCTCACGATTCGCGTCGAATCGGCGACCGTTCGAAAGATACTGCTCATCAGCGTTTTCACTCCGTTTTTTACGGGGCTGGTTATCCGAGCGTACGGCTGGCTGGTGATTCTCGGTGAGAACGGTCTCGTCAACAGCGTGCTGACGAGCATCGGACTCGACTCGATTCGGTTTCTTGGGACGGTTCCAGCGGTCATCATCGGTGCTCTCCAGATCATGATCCCGTACGCCGTTCTCATGCTCGCACCCGCGATCGAATCCATCGATAGAGAGATGGAGCTGGCGGCCCAGAACCTGGGTGCGAATACGTTCGACATGTTTCGCCACGTCGTGATTCCGCTCGCGATGCCCGGAATCGCTGGTGCGACGATCGTCGTCTTTACCATCTCCACGACGCTGTACGCCGTTCCCGAGATACTCGGCTTAGGCCGGGTCAACTTCATCGCCAACGCGATTTATTCGACGATTTTCCTCGTCGGTAATCGGCCGCTCGCCGCGGTAATGAGTCTCGCGCTGGTGGCGTGTACGTCGATTCTCGTACTGCTCATCTTCTCGAAGATCGGTATCGGAACGCTCAACGTGAACTCAGGTGGTGACCGATGAGCGGACGATCGCTTTCCACGATGGATCGAATACACCGGGCTTCTCGTGTATTACCGACGAAACACCCGTTCCTCTGGTTTATCACCGCGGTGAATCTGGTGATCTTGCTGATCCCGACCGCTGTGATCTTCGTCGCGTCGTTCGAGGGAGGGTCGACCGTCTCGTTTCCGCCGGATTCGCTCTCTCTGTACTGGTACTCCCAGATTCCGTACCAGACGGAGTTCATCGACGCCTTCGTGAGAAGTATTCAGGTCGCGACGATCAGCACGCTGGTCGGTATTCCCGTGGGGACACTCGCCTCCTACGGGATGATAAAGTACGACATCAGGTGGCGAAATCCACTGCAGATCTATCTTTTGCTCCCCTTCATGATCCCGCTGGTCGTGTCGGGTATTATCTTCACCACTATCTTCGGTCAGTTGCAGATCTACGGTGATACGTGGACCATCGGATTAGCACTGACGATCATCAACTTGCCGTTTATGCTATGGAGCGTAAACTCGCGAGTGAACGCCATCGACAAGGAGACCGAGAATGCCGCGAAAAATCTGGGTGCCGAAGAGCTACAAACCTTCGTGTACGTCACGTTCCCCAAGCTGTTACCCGGCATCATCACTGGAGCGCTCATTATGTTCACCCTCGGCTTGAACGAGTTCGTCGTGAGCCTCCTGATCACGACACGGGACACGGTAACGCTCCCGGTCATGCTGTACACCGCCATCAGGAGCGATATTTCGCCGCTCATCGCGGCTATCGCGAGTATCTACATCCTCATCGCCATCGTCGCCGTATTGGCTGTGGATAAGGTCGCCAGTCTCGAGGATTTCCTCAAATCCTGACGCCGGTTTTACTCTCTTTCCTGTCTCGAGTACGCTACTGTAGGCTCGAGTCCGATCGACCCACCTTACTCCGACACAACGACACCCGCTTCGAGAGTACGGCGTTCGTAGAATCCTGTTGGTCACCGAATCTGAGTACTCCCACATTGGGAAACGTTTAATTTGTCACGTCGTCTTTGAAGATATTGCATGTCTCAGCAGAGAGAGCCGAGTTCGGCAGAGGAGATTCCCGATCTGCTCGCCGACCTCGTTTCGATCAAATCGGAGAACCCCCCCGGAGACGAACGACCCGCCGCGGAGTTCATCGTCGACTGGTTCGAGGACAATGATATCGACGCGAAACTGGTGTACGAACCGTACGAGGACCGTCCTCAGGTCGTCGCTGAAGTTGGCTCTGGAGATCCAACGCTGGTTCTCAACGGCCACACCGACGTGTATCCCGCCGGCGATACGAGCCGGTGGGAACACCCACCGTACGCAGCCGAGATCGAGGACGGGAAACTCTACGGACGAGGCAGCGCGGATATGAAACTCGGTGTCACCCTCGCAATGTTGACCGCGAGGGACCTCAAACCCGAGATCGAATCCGGGGAGCTCGCGGGGTCGATACTCTTTCAGGCGCCCGTTGGACAGGAAACTGGCGATCCTGGGACGATGGGTCTCATCGACGAAGGCTACGTCGGCGACTACGCCGTTGTTCTCGAGCCAACGCGGATGCGCACCGTCACATCCCACAAAGGTCTCTCGTGGTACGATATCACGGTCAAAGGTGAACCGGGCCACTCCGCCCGCCCTGATTCCGGTCGAAACGCGATCGAAGAGGCTCACCCACTGTTGACGCGTCTGCTCGAGTACGACGAGGAGCTTCGGACTCAGACGAACGAACTCGTCGGACCGGCATACGCGAACTTGACGCAGATCGAGGGTGGGTTGACCGGAAACATGATCCCGGAGGAGGTGACCGTTCGCCTCGAACGGCGATTTTTCCCGACCGAGACCCGAGAAGAGATAGACGAAGAGGTGGACGCCATCCTCGAAGAAGTCGAACGGGAACACGATCTAGCCCTCGAGTGGGAACGCGTCAGTTCCTACGAGTCGACGGACGCGGCGGACGATTCCTACCCGGCCGAAGTGTTTCGCAAACACTCCGCATCCGCCGCGGACGTTCCAACCGAGCCAGCGGGGCGGCCCTGGGCCGCCGACACACGATGGTTCGTCAATCACACTGACGTCCCAGCTATCACCTGGGGACCAGGAGACAGCGTCCAGTGCGGTCGATACGACGAGCACATCGAGATCGACGAGGCGACAGTCGCCCTCGGCGTCCTGCAGGATGCGACGCGCGAGATACTGTCGGACGAGTGATCCCCAACTTCGGGAGTCGATAGGTGCGACAGGATCTTTCGAGAGCCTCGGCCGCTCCTGATAAGGGGAAATGCCACGCTGGTAAGGCGTCGAGAGAACGATCGCCCGCCCGCATCGTCACAATGTTTATCATAGCCTGTCACGATCTACACTGTGTATGAGAACGTTCGATTGGGAGCAAGCCACCAGTATCGACCGTCGTCGAACGGGGACATGCGGAGGACGTTCATGACGAACGAGACCAGAGACCGGATAACCGAACTGCTCACGAGTCTCGTCTCGATCGAGACGGAAAACCCGCCGGGAAACGAGCGTGAAGCCGCCGAGTTCATCGACGACTGGTTTCGCGAGGAAGGGATAGAGTCGGTGCTCGTCGACGAACCGAACGCAGCAAGACCACAGGTGGCCGCCCGGGTCGGCGAGGGGGATCCGACGGTGGTCCTCAACGGACACATCGACGTCGTCCCCGCGGGTGACGGCGATCAGTGGTCGAACCCACCCTACGAGCCGACGATCGAAGACGACGTACTCTACGGCCGCGGCAGCGCGGACATGAAAGCTGGGGTCGCTGTCGCGATGCTCGCAACCGTCGACATCGCAACGGCGGTCGATGCTGGCGAGTTCGAAGGCACAGTCGTCTTTCACGCCGCGATGGGTGAAGAGACCGCGGAACCGGGGACGAAGACGCTCCTCGAAGCGGAATACACGGGAGACTACGGTATCGTTCTCGAGCCGACCTCGCTACGAACGGCAACCAGCGAAAAAGGGCTGGCATGGTACGAGATTACGGTCGCGGGTGACCCTTCCCACGCCAGTCGGCCGGACCACGGCACGAACGCGATTTCAAATGCTCGGCCGGTACTCGAAGCCCTCGAGACGTACGACGCCGAGGTTCGAACGCGTGAGGACGATCTTCTCGGCTGTTCGTACGCGACGGTAACCGAATTCGAAGCCGGAACGAAAGAGAACGTCGTTCCCGAATCGGCGACGATCACGGTTGATCGTCGCTTTCTTCCGTCCGAAACCGCTGAGCAAATCGATTCCGAAATTGACGAGATCCTCGCGACCGTCGAAGTGGATCACGGTATCGAAACGACGTGGCGACGGACGCGAACCTACGAGTCCGCGGAGATACCGGTCGACAGTCGGCTGGCCGAAGTGGTTCGCGACCACTCGGCGGCGGTCGCGGACGTTCCAGCACAACCGTGGGGGATCCAGGCCTCGACCGACGTCCGAAACCTCGTCAACGACGCCGGGATGGAAGCGATCACGTGGGGGCCCGGCGAACTCGATCAAGCACACACGTACGACGAGTGTATCGAACTTTCTGAAGTGGTGAGGGGGTACGAGGTGCTGTATCGCGTACTTGAAGACCTCTTCGAGTCCTGACCGAGACAGACCGATCGGTGCACGATCCGAGTGAAACGGGACACAAGGATTATGACTCGGTACCCGTCTCTTTCTGTATGGGTCAACGATTAGCCGATCAGACGGCACTGGTTACTGGCGCGGCCTCCGGTATGGGCCGTGCGATCGCGACGCGCTTTGCAGCCGAGGGGGCGGCGGTGACGGTTGCGGACGTTCGAGAGACACCACGGCAAGGAGGAGGGCCGACACACGACCTCATTCGGTCGGAGGGCGGCGACGCCTGCTTCGTCGAAACCGACGTCAGCGACCCCGACGCGATCACCGACGCTGTCTCCGAGACAGTCGATCGGTTTGGATCGCTCGACGTCATGGTGAACAACGCGGGAATCTGGGGCGATCAGAGTCCGATAACCGAGGTCAGCGAGGAATCCTACGACGCCGTTATCGACGTCAACGTCGGCGGAGTCTACTTCGGATGTCAGGCCGCGATCCGCGTGATGAACGACCAGCCGTCCGGCGGCTGCGTAATCAACATGTCGTCGATCGCCGGTCTGAGCGCCTACGAAAATGCCTCGGCGTACTGTGCCTCCAAGGCTGCAGTTGCGAACCTGACGCGCGAACTCGCCGCCGAACAGGGACCGAACGGGATCCGCGTCAACGCAATCAGTCCTGGCGTCATCGAGACCGCACAACTCGTCGTCGACGAAGATGCCGCTGGCGAGTTCGAAGACGAAATCCCGCTTCGAAGGGAGGGGAAACCGGACGAAGTTGCGTCTGCTGCTCTGTTTCTCGCGAGTGACGCGGGTTCGTACGTCAACGGCCACAACCTCGTCGTCGACGGCGGGTTCACCAGTTGACTGACGGTCGAATAGCGCAATTCGAATCGCAATCAACTGATACGGATTCCTGTACCAATTTGCCGGTGCCCGGGTTGCGATTGCGCCGGAACTGAGTTACAGTAAACCGTATGAAGCCCTCGAGCGAGGATCGATACCGGGGTTACGATCGGATATCCGTCGCGATCGAATCCAGCGTCCGAAACGTTACGTCGGGTTTCGACGCCATGTGGTCGATGAGTTCCGCGAGATACGCAGGACGCGGGGCAACCCCGGTTATCTGTGGGTGCATCGTGAGCGTGAAGATGCCGCCGTCGACGTGTTCGTGCATCCAGTCAAACTGCGCACGCCACGCGTCGAAAAACGCCTGTTCGTCCGGTCGTGGGCCTTGCGAGGAGGCGCCCATAACGAACTGCAACGCCGGCCAGTCGTCGCGATACCACGAAACCGGGAACTCGAGAACGTCCGTTCGCTCCCCCGGATCGTAGGGTTCGTCCGGATTAGCACTCCAGTTCTCGCGGAGGTGGTATGGCTCGAACTCGCGGCCCATCAAGCTCGAGGACCACTCGAATCCAAGGTCCTGGAGAAGTTCGAGCGTGTGTAGCGAGAAGTCCCAGTACGGAGAGCGGTAACCGGACGGCGTCTCCCCGGTGAGCGACTCGAGGGACGCGATAGATCGTTTCAGGTCCGCACGTTCGTCCGCTTTCGACTCGTACTCCGAGGGGTTCGTGTGTGACCACCCGTGTGATTGAACGTCGTGGCCGTCCGTGAGAACGGCTTCAACCGCGTCCGGAAAGCTATCGGCGGTGTGGCCGGGAACGAACCACGTCGACGGGACGTCAGCCTCGTCGAGCACGTCGAGAATTCGTCGTGAACCGACCTCTGCACCGAAAACGCCTCGAGAGTGTTTCGTTGGACTGTCGTGGGCTTTGAACGTGTGCAGCCATGTCGAGACTGCATCGAAGTCGAAGCATAGTGCTACCGTCGACTGTGTCATCTGTATGCACACCGTATGGCGAATACATCTTAAAGGTATCTCTCTCGGTGAGAATCGTGTTTAGGTAGGACCGGGGGCGAGTCGGAGTGATCTGTCGATGAGTATCGAGGAAAGGGATAGTGATTCAGCAGGTGTCGCGACTGGGTCGGACGCGACGTCGTAGAGTGAGCGGAGCCACCACAGCGATTACGAGGCTGGATGGTCGATCCATCAGAGGGAAGTGACGACTTCTAATCCAAAGATCTCTACTGATATGTTGTCGAACGATATCGAGAAGTTGTCTAACGCTGGATGGTGAAGGCTGATGTACAGCCAGTTAGTGGTTCGCATCCAAACCACTCGAGTTCGGCGACCGGCGGTTCGAATCCTCGTGAAACGGTCTCGTCCACCTGGTGTCGATCCCGAAACCGAAACGAGGAGCACACCGTTTCTGACGGGGTGTTTCCCGACTTTCGTTCTTCGTATCTACTAGCGATTGCACTCGAGCGGTCAAGGGGTCGATCTCGGTTCATCCACCGTGCAAACCGGGACTGTGATATAATATCGAAATGGAGATAAATTGGGATAGGTGTATGAATTCTATTAATTCTATCTCAATACTCTTGGAACTGACAAAAATCACAACGGCTGAACGATTGACACACCATCAAAATTACGGTAATGGAGAAGACGCCAACGATCCGTTTGCCGATTGGGAGGCGGACGATCTCTGCTTACTCGAGGTCGTCGTGTCGATCGATCAGCTGTTCGAGTTGGCCCTTGCTCTGTGCACCAACCGTCCGCTCGACCGGTTCGCCACCGGCATAGAGGATCAGCGTCGGCACACCCTGTGCACCCAGTTGTTGGGCCAGTCGCTGGTGACGGTCGACGTCGACCTTCGCGACCGCCGCCTCGCTCTCTTCGGCTAGGGTCTCGATCGTCGGCTCGAGCATCTGACACGGACCACACCAGTCGGCATAGCAGTCGACGAGGACGACGTCGTACTCCTCGATGACCTCCTCGAGATGGGCGTGGCCCTCGATCGAGATCGGTTCGGATGGTGTCGTTTCGGTGGTCACCTCACCCAGTGCGTCCTCGTTGTCGAGGCGTTGCTGAAGATCTCGCTTTTTTCGTTCGCGAATCCGTTCCCGTTCATCCTCGAGTGAGTCACTCATCTAGTCCCCGTACGGACTCGACACGGATAAATTGTGCGGAACATACAATACTGACGGTTGGACGGGTATCGATCCTGCTGTTATCGTCGGGTACAACCAGCCGTTCCCACGCTGATACAATTTCGTGAACGCTTATCCAAGATGCGTTCAAATGTCCCGTATGGAGGCGCAATCGAGTCCGGCGTCAGCCACCATCGATGAGCCAACGGCGCTAGTGGAGCGTTTGGAGATCAAGCGCCAGGGGCTCTTCGTCGTTCTCACGTTTCTCGGAATGGCTGGTGGACTCCTGGGCAGTTGGAGTGGTGCGCCATCGTGGTTCGTCTGGGGCTGTTACGGGGCCGCCTACGTCTTCGGCGGCTGGGACGGATTCAAAGCGAGCGTCGAAGCGCTGCGAGTACCCGAAGTGGAGATCGACCTCCTGATGATCGTCGCCGCACTCGGTGCGCTCTACATCGGCGCGCCGTTCGAGGGGGCGATGTTGCTGTTCCTGTTCTCGCTGTCTGGAGTCCTCGAGGAGTACGCCATCGGCCGTTCGCGGACCGCGATCGAGTCGCTCGTCGAGATGCGACCGGAGTCGGCCCAGATTCTCCGGGACGGGACGGAAGTAACGACCGACGTCGACGAGGTCGAGGTCGGCGACGTGTTCGTCGTTCGCCCCGGTGATCGACTGCCGCTCGACGGTGTCGTGGAGGCCGGCGAGAGCACGGTCGATCAGTCGTCGCTCACCGGCGAGTCGGTCCCCGTATCGAAGGAACCGGGAGACGAGGTGTACAGCGGGACGATCAACGAGACGGGCAGTCTCGAGATACGGGTCACTCGAGCGGCCACGGAGTCGGCGATCTCCCGACTCATCGCCATGGTCGAGCGGGCCCAGGAGAAGCGAGCGCCGACCCAACAACTCATCGATCGGTTCGAACAGCCCTACGTTCTCGGCGTCTTCGCGATGACCGTGATCGCGATCGTGGTCCCACTCACGGTCCTGAATCACACGTTCGAGCCGACGTTCTACCGGGCGATGACGCTCATGGTTGCCGCGTCGCCGTGTGCGGTCATCATCTCGACACCGGCGGCCGTTCTCTCGGCGATCTCCGCCGGCGGTCGACAGGGTGTCCTGTTCAAAGGCGGTGAGCACATCGAGACGGCGGGGAACGTCGATGCGATCGCGTTCGACAAGACCGGAACGCTGACCGAGGGGAACACTCGACTCACTGACGTGACCGCCCGCGAGAACGCGTTTACCGTCACCGATGGCGGTTCCCTCGAGAGCGACCTGTTCGACGGGTCGGCCGAAGACGGAACGCTGACCGACGATCAACTGCTGGCGCTCGCCGCGGCCGTCCAGTCCCGATCGGAACACCACCTCGCCGAGGCGACCGTCGAAGCCGCCGAAGACCGCTCGCTCGAGATTCCCGCCGCGACCGAGTTCGAGGCAGTCGTCGGAAAGGGCGTCAATGCGACTGTCGGCGGGCAGACGATCCACATCGGCAATCCGAGATACGTCAAAACCGTCTTAGACGGACGGCCGGTCGACGGCAAAGCGGCTGGACTCGAGGTCGTCCGTGACCTCGAGGCCCACGGGAAGACGAGCGTCCTCGTCGTTAGCGAATCCGCTGACGGCGCTTCCGTCGACGACCCGCTCTCCGTTCTCGGCTGGCTCGCGTTCACCGACACGATTCGGCCCGACGCGGCCGAGATGATCGAGAAACTCCGCGAGCGCGGCGTCGAACAGCTCGTCATGCTCACCGGGGACAACGAACGGGTCGCCCGGTATATCGCCGAGGAACTTGGGATTGACGAGGTATACGCGGAGTTGCTTCCCGAGGAAAAAGTCGCCCACGTAGAGGCGCTCCAAGAGCGCCACGAGGCCGTCGCGATGGTCGGCGATGGAGTCAACGACGCACCCGCGCTCGCGACGGCCGATATCAGCGTCGGCATGGGCGGCGCCGGGACCGACGTTGCCCTCGAGACGGCCGATATCGTCCTCATGTCGGACAAACTCGATCGACTGCCGTACGCGTTCGCACTCAGCAAGGAGACGCGACGAACCCTGTACATCAACTTCGCCATCGCGTTCGGAGCGATCGCGATCATGGTGATCGCGATTCTCACCGCCGGGATTCCGCTCCCGGTCGCCGTCATCGGCCACGAGGGATCGACCGTCCTCGTCAGTCTGATCGGCCTACGTCTGCTCCGTTTCGACGGCTGACGACGCGACCGCCCGGACAAACTCGAGGATCTGTCACGGTACCGATTCGGTTCGCGCGAGCGACTGCTCGAGATGCTTGCTCTCGAATTCGACGTCGTTCCCGATCTGGGGGATCCGAAGCCAGTCTCTTATGCATCACGTGTGTGTCTCGAGTAGTTCCACGAGCGTCTCGGCGGGCTGAAATCCGTCGTCCAGCCGATCGACCTCCTCGCCGTCTTTCACCACGACGAGGGTGGGGACGCGCCGAACGTCGAACTCCTCGGCGAGGTCGAGCGCGTGACCGGCATTGAGTATCCCAACTGTGCCTGGGGCGCTCCGTGCGACCGATCCGAGCACCGGCTCCATCGACGCACAGATCCCACACCCGTCGGTGACGAACTCGAGTAATACGAGGTCACACGTCTCGAGGAGGGCCGTTGCATCGGCTGTGTCCTCGAGTCGAACCGGCGTCTGCGATGCGTTCGTCTCGGTCTCCATAGGTTCGTCCACGTCGTCGGTCATTGGTATTCCTTCGTGCCGAACGCATTTTAGTATTGTGGTGGAAACACAATTTGAACTTCGAGATGCCGTCTCTCAGCTGTGTCTCTCCTGGCCTGTCACTCGAGGGTGCCGTTGCGAGCTAAGAGATGGCGGTGTACAGTTTCACCCCCTACGAACGGACCGAAATCGGGAATATCGTGGTTCAGGCGGAGTAGAGATCTCGCTTCGCAACCGGGCGTTCTCCGCCGATTCCACTCTCACAGTTGAGCAGTCGAGCGTTTTATGGTGTTGTAGGAACACCACAATATATGAGTGATTATTCCCAGCGGTCAAAGATTGACAGTATCGGAATCGTCCTCGAGACGGCGGATCCAGAACGTGCCTGGAACGCGTTCCGGTTCGGGATCACGGCCCTCGAGGATGGCCACGAGGTGTCGGTGTTTCTCCTCGGGGAGGGCGTCGAAGCCGAGGAGATCACCGACGACGAGTTCGACGTACGCGACCGAATGGCGGCGTTCGTCGACGCTGGTGGTGATCTCGAGGCGTGTGGGACCTGTCTCGAACTCCGCAACAGCGAGGAGAGCGAATTCTGTCCGATGTCGACGATGACGGATCTCCTCGAGGTCGTGACGTCGTCCGATCGAGTGCTGACCGTCGGCTGATCGAGTGACGCCCCCTCGCGATCACTCGTCGCGTCTCGGTTGCTCGCGTCGCCGTTCGGACTCTTCGCCTGAGGAGGTTGGCGCCGCACCTGTGTTCCTCGAGTACCGAATCTTCGGCGTCCACAGAGCGACCGGCGGCTCTGTCCACGAGCTATCCTCCGACGACGAGCAGTTGGAACGGGAGCCAACTGATCAGCCACATCACGGTCCGTTCCACACGGCATCGGTCTTCGTGTAGCCGCCCCAGGGGCCCGTTATTCGAGTGTGCCGGGGGATCCGGAGCGTCACCAGTTGTCAGACCGTCTTAGGTTGGTGGAACGAGCATCACGTTTCCGTTCGCTCGAGCGACGAGATCCTCGGAGACGCTGCCGAGCAACAGCCTGCGAAGCCGGCTGTGCCCGCGCGAGCCGACGAGAATCGTCGTCGGGTCGACGGCGTCTTCGACGGCGAGGATTTCGTCGGCGGGGTCGCCCTGACGTACATCGATTCGCGTGTCGATGTCCCACTCCTCGAGCCGGTCGGCGAGCGATGCGAGCCGTGTTTCGGGGTCCGCACTGTCCGACGGTTCCGGATCCTTGGGCGTCTCGACGTGGACGAGCGTCGCCTCCTGGGTCGCGTGGCGGAGATAGGAGAACGTCTCGAAGGCACGCTCGGCGTTTTCGGAGAAGTCAGTCGCGTACAGCATGCGCTGGAAGAGGTGCTGTCTGACGACGGACGGTTCGTCGGCCTCGCGTTCGACTCTGTTGACGAGCAGCGGCGTCTCGGTCGTCCGCGCGAGGTTGCGCGCCGTCGAGCCGATGACGCGGTTCTCGAGGGGACTTTTCCCACGCGAGCCGACGACCGTGATGCTCGCACCGACCGTCTCCGCGATCCCCCTGATGCGTCGGTGGGGTGTCCCGCGGACGACGTGTACCTCGACGTCGAAGCCGGCGGCCTCGATGACGCGCTCGTAGCTACTGATCGCATTTCGACGACGCTTCTCGAAGTCGATTCCGGGCATGCCCGCGTGGACGTTCGATGGGATCACCGTCACGAGGTGCATCTCGTCGACGCCGATCCGACTCAAACACTCGAGACAGGTTTCGTTCTCGATGGTCGCCTCGCTGGCGGCCGAGAGGTCGGTGGCGAGTACCGCTTTCATACCGGTAGTAAGGGCCGACGGTATAATATTGTTTGGGTATCCCAATATAGCGCCGCCTCGAGACGGATATCTCCGTCGAACTTTCTGTAGATCGTTCCCCGGGGTCGTTCGGCCGTGATTCAGTAACAGTTGTCGAGAACACCATATTGGTTCGTTCGATACCGTCACGAGGTGATCGAATGTCGCGACAGTGGCCGTCCCAACGGTGACCGTCCGGACAGCGACCGTGCCCAAACACGTATCACGCGCATGAAAGGAAATGGCGGCGAAAATCAGGCCATCTCTGGGCCGTCGATATCTCCATAACGTATACAGATATTCTCGTTGGATAGCGGTGCCATATCTTGCAGTAATATTGTACACCAGTCCCAAAAGCGTTATACATGCCCTCCGGGTAGAAGAGAGTGAGTAGAAATCCATGACCCGCACACAACTGAACGCCGACGGAAGGTGGAGGGGATGATCGAACCCGTGGCGCTCCCCGCACCGATACAGGCGACGCTCCTCGTGGGCGTCATCCTCGTTCAAGCGGTCGCCCTCTACGCCGGCTATGGCGTCCTCGAGCGAGTTGCAACACCACTGATCGAAACGATCACAGACGCACGATAATGGAGATACTGGGACTTAGCCTGACCCTGTTGGTGCTGTTCGTGAGCTTCGGCTTCATGGTCGGGGTGTTGTTCGGATTCTTCGGGATGGGCGGTTCCTTCCTGATTACGCCGACGTTGTTGATCCTCGACTACCCCGCCTCCGTCGCGATCGGGAGCGGGTTGGCGTTTTACTTCGGGACCTCCGTGATCGCCGTCTTGAAACACTACGACATCGGCCAGGTCGACTACAAACTCGGTGCGATCCTGTTCGTCGTCCTCTCACTCGGGATCGAACTCGGCAGTCGGCTCGTGTTCGGCCTCGAGGCGCTGGGCGTTGCGAACCTCATCACGGGCGTCGCGTACGTCGTCTTGCTGGGGGGGATCGGCGCGCTGTTCCTGCGCCGAGCCGCAAATCTGGACGCCGAGGACCCCGACGGCGAGGGCGACGAAGAGGACGTCGACGACGACGATATTCCGGCGATCGGCCAGAAGATCCAGTCGTACACCGTTCCGCCGATGATCTCGTTGACGTCGGGCGGCCGGGCGTCGCTGTGGACGATTTCGGGCGCTGGGGGGAGCGTCGGCCTCGTCTCGGGGCTGATCGGCGTCGGCGGCGGCTTCATCCGCATGCCCGCGATCTACTACCTGATCGGGACGCCGCTTTCGGCCGCTGTCGGGACCAGCCTCTTCGCCGGATTGTTCTCGGGCGCGTTCGGGACGTTCACCTACGGCATGTCCGGCAGCGTCGACCTGACGGTCGTCTCCCTGTTGCTGGTCGGGAGCGCACTCGGTGCGCGGATCGGCTCGGCGGCGACCACGATCGTCGAGGAGGACGACGTGATCGTCTACTTCGGGCTGATGATGGTGCTCGCGAGCGCTGGAATCGCGCTGTCCGAACTCGCGAACTGGCTGGGCACGGGCGCGCTCGATCTGGTGAGCGTTTTCTTACTCGTCGGCTCGTCGTTCGCCGTCGCATCGATGATCCTCTATCAGGTCGTCACATCGGTCGGCGGAGACGACATGGACTCCCAGCCAGCCGCCGACGGAGGTGACTGAGTTCAGTGGCGCCTCGCCAGTACCGTTTCGAACTGCTCGCACTGCGTGTGCCTGAACTCGGCGTTTCGACCCAACGACGGCCATGATGCTCGTCGCCACCGTCGCGCTCGTGCTCACCCTCGGCGTCGCCTCCCGCGTCCTCGCGGACCGACTGCAGATTCCGAGCGTCCTTTTTCTGATCGTCGCCGGAATCGCGATCGGTCCCGAGATGCTCGGACTCGTCTCCCGGGAGACGTTCGGCGGCGGCCTCTCGGCGATGGTTGGTGTCAGCGTCGCGATCATCCTCTTCGAGGGCGGCTACCACCTCCGCCTCGAGAAACTCCGCGAGAGTCCCACGGCGCTCACTCGCCTCGTCACCGTCGGCGCCGCGATCACGTGGCTCGGGACGGCCGCCGCCGTCGTCGTCTTCCTCGAGACGAGCCTCGAGGTCGGTCTCCTGGTCGGCGCGCTGTTGATCGCGACCGGGCCGACGGTGATCGGCCCGATCCTGCAGGTCGTCACCGTCCGAGATCACGTTGCGAGCGTTCTCGAGGGTGAGGGTGTGATCAACGACGTCACGGCGGCGATTCTGGTCGTCGTCATCTTCGAGGTCTTCGTCGCCGGGAACGGGACGCCGGCCGCGCTCGTCGGCGACTTCGCGATGCGGCTGTTCGTCGGCCTCGCGGTCGGCGCGCTCGTCGCTGGGGCCGTGTGGCTGGTACTCGACCGCGCACGCTCGCGACCCTGTGCGGCAGCGCTTCACGGTCGGTTGATCGTCCTCGCGGGCGTCGTCGTCGCCTACGCCGGCGCCGAGACGATCGCCAGTGAAACGGGAATCGCCGCCGCCGCGATGGCCGGCTTCGTCCTCGGGAACGTCGACCTCCCCTCCCACGAGGAGATCATCGATTTCCTCGACGACCTCTCGGTCGTCGTCCTCTCGTTTGTCTTCGTCGCGCTGGCGGCGTTGATCGACTTCGCGGACATGCGCGCGCTCGGACTGGCCGGTCTCGCCATCGTCGTCGCGATCACACTAGTACTCCGACCGGCCGTCATCTACCTCTCGACGACCGACGCGCGGTTTACGCACAACGAGCGGCTCTTCCTCTCTGCGGTCGGCCCGCGCGGAATCATTCCCGCGAGCGTCGCGACGCTGTTCGCCGTCGAGTTGCAGGCGATCGGCCGGCCACGGGAGGCCCAACTACTCGCCGGCACCGTCTTTCTCATCATCTTCGCGACGGTCGTCCTCCAGGCCGGCCTCGCACGACAGATCGCGGACTCCCTCGAGGTGTCACCAATGCGCACGATAATCGTCGGCGGGGGCCGAGTCGGCCTCTCGCTCGCACAACGACTCGAACAGGACGGAGAGAACGTACTGCTGGTCGATCACGATCCGGGTGCGGTCGAGAAAGCCCGAAAACGCGGTCTTCGCGCGCTCGAGGGCGACGGTACTGATGCCGACGTTCTCGAGGACGCGGGCGCGGACGACGCGAAGACGGTCATCGCGACCACGCCGGACGACGACGTCAACCTGCTGGTGTGCCAGCTCGCGAAGACGACCTTCGACGTCGGCGAGGTCGCGTCGCGAGTCAACCAGCCCGACAACGTCGGCGCGTTTGAATCGCTCGGCGTCCACGCGATCGACCTCTCGATGGCGACCGCGTGGTCGCTCGAGAACGTCCTCGAGCGACCGTCGCTCTCGGCGTGGATGAACGAACTCGGTCGCACCGGCGACGTCCAGGAGATCGAAGTGACGGCCACGGACCTCGTCGGCAAGACGATCGCCGATCTCAACGCCGAGATCCCAGAAGGCGTCATCGTCGGCTTGCTCACCCACCGAAACGGCACGACCGAAGTCCCAACGGGCGATCACGAACTCCGCGATGGCGACCGCGTGACGTTCCTCGGCCAGACCGAGGCCGTCGATCGTGCCACCAAGCGGTTCCATCCCCACGACTGATCCGATCTACTGTACCGAGATCTTGGTTGGAATCACAGGACGGATCGCGGTCGCGCCGGAACTGCCGGACAGCGCCTCGTCTGACCGGGCCATTGTCACAACGGTTTTCGAGTCCCGAGTCGGAGTCCGAACAGCTCGTGGCGCATCCTCTGGCTCGGAGTCGAGTAACGTGAAATTCTGAACCGGTCAGTATGGGGCTCTCTCGAGCGTACCGTTTCATAATAGACCAACGGTACCGTGCCGAGAGTATCGTAACAACTGCAAGATGTACACGCTGATCGCAGACCACTCTGGCGATCAGGTGTGCAACGACGTGCAGTGGCTACGATACTTCTCAGACAGCCGTCCGGAGCGAATGTCGTGGCTCGCCGCCACCAACATCGTTTTGTTCGTTCGGGGAAACTCACCGGTAGGCGCGCTCGAAGCTGTGCCCACCGGAGACTCTTCGCTATCATGAACGAACTCCCCGCTCGATTACAGTCGTTCGATATTTCGCACGCGGACGACGTCGTGTGTGAGTACCTGCAAACGACGTACCTGAATCATCCGACGAGAGGCCCCTACATCAAATCGAGAGTGCTGTACGAGGGTGTCGAAGACGACATCGACGACCGATTCTCACTGGAACTGTTCGGACTCTTCTGTGAGAGTCGACCGTATCTCGAGAAGTGGTCGAGAGGCTACGGCGGATCGTACCGATATCGCATCCTCGAAGAACATCTTCGGTGATCGTCGGTTCCGGATAGGGAGTGACGAGCGTTAGACCTATATAAAAGTCCCACTGTAGCGAACGTTTATACTGTCCGATCCGATACGAACAGCTATGACTAGACTGACGGCGAAAACGACGAAACGATCGCTGGACGTGATCGATACGATCCAGACGTTAGACGGTGCAACACTCGAGGAGTTGACCGGTGAACTGGAGATATCACGAAGTACGATCCACCTTCACCTCCGGACCCTCCTCGAGGAGGGGTACCTCACGAAGGAGGGTGCGGTCTATCACGTTGGATTGCGATTTCTCAACCACGGTGAGTACGCACGTTCACGGAAGACGGCGTACACGCTCGCGAAACAGACCGTAACGGAACTGTCGGACGAGATCGACGAGGAGGTAGAATTCGTCGTCGAGAACGATAACCGTGGCATCCTGGTCTACGAATCCTTCCACCCGGACAGCCACTTTCCGTCCAAGGAACGTCATATCTCGACCGCCCAAAGTTCCGCGGGAATCTACTACTACCTCCACTGCGTCGCGACCGGCAAAGCGATTCTCGCCTCACTCCCCGACGACCGCGTCGAAGCGATCCTCGACGATTGGGGGCTTCCCAGACAGACAGCCCAGACGATAACGGATCGAGACGACCTCCTCCGGGAACTCGAGCAGGTTCGCGAACGAGGTGTCGCGTTCGCGGACGAAGAGTACGTCGACGGTCTCAGAGAAGTCGGGCGATGCGTCAGGGGACCTGGCGGGCGCGTACTTGGGGCGATCGCGATCATCGGACCGAAGTATCGGTTTACGGACGACCGGTACACCACCGAACTGCCCGCCATCCTCGCAGAGTCCGTCGACGACCTCGAGGAAGAGATCCAGGACTCGTATCTCGAGGAGTTTCGGTAACGCCCTACGGTCGTATGGGTGGAATACGTCCGTCACTCTCCGGATAGCGCCGGAGGTGAGCCGGTACTCTCGATTGCGTAGCGGACTTGCCTCCAGTACCCGTTATTTGAATCCGGAATACGTGGATCTTTATATTATCGACGGCTTATAGACGCCGTGTTCGGCGTCCGGTCCAACGCTGTACCCTGCGAAATAGACCGAACATAGTCGCCCTATGATTACAATCATACACCTGTAATACACCATCGGACGAATCCGGTCGAGGCCGATGAATCCGACCATATTGGACTTTTATGTTTGCAAGTAGAATCTACCGCCACGGAGTCTGTATCGTTGCTCTCCCAGTGACCGATATCTTGATTACGACTCTCGACAACGTATCCAATTCACATGGGAATGGGTAACTATGACCAGCGTGAGTACGAGCGTCGTGAACGAACGATCTCGGAGTTCGAGTCGGACTCGGAGGACCAGCCGACCGAGTACCGGGGGGAGATGACGTTCGACGAGGGCAGTTCGATCGGCGAACTCCTCGAGAATCTCGAAGAAATCAGGTCGGACGAGTCGTGATCGCGGCGGAGACCAAACGCTTTATCTCGGGTTGCTTGCTAGTATCGACTATGGCGCTCGACGAAGTGCTTAGCGGTGACCAGCTTACAGGCCGTCAAGCAACAGTGATCTTCTTCGCATGGATAACGATCGTGATCGCGGTTGGCATTCTCCTGCTCGTCTATACGAGAGCGACGATCGGATAGCCGCGATCGTCTCGGCGCGTCCACTCGTCTCGAGACGAGGCATTCAAATCAGTCGTCGCACAACGAGCGCGTATGACCGACGACGACTCTCGCGAACACGTCCTTCCGGGGAGCGACGACGAACTCTCCACGGCGGACGTCCGCGGATACGATTTCCGCGGCGAGTTCGACTTCCAGGACCTCATGGCGTCCTACGAGACGACGGGGTTCCAGGCGACGCAACTCGCCGAGGCCGTCGATATCGCCGAACGAATGCAAGAAGACGACGCGACGGTTTACCTCACGTTCACCTCGAACATCGTCTCCTCGGGGCTACGCGAAGTGGTTGCGTACTTGGTTCGGGAAGGGTACGTAGACGTACTCATCACGACGTCGGGTTCGTTGACCGAAGACGTCATCAAGACCGCAAAGCCGTTCAAGATGGGCGAGTGGGACGCCGACGAGGCGACGCTTCGCGACCACGGAATCAACCGTCTCGGGAACATCTTTGTTCCGTCCGACCGATACGTGTGGCTCGAGGAGTACCTCTACGACTTCTTCGAGGACTTCTTTGCGGAAGAAAAGTTGCGGACGCCGACGGCGTTCGCTCGGGAACTCGGGGAGACCCTCGACGACGAGGATTCCGTCCTGAAACAGGCCGCGGACAACGACGTTCCCGTCTACTGTCCGGCGCTGACGGACGCGGAGGTCGGGAACTTCCTCTATTATTACCGGCAGGGGTACGACTCGGCGGTCGGTATCGAGATCTTAGACGACTACGACTCGCTCATCGAGGACGGGTTGCTCGCGGATACGACGGGACTGATCGCCGTCGGCGGCGGGGTGCCGAAACACCACGCGATTATGACGAACCTGTTCCGGGGTGGCGCCGACTACGTCGTCTACATCTCGACGGGGATGGAAGGAGATGGGTCGCTCTCGGGTGCACCACCCAACGAAGCGGTGTCGTGGGGCAAGATCAAAGAACGGCGGACGAACTACACGCAAATCGAAGCCGAAGCCACGCTCGTGTTCCCGCTTTTGGTCGCGAGTGCGTTCACTTGACATCCTCCCCGCCCAGAAGGGCGAGGATTCCCACTTGGGATATTGTGGTTTACGACGTGACCTGTTCTTGAGGTGCATACGCACCAATTTCCTTGTCAAACAGGAACGTCGATGGCTGTGCCAACCAGCCGTTACTCCTATCACCGCCATCCGTGGCGGGACTCGGAGATACTTTCTGCCGAATGTTCTCAGCACCGTTCACATCAGCGTTCACCACCAAACCGCACTCATCACACACGTACAATCCACGTTCAACACGGTTCGCCTTGCGTTCCCGACCACAACACGAACACGACTTCGACGTACCCCGCTCGGATACATCCTCAACCGCGATTCCTTCCATCTCGGCCTTGTATTCAAGGAGGTCGGTGAACCGGTCGAACGCCCACGAGTGCAAGTCCAAATTACCGTGTTTGCCCCAGTTTTTCGACTCGCCGTCCTCTTCGTCCTCGCGGATTCCAGAGAGGTCTCCCACTACAATCGTTCCAACACCCTCCTCAACACACCGTTGAACGATGTGCTTTGAGAGCGTGTGGAAGTAGTGGGTTCGCCGTCGAGACTTCTTCTGGTTCAATCGTGTGGCCTGCTCGGAGTCTGAGTCGTCACAGCGAGCGATTCGCTTGCTGAAGTAGTAGTCGTCCTGCTTCAAGCAATTCAACGGGTATAGTTCGCTGTGACCGTCCTCGTAGGCGAGTGCCGCGAAGTTGTTGATTCCGAGGTCAACCCCTACGGTCTTCTCACCGGGTGACTCGGCCACTTCGATTTCGACTTTGCAGACGAAGTGCAGCTCCCATTCATCCCCTGTCCAAACACCCCTGACTTGTTGAACGTTATCCACCGTGGAGAGGTCAATATCGGGGCGGGTCTGGTACTCGCAAAGGATGAAGTCCGACCAGTATTCCTTGAGGTTTGAGCCTTTGGAGAGTCGGACGCGGTTGTACTGGGTGTCGAGTTTGAAGCCTTTGTTCTTGAACGTTACTGTGCTTCGTGGATGTTCGTCGCCGTGTTTGCGGTAGCCGGGCGGGTTCGCTCTCGTATCTCCGTTGCGTCGTTTACCGTACCAGCCGTTGAACGCCTCAGCGAGTTCTTGAAGGACTCGCTGACTTGACTGAGAATGCAGGTCATCGTAGCGTTTGTGGCTCTTGAGGTAGGCGGTGAGTTCGTCGTGTTCAGGGATGTGGTCGATTTCATCCCAGATACGACTGATTGTCCACCGTCCAACGTTCCAGAGCTTCGACGCGGCGAACCCGAGGGCGTCGAGGTCGTCTTGCACCTGTTGCTGATTCCTGATGGAAGCAGTGATGGTGCGGGTGACGACCTGTTTCGCCATACGTAACCTATGTTGATAAACCTACTTGAAGGGATGGATTACGCGGCGTAGAATATCCAGCCGTGCCATCGAACGTGGCTTGTAACGCCGGCGATCGAACTGCACAGTGAGCATGACCAGGAGGGGGCGAGTGTCTACGATCCACACGTCTCCTACTGGAATTTGCCATCAGGCGAAAACTAATTGCGACGATGTCGCCGTACGCGAGAGCACGCTCGAGAAACGTCAATGTACACCAGACCGCATCGAAACTGTTCGATCGGGGCATAATTGTCGACGTCGTTACGGTTGTACACCCACTCCGGTGAACTCCTCGAGAGTTACTCGCTATCGTCGCTTCGCACTGTCGACCGACCGCTACGGAAACCACTGCAACGAATCCGTACTGATCGGCGATCCGTCTGGCGGTCAGGTGTGTAATGACGGAAGTGCTACTATAGTATCGGTTCCGATATATCGATCTCCTACTGTGTGGCGGTACAACCGTTCGTACTACGTGGCAGGAATTCACAGATCGAAGCTGTTGAGTCTGAGTAGACAGTTGGCTCTGTTCATTCCGGTTACCGATAATAATCTTCGGTGACAGAGACGGACACGAGAGATATTTTGCTCATAACAATTCGTATCAGCAGAAGCGTTTCGTACCACAGAGATGAGACGGCGAACGTACCTTACGACGACGACTGCAACGATAGCTGGACTCTCCATCGCGGGATGTGTGGGCGACGAGGCGACTGACGACGACCCTGAGGGCAACGGTGATCGTGACGACGACGACGACGAGAGCGAGGCTACCGACACGGAAGAAGACGACGTTGAAGAGGACGAAGCGGACGACGAGGAGGAACCGACTCCGGGGCTGGTCGGGACCTTCGACGACTTCGAACACCTCGAGGAGTGGATGGCATTTCAAGACATCGGCTCGCTGGAGGCCGATACGGACCGAGCATACGATGGCTCGCAGTCGGCCCTTCTCAGACCGCGTGAGGACGACGGCCAGGTCCGGATTCGGCGCTCGCTCGACGAACCGATAGACGTCCGCGACGTCGCGCCTGGACTCGCGATGACCGCCGACAACAATGGGATCGTGCGAGTCCAGCTTCAGGACGAAGACGGGGACTACATCGAGTACAGCCAGCAGGTGATGCCTGAGATGCCACTCGTTCGTAAGAACTTCGGGATCACACGTATTCATGGAGATCCCGATCCGAGCGAGATCATCGTTCTTCAGGTCATCTGTTGGTTTAGCGAGGACACTGACAGTCAGTTGTGGGTCGACGACTTCCACTTCGTTCCCACTCCCGACTCGGGGAAGGTGATGCTCCAGTTCCACGGTGGCTACGAAACGCACTATACGGACGCATTCCCGGTTCTCGAGGAGTACGATCTCCCGGCAACCGCGTTCGTCCCAACGAATCGGCTCCGTCCCGATGCCGCGGTCGCGGGAGATCGTCTCCTGTACGATCAGGTCGAAGAGCTCGACGACGCCGGCTGGACGATCGCCAGTCAGTCCGCCCGCGGCGTTCATCTCGGAGGTGTCGATGCGTCGGAGCTAGAATCGAATCTTTCTGACTCGGTCGACTGGCTCACGGAAAACGGCTACGAGGACGGTGCGCGTTTTTTCGCCTTCCCCGGTTCGGAGTATACGGCCGACTCCTACGAACTCGTACAGGAGCACTTCGATCTTGCGTTCGCAGGACAGACGCAATCGCAAGGGTACGCAGGGAACCCGCACCTCTGTTCGCTCGTCGCCGACCCCGACCCCGAGGAAGCGGCCGACCTAATCGACTGGACGGCCGAGTGGGGCGGAATCACGTCACTCGCCTTCTATCAACTCGAGGAGGGCGATGCACTGACTAGCGTCGAAGAGGCGGCTTCCGCCCTCAACGAGCGCGCGTCAGCAGGCGACGTGGAGGTGATCACTCCCGCCGAGATGGCAGACAACTACGTGTTCGAGGGCTGATTCGAACTGCTGTCGGTTCCCTCGTCCGGTCTGGCGTCCGTCAGTGCCGCCGCGACACGGACGGCGGTCGTGCCGGTAAATCGGTACAGTAACCCGTATCAGTCGTCGGCCGTCGCTTCGGCGACTGCTGGGGTTTCGCGAACGGCCTGTTGTTCGAGCCACGCTTCCGCGTCGAGGGCGGCCATGCTCCCGGTGCCTGCGGACGTGATCGCCTGCCGGTAGTCGGGATCAATCACGTCGCCGGCCCCGAAGACGCCCTCGACTGTCGTCTCGGTCGTCAGTCCCTCGCTGGTGAGGAGGTGGCCGCTGTCTGTTAATTCGATCGATGCGTCTACGAGGAAGTCGGTGTTGGGGACGTGGCCGACAGCGTAGAAGATGCCGCCGGCGTCGACCGTCTCGCGGGAGACCGCGGGTCCGTCGCGTTCCGTCGGATGGCCGTCGGGGTGAGAGACCAGCGTCGCACCGGTGACTCCCTCCGCTTGCGAGCCGTGGATTTCGACGAGTTCGGTGTTCCAGCGGAACGTGATCGCGTCGTGGTCCCGCGCTCGCTCGGCCATCACTTCGGAGGCGCGTAGCTCGTCTCGGCGATGGACCATCGTGACCTTGTCGGCGAACTTCGCGAGGAAGAGCGCCTCTTCCATCGCGGAGTCGCCGCCGCCGATCACGAGGACGTCGTTGCCCCGGTGGAACGCGCCGTCACAGGTTGCACACGTCGAGACACCGTAGCCCATCATCTCGTCCTCGCCGTCGGCGCCGACCCAACGCGCGCTCGCGCCGGTCGCGACGATCAGCGCACGCGTTCGCAGGGTGGTGCCGTTCGACAGATCGAGTTCGAACGGCCGATCTCCGAGCGTCGCCTCCTCGACGGTAGCGTGTACGAACTCGGCGCCGAAGCGTTCGGCCTGTTCCTTTCCGCGCTGGATCAGTTCCATGCCGCCGACGCCGTCGGGAAAGCCCAGAAAGTTCTCGACGTCGGTCGTCAGCGTTAGCTGGCCACCCGGTTCCGGTCCCTCGAGGACGATCGGCTCGAGGTCGGCTCGTGCGGCGTAGACCGCCGCCGAGAGTCCCGCAACACCGGAGCCGACGATCACGACTTCGGAGACGGAGTCGGTTGTGGCCTCGTTCATTCGGTGTATCCCTCGATCAGGTCGCGGAGTTGCTCCGCTGGCAACGCGCCGGTGTGCTGTTCGACCTGTTCGCCACCTGCGAAGAGGACGAGCGTCGGGACGCCCCGGACGCCGTAGGCACCGGCGAGTTGCTGGTGGTCGTCGACGTCGACCTTCGCGACGACGGCGTCCGTCTCGTCCGCCAGCGTCTCGAGGACGGGCTCGAGCATCTGACACGGTCCACACCACGTCGCGAAGAAGTCCACGAGCACGACGTCGTACTCGCCGACGATCGTGTCGAGGTGGTCCGCGCCCTCGACGGGGAGCGGGGCGTCGATCCTTGCGTCGGTCGATCCGGTGTGGGTCTCGGTTGTCATCACGCAATCGTACGTACCGACGATGTTTAAAGGTTTTGGACACACTGTACAATACTGTGGGGCAAGCGATTGCGACACCCTCTCCTCCGAGAGCGAATGCGCTGGCGCGGACGCCGCGACCACGACCTCCCACTCGCTTTCCAGGACCTCTATCGTAACAACTGAAACGGGTAACACACCGCTCACAGACAGCTTCCGGAGACCGAATAAACGGACCGGTCTCCGGGCCGACTATCGTGAGCGGGTTGCAATGACGCTCAGTGGCTACTATAGCAGTCGGTCGACGTCGCCAGCAGTGTTTACCGCGTGGACGGACGCTCGTATGGCGTTCGGCGAGGGTAACGGTCGAACGACGATTCCGTCGGCTATCGGGCGGTGGACGGTGGCGGCCGAGTCATCGACGAGGGCGAGTCACCGGTGTCATGAGCGACGTCGACCAGTTCGGCCACGGGAAGCGACGTTCCGGGGACCACGTCACCGCGCTGAAACAGACCGGGTCGACGCCGGAAACGGCTTCGACGAACCGATCGTGATCGATCCGAGCGCCGTCGGTGACGACGACGCGAACCTCGATGCCCTGGCGCTCGAGGCGTTGCCAGGGCAAGATGCCGGCGGGATGTTGGAGTACAAGTACGGACGCGATGGCATCTCCTTCGTCACCGCCGATCCAGCCGGAACGACCGGTGAATGTACGCCGTGCGTATCTCGACGGACAAACCGTTGTGGGCGTACACTCCATCCCATCGTACGGGTCCACCGCTGACAGGGAGAGAGAAACGACGTTCAGGCTCGAAACCGAACCTCGATCTCGTCCGGACCTGTGACGGCGAACTCCTCATCTGTTTCAGTCACCGAATACTGACTGTCCGCGGTTCGCTCACGAATCATCTCGAGTGCGTCTCTGTTGGGAAGCACTACTTCGAACCAAGAGAGGCCTCTGGATTCGACTGGATTGGACCGATGGTTCCACGTGTTCGCCGCGATGTGATGGTGATACCCACCAGCAGCGACGAAGAGCGCGGCCGGTATCTCCGTTTGTACGTCGAACCCGACGGTTTCCACGTAGAAGTCGCTGAATGCCGCAAGCGAGGACACCTCGAGGTGGACGTGCCCCACGTCCGTTCCAGCAGGAACACTCGAGGCGCCGGCGCCAGCAGCGTCCACCGACACCAGATTCAGGTGATTGGTCACCATTCGAATGCGGCCGTCGTCGCGAGGCCAGTCCTCACGCGGGTAGTCGCGGTAAATCTCGATGCCGTTCCCTTCCGGATCGGCCAGGTACAGCGCCTCACTGACGCCATGGTCGGATGCGCCCCCGAGTTGCCAGTGTTCGCGAACGCGAGCTAACGCATCACCCAACGCCGCACGCGACGGGACCCTGAACGCGTTGTGAAAGAGCCCGGTTCCCGACCGGTGTCGAGTAGGAGCGCCCGGGTCGTGCTCTAGGACGAGCAACGGAGTTCCCTCGACACCGAGAACGGCTGTCGTGTCGTCGTGGCTGAGCACGGAAAGTCCGACGGCGTCCCGATAGAAGTCGGTCATCTCCGTAAGCACCGACACCGTGAGTGCAGTCCGTCCGATGTGGGTCTCCGGAGGCAGTGTCCCTTCGTCTACGTGCATAGTGGCTCGATATGGGGTGTTCGAAGCGTCGTCAAGTTGGCCATTAGACCACCATCTCCGACTGCCTATCTGCGATATGGATTGTTTGACTAAACGTACGGGCCATCCTCTTGCCAAAATTGTACGCGACCGTGGCACCGTTTTGTCGTTCGATCATAGTACGTAGGCTGGTAGTAAATCCACTTATAGCTCAGGAAACACTCGTGTGAGTTGTCTATATCGACTAAACCACCCGACGTTACTGATGAGGGCAAACAAATCACTGAGTTGTTAAAGTCCGATATCTATAATCTAGTTGGAATAACCGAGCGAATCGGATCGAAGTAGAAATCCGTCGTGCTCGACGACTTACGAGATAGCCAAAAGAGTCTCAACGAATGTAATTATCCACTGGTGTAGGACCGTGATTAATCAGATAATGGACATATCTGGGGAAGTATGAGCTCCGCCGGTGATCCTCCCTCGAGTGAACGGTAAGACGACCGCGTTACGTATCGGAGTTAGCTCACGTCGGTGGTTCCATCGGACGAAACCGTCACGTCGTACCCCCAACAGTTGAACGCTATGCACCCACGCCGCGTCGAGCCGGCGGTAGCGGTCGATTCGAACACCCGGTCTGACGAAGTCGGATCGACCAGGTCGTTGAGCGGCGCCTCGAGGGAATCGGGAAGGACACCCTCCGCGTCGGCGACCTGTTCGACGACGCGCAGACTCGGTTTCGAGCGAGCGAATCCATGGACTATATCAGCAGTTGAACGTCGGATTCGGCCATGTGCTGTACTGCGGTCGCCGCGCCGACGCCCGTGGTGACGCCGTCGTAGAAGTCGTCCTCGTCGTAGTCCATCAACTCGATGGTCATCTGGCACGCCTGGAGATCGACGCCGCTCTCGAGTGAGAGTTCGATCAACTCCTCGATGGTGGCGGTTCCGTTCTCGTCGATCCGTTTTTCCATCATGCGCGTGGCCATCCGATCCATGCCGGGAATCGCGGCAACGGCGTTCGGAACCGGCATATTCGGGTTGCCGACGGCGCTCAGTTTGAGGTTCTTCGAGTTCTCCTCGTGGAGGATGTCGAGTCCCCAGAACGTGTGGAAGACGACGACGTCCCAGTCGAAAGCGGCCGCGGTACTCGCGAGGATCAACGGCGGGTAGGCCATGTCGAACGTCCCCTGGGTGGCGATGATCGTCATCTTCTTGGCGCCGTCTTCCGCGTCGCTCTCGGCGACGGACTCCTCGAGTTCGTCGACGCGTTCGCGCAGTGCCCGTAACTCCTCGGGGTCGATCTCGGCTTCGGGTTCCGGTTCGTCCTCGGCCTCGTCCGCTGGTGTCGCTTGTCTGTCCGTGCTCATGTTATGCCGTCTTCTCGACGTAGTGGGTGTAGCGGTCGTCTCCCTCGACCTGATCGAGGAGTTCGACGCCGCTGGTCCCATCGGCCCAGCCCTGGATGTCACTCATACTGCCCGAGTCGGTCGCCACAACCTCGAGCACGTCGCCGGCTTCGAGGTCGTCGATGGCCTGTTTGGTTTTGACGATGGGAATCGGGCAGGACTGTCCTTTCACGTCGAGCGTTTCCGTGGTATCGTATTCTGAACTCATGATCGATCTCTATGCTCTGTATTGGAGCTATCACACAATATCGGTGCCACCCATAAAAGCGTGTCGATTATTGCACTGTACTCAAACATCCGATGGCCGCCAGAGGGGATCAATTGGAATAGATTCAGACATCCAGCCTAGTCCAAACCGGTTTTTCCTTATCTCGTCGCGCCATGAGTATTGTGGTGTGTGGGAAATACTATACAAATCCTTAAGTGCCCGTAGCCAGTACTGGGCAGTGTACAACATGGACGAAATGGACTTTCCAACGCCGGCGGTCGAGATCGAATCGGTGACGCCGGACGGGTTGAAAGCACGTATCGACGCAGGGGAGGACGTCACGCTGCTCGACGCGAGGATGGAGTCGGACTACGAGGAGTGGCGGATCGACGGCGAGAACGTCGATTCGATCAACGCTCCGTACTTCCACTTTCTCGAGGACGAGATCGACGACGACGTTCTGGCAGCGGTGCCGAACGACCGCGAAGTGACGGTTCTCTGTGCGAAAGGCGGTGCCAGCGAGTTCGTCGCCGGTTCGCTCGCCGAGCGTGGCTACGACGTCAACCACGTCGAGGAGGGAATGAACGGCTGGGCACGTATCTACGAGCGCGTCGAGGTCGAACGCTACGACGGCAGTGGGACGCTCTATCAGTACCAGCGTCCCTCGAGTGGCTGTCTCGGCTACCTCGTCGTCGACGGGGACGAGGCGGCCGTGATCGACCCGCTCCGCGCGTTCACGGACCGATACCTCGAGGACGTCGACGAACGAGGTGTCGATCTGAAATACGCCATCGACACGCACATCCACGCGGACCACATCTCGGGCGTTCGGACCCTCGTCGAGGAAGGCGTCGAGGGCGTCATCCCCGAGGCGTCCGTCGATCGCGGCGTGACCTACGCCGACGAGATGACCCTGGCCGCGGACGGCGACGAGTTCCAGGTCGGGTCGGCGACGATCGAGACCGTCTACACGCCCGGTCACACCTCCGGAATGACCTCGTACCTGATCGACGGTTCGCTCCTTGCGACCGGCGACGGGCTGTTCGTCGAGAGCGTTGCCCGCCCCGACCTAGAGGAGGGTGACGACGGCGCGCCCGAGGCGGCGAGCCAGCTCTACGAGTCGCTCCAGGAACGCGTGCTCACCCTGCCCGAAGACACGCTGATCGGCGGCGCACACGCAAGCGACGCCGCCGAACCTGCCGAGGACGGCACCTACACCGCACCGATCGGCCAGCTCGAGGCGGAGATGGACGCCCTGACGATGGACGAAGACGACTTCGTCGAGCTCCTCCTCTCGGATATGCCGCCGCGCCCGGCCAACTACGAGGAGATCATCCCGACGAATCTCGGCCAGCAGGAGACCGACGACGAGGAGGCATTCGAACTCGAACTCGGCCCGAACAACTGCGCCGCCAGCCAGGAGTCCCTGGCCGGTGACTAACCACATTCAGCAACCGAATGGTCACTGAACTCTTCGCGCCCGCGCTGTACGAAGCCCTCTTTCCGGCGGGGATCAGCCGCTACGCGGTCGGGGGATTACTCGTCGGCCTCGGTGCCGTCGTCATCTATCTCGGCACGGGAATTCCCGCAGGGGCGAGTACGTTCCTCGAGTCGACGCTTTCGTACGTCTCGGATCAGTCGCGATTCCAGCGTTACGTCGGTTCGCGCGACTGGCGGGTCGTGTTCACGCTCGGGATCGTCGCCGGCGCGTTCGTCTACGCGCTTACCTTCCAGTCCGGGCTGATCTCGAGTGGCCTCTACGAATCGGGGACGACCGGCCAGTTGTACGATTTCGGCGGGTTCACGCTCTGGTTGACGGACGTCCAGCCGTGGCGGCTGTTCCTCGGTGGGATCCTCGTCGGAATCGGCACCCGGATCGGGAAAGGCTGTACGTCGGGCCACGGCGTCTGTGGCGTCGGCTCGGCGTCGAAGACGTCGATCGTGGGCGTGATCACGTTCCTGATCGTCGCGATCGGAACGGCCCAGGTCGTGATGGCGTTGGGGGTGAGTCCATAACGATGAACGGAAATCGTGCCCCCCTGTTCATGCCGCTGATCTTCGTCGGCGGTCTGATCTTCGGGTTCGGCCTCGGGTTCAGCCACATGGCTCGCCCCGAAGTCGTCCTGAACTTCCTGCAGTTCCAGGACTTCGGGCTGTTGTTCGTCATGGGCGGTGCGGCAGTCGTCACCGGCATCGCGTTCGCGCTCGTTCCACGACTGCTCGATCGTGCGCCGCTGACCGGTGACACTTACGGGCGACGGTTGAAGTCGTTCGACCGCAACGTCCTGATCGGCGGTGCGATCTTCGGCGTTGGCTGGGGGCTCTCGGGGATCTGTCCCGGCGCGGCCTACGCCAGCCTCGGCGTCGGCAACGTCACGATCCTCTGGGCGATCGCCGGTATGTTCGTCGGCGCCTACCTCCAGGGGTACTGGCGTAGTCAGCGCGCCGCCGCGGACACGACCCTCGCGGGTGCTGACTAGAACCGTCGAGTCTCGTCGTCCTCGAAACCGTCGTGATGTCGCTCTCGGACGGTCATACGGATTACTGTAACGATTTACCGGCGCAACCGCCACCTGGGTCGCGGTTGCGCCGAAAATGACTTACAGTAAACCGTATCAGTCGCTTTCAGCGATCGAACCAGACGAGTCTTACCGGTCGATTTCGAAGATCGAGCATGAGCGAACGTGGTGTGAGTGGACGGATGGGTGGGGAGTACCACCGGCGAGCAGTACTGGCCAGCGTCGGCGTCGCTGGACTCGGTGCCTTCGCCGGCTGTCTCGAGGGGGATTCGGCACCCGAAGCCCCCGATCCGATCACGATCGACTCGAGTGCGATCTGTGACAACTGTACGATGCCGATCGTCGATCATCCCGGTCCCGTCGGTCAGTCGTTCTACGACGATCCGGAGGCGGTTCTCGGCGGCGGCGACGATCGTCCGGCGCAGTTTTGCAGTTCGCTCTGTACGTACGCGTTTACGTTCGAGCACGACGATCACGAGCCGACGGTGACGTATCTGACCGATTACTCGACGGTCGACTACGAGATCGACACCGGCGGCGACGAGCCGGAGATCTCCAGTCACGTTGAGGCGGACGCGTTCGGTGAGGTGACGACGCTGACGTTGATCGTCGACAGCGAGGTCCAGGGGGCGATGGGAGCGTCGATGATCGGCTTCTCCGAAGCCGACGACGCCGAGGCGTTCGAAGCCGAACACGGCGGTGGTGCGTACGAACACGGCGACGTCGATCGCGAGCTCGTTATGTCGCTTATGTGATCAACTCGGAATCGTCGAACCGACTACAGCGTTTTCACCGCGACGAGAAGCGAGACGACGGCCCAGACGACGAGTCCGAACAGGCTGGCTATCGGCGACGCCGCCTGAGGCCCGGTGCCGGCGGCCGTCAGGACGACCGTTTCGAAGACGAGCCCCCGGTAGGCGCTGAGCGGACTGATCGCTAGCGTATAGACGAGTGATCCATCACCCACGTAGTTCGACGCGAATCCGTACGCGATCGCCAGATCGAGTCCGACCAACAGGACGACGAGCCCGCCGAGCGCCAGCGCGAGTGCGCTTCGTGCTCCATCAACCAGCGCCGACATCGCCAGCACGACGGCGAGGACGACGAGTGCGAACAGCGCCGTCAGCACGACGAAGCGGGCGAACAGGATCGGCGAGTCGGCGCCAACGTGGGAGGCGTACCGGCCGGTCGGGTCCGTCTGCACGACGAATCCGGCGGCGCCGACGAGGAGCAGGGGGACGACGACGACCACCAGGACGCCGACGGCACGTCCGGCGTAGATCCCCAGGACGAGTTCGCGCGCCGTAACCGGATACGTCGTTAGGACGTCGAGTTCGCCTCGTTCCCTGTCGCCGACGATCGCCCGGTAGCCGAACGCGACGGTGACGACCGGGACGAGCAACTCGAGGGGCGTGAGGAGGTCGACGACCGCCGGGACGAATCCGGCTCTGACCCCACCGCCGACCCACGCGGTCGCAATCAGAATTGCCGCGAACGCAACGCCGAGTGCCGCGAACGTACGCGTGCGGGCCACCGTCCGAAGTTCGCGGCCCATCACCCGACGAACGCGTCGGCTCGAGTCCGAGTCGACCGTCTGATCGGCCGGCGTCGATCGATCAGTTCCCGTCGTCCCCGCGTCCGGGGTGGTCTCCCCTGGGGACGGTTCGTTCTCGGTCACGACGTCTCACCCTGGCTCTGTACCCGAACGCGTCGCAGATCGCCTTCGATCGACGCCTCGTATGCGCCTCGAAGCGACGCGACGTCGAGTCGGTCCCGAACCGAGTCGGGACTGCCGCGCTCGACGATCTCCCCGCCGTCGAGCAGGAGGATCCGATCCGCTTCACTGTCGACGAGTTCGAGATCGTGCGAGCTCAATACGACGGCGGTTCCGGTCTCGGCGAGTTCGGACGCGATCTCGAAGACGCGCTTGCTCATTCCGGGATCGAGCCCCGACGCCGGCTCGTCGAGGACGACGACCGGCGGGTCACCGATCGTCGCCTGTGCGATCCCGACGAGCCGAGTCATCCCACCGGAGAGCGCGTCGACCTGGCGGTCATCCGCGTCGGCGAGTCCCACGCGCTCGAGTCGTGCGCTCGCGTCCGCTCGATCCCCGCCGACGAGCGACGCGTAGAAGGTGAGCGTCTCGAGGACGGTAAACCCCGGCCGGAACGCGGGCCGTTGGGGGAGGTAACCGACCCGGCGGGCGGCCGGCGGCCCACGATAGACGATCTCACCGCCGGTCGGATCGTGTAACCCCGCGAGTGTCCGTAACAGCGTCGTCTTTCCGGAGCCGTTCGGGCCGATTAGCGCCGTCACCGACGCCGCGTCGATCGACGCGGAAACGCCTCCCAACACGGCGACGTCGCCGTAGGAGAAGTCGATATCCGTCGCCTCGAGTCTCGGTTCACCGACCGCTGTGGTCGCTTCACCCGCCGTTCCGGCCGATTCGCGGTGGTTGTGCTCTGTCATGATTCGATAGCGCTCGTTCCGTGACACGTCCGTGCCTCGTCGGCCCACTCGGTCTGTGCCAGTCGGTCCGGGTTCTGTGGCTCACACGCCGGGCTGAGGTCGGTAATGCTTCCGGTCTGCATACCGGGGATCGACGCCTCGAGTCCGGCGAGTGCGTCGAGCGCCGGCGCTCGAGCGAGTGTGGCGGCGCCGTCGGTGGTGTGCAACTGGGCGTCGACGGTGTCCGTCGGCGTATACGCTCTGTCGGGTGGGAATCCGTCCGCAGGGGTCGTCCCACCCTGCCAGTAGTTGCCGATCCCGTCGTGAGTCCAGATGCGAAGCGGGCCGACGCCGGCGGTCGCGTGGGCGTCGTTCCCGACGAAGTCGTTCGCGACGACGCGGTTCGTCGGGAGCATCGCTCCGTCGCGTGCTCCGACGCCGTTGCCCGCGAAGACGTTAGACTCGTATATGGTCGACGACGCCTCCATTCGAAGGCCGACTTCGTTCGCCTCGAAGACGTTCTCCGCCACGTAGGAGTCGGACCCACCGATGTACGCGCCGACGTCGGAGTCACGAACCTCGTTGCCGACGACCGCGTTTCGCTCGGGACCAGTCATGATGTAGATTCCCGTGTTTTCGACGTTGCGAAACTCGTTGTTCGCGATGAGCGCCCCGTCGTTGTGCATTATGTGGGTCCCCAGAAGACTTCCATCGATCGTGTTGTTTCGGACGGCGATGCCTTCCGATCGGTACAGGTAGATCGAATCCCGGCCGTCGAGGATCGTCGACTCCTCGATCACGCCGGGTGAGCGAAACGCCATCACGCCGGCGAACCCGTCCGCCCAGTCGTCGTTACCCTGAACGGTCACGTTCCTGACAACGGCGTCGGGACTCTCCCGGAGAATAACGCCGTTCGACGGCGTCTCGACGGTGACGTTTGCGACCGAGATGCCGTCGGCGACGTGGGCCGAAATCGCCGCGTCGGCCCCGGTGTAGTGAGTCTGGAACTCGTCGTCCCACTCGCCTCCTTCCTCACCCGGAACCGTCTCCGCACCGGCGGTCATCGGCCCGACGCCCGTGATCTCGAGCGATCGGATGCCGACGTCGGCTGCGGTGACGGTGACGACCGAACCGTTCTCCGGGCCGACGATCGTCGCCGCGCCGTCGCCGGCGAGGGTGATCGGCCGATCGATCTCGAGGCGCTCCTCGTAGGTGCCGTCAGGAACGAACACGGTCGTGTTCGCGGGCGCTTCGTCGATCCCCGCCTGGACGGTCTCGACGTCCTCGCCGACGACGACCGACACGGGGCGTTCGTCGTGGATCGTCGCCGCTTCGACGGTCGCGTCGGCGTTCTGCTGGCGTTCACCGACGTGGTCTCTGACGGTCGCCGCGTCGTCGCGCTCGAACGGTTCGGCGAGGACGCCGTCCCACGATCGAACGGACCCGCCGTGGGCGGCCGCGAACGATTCCGCGTCCTCGCGGTCGGCGAACGACACCACCGTCGGTCCCGAAGGGGACCGAGCGTCGCTGTCGACGACGTACCACGCACCGTCGGCGTCGGTCCACGCCGGCGATCGATCGGTGACGGGATAGCCGTCGTCGTCCAGGTCGAAATCGACGCTGCCGTAATCGGTGACGTACACTGTGAGTGGATAGCCGAACTGTCGGTCGTGACCCTCCTGTTCTCGCTCTCCGCGGAACGTCTCGACGCCGTAGTAGCCGACGACGTACTCGTACTGGGAGTAAAACACCTGCACCTCGGGGAGTGTGACATCCTCGTCGAGTTGGCGTTCGGACTCGAGCGTGAGGCCGACGGTCACCGTCTCGTCGAACGGGACCGGCTCCGGCGTCGCCGATTCTGTGTCGGCGACGAACGGCGCGATACCGCCGATCACGACGAGAGCGAGTATCGCAAGCGTGGCGAGTTTCCGCGAACGTCCGGACACAGCTGTGATTCGGCGGTGACGCCGAATATATGATCTGGTTTGGAACTCGAACCCACAGCCAACCGGTGCCCCCACAACTGATACCTCGGGTCGTCGTACGACGGGTAGACGATGCACGCGCCATCACTCCCGGATCGGACGATCGACGCGTACGCCGACGTGGCGGGGCAGGATCGTCTCGAGCGGCTGCGAGCACTCGCCGATACGCTCTCCGGTAGCCGCATCCTTCACGTCAACTCGACTGCGACCGGTGGCGGAGTCGCCGAACTCCTCCGGTCGATCGTTCCGGTCTGTGCCGACCTCGGGATCGATACCGACTGGCTGGTCATGGACGCCACCGACGACTTCTTCGAGGTGACCAAGGCGATGCACAACGCGCTCCAGGGGAGCGGCCCGCCACTGACCGAGGAGATGAAAGCAACCTATCGGGCCGTCACCGAAGAGAACGCGCACGGACTCGAGGACGAGGGCGAGTACGACCTCGTCGTGATCCACGACCCACAGCCGCTTGGCATGCTCGATCACCTCGAGGAGACGATGCCGGAGACCGCGGTCGTCTGGCGCTGTCACATCGATCTCACCGATCCGAACCCCGAGTACCTCTCGTTCGTCTCCGAGTACACGGCGCGGGTCGACCACGCGATCTTCAGCCGATCGGGCTACGTCGGCGAAACGGCGGTTCCGGAAACGAGTATCATCTACCCGTCGATCGATCCCGTCGCGGAGAAAAACCGGTCGCTCGACCAAGAGACGGTAGCAACCGAGTGCGACCGGCTGGACCCACTCTCGTTCGAGCACCCGATCGTTGCCCAGATCTCACGGTTCGATCCGTGGAAGGACCAGTTCGGCACGCTCGAGGCGTACCGTCACGCCAGCGAAACCGTGGCGGACCTCCAGCTCGCGCTGGTCGGCGGGATGGCTGGCGACGATCCGGAGGGCCTGGAGTTGTACGAACAGGTCGCCGAGGAGGCGGCCGCCGATCCGGACGTTCACGTGCTGACCGATCTTCCGGATACCGGGGTGAACGTCATCCAACGCGAGTCGGACGTCGTCGTCCAGAAGTCGCTTCGCGAGGGGTTCGGGCTGGTCGTCTCGGAAGCGCTCTGGAAGCGAACGCCGGTCGTCGGATCGAACGTCGGCGGCATTCCGCTACAGATCGTCGACGGAGAGACCGGCTACCTCGTCGACCCGGACGATGCGACGGGCGCCGGCGATCGGGTCGTCGACCTGCTCCGTGACGACGCACGTCGGGCGCAGTTCGGCGAAAACGCCCGCGAGCACGTTCGCGAGCGCTTCCTCTTACCTCGCCAGCTCGTGGAGTTGCTGGACGTGATCGTCGCGGAACGACACTCCGACCAGCGATGAGTCGGGTCGAAACGTCGCCGGGAATCCCCCGCTGTGGCCCCACATAATTATCCATGGTGGCGGTGAACTCCGGCTGTAACAGCCATGAGCCGGCTCATCGACTCGATACTGATACCGACCGACGGCAGTGATGGGGCCCTCGAGGGAGCGAAACACGCGCTCGCCCTCGCGTCGCGGACTGACGCGGACGTACACGTTCTCTCGGTCGTCGCCGTCCGCAGTGACGTAGACGAGAGTATCGACGCGCCGGAGTCGGTGTACGCGTCGCTCGAGGCCGAGGCAGAAGACGCAGTGGAAGCCGTCGCGAGCATGGCACGCTCCCACGACGCGGATCTCGAGGTCACGACCACCGTCACGCGCGGGACGCCGTTTCAGTCGATTCGGGAGTACGCCACTCGACGCGGGATCGACGTCATCGCCATGGGAACGAAAGGCCGGTCGGGACTGGACAGAGTACTCCTCGGGAGCGTCACCGAGAACGTCCTCCGAACGGCTCGAACGCCCGTCCTCGCAGTCCCGCCGAACGCCGACGCGACCGAGATCGACGAGGTCGCCTTCGACGAGTTCCTCCTGCCGACGGACGGGAGCGACGGCGCGGCGATCGCGACCGACTGGGGGATCGAACTAGCGAGGCGACTCGGGTCGACGATTCATACGGTGTACTCCGTCGACTCGAGTCGCCTCGGAGTCGGTGAGCCGGCCGACCTCCTCTCCGCGCTCGAGCACCGCGGTGAGGATGCGCTGGATTCGGTTCGACAGCGGGCAGGCGACGCCGGCGTCAGCGTCTCCGGTGCGCTCGCGACCGGTTCGCCGACTGACGTCGTCCTCACGACCGCGGCCAAGCGCGAGGTCGACCTGATCGTGATGGGAACGCACGGCCGTACCGGTATCGGACAGTGGTTTCTCGGGAGCGTCACCGAGAACGTCGTTCGACAGGCCGACGTGCCGGTGTTTTGCGTCCCGGTCAGCACCGAGACTCCGTAACGGCGGCCGCGGGCCGCGAAATCACTCGATCGAGCCGCCCGGAATCCGCGTGTAGGCACCGATCATCGCGTCGTGCAGGTCGACGTCGCCGAGTCTCGCTCCCTCGTCGACGATCGACCGCTGGACGGTCGCCCCCTCCAGTTGCACGTCCGGAAAGATCACCGCTCGCTCGACCTCGGTATCGACGAGCGTCGCATCCGCCATCACGTGCGCGTCGTCGCCGACCGTCGCGTTCTCGAGCGACGCGGTATCGTCGACCCGTGACTCGCCGTCGAGGGACCAGGCGACGGCGTCGAGATAACTCTCTCGAGTGCCGATATCGAACCAGTCGCCCTCGAACGTGTACGCGTACGTCGACTCCCGCGACTGGAGCCACTGGACGAACCAGCCGGGTTCGTCGGGGTCGTTGCCGTCCTCGAGGTACGTCGGGAGCAAGCCGAGGGCCTCCGACGGAAACGCGTAGCAACCGATCGAGACGCGAGTCCCCGGTGGATCGTCCGGCTTTTCCTGAAAGTCGACGACGCGGTCGTCCTCGAGATCGACGACGCCGTAGGCAGTCGCTCGCTCCGGCGAACCGACGTCGTAGGCGGCGATCGTCGGTCCCGCGTTCTGCTCGTCGTACTCGAGGAAGTCCCCGATCGCGAAGTCGAAGACGTTGTCGCCGGCGATCACCAGCAGGTCGTCGTCGACGTCCTCGCGTTCGACGAGCTGGGCGAGCGCGCCGACGACGCCGAGTTTCTCGTCCTCGGCGTGAGTTTCTTCGACCGAGAGCCGCGGTTTCTCGTAGCCGCTGTCGGTCAGATGCGCCTCGAAGTCGTGGGCGAACCGTTCGTTCGTACTGACGTATACCTCGTCGATACGATCCTCCGTCTCGAGTTCCGCGTAAATACGGTCAATGACGGTGGTCTCCCCGAGCGGGAGAAACATCTTCGGGCGGTGTCTCGTGATCGGCCACAGCCGCGTGGCGTATCCACCGGCGAGGACGACGGCCCTCATCGGTTCAGATCACCCCCGACAAACCGCATTCGTCCCGGTTGTCGCTGTCCCGACGTACGTGGACCGCGTGTCGATCCGTGCTCATACGCGTCCCTGGCCGCTCCCTTCCACGACGCCAGGTATAACGCTTTCATCGGATCGGGTACGTGACGGGAGTGGTCGTCGTCGCTCATACGGACTACTGTACCGACGTACCGGCCAACCGCCACCCGGGTCGCGGTTGCGCCGGAACTGACTGACAGTAAACCGTATCAAACATCCCAGTTAGGCACATCAATCGCATGGTGTCAAATGATAGAAGGACAACAGATTCGTGTAACTGTAGGCGAAACCCTTGATACGGTATAACACCTCAAGGTCGTCGATGAATACGGAAACAAACAGCAAAACGATCAGTGACGACCTGGGGGCCGGTCTCGTGAGCGCCGCACGCACGAGCCTCGGTGACACACTCCGAAGTGTGGTGTACTTTACACCGTCGGCGTTCGACGTCCTCTACCTTCGCCAGGACCTCTACGACTCGACGGACGCGGCCAGGACGGCCAAAGAGCGACTGGTGGAACTCGAGCGGGTCGGATTTGCGGAGGTACCGGTCAGGACGACGATCACTCATCACGAAGACGGAACGGGAATCGGACCGTACGAGTTCACTGTCCGGTTCCATACGGATGGATTCGTCATCAGGGTACTGGAGGGCGACGTTGGATCGATCCTGACGACCGACAGTATGGATCTGAACGCGTTCGAAGACGCTGCCACCGCCGTCCGACACCTGCTCGCGGACGAACCGTCCGAGCAGAAGTGAACTCACCGACGAACCGACCGAAATCGGATTCGAAACCGGTTCTCAGGTGCCATCTACGACAGTTCTTCTCACGCGTGTTCGAGTTCGGCCACAGTGAGCAACGTCTCGACGGCAACGTCCGGCGATACCGAGATCGAGTCGATATCGGCCTCGAGCAGGAAATCGACGTACTCCGGGATCGTCGACGGCGCGTCGCCACAGATTCCGACCGGCCGGTCGTGGCGGTGGGCCTCCTCGATCAGCGAGGAGATCGATCGCGTGACCGATTCGTCCGTCTCGTCGAACAGCGGCGCGAGTTGTTCCGAGTTGCGGTCGACGCCCAGTGTCAACTGGGTGAGATCGTTCGATCCGATCGAGAAGCCGTCGAACAGTTCGGCAAACCGATCCGCGAGCACGATGTTCGAGGGCAGTTCCGCCATCACGTAGACGTCCATCTCGTCGGGTGGAAGACCGTACTCGTCCATCAGCTCGAGGACGCGTTCACCCTCCTCGGGCGTCCGACAGAACGGCACCATCACGGTGACGTTGTCCAGACCGACGTCCTCCCGGACGCGCCGGAGGGCTTCACACTCCAGTCGGAACGCATCGCGAAACTCCTCGTCGTAGTACCGGGCGGCGCCGCGCCAGCCGATCATCGGATTCGCCTCCTCCGGCTCGTACTTCCAGCCGCCCTCGAGGTTGCGGTACTCGTCGGTTTTGAAGTCGCTGAGCCGAAAGCGGACGTCGTCGGGGTAGAACGCGGCGCCGATCTTCGCGATACCGGTCCGTAACGCGTCGACGAAGCGCTCCTCCTCGCCGCGCTCGAGCAGTTCCAGCGGGTGAAATCCGACGTGGGAGGTCACGATGAACTCCTCCCGTGCCAGTCCGACGCCGTCGACGGGGAGGTCCGCGAGCGCGAACGCCCTCGCGGGATCGCCGAGGATTAGTTTGACCGCGGTGTCGGTTTCGGGGAGGTCGTCCACCTCCTCCTCGCGGACCTCGTACTCGAGTTCTCCCTCGTAGACGCGGCCGACGTCGGTCGAGCAGTCGACCGTTACGGAGTCGCCGTTCGACAGCGTCTGGGTCGCGCCACCGGTGCGGACGATCGCCGGTATACCGAGTTCCCGCGAGACGATCGCCGCGTGGGACGTCTTCCCGCCCCGATCGGTCACGATGGCGCTGGCCCGCTTCATCACGGGAACCCAGTCCGGGTCGGTCATCTCCGTGACGAGGACCTCGCCGTCCTCGACGCGGTCCATCTCGCGGTAGTCTTCGAGGACGCGGACCCGGCCACTCGCCACGGCGTTGCCGATCGCGATCCCGTCGAGAATCTCCTCGTCGGATTCTTCGAGGCTGTACGTTCGGAGGACGTTCCCCTCGGCCGCTCCGTGGACCGTCTCCGGCCGGGCCTGGACGACGAACAGCTCCTCGAGGTCGCCGTCGACGAGCCACTCGATGTCCTGTGGAACGCCGAAGTGGTCTTCGATGCGCGTCGCGTACGTCGCGAGTTCCCGGATTCGGTCGTCCGGGAGGGCGAACTCGCCCCGTTCGTCCTCTGGGACGGACTCGAGTTTCGTGCCGCCGTTTCGCCGAACCATGCGCTGGGTCTTCCCGCCGAGTTCCTTCTCGACGATGCCGTTCGTCGGCTTGAAGACGACGTACCTATCGGGATCGACCACGCCCTGGACGACGGGTTCGCCGAATCCGTAGGCCGCCTCGACGACGACGACCTCGTCGAAGCCGGTGTCGGGATCGAGGGTGAACAGCACTCCCGAGGACGCCAGGTCCGCCCGCCCCATCTTCTGGACGGTACAGGCGAGTTTCACCTCGAGGTGATCGAAGTCGTTGTTCTCGCGGTAGACGATCGCGCGATCGGTAAACAGGGACGCGAAGCAGTGTTTGATCGACTCGAGCAGTTCCGTCGTCCCCGAGACGTTGAGGAACGTCTCCTGTTGGCCCGCAAAGGAGGCATCCGGCAGGTCCTCGGCGGTCGCGGAACTCCTGACGGCGACCTCGGGGTCGTCGATCTCGAGTCGGTCCCCCAGTTCCTCGTACTGCTCGACGATCGCGGACTCGAGTTCCGCGGGCATCGCCGCGTCCGAAATCAGGGATCGAACTCGCTCGCCGCGCTGTTGCAGATCGGCGACGTCGTCGGCGTCGACTCCGGCGAGTTCCGACTCGATTTCCTCGCCGATACCGGTCCGTTCGACGTAGTAATCGTACGCGTCCGCCGTCGTCGTGAATCCGGGTAACACGGGCACGTCGAGGTCGGCGAGCTCGCCGAGGTTCGCGCTCTTTCCACCGACGGCACCCGTATCGTCGCTACTGACGTCTGCTACCCATCGGATGAACGTGCTGGCTTCCATCGATCTGTCGTGGCGACCACACGCACGGTAATAAGTCGGCAGGGGCTGATCGACGGGGTGGATGGCGCTCGAGCCGAGCGCCGGAACCCGCTCCGAACCGCCGGAGTTCCGATCGCGAGACGACGACCCACGACGTCGAATCGCGACGCCGTCGTCTGGCGACGCACAATATTAACTCAGTGGCGGTGGGACCACCCCGCACATGGTGGCCGATCACGCCCAGTTAGCGTCCGATATCCGAGCGCTCGAGGGATTGTCAGTATTTATCGCGTACAACGCGAACGTGGACGCGATCGTCCGGGTCGGCGAGGATCTCGAGCCGTTCCTCGAACGACCCACAGAACCCGGAAAGCGCCACCCGCCGAGTCCGCTGGATTCGAAAGGCGACCTCGCGACGGCGATTACGCATACGATGGCGGCCGGACGGGGCGACGAGGTTGCGATGACGGACGAGTTTTCCGCGACCCTCGAGTCGGAACTGGAGCCCGACAGCCAGCAGATGGGTGGTCAGACGGGAATTATGACGAACCTCGTCTCCGCGCTGGGGGCGTCGCCGGTGACGTACACGTACCTGATTTCGGACAGACAGCTCTCGATGTTCGACCACGCCGATGCGGTTGAGTACCCGACGGTCGTGGACGGCGAGGTCACGTTCCTGGCGCTTCGCGAGGCGGTCAACACGGACCGGACGAAGATCAACTGGGTGTTCGAGTTCCGCGTCGACGACGAACTCTTCGACGTCCGGGCGATCGAAGACACCCGGTTCATCGCGGCCTCACGGCCGCCGGAGTTCAACCTCGTCGCCGGTGATCTCGACGAACACGTCGATCAGGTCGGCGCGGCCGTCGACGGAGCACTGCTCGCTGGCTATCACAATCTCACACCCGAGCACGTCGAGGAGGGCTACGAGCAGGCCCACCGCCACGCTCGCGACGTGATTCGACGACTCAAATCCGGGAGCGAGAACGAGTTGCCGGTTCACATCGAGTACGCCGTGACCCACGACGACGACTTACGAGCGAGTATGTACGAGTGGATTCTCCCCGAGGCCGACGTCGTCGGCGCGGACACGCACGAACTTACTCTCCTTTACGACGACGCCGACCTCGAGGTGGTCGACGAGGAACCGACCGAAGAGACGCCGTTCGAGCGCGACGAAATCCTCGGTCACTACCGCATGCTCGAGGCGATCCGGGACGAACTCGGCGTCGGCTGCGTCCAGCTCCACGCGATGGAGTACCACCTCGCCGTGATGGACTCGTACCCCCGTCCAGATGCGGTCGCGCGCGGGCTGGAGTTTTCCGCCGTCAACGCCGCGACGAAGGCCGCGCTGGGCGACATCACGGGCCACGAGGACCTCGAGACGGGACTGGAGTACGAGCCCTCCACGAAGGGACGCGAGGCAATCGAACTCCTCGCGGACCACCTCGACGAGACGGCCGAAGACGGCGTCCTCTCGACCCCGACGGTCGCCGCCTGCCCCAACCGTGTCGTCGAGGATCCCGCTGGGACGGTCGGCATCGGCGACATCGTCTCGTCCTCGAGTTTCGTCCTCGAACTCGCGGTCGCCAACGACCGTGACGGGCCGTGATCCGTCAGGTCGATTCGTGTGGCCACGATTGAATCTCGCCGTAGTCACCCGGCAAGACCGGCCCCTCGAGGAGCGGGTCGTCGGTTTCGACCATCCACTCGTAGAGCTCCCGCGAGAGTTCCCGTCGGGCGTCCTGATACCGCGGTTCGTACACGACGTTGTCGTCTTCCTGTGGCGCATCGCGGAGGTCGTACAACTCTTCGTACTGTCGCGCTGGCGTGGCGTCGGCTTCGCGGACCTCGCGGCCCGATTCGCTGGCGAACACGTCCGCCGGGAGATACACTCTGGGAAGGTGCCAGAAATTCCGAACGTACTTGTACCGATCCGTCCGGATCGCTCGAACCGGGTTGTACATGTCGTGCCAGGTCATCTCGCCGAAAATCCGCTCGCGCGGCTCGTAGTCGCCGTCGTCGCCGTCGGTAATTCGGTCGGCGAAACTTCGCCCCGAAACCGCGTCGGGGACGTCGATATCGAGCAGTTCGAGCAGCGTCGGCAACACGTCGACGTTACTGAGCAGGTCGTCGTAGCGCTCGCCGGCGTCGATGACGCTCGGATACCGCATCACGAGCACCGCCTCCAAGCCCGCATCGTAGCAGGTCCCCTTCGCTCGCGGGAAGGCGATGCCGTGTTCGGTCGTGAAGATCACGAGCGTCTCCTCGTCGAGACCGGTGTCGGCAAGCGCTTCGAGGATCGTCCCGACGCCGTCGTCGATGGCGTACATCATCCCGTGCATTTCGCCGAGATCGTGGCGGTGTCCTCGTCGATCCGGGAGGTACGGAAGCGGGCGCACGTCGTCGGGATCGTCGGCGCCGTAGTAGTCGGCGTCGAACCCGAATCGGCCGTTCTCCTCCTCGGTGCGGTGACACTCGAAGAAGCCGATGGAGGCGAAAAACGGATCGTCGTACGCGCCCGCCTCGAGAAACGACGAGACGACCGACGCGACGTTTCGGGCTCGATTGGCCTGATGGACGGCCGGCGAGACGCCCGGATAGAGGTTCCCCTCGGAGTGGACTCGGTCGTACTCGAGGCGGTCCGTGTCCTGGGAGATGTGCTGGAGGCCGAACAGGTGGGTTTCGTAGCCGGCGTCGCTCAGGTACTGCGGCAGGATGCGTTCGTCCTCGTGGAGTTCCCAGTCGCCGTGGGCGAGGCCCATGAGGCCGTTGACGTGGGGGACGCGGCCGGTCATGAGGCTGCCGCGACTGGGCGAACACTGCGGTGCAGTCGCGAAGTGTCGTTCGAACAGTGCGCCGGCGTCGGCGAGTGCGTCGATGTGAGGCGTTTCGATATCGACACCGTAACAGCCGAGATACCGGCCGATATCGTGGACGTGGACCAGGAGAACGTTCGGCTGCGAGTCGTCCATGCCCCTGGTCTACAGTAACCTGCGGAATAACTATTTTCCGCCTGATCGACCTGACACTCCAGTTTCGGTGTGTTCGTACCCGGTTCGTCGACTCGAGTGGACGGCGTCTCGCGTGGACGGTGTCAGCAACTCGAACGATGGCTCGTGACGAGTGCGGCAGTGGTGTGCGAATTATGTCACTGGGCTACGTATCACACGGTACGGATGACAGTCGACGAACTCGCCGAATACGGGATGGAACGAATGGACGACGACGACATCGTGAGTTTCCTTTCGACGCGGAGTTTCGGCGTTCTCGGCCTCTCGACCGAAGCGACGCCGTATCTGATCCCGATGTCCTACGGGTTCGATGGAGAGTCGCGGCTGTATTTCGGCTACGTCGTGGGTTCTGAGAGCCGAAAAGCGGACCTCTCGGAACGGGCAGGTGCGGCGTCGTTTCTGGTTTACAACGCCGAAACGATGTTTCACTGGCGAAGCGTCCTCGCGACCGGGTCGCTCCGTGCCCTTCCACCGGACGAGACGTCGAGCGCGACGGCAGTCGAGGGGCCGATGTGGCGTCCCGAACTCCTCGAGACGGCGAGCGAGGAGGCCGGAAACCAGTACTACGAGTTACAGATCGAGGAGTGGACGGGAATTCGACACGCGATCGAGCCACCGTCGTTTACGCAGCGCTCGAGTCCCGACCGGTCGGAGTGATGCGGAGACCACCGTCGGTTCGCGACCGGCCACTCGTCGGCCGTCCTAACGACGCCAACTGCGGTCCGTGATCGGTCAGTCTCGAGACGGGTTCGTGTGGGTATTACAAGGCAAATCGTCGTAGGACGCCTCGCATGATCGTTCGGGTCACTGGTGTGGTCAACACGGTAGCTGACGGACGGGCCGAATCTTCGATGGCCGATCCGCTCGCTGGAACGCACACTCGAGGGACGCGGGGACGCGTCGTCGCTGGGAGATCTCGACGAGCCGTCCGACAACGCCGTCGTTGTCGACGTCTCGACCAGGGCCACACGGGGGCGGTGTTCGTCGGTTGCGTCGATGTCCGTCCGCTCTGCCCGAAGTTCGACGTGCTCGACCATCGAGTGGTCGGCGGTCACGTCCGTTAAGAGGGCGATTCGTGTCCGTGGCCCTCCACGGTCTCTCACGTGAGGTATCGAGACTGAATACGAGGGTGGGTTGTTGTGATCGAGCTATCCGTGTCACGATCAGAATACCACGAACGAACCGAATCGGACGCCGACAGTGACTGGCACGCGCGGCCGCTCGAGACGGTCTACGCGAAACTGGAGACGTCCGAAGAGGGGGTGACGTCTACGGAGGCCCGCGAGCGACTCGAGCGGGAGGGACCGAACGAGGTCGAAGCCAGTGAGGGGACCTCTCCGCTGTGGATTCTCGTAGAGCAGTACTCGTCGGCGCTGATCTGGGTGTTGATCGTTGCCGCTATCGTGATGGCCGGCGTCGGACACACGGTCGATGCGGCCGTCATCGCGGGGATCGTCGTCTTCATCACGCTGTTCGGATTCGTCCAGGACTATCGGGCCGAACAGAGCATCCAGGCGTTAAAGGAGATGTCGACGACGTACGCGCTGGTTAGACGCGGCGGCGAGAAGACGGAGATCGACACGAAGAGGGTCGTCCCGGGAGACGTGATCTTCGTCGAGTCCGGCGATATCGTCCCCGCGGACGCTCGAATCGTCGACGAATCGAACCTCAGCGTCGACGAGGCGGCCCTGACCGGGGAGAGCGTGGCCGTCTCAAAGGAAGTCGGGACAGTCGAGGAGGACGTCGCGCTCGCCGAGCGGGAGAACATGCTGTTCAAGGAGACGGTCGTTCAGCGCGGTTCCGGAACGGCGGTCGTCGTCGAGACCGGTCCGAAGTCAGAAATCGGACAGATCGCGACGGCTCTCGAGGAGGCCGAAGACAGAGAGACGCCGTTCCAGGCCGAGATGGGTCGCCTGGGGAAGATCATCGCCGGCGTCGTCATTCTCGCGGTCGCGATAATCGCGGTCGCAGAACTCGTTGTCGGTGAAACCGAACCACTGCAGGTCTTCCTGACAGCCGTCGGCATCGCCGTCTCCGCGGTCCCCGAGGGGCTTCCCGCGGTCGTCACGCTCTCGCTCGCACTCGGGGCTCGGCGGATGGCCGACCAGAACGCCCTGGTACGGCGACTGCCGATCGTCGAGGCGCTGGGTTCGGTCGACGTCATCTGTACGGACAAGACGGGGACGCTCACCGAAGAGGAGATGACGGTACAACGGATCGTCACAAATCGCGAGGTCTACGAGGTGACCGGCACCGGCTACGACACCGACGGCGAGTTTCTACAGGACGACGAGCCGGTCGACGAAGAGCGGGTCGCCGAGGTGCTTCGCTGTGGACTGCTGTGTAACAACGTCGATATCGGAACCCGCGAACGCACCGAAAACAGGGGAGCTGGCAACGGCGACGACGGGACCCACGACGCGGAGTCGGGCGAACAAGAACGAACCTACCTCGGCGACCCAACCGAAATCGCGCTGTTCGTCGCCGCACAAAAGGCCGGATTCGACCACGAGGAGCTCGACGAGGAGTATCCTCGACGCGGCGAGGTCGAGTTCACCTCCACGCGCAAACGGATGACGACCGTCCACGAAACGCCCGGCGGCGATCCCGTCGCGTACATGAAAGGAGCGCCGGAGACGGTCCTCGAGCGCTGTGAACGCGAATTCGTCGACGGAGAGATCGTCGAACTGACCGACGAGCGACGCGCGGAACTCGAGGCCAGAAACGAGAACTTCGCCGAGGACGCGCTGCGCGTGATGGGCTTTGCCTACCGGCCCGACGTGGCAGCCGACCAGGTCGACGACCCGGACGAGGGACTCGAGCGGGACATGGTTTTTCTGGGCCTCCAAGGGATGCTCGATCCCCCGCGACCGGAGGTGACCGACGCGCTCGCGGGGTGTCTCAGCGCCGGCATCGACGTGGTGATGATCACCGGCGATAACGCGGTGACGGCGCGGGCGGTCGGCGAGGAGGTTGGCCTCCGTTCGACGACGGTAATCACGGGACCCGAACTCGAGGAGATGAACGACGAGGAACTCGCCGCAGGAGTCGAGGACGTCGACGTCTTCGCGCGGACCTCGCCGGAGCACAAGACGCGCATCCTGCAGACGCTCCAGGCGAAGGGCCACACGGTCGCGATGACCGGCGACGGCGTCAACGACGCCCCCGCGGTGAAGAACGCGGACGTCGGCGTCGCGATGGGGATTCGCGGCACCGACGTCACCGAACAGGCGTCCGATATCGTCCTGCTGGACGATAACTTCGCGACGATCCGCGACGCGGTCAAGGGTGGCCGCCGTATCTTCGACAACGTCCGGAAGTTCGTCAACTACCTGTTATCGGGCAACGGCGGCGAGGTGACGATGGTCTTTACCGGCTCGATGCTCGGTTTCGGCCTGGTGATCACACCGATCCAGATCCTGTTCATCAACGTTGTCACCGACGGTATCCCGGCGCTCTCGATGGGAGTCGACCCGCCCGCTGGGGACATCATGGAACGCGACCCGCGACCCCCGGACGAGGGCGTCATTACGGACCGGATCGTTACCTCGATCGTCGGTATCGCGATCTTCATGACGGTCTGTCTACTGCCGCTGTTTACGCTGAACTTCTACGGCGAACTCGTGCCGGGATACGACGTGTTGGGTGCAATCACCGGCTGGAGTCCCAGCTACGAACCCGGCCGCGAACTCGCCCAGACCATGGTGTTTACCGGGTTCGTCGTCTTCGAGATCGTCCGCATCCAGGCGATCCGTTACCGCTACGGGCTCGGAATCTTCACGAATCGCTGGCTCGTGGTCGCGGTGGCCGTCGCCGTCACGCTCCAGTTTCTGGTTCTCTACACGCCGACCGGCCAGTTCCTGTTCGACGTCGAACCGCTTGCGCTCGTTCACTGGATCCAGATCGGCGTTTCCGCGAGCGTTTTCGCGCTACTGATGGCCGTCTTCGTGAAGGTACAGGATCGATATTTCGAGCGATATTGAACGTTCCACCCGCGAGTTTGCTCCCCAAGAATCAGCGAGGTCAGTCAGGTGGCGATTACAATAAAAAGGGTCAGCCTTCGACCGCCGCTCGAGCATCCTCGGTGTGTTCGTACTTGTCTTCGAACTCCTGGATGAGCTGTCCCATCTTCGCGTACCAGTCGTTTAAGGTTCGTTGCATCTCGCTTGCGATCTGATCCGGGTCGGTCGGATAGTAGACGTGGTAGTAACCGCCCTGGTCGTAGTTGATCTGTTCTTTCTGGATGAATCCACTCTGGAGGAGTCGCTGGATCGATCGGTACGCGGTCGATCGTTCGCGGTCGACCCTGTCGGCGACGTCGTCGATCGTCAACGGCTCGTCGCTTTCGACCATCACCTGGAAACACTCCTTGTCGAGCTGTTTCAGTCCGTGAATGCACTCGAGCAACCCCTCACACTCCATGTCCTGTTGCAGTAGTTCCGCCATCGATTGTGCCATTTTCTCGTATCGCGGTAGGAGCCGTACCGGTATAAGGGTTGTGCGAATATTGCGCAAGTGTGCTGAGCACCCATCTCAGGGTATCCAGCCGCCAACTCTCGCGTAGAAACGGCTCGTCGCGCGGACAGCACTCTTCGATCGTACCCACAGAGGTGTTGTTCGCCTGTCCGTGAGTAGAAGTGTATTGACTCCCGACGAGTATCGTATCCACCGCACGTCATTGCACACCTGATCGCCAGATGGAAGCGCGGTTCGGAGCGAGCGCGGTTCGGAGCGAGCGCGGTTCGGAGTGAACGGAGTGAACGAGAACCGCGGAACGGCGAACGGGGAACGAACGTGACCCGTGAGCGAACGAAGTCGTTCGAACGACCGCTGGTCGTTCGTGATGACGAAAATCTTTGATTTTCGAACCATGAGCGAGAACCGCGGGAAAGCGAACGGGGAACGAACGTGACCCGTGAGCGAGTGGACACGAGTGAGAACCGCGTCGATGCGAACAGAGAACGCAATGACTCGTGGGCTGTGTGACCAGCGTGTGAATCGTTTCAATTGGTACAATACGGTGACGTCCGGTCCGCTACCGACGCACAACCGCAAACGACACGAACCGAAATTGCGTCTGGTGTGGCGAAATCAAACAGTGCTCGAAAATTGATCTTGTGTTCAAACAGCAATGGCGATTCTCGAGAGGCACTCTTCTCACAATTTTCTAGACGATTGTCCGTTGTTGCGGCTGTGGAATTGGGTGTATTGCACAATACTTTTATATACGCCCGGCAAACCAGTATTGTATGACAACCGAAACACCACCTTCGATGTCGTTCGACTACGAATGGGAGTACTCGCCGCGTGTGTCGACTCTATTTGGCCTCTTTGCGCTTATCGCTGTGGTCGGCTGGTTCGTGACAGTCGCACTAACGGCGATCCACCTATTTGCAATTCCTGCAATACCGTCTGACGCGCCCGTCCAGGGAAGTATCGAAGTTATTACCAGTCCGTGGGCCTACGTCCTCGGAATCCCGCTTGCAACCCTCGGTGGGTTTTATTACTTGGCAACGATCGGATTCGCACTCTGGTGGTTCGATACCCGACACCCGTTGCTGATCAAGATTCTGACTCCGATTACGGCGAGTGGCGTCGCGTTCTCGGCGTACTTCGTCTACCTGCAACTGGGAGTCATCGGCGAAATCTGTCCGTTCTGTATGCTGTCCGCAGCGGCGACGGTCGCCCTCTTTGGTCTCGAGCTCGTGATCCTCCGACAAAGCACTACGCCGTCGCTCTCGCGAATGAGCAGTGACCTCGGCTACGTGTTGGCGGAGACGAACTTCGCCGTCGTGGTCTTCCCAGTCCTCGTGGGGCTGGTCACGATCGCGGGTCTGTTCTTGGTTCCGCAATTGCCGCTTCCAGACGCGGTTCAGTTCGTGTAAACCGCTCGAGCGACGTTTCGAGTCGAATCCCGTGGGCCAGAGACAGTGAAAAGAGGGCGGTTCGTCTTGACTCGAGGTGGACTACTGTGTCTATACCGGAATTTCGACGCGTCTATCCGCTACAGGGACCGCTCGAGAATCTCGCTGGCCCACACCACTCCGCGAAGAAGTTCACGAGGCCGAATCGGAGTCGGTGACCACCTCCTCGGGGTGATCGTCGAATTTGGGGACTTATCGATCGCAGGTCGAACAGTCACGTCGCCAGGAAACTACGAGCCCGATAATCGCAAGCGTCAACGCGGTTACGACGACCTGTCCGAGTCCGGCGGCCAGACCGACGGCGGCGCCACCACCGGCCGTGGCGACGGCACCCGGGGCGAGACAGCAGAGGCTTGCACCGCCCGCAAGAGCGAGGAGCGATCGATGCGATGCAGTCTCCGAATCCATCGACGCTGACTACGGGAACTGCACCAATATGCGTTGTGGAATGTCAACCAGTACGACGGGAAACGGAACGAGACCCGATCGCTACCGGCCCACCCCACCCATCACCGGCGGACGACAATCGCCATCGTCTCCGGCCGATCGTGTACCCGCTCGACTGTGAAGCCGGCTTCCTCGAGTTGATTCACGGCCTCGTTCGGACCGAACCGTTCGTCGACCGGCGGACCGTCCGCACCCGTTCCCGACGCTGACCAGTCAACGGTGACGAGGCGACCGCCGGTCCGGATTACGCGAGCGATTTCCAGGAGCGCCTCGTCCGTGGCGTACTCGTGGTGGGTCATCGTCGAGAACGCCGCGTCGAGTTCGGAGTCGTCGAAGGGCAACGAGTCGACCTCCGTCGTGAGAAGTTCGACGTTTTCCGCGACGCCCGCCTCTCGGTGGCGTTCGTGCATCGCCGCCTGAACGTCGACCGCGTACACCGTATCGACGAACGGAGCGACCTCTCGCGTGAAAAAGCCCGTTCCCGAACCCAGGTCCGCGACGGTGGCATCGGAGCCAACATCGAGCATCTCGATGAGTTCCTCGCGAGAACAAAAACGGTACCGTGTTGGATCCTCGAGGGCATCGGCCCGATCGATGGGGAAGGTGTGAAATCCCATATCGAGTGTTCGGGCGGCCACCATATGAGTCCAGTCGTTCGGGCGACGAGGAAACGCCGCTGGGATCGTTCGATCGCGTTTAGCCACGGCTGAGGAATAAGTCGAACGTATTTAAACCATTCATTTTGGTATTGAAAGTAAGTTTTCATCCGATCGCACACTCCGCGGTTTGGAGCGAGAACCACGCCCCCTATCGTACAGGTAGACCGATGACGTTCAGTGGCCACGATAGATATCCGAATTTTCCCAAAGCTATTTGATCGAAATACAGTAATTTTAGATTATACATTGTTGATCTGATGGCTGATAGATGTTGTCAATCTGGATATAGAAAATCGATCTACAGCCGGCCAACGGGGCGATGTGCATCCGCTCGAGACCATCTACCCGGGACAGGTCTACTCCAGGTAATCTCCGAGCGGTATTGCGATGGTGCGGACGAGTTTATTCTTCGATACGGTTCGTATTTTGCGATGGTCTAGCGCCGCCGACTTTTGACGGATCAGCCACCACTGGGTGGACAGAGAGAGGATAGTTTAAAAATAAAGGGAATAGGAACACATTGTGATTATTAAGGCCATACTACAGTTAACTAACAAACAGTACTGGACGCATACCGCTATCGATCCAGCGACGAACGAGGTGGCTCCGAGCGCCGATACGAACGCCATGGTAAATGTCCCTACAGCAAATGTACAATTCTAAAGATAGAAATCTGAATTTGGCAGTTTAGAAGAGTTTCGAAACAGCCGGTCCAGAAAGTCAAGGAGATTACGCAGTCTCATCGGGCAACTCATCGACTACGAGCGACCCATCCTCCCGTGTCACGGAGGACTCCCGAAGACGTTCGTCCGCGACGGTGAGACATTCTCCGGTCTCGGGATCGAACTCCCAGCGGTGATTGGGACACAAGAGCGTGCCCTCGCGAGCCATAACCCGCCCTCGTTGATGCGGACAGACCGCACTGTACAGCGTTACGTCGCCATCTTCGCGCTCGTGGAGTACGTATCGGTTCCCCTCGAGCGTGACGATACGTGGCGTCTGTGCGAGTAGTTCTACCGACCCGACGTCGATCATACTACAACCGAGAAAGAGAGCACTGATAACCGTTTGGTTCGGATCGTGATGTACCCACGAATCACGTGCTCACCGCTTGAGAGACGAGCGTAACCCACGTCGTTGATCGAAAATGAGACTGGGTTCGTGAGTAGAGTAGCCACTGTACCTCATTGCACACCAGATCGCCGAACGAATTGGCAATTGGTGTGTGAATCGTTTCAGTTGACGTTATAGAGTTGAACGCTCTCGTAGTCACGTCGATAATATCGTTGGGCCGTCGTATCGGTTCTACGGACAACGATTTACAACAGTAGGGGTGTCATGGATGCGATTTCAGGATGGCCGGCACTCGAGTGGGATGGGGTATTCAGCACCCAAACGAGAGTGACAAACGCGACGAATTATACGATGCAAACCGGTCTATCTGGAATTTGGTGTGCAATGGCGTGTAGTAGCTACGATACTTGTTTCGCTCGTGTAGTTTCTTCGAGGCAGAACTGTTTTGGTGGACCGGGATGCTGATTCGCGATTATGTCGAGGAAACGAATTGGCGAGTCAGCCTCGAGTACGGAGAGGCGTTGTCGAGGCCTGATACGGGTTACTGTAACGATGTACCGGCCCAACAGAGACCCGGGCGGCAATCCCACCGCTACATCGTTACAGCAAGTCTATACGAGGGGATTTCCTCCGAATCTGTCTCGTGATATCGCATTCCACGGAAGTGTCCGATCGACAGCCTGATTTGCCGGGTCGGCATACGACGAATACATGTCTTCGTTGCGTCGCCGTCTCTTCGCGGTGTGGCGTGAGACGCTCTCCCTTTCCTGGCCCATCGCAATTCAGGAGACGCTCTCGACGCTGATGCGAACTGTCGACATCATTATTACCGGTCTCTTCTCACCGGCCGCGGTCGCAGCGGTCGGCATCGCGGACCTCTACGCACAGATTCCGATGCGGATCGGATCCGGGTTGGGTGCCGGTGCAATCGCCCTCTCGAGTCAGGATACGGGACGCGGTGCGGAACTGACGCGTGATAGAGCAATTACGCATGCGATCGCACTCGGGTTTGCGACTGGATTGCCACTTATTATTCTGGGGTTCCTGTTCGGTGATTTCGCGATCGCAATCCTTGGATCTGCGCCCGACGTGGTCCAGATCGGCGGTCTCTACCTGATGATCGTCTTCGCCGCGTCGCCGATGCGAATCGTCGCACTGACCGGCTCGAGAGCGCTCCAGGGAACCGGCGATACGGTCACGCCGATGTATATAAATGGCGTGTCGAACGCGTCGAACATTCTGTTGTCGGTCGCGCTCGGCCTGGGATTCTGGGTCGTTCCCCAGTTCGGCGTCGTCGGCGTTGCACTCGCAACGGCGATCAGTCGGACGGGCGAGGCGCTGTTGATGCTCCTGGCGATCGCGAGCGATCGGACGACGATCGGCTACGCGTGGTCGACCGATTCGACGATCGCCACCCAACTCGTCGCTGTCGCCGTCCCGAATATCGCAGAGGGGATGACGACGTCGGTCGTGAGCTATCCGTTCAACGCGTTGCTTTTGCTCTTCGGAACGGAGGTCAACGCCGCCTACCACATCGCGCGTCGAATCTACCATCAGACGACCGGACCGTTGTACCGTTCCTACAGCGTCGCTTCGAGCATCATCGTTGGCCAGCAACTGGGCGAAGGCGACGCGGAGAGGGCGCGGTTTTCGGGGCTCTCGATCGCGGCATTTGGCGTGTTGACTCTCGGTGCTGGTGGTCTCGGATTGATCGGCTTCGCCGAATACCTGGCCACGCTGTTTTCGAACGATCAGACGACGATCGAATACGCAACCGTCTTTACGCAAGTGTTCGGTGTGATGTTGTTTTTCGTCGGGATCTTCTTCCCGATTGCCGGCGCGCTCCGTGGCGCCGGTGACACCAGGACCCCGTTCTACGCTCGCTTGACCGGCTCGTTCGGATTTATGCTAGGGTTTTCCTACGTCACGAGTATCGTCCTCGGATACGGCCTGTACGGAATCTACGCCGGAATGGCACTTACGTACGTCTGGTGGGCACTCGTCGTTTCCATCGGATTCCTGTGGGGCGGTTGGGCCGAGAAAGCGGAGGCGATGATCGCCGAACGTGCTGCGTCTTCGGACTGAACGGATAGACGAGCCAGTGCTTACCGGCGAGCGATGGTGGGTTACTGCTGGGCCGTTTTGATTTCGATGAGATAATCGAACGGATCGCGAGCGTAGACGGCCGGGGCTCGCCCGGTTGCACCGAGAGGGTTCCCGTCGCGCTCGATTTCGATGCCGGCCGCCTCGAGTCGATCTCTGATTTCGTCGATCGGTTCGTCGACGACGATCGCGAAGTGATCGAATCCCTTCCCGTCGGGCGGGGCAAACGATTCGACGGGGCGAACGTGCAGGATGGCCCGTTCGTTCAATCGGAACGAAAAGATGGTTCGTTCGCCGTCCCTGTACCGATCGAGGTTCTCGGGTTCGAACCCCAATCCGTCTCGATAAAACGCAACAGCCTCGTCGACGCTTCCGTGAGGAATTCGGATGTTGACGTGGTCGATGTCTAAAACGTCCATACTCCGTGTTGGGGCTTCGGGGCAAAAAAACGGCGGGTTGTGACATGGTGTGTGACGCGATAGTAGCCGCTGAACGTCAATGCACACCCGATTCGCCAGACGGATCAGCGATCGGTGTGTGAATCGTTTCAGTTGTGTATCGGTGTCGTCGGTGAGACACCAACGAAAAGCGGATCGTTCGAACGACAAACCCCGTGTAGGGTATCAGGAACTGATACCGAGATACTGATCGAGAATCTGTTGGTTCTCCTCGAGGTCGCCAGAAGAGCCCTCGTAGACGACTTCACCCTGGTTGATCACGTAGTGGGTGTCAGAGACCTCCATCGCAACCTGTACGTTCTGTTCGACGAGCAAGATCGTGATCCCGCTTTCGTTTAGCTCTTCGATCGTCTCCTCGACCGACCGAACGATGTACGGCGCGAGACCCTCGGTCGGTTCGTCGAGCATCAAGAGCTCTGCACCGCTTACGAGCGCCCGAGCGATCGCGAGCATCTGCTGTTCTCCGCCGCTCATCTCGCTCCCGAGGCTCTGTTCGTTCTCCTCTAGGTTCTCGAACATTCCGATGACGGCGTCGATGTCTCTCGCCTGGTCGTTACCAGCAGCGACCTGTGCGACCTCGAGGTTCTCCCGGACGGTGAGGCCCGGAAAGACGCGACGTTCTTCGGGGACGTATGCGATCCCCTGGCTGATCGTTTCGTCGTTACTGAGATCGGTAACGTCGGTTCCATCGAACTGGATGGAGCCGGTGATCTCGGGGACGTTACCGAGAATGCTCTCGAGCGTCGTCGTCTTTCCGGCGCCGTTACGTCCGATGAGCGAGACAACCTCGCCTCGCTCGACCTCGAAGTCGATGCCACGGAGAACCTGGCCGAGCCCGTATCCGGCGACGAGATCGTCGACTGACAGCAACACCTCGTCGTCTACCCGGCCCGACGCTTGGCGGTCGTAAGTCGATTCACTCATTGGAATGTCCTCCGAGGTATGCGTCCTGGACCTCTTGATTGTCCGCGATCTCCTCGGGCGTTCCGTCGGCGAGGATCTGTCCCTGGTGGAGAACGGTTATCTGATCGGACAGTTGCATTACGAGTTCGACGTCGTGTTCGACGAGAATTACCGTCGCATCCGCCAGGACGTCCTCGATCAGGTCGATCGTCTCGTGTTTCTTGTCGATGCTCATCCCGGCGGTGGGCTCGTCGAGCAACACGAGTTTCGGGTCGGTCGCGAGCACGATTCCGATCTCGAGTTTGCGCCGATCTCCGTAGGAGAGGTTCTGTGCCGGTAGTTGAGCCTGGTCATCGAGACCGACCTGTCGGAGAATCGAGTTCGTCTGTTCGTCGATCACGTCGTGTGATCCCACTGATCGCAAGAGCGTATCAACCTTCGAGAGTGAACCGTACTCGACGGCCTGGGTAGCGAGTCGGACGTTTTCGAAGACCGAAAGACCGTCTAGGACGCTCGTAATCTGGAACGACCGTGCGATCCCCTCGTGGACGAGTTCGTCCGAATCCAGGTCGCTGATATCCTCGCCGTCGAAGTATATCGATCCAGCAGTCGGTTTACGACCGCCGGTGATCAGGTCCAGAAGCGTCGTCTTACCGGCACCGTTTGGGCCGATGACGCTGTGGAAATCCCCCTCGGCGACGGAAAAGTCGACGTAGTCGACGGCGGCCAGTTCGCCGTACAACTTCGCGAGTCCGTCGGTTCGGAGGATCGCTGATCGTGCTGTGTTGTCGGTGCTCGCCGCGGATCGGTCGGTATCCGATTGATCTGTCGTTGCCATCAGTCTTCACCTTTCGTCGAAACGTCAGTCTGTGCAGTGCTATCACCAGCACCGGGCGTATCGCTCTGATACCGGTGCCAATATGCCTGGAGGCTTGCCGGGATGGACACCAGTCCGCGTGGGATGAAGACCACGAAGATGATGAACAATGCACCGAGCAGAAGTCGCCAGGAATCGATATACCCCGAGAGCCAGTCGGAAAATCCGACGAACACACCGGCTCCGATCATCGGACCGTACAGCGTTCCGGTTCCACCGAGGACGACCATCAGGATCAACTCCCCGGAGACGAGCCAGTGGAACAACGCGGGTGCGGCGTATCCTTGCACGACGGCGTATAAACCGCCCGCGAGTCCGGCTAACGCACCGCTGATCGTGAAGGCGCGGAGTTTGTATCCACGGACGTTGTATCCCATAAACTCCGTTCGCTTTTCGCTCTCTTTGACCGAGCGCAAGACGCTTCCGAACGGTGCGTTCATCAGCGTTCGCGCCACGAGGTACGAGACGACGACCAGTATCAGAACGAAGTAGAAGTAGAGGTCGTTACCGGTCAGAACCAGCGGCTCGAAGCCAACCTGAATGTTGTCGAAGTTGACGCCGACGCCGGCGATACCGAACTCCCGTTCAGCCCCGAACAGTCCGTTGGACCCCCCGGTAAAGCCGAACTTGTACACGCCTTCGTAGAACAACTCGGCGAATCCGAGAGTGATCAGGATGAAGTACGGCCCGGTGACCTTGATCGAGAGATGACCGACGACGATCGCGACGAGCGTACAGAGGAGTATCGTTGCACCGAGCGCAACGAATATCGACGGCGTCAGATGGATGAATATGAGCATCGAAGTGTACGCCCCGAGTCCGTAGAACAGGGCGTGACCGAGCGAGATGAGACCCGTATATCCCATCACGAGGTCTAAACTCAACGCGAGTAACGCCCAGATCATCAGCTCTTGCATCAGCGAAACGTAGTACGCCGAATAGAACGTACCCGCACCGAACGGAACGAGTGCCAACACTGCGACTGCGCCGATTCCCAGATACCGTCTCGTCTGTGGCTCTAGTACCCCACCACGAATCCCCGAGAGGAAATCGGTGTCGCCGCTTGGAACCTCCCAGTGTGGGTTTCCGAACAGTCCCTGTGGCTTGAGGAGCAACACGGCGATCATGATCAGGAAGATCTCGACACCGGAGAGAAACGGAAGGTACGTCGCCATAAAGCTCTGTAAGATACCGACGAGCAACGCACCGACGACGGCGCCTTTGAAACTTCCGAGACCGCCGATGACGACGATCACGAACGCGGGAATGATGATGGAATGACCCATATCGAGGTCGACGCTCTGGTATGCACCGAGTGCGACGCCACCGACACCAGCAAGCGCCATCCCGAACCCGAACAGCAGGGTGTAGTACCGATTGATATCGATTCCGAGGTCACCGACCATCTTTCTGTCCTGTGAGCCCGCGCGGATGATCAGCCCGAACTTCGTATAGTTCAACAGCGCCCAGGTCGCCGCGACGAGGACGGCACCGAACGCGATTACGAAGAGGTTATAGAGCGAATAGCTGAATCCCAGGATCTCGACGGTTCCGGACAGCGACGGCGGTGGCGACACGAACTTGCTGTCCGTTCCCCAGATCAGTCGTCGCGCGTCGTAGATGATCAGGAGGAACCCGAAGGTAACCAGCGCTTGATCGAGATGGCCGCGGCCGTACAACGGACGGAGCGCAACTCGTTCGATGAGCATCCCGATCAGCCCAACCACGATCGGCGCGATGAGTAACGCGACCCAAAACCCCATCCCCGTTCCGAGAGCGACCATGATCGAGAAGGCGAGATACGCACCGAGTGCGAAGAGCTCGCCGTGGCTGAGGTTGAGGACGTCCATCACGCCGAAGATGATGGACAGGCCAGCGGCAGCTAAGACGTAGATCATTCCGATAACGATACCGTTCAACATCATTTCGAACAACAACGAGCCTGATATCATGTATTATCTCTCTCTGGTCATTGATGGCACTAATCTGGGGGTTATGCGGTCGCGTGCTCGGTGGGTCGGGGCTGAGGTTCGAAATTCGCGAACATCACATCTCACAGTTTCCGGAACACTCCGGTGTAGTCTCTTCGGCGGGGATGTCGTTCAAGATGTTGAGTTCGGTCATCTCGTCGTCCTCCTCCTGCAGGACGATCTCCGACGGCCACACGGGATTCGCCGACTGGTGATCACAGTCCCGGAAGTGAGTCGCTCCGATGATCGTCTCCATCTCCAGATCGGCAAGCGCATCTTTAACCTCGCTGGGGTTCGACGTTCCAGCCTCCTGAATACCACGGGCCGTCATCCGAACTGCTTCGTATCCGACGCGAGAGAACGAATCGGGAAGTTCGCCGTGCATCTCCTCGTACTGTGAGACGAACTGCTCGTTGTCTCCGACCTCGAGGTCAGCGTCGTACAGCGCGGCGCTGTACGTGCCGGCGACGGCTGGGCCGAGGGCATTACGGACGACGCGGGCGAAGTTCGCCGTCCCGATAATGTCGACTTCATCTTTGAGACCAGCACTATCCGCCTGGCCGATAAAGTCGATCAGGCCGCTCCCGGTGAGGGGAATCGCGAGGACGTCCGCGTCCGAATCTGCGATCTGACTGATATACGGGCCGAAATCGTCCGTGCCCTGCGACGGAGTCGTCTCACCGACGACCTCGACGTCTTCTCCCTCGAGACTCGCTTCGATCTCTTCGATTGCGGAGTTCCCGTACGCGTAATCGGCTGTATGGATCCAGACGTTCTCGTATCCTTCGTCGATGATCCACTCGGAGACGCCACTCGCCTGTTGTGCAGTGTTCGTCTCGTTTCGGAACGTGTACTCGTTGCACTCCTCTTCGGTGATTTCCATCGCGGCTCCGCCCGACGTGTAGATCACCCCTTGACTGCCGGCGTACTCCGCAACCGCCAGCGCGACGGCGGAGTTGACGGTACCGACGATGTACTCCGCTTCGTCCTCTTCGACGACACGCTGGGCGCGTCTGCGACCGACCGATGGTTCGGTTTCGGTGTCTTCGTACACTGGCTCGATCTCGAAATCGAACTCGTCCGACTCGTTGACGTACTCGACCGCTGTTTCGGCACCCTGCCGTTGTGGACCACCCTGTGGACTAAACCCTCCGCTAACCGGTGAAAGGATGCCGAACGTGACCGTTCCGATCTCGCCGCCGTCACCACCGTTACCGTTGCCGTTGCCGTTTTCTTCAGTTTCCGAGACACACCCTGCGAATCCGGCGACCCCAGCAGCCCCGGTGGCCTGAAGCAGACGCCGCCTGCTGACGGTACGGTTCACTATCTGAGACTCGCTCCCATGTGAGTCATTTGGACGCATACGCGTCTGGTGGATTCCCAACAATATAAAATCGGGGGATAAAACATGATGTATTCGAATCGGCTATTCCCGTTAGCCAACGACACATCTCGAGCAGGGACCGGGGCCTGGGTTAACACCCTTAGTCCGTTATTGTAGCCAGTGGTTTTGGGATATAAAAGCACCCATTTTGGATATTAGCGGAATATTTTTCCGTTTGTTGGACAGAGTGTGAACAATACCCATGGTGTTTGTGCACAGTCAATTCGAAGCCGTAACCTGCTCGTCGGATCAGCGGTCGGTACGCCACGTACAGTCGCGGCCGCCGGGTCGATCCCGTTCGGTCCGTCTCGACCATCGGGTCGTAGGGCCGATAGAGATCAGTGAAATTATCTCCCACAGATCGTCGACACGGCGCTGACGATCGGTGGCAATAGTCACACTATAGCGTAACATCGGCTCCGCCGCGAGCCGTTCGTCACTGAAAAAACGTAAATCCGAGGCCGCCGAACGTCAGTCCGATGGCAACTGAGACGCGACAACGAGACATCGTTATCGTTGGGGCCGGCATGGCCGGGCTCGTAGCCGGCGTTCGGGCGACCGAACTCGGGGTCGACGTGTGCGTCCTCGAGAAGGGGACGCGACCCGGCGGCTCGATGTACCTCTCCGCCGGCCTCATTTGGTCGTACGAGACGATCGACGACGCACGAGAGAACGTGCCTCGCGGCGATCCCGATCTCCAGCGAACCGTCGTCGAGGGGCTCGATCCGGCGTTCGAGTGGCTCGAATCGCTGGGCGTGACCGTTCGCGAACCGCCGGTCGAGTTACCAACCGGCGAGACGGTCGTCGCACCGACACCGGGTGCTAACTGCGGAAAGATCGATCCGGAAGCGTTTACGGACCGACTGCGCACACGGATCGAAGACGGCGGTGGTGAGGTTCTCGTCGAAACGCCTTTGCGGTCGCTTCGGACCGACGGGAACGCCGTGGTCGGTGTCGACGCGACGACCCCTGACGGCGAGGACCTCGAGATCGAGGCCGACGCCGTCGTCCTCGCCACCGGCGGGTTTCAGGGGAACGAACGTCTCCTCCAGGAGTACGTGACGCCGGCGATCGAGAACCTCTGGCTTCGATCGAATCCGTGGAGCACTGGCGACGGGCTAACGGCCGCCCGAGACGTCGGTGCGAAGACGACGGGCGGAATGGAGACGTTCTACGGGCACAATCTCGCCGCGCCCCCGGCGAACGTCACCCCCGACCGGTACCTCGAGTTGACCCAGTACTACGGACCGTTCGCCGTCGCGATCGACGAACGCGGCGAGCGATTTACCGACGAGTCGGAGTCGGAACTCGAACACACGCTCGCACAGGATACGGCACACGAAGCCGACGGACGCGCCTACTACGTCTTCGACAGCGATCTCTACGACGACGAAGTGTTCAGTATGGGCCACATCGGGACGATCGTCGAACGGTCGGCCGATCGCGGAGCCGAAGTGATCCGCGCCGATTCTTTCGACGGGTTCGAAGAGAAACTGTACGCGGCAGGCGTCGACGGCACGAACGCGATCGAAACGATCGACGAGTACAACGAGGCAGTTCGGGCGGAGCGTGGCGATCGACTCGACCCACCCCGAAGAGACTACCAGCGTCCCGTCGACACGCCGCCGTTTTACGCCGTGGCCGTCCAACCCGGAATTACGTTCACGATGGGTGGGCTCCACGTCGAGGAGGGCGGTCGCGTCCTCGACGAACGCCGGAGCCCGTCGACGCTCTTCGTCGACGAGGGCCACGACGAATCGGTCGAAAGCGAACCGATTCCGGGTCTGTACGCCGCCGGTGTGGACATCGGAAACGTGAACAACCGACACTACATGGGTGGCCTCGCGAACGCGCTCGTGATGGGGCGACGCGCAGTAGAAACCGCCGTGGACGATCGAGTCGAGTGATCTCGAAAATCGAGTCGAGTGAGGCGAGTCTCGCTACAGATCAGTTCCGCCCGCCGGTTCGTCCGCACCGCGGATCGAGAGGCCGCTGTCGGCCTCGATAATCGCTCCCGTCGATGCCCGACTGTTTTCTTCCGAACCGAGCAGTACGTAGTAGCCGGCGTACTCCTCGGCTTCAGGGATCCGAAGCGGATACCGCTCGTCGATCTCGTCGGGATCCGCCGCGCTCTCTCCCTGACCGAGGGCGTTGACGCCCGAGAGGTTCGTCGGACTGTATCCCGGTGCGACACCGTTGACCCGAATCTTCGGGGCGAGTTCGTACGCCAACTCCCGGATGATGCCCGCGATCGCGTGTTTCGACGGCGTGTAGACGACTCCGCCGGTCGCCGGATAGAAACTCGAGTACGACGCCGTAAACACCATACAGCCCTCGGTCTTCAACAGTTCAGGAAGTGCCGCTTTCGCCCCGAGCATGTATCCGAGTACGTTCACCCGGAACACCTCCTCGAACGCCGTCTCCAGTTCCTCCGGCTCGAGGTCGGCCAACTGAACGACCTTATCGAAGATACCGGCGTTGCCGACGAAGATATCGAGCTTACCGAACTCCGAGACAGTCTCCGCGACGGCACGCTCGTTGTCCTCCCACTCGGAGACGTCGCCCTGGACGGCGTGGACTGCATCGCCGTACTTCTCGTTCAGCGCCGTGACGCGGTCGCCGTCGAGTTCGAGCACTCCGACGGTTGCACCCTCCTCGACGTAGCGGTCGACGACGGCTCGACCGATACCGGATCCGCCGCCGGTGACGAGCGCCGTTTTTCCATCGAGCCAGCCCATCTATGATCCCTCTTCGAGGAACTCTTTGGTCGGGACGACTCCGCCCCACGTCGAGACGGTATTCGTCTCGCGGTCGATCTCGCGGACGCCGGTTTCGGCGTCGGGATCGACCGTCGCCATCTCCGCGGTGAGTTCGATCCGATTCCCGCCGGGTGCCCAGAAGTACGCAAAGAGGTTGCCACCGGCGTTGTGACGGCTGGGCCCGATTTCGAGGCGGTAGCCCTTGCTCGCCAGTCGATCACAGAATTTCTTCATGTGGTCGAACGAGTCCATCTGGAACGCGAGGTGATGGAGCGTCCGGACGACGTCGTTGCCGTTCGACAGGCCCACGTCGTGGTGGAACCGGCCGTGGCGAAGCCACGCCTGGATCGTAAACTCGGACTCGCCGAGGATCTTGTCCGAGACGGCAAAATCGAGGTGGTCCTCGAGAAACGCCATATCGCTGTCGACGTCGTGGGTCATGAGATTGATGTGATCGAGGTCACGCGGCGTGACGGCGTTTCGGTCGGCTTCCGGTTTGACCGGGTGATGATACGAGGAGTCAGCGACGGTCACGAGTTCCATATCGACGTCGCTCGGGAGCGAAAATCGAAGACCGTCGGTCTGTCCCGGTTCGTCGCTGACCCGTTCGGTCTCGACGCCAACGTCGTCGAGGTGGGTCGCGTACTCCTCGAGTTCGTCGGCCGTGACGCGTAACGCAAAGTGTTCGACGCCAGTCTGACCCTCGACCAGGCCGAGATCGTAGTTCTCGTCGAGGCCACAGCCGAGGTAGACGACGTCATCCGCACGCTCGAGTTCGACGAGGCCGACGACGTCGGTGTAGAACTCGACCGCTTCGTTGAGATCCATTACTTCCAGTACCGCGTGTTCAATTTTCTTAACTCCCGACATAGTTTGTCTTTCGTTTGTAGGTTCGTAGGTGCTTCGATGTTCGTAAGCCGTCTCGTTGCGGATCGATTCGGACGAGCCGCGACGATAGCCGTGATCTCTGTCGTGTGTCCGCGTGACGCGGCGGCGATCCCGCCCGATGGTCCGTGTAGTCGGACCGAACTCGATCCGATCCGATTCGGATCAGTGGTGGTCCCGATGGGGTTCGGATCAGTGGTGGTCGTGTTCGTCGGCCGGTCCGAACGGCTGTTCGAGGAATTCGGTGAACGTCTCGTGGTCTTGGACCGTGAGCCACTCGAGTTCCCCAACGCCGAGCGTGATATCGTAGCCGAGCTTGGGTGCGCTGACGTGCACGCCGTCGTCGCCTTCCTTCTCGAGGACGACCTGTCCGTACTCGTTCGCGATCATCAGTTCGGACGTTCCGCCGTTCCAGTCGGTGCCGCTCTCGACCGAGTCTTCGGTGTCAGCCGAGAGGGCTCGCTCGGCCATCTTTTCTGGCTCTTGCCACGTGACGCTCTCGAGGGCGACCGCGTCCAGATGGGTAACCTCGTCGAGGCGAGGTGCCTCGAACTTGAGACGTTCTCCGCGTGGCGTGTGGATCTTCTGAATAACAACGCCTCGTCCGTCACGGGCGGTCACGTAGAGCGCCTCGCCGGTTGTACGCGTCCGGGACATGGTTAGAAGAACACCGAGATGTTCTTCATCGGAAGGACGGTGTGATCGAGGCGGATATCCCGCTCGGCCAGTTTCAACGAGCCGTCGACGCGACGCAACACGTCGTGACGTTCCGCCGACACCGTCGTTCCCTCGGCCTCTTCTCCCTGAGCCAGGAACAACAGTAGGTTGTTTTTCACCGAGAGCTCGTCGCCGTCGACGCCATCCACCCGAACGTTCGTCACGAAGTGGCGGGTTCGCGTCGGCGGATCCTCCGACCAGGCAAACTCCGACTGAAACCGATCGACTCGTGCTTCGAGCGTGCTCCGATCCTCACGGTAGTTGTACCCCTCTACGCTGAATTCCGAGCGGTCCGAGCCACGGTCGCGCGTGACCCGTAGTGGCATGTCGTATCTGACGTCCTCGGTCAGCAAGTCGAGCCACTCCTCGAGTTCTTTCGCATCGAGCAGTTCGGCCTCGAGGTTGTAAAACGACACGCACTCGTAGTGTCGCTCGAGTTCCGATCGCTGTGTCATTTGATCGCTCATGGGTCTCGATTAGATGTGATCTCGTGGGTAGCGCATCCCGACTTCTTCGCCGTTCATTGCTTTCTGCCAGTTGCCGTGGAACGTCCGACACGTTCCCTCTTCGAGGTTGTCGTCCCAGGCGGTGCCGGGACCCTCCCAGTCGTCGTCGATCTCGGCTTTGCCGATGCCGGGCATCCCCATCTGGTAGTTCATCCGGACGTCCTGCTTGTCGGCGAACACCGTCCCGGCGGCCTCGGCGATACCGTCCCAGACGGCGAAGTCGTCCTGCTCGAAGTTACCCGACGGGCTGAACGTCCCGAGAGCGACGTCGTAAGCTCGCTTCTTGTACTCCTCGGAGGCTTCGGCCGGGACCAACACCCAGCTCCAGGCCTCCATTTCGCCGGGGCCGACCGGTTGCCACTGCCGAAGGCTGAAGAAGCCGTCGAGGGGCTTGTCCGGATCGTTCGTCGCAGCGAGGTGGATAAACGAGAGGTTCGGGAAGATGGTTCCCGTCGCCGCTCCGCATGCGGCGGCGACCTCGTACTGTTCGTCGCTCAGGTTCTCGTCGGTGACGTACTCATCGGGGTAGCCGAAGAAGATCTCCTCTTCGGGCTCGAGCAACCGCAGGCTCGTCGAGCCGGAGTCGGCGTGGGTCACGTGGCGCTGGGTTTCCTGGCCGGCGGTCCCCGAGATGTCTTCGTCGCCAAAGCCGACTTCGAACACCGAGCGGTGAGCGACGCCGGTGTGGTAGCTGTCGGCCGAGAAGTTGTCGGCTCCCGACTTCCAGTCGCTGTCGGCACGCCAGCGGTGTGGTTCGCCGATGACTTCCATCCCGCCTTTCGCGATGTCGAGGTGGACGTCGAGATACCACTTGAAATCGCCGAGATACTCCTCGATGGAGGGACCCTCGGCGGCGATCGAAGCGAAGACGAGCCCCTTGTAGTTTTCGACGCGGGGGGCTTCGTGGAGTCCCCACTCGTCGGGATCGAGACCCTCGAAAGCCTGATCGCGGAGGGGAATACCGGCGAGATCGCCGGTGTTTTTGAACGTCCAGCCGTGATACGGACACCGGAAGTGGGAGCTGTTCCCTTGTTCGGCCTTGCAGAGTTGACTACCGTGGTGGGTGCAGCTGTCGAACAGGACCCGAATCTGATCGTCTTCACCCCGAATGAAGATGAAAGGGTCCTTGCCGATGTAGCGTTTGGCGTAGTCGCCCGGCTCGGGGACTTCGGTTTCGTGACCGATGAAGACCCAACACTGCCCGAAGATGCGGTGTAGTTCCGTCTCGAAAATCTCGTCGTCGTTGTACACGGTCATCGGCAGTCGCCCGTCTTCGAGTGCCTCGCGATGATTTTCGAGAATGTGCTCAACCCGGGATGAGGGGGCGGCCCCACCCGTCATGGCTGTCGACCTCTCCACGTCACCGTGTGGACAGGAGTCTTCCTCTGTTGCCATAGGTTCACGTATGCGACTCAATGCTCTTAGTTATTTACCTTCGCTCGATCGTTCGCGTTCTCGTGGCCGTCATATGGCGGGTATCGGCTGAATCGAATCGTACGTAAACAGCGTCGGACCGATCTCGAGCGGGCGCTGGATCCGACCAAACATTCAATTGATCCCTCGGAGAACACGCAGGGGATGACAAACGACGTCGACGACGCTCGAGAACACATCCAATCGGATCCCCTCTGTGGAACGCTCGATATCGACTTCACCACCATCGAACCGGGCTACGCCGAGACGACGCTTACCGTCACCGAAGACGTGGTGAATCTCAACGGAAAGCTCCACGGGGCGGTTATTTTCGCGCTCGCAGACGCTGCTGCAGGTGCCGCAACACAGGCGGATGGACAGACGACCGTCGGAATCGAGACGAACACGTCCTTTCTGTCCGCCGCCGAACCCGGCGATACGTTGATTGCGACCGCAGAGATCACCCACCAGAGTTCGCAACTGAACGGAACGCGAGCAGTCGTCGAGAAAGCGGACGGAACACAGATCGCGATGTTCCGGGCGCGAGGCTATCGGATCGAGTGAGGGAGATTGCCGTCCAGCGGGTTCCGGGATGGTGTCGCACTCGAGGTTACTCGAGTGATCGAAGTTCACTCTTCAAAACGCTTCCACCGCTGGAGTTCCGTGGAATCTCCGGGACGACCGCAATTTCCCGTGGGCGCTTGTAATCCGCGAGCGAACTATTCCGACAGTAGTCGACGATCGTCTCTCGATCGACCGAATCGCCGTTTGCGGGAACGATGTACGCCTTGGGCGTCTGACCCCACTCGTCGCTTTCGACCCCGAGAACCGCGACGTCGTCGACCGCCTCGTGTTCGAGCACGATGTTTTCGATTTCAGATGGGTAGATATTCTCGCCACCGCTGATGATCATGCCGTCTTTTCTCCCCTTGACCCAGATGTAGCCGTTTTCGTCTCTCGCCGCGAGATCGCCGGTGAAGTACCAGCCGTCGATGAGCGATTGTTCCGTCTTCGCCGGCAGATTCAGGTACTTGTTCATCACCGAGACGCCTTTGCAGATGAGTTCCCCCGTCGACCCCGGGGGCATCGTCGCGTCTGGATCCGGTTTCCCATCCGGCTCGACGATTCGAATACGTTGATAGCTCATGCCGGTCCCACAGGAGTTCGGATACTCGTCGCTTTTTTCGGGAGGGAGGATCGAAACCGGCGGACCGATCTCCGTCGCGCCGTAAATGACCGAGTGACGATCACAGAGGTGCGATCGACAGCGCTCGAGTACCCCTTCGGTCATCGGCGCGCCGGAGTACCACCAAAATCGGAGCGATGAGAGGTCGTACTCTTCGATATTATCGACTTTCGTCAGACGATCGTACTGGGCGGGAACCCCGCCAAGCACCGTCGCATCCCACTCGTCGACCGCCTCGAGCGTCGCCTCCGGATCGAACTGATCGAAGATGATCGTCGGAATACCGAACTGGAGGTACGGAACGAATCCGGAGTACAGCGGACCGCTGTGATACAGCGGGAGGGGTAAGACGTTGACGTCGGAGTGTCGAAGACCCAACTCGCTGATCACGTTCATATTGATCATCACTCGATCCGAGTGCGTGTGGATCACGCCCTTCGGGTTTCCAGTGCTTCCCGACGTGTAGAAGTAGCCGTCGATCGTTTCGCCGTCGACCGGGAGCCCGGGCTTCTGCGTGGACCCGTGTACCAGTTCCTCGTGGGAGACGTATTCCGATTCGCCGAACGTATAGAGTGGAGCGTCGTAGGATGCGAGTACCTCCTCTGCCCGTTTGCGCTTTTCGAGGAGTGACGAGTCCGCGAGAAGACACGAAGGGGAGGCGTCCTCGAGGACGTACTCCACGTCGGATGCGTCCAACCTGATGTTGATCGGCATGGCGATCGCACCGAGTTTCTGTGCTGCGAAGAACGTCTCGACGAACTCGATCGAGTTCTGCGCGTAGATACTGACCACGTCGCCCGTCCCGATGCCGATATCGAGTAACCCGTTTGCAATCTGATTACTCTCGGCGTTCAGTTCCTCGAAGGTCCGTGTTTGGGTCTCGTCGTCCGACCGATAGGCAACTGCGAGACGATCACCGAAACGGTCGGCCGCTTGGCCGACCATGCTTCCAATATCCATACGAGCCATATACTATACCGAGAGAATAAATATATTGGTCACTAGGTTATACTATTCAAACCCATTTGATACTGCCGAACGGCCCTATTTTGGACACCCAGACTCGAGAGCGGGCAGGGCTACTGCTGGCAGTCGAAAGGAAAACAGGAGACGATGACTCCGGGAGCGGTAGCTCTAACACGGTGTAGACGAGTGAGAAGGGCATGCAACTCGATGAGTGTACCGTCATCGACCTCACACAGCTGTTGCCCGGCGCTTACGCGACGCAGTTGTTCGCCGACCTCGGAGCGACGGTCCTGAAAGTCGAACCGCCGGCTGGCGATCCGCTCCGTTCGGTTCCGCTCGTCCAGCCCGAAGACGGCGTCTTCGATGGGCTCTCTCGAGGAAAGCGAAGTGTCGTCCTGGATCTGAAAAGCGAGGAAGGAAAGCGGGCGTTATACGATCTCGTCGCCGATGCCGACGTCGTGATCGAGGGGTTCCGTCCCGGCGTCGCGTCGCGTCTCGGTGCCGACGAGGAGACGCTTCGGTCGATCGCTCCGGATCTCGTCTACTGTTCGCTCTCCGGGTTCGGACAGTCCGGACCGTACAGGGATCGGCCGGGCCACGACCTCACGTTCGCCGGACTGAGCGGACTGGTCGACCTCTCACGCCGGTCGACCGATGAGCGGCCGACGCCGCCACCGTTCAGCGTCTCGGATATTGGCGGTGGGCTGTTCGCCGCGTTTTCGATCGTTACCGCGTTGCTCTCTCGGGAACGAACCGGCGACGGATCGTACATCGACGTCAGCATGCTCGACGTCCTCATCTCCTTTAGCCAGTCGTACGCACCGTCCGCACTCGCGGGTAACGATCCGCGCCCACCCGAACCGTTTACCGGGATGTATCCCTGTTACGACGTTTACGAAACTGCAGACGGCCAGTACGTGACGCTTGCGGCGGTCGAACCGCAGTTCTGGGACCGGTTTTGTGAACTCGTCGATCGGCCCGATCTTCGCGAGAAACACTGTTCGCCCGATCCGGCGGTTCGAGATGCACTCCGGGAGACACTCGCCGACATCTTCGCCACGCGGAGCCAGTCGGCGTGGCTCGACGCCGCCGACGAAGAGACGACCATCGCTCCCGTCAACAGCCTCGAGGAAGCCCTCGAAAGCCCCCACGCTCGCGAACGAGAGCTGGTCGTCGACGGCCGGATCGGATTTCCCGCACGGACGGATCCCCCGGTCGAACCCGCGACCGATGGCCCGCCAGCACTCGGCGAACACACTCGAGAGGTGCTCGTGGCGGCAGGATACAGCGAGGCCGAAATCGACGCGCTCGTCGACGCCCGCTGAGTTCGGTCGTGTGATCTTCCCTCGGTGTGATCTGCCCTCGATTTGCGTAACGCTCGGCACATATCTCGGGGGCGACCCACGACGGCGCCCCGACGCTTCTCGAGAGGCCCCGTCGCGGAAAAACATGGCGACCGGATCGTCGTCTCCGCGCGTTTCTTAGAACGCGGGTATTACTTCGTCGACGAACTTCTCCATCTGCTCGAACTGGTCCTCGCCACCGAATCGAATAATGAACTCGTCACAGCCGCTCTCGTGAAACTCTTCGATCCACTCGATGAGGTCGTTGGCGTCACCGCTTGGTCCCCACTCGGCTGGATCTTTGCCCTTGTAGAGCTGTGGATAGTACGTCTGGATGTACTCGTCCATCTTCTCGTCGGCGGCGTCGGTATCGTCGTCGATCGTCATCGTCACCTGGAACGTCGTGTGGACGTCGTCAGGATCGTGACCGTTGGCTTCCGCGTAGTCGACGATACTCTGCCACTGTCGTTCGTACTCTTCCGGTGCGTCGGAGAGACCGGCCGCCATCCAGCCGTCACCGAGTTCGACGATTCGTCTGGCCGCGCGGTTGATGACGTCGTCGGATCCCGAATCGTGGTGTGCCGGATTGCTCACGACGAGGATCGGTGGCTGTTCCTGGACGGGTTCCAGATCACGGATCTCCGGGCCGCGTCGGAAGTCGACATCGTCGAACTGGTAGATGTCTCCCTCGTAGTTGAGTTCTCCCTCACGCCAGAACTGCTTGAAGATCTCGAGTTGTTCCTCGAGCATCTTCGCACGCTTGCGGTAGTCGAGGCCGAGGACGTCGTACTGTTCTTTACAGCCCGGCGTCGGCGGACCCATACAGGCGCCGAGTTCCATCCGTCCGTCGGAGATCATCTCGAGACTGTTCCAGGCTTGCAGGAACTGAACCGGATGCCGGAGCGGGGTGATCATACACCCCGTTCCGAGTTTGACGTCGTCCGTGCGAGCCGCGAGATTGCCGAGAAGACTGATCGGCTCGAGGCGCGGTCTGTCGAGGAGGCTGTCGCCGACCCAGACCGAGTCGAAGCCGTGTTCACCTGCCGCTTCGCCGAGGTCGAGCATACGTTCGACCGTATAGCTCTCGACCAGAAGTGGTTCGCGATTGTTGATGTTGATACCAAACTCTACCATCGTCGACTGAAACTTTGGAGAACAGCGGATTAATAGTTTCCATTATTTATTGATAGTTCCGTCGGCTGGAGAACGGCTCCGACATCGAGAGTACTGGCCCGTGTCTGGCGGTCACACACGTCAGCTGGCCCGTCGAAGTCGAACGAGTTTAGTCCGTGGGTGCGAACGAATGGACAATGACGCTCTACGAATCCGTCCGCCCGCTCCTGTTCGCGTTGCCGGCCGAGACGGCGCACAATCTCGGCAAGCGAGCGATGGCGTCGGCACAGACGTCGGCGGCACTCAGACGAGCGATCCGCTACCAGTACCGCTATCGCCACCCCATGCTCGAGGTCGAGCGGTTCGGGCTGACCTTTCAGTCGCCGGTCGGCGTGGCTGCCGGCTTCGACAAGAACGGCGAGGTGATGCACTGCCTGTCCGATCTCGGCTTCGGATTCGCCGAGGTGGGGACCGTCACGCCGTATCCACAACCGGGAAACGAACGGCCCAGGCTGTTCCGGCTTCCCGACGACGAGGCCATGATCAATCGGCTGGCGTTCAACAGCCAGGGCGCGGGTCGGGTCGCAGACCGGCTCGCAACGAGCGGAACCCCGAGGGTTCCGGTCGCGATCAACATCGGCAAGATGAACAGCTCGGACGAGCGCGAGGCCATCGAGGACTACCGCCGCGTACTCGGTCGCTTCTCCCAGCACGCTGACTACTTCGTCCTCAACGTCTCCTGTCCGAACACGCCAGAAGAGTACGACGAGCAAAGCCCCGAACACCTCCGTGAGGTGTTTTCGACGCTCGAGGCCGAAAACGAAGCGGAGAAGCCGCTGTTGGTGAAAGTCGGGCCCGATTCGACTCGAGACGGTCTCGTCGACCTCGTCGACATCGTCGAGGAGTTCGCGATCGACGGCATCGTCGCGACGAACACGACGACCGACCACGACGCCTTGACCGACACCCACCGCAACGAGTGGGGCGGCGTCAGCGGCGAGCCACTCGAGTCCGCGGCGACGGAAACCGTCGCGACGATCGCGGAGTTGACGGATCTCCCGATCGTCGGCGTCGGGGGCGTCGACGACGCCGAGGGCGCCTACCGAAAGATTCGGGCCGGCGCGTCGCTCGTGCAGGTATATACCGGATTCGTCTACCGCGGTCCGTCCCTCGCCCGCGAGATCAATCGCGGGCTCGTGGAGTTGCTCCGCCGGGACGGCTTCGACTCGCTCGAGGACGCGATCGGCACAGACCTCGAGTAGACTACGGGTTCACCGAATCTCGAGTAAACCGCGGATTCACCTGGCCCCGTCCAATTACGGGGTCGCTATCGCCGGGCGCGTACGAGCAGTTTGAGATTCGAAAACGAGACCAGTTCTCCGTCCTCGTAAGTGATGTCGAACAGATCCGCCGCTCCCGCCGGCGGATCGGCAAACGCCTCACGCAACTTCGCTCGGTTCTCAGCCGGCGTCTCGAGTTGGCGAACCCAGTCTGGGTAATCGATCTCTTTCGAGAGCAACAAGCGCTCTTCGACGTCGAATCCGGCCTCGGTCAGCCACCGTCGCCACTCGGATTCGGTGTGAGAGCGGACGTGCGTCGGGTCCCGAAGCCGTTCGACTCTGTTGAGAAACGAATCCAGCTCCGACTCCGCGGGAGCGACGTTGTCTTCCAGCGCGAAGATGCCGCCCTCGGCAGTCACGCGGGCGACTTCGTCGACGAACGCTTCCGGATCGGGAAAGTGGTGGGCGGCGATTCGACAGGCGACGGCGTCGAAACGCTCGTCAGCAAACGGAAGCCGTTCGGCGTCGGCGACGACGCCCGTGAGGGAAAATTCGGTCGTCGCCGTCTCGATCATTCTCGGCGCCGCGTCGGTGGCGATGACCTCCTCGACACCGTGGTCAGCGATGGCGCTGGCGGTGTGGCCGGCACCGGTTGCGACGTCGAGTGCACGGTTTGCCTCGCTACACCACGAGGCGAGTTGGGCCAGGTCGTCGCCGGCCCGGTGGACGTTGCTTTCCAGATATTCGGACGCGCTCTCGTCGAACGCCGCTGCGGCCTCGCGTTTTTGGGACGTCTCGTCGGTCATGGGCCAGTATTACTCTCCGCCGACATAGGTGTTATCCCGTCGCACACGGGCGGAGCGAAGCGGGGCGGTGGATCGAAACCGGTCGATGGAACGAAAACGGACGGTGAATCGAAACGGGTCGACAGATCGAAACCGATCGGTGGATCGAAACCTGACGGACGATCCGCCGGAAGCGTGGTGAGTCCGTCGATATTATTATCTCTGCGAAACAATAGCGGGACGATGGGACAACAGCACGTCCCCGCGAGTCTGTTTCGCGGTGGAACGAGCAAGGGCGTATACATTCGACGGAGTGAGTTGCCGGCCGACAGGGATCGGTGGGAAGACCTCCTGTTACAGACGTTCGGCAGCCCCGATCCGAAACAGATCGACGGCGTCGGCGGCTCGCACTCGACTGCGAGCAAGGCGATGATCATTGCGCCGGGTGACGACGATATCGACGCCGAGTACCTCTTCGGACAGGTGGGCATCGAGAAGCCGGTCGTCGACTGGGGTGGGAACTGTGGCAACCTCTCCTTTGCGATCGGCCCGTTCGCCATAGAGCACGGTATCGCCACCGCGGAACCCGCCCCGGACGGTCGAGCGACACTCCGCCTCCGTAACGAGAACACCGGAACGGTCGTCGAACAGACGCTTCCGGTCGACGAGGACGGCAAGCCCCGCTACGACGGTGAGTTTTCCGTCAACGGCGTTCCCGGGACCGGCGGACGAATCCGCTCGCGGTTTCTCGAGCCCGGTGGCTCCGTTACCGACGCCGTCTTCCCGACGGGAAGCCGGATCGACACCCTCGACGTCACCGGCGTCGGCGAGCTCGAGGTCTCGCTCGTCGACGTCTCGAACCCGTGCGTGTTCGCCCGCGCGTCTGACCTGTCGCTGACTGCGGCCGAAGCGCCCGGGACGATCGACGGCGACGAGGCCGTCCTCGAACGCCTCGAGCGAGTTCGAAGCGCGGCCTGCGAGCGCCTCGGATTCGTCGACGACGCCGCCGATGCGACCGCGGAGAGTCCCGGAATTCCGAAGATGGCGATCGTCGGCGAGCCCCGATCGTACGAGACGGTCGGCGGGGAGACGGTCGAGACGGACGAGTACGACCTGCTCGCCCGAATCATGTCGATGCAAAAGGCCCACCACGCCTACGCCGTTACCGGAGCGATGTGTACCGCGGCGGCCGGCGTCTTCGAGGGGACGATTCCCAACGAGTTCTGTCAGGGGTCGGCCGACGGAGAGGTTACGATTGCCCATCCGAAGGGAACGATGTGGGTCGGCGTCGAGCGTGATGGAACGGCCGTCGAGGCCGTCTCCGTCGATCGAACCGCCAGGGAGTTGATGCACGGGGACCTCTACTACCTCGAACGATGAGCGTCGACCCATCGCAGTTCGAAGGGCGGACGTTCGACGGCGGTTCCACGACGCTCGAGCCCTGGCTCGCGTATCTCTGGACAGATGCGACCGCGGACTCGACTGCGGTGTCGGCCGCCGAGACCGGCTGGAACGCCCCGCCCAGTATCGCCGTCGCGATCGCCCGCGAAGCGGCGGTGTCCTCGACGATCGAGGAGACGCTTCGGGGAGACGATTGGAGCGACCTCTCGGTCTTTCTCGGCGGACATCGGTTCTCGTTCGCTCGCCCGATACGCGTCGGCGAGACGTACGAAGCACAGGCGACGGTAACCGACGTCACGCACGTCTCCCGCGATCGGGGCTCGTTTCACGTCGTCACCGTCACGTACGACGTGACGACCGACGACGGAGAGCCGGCATACGACCTCGAGACGGACCTCATCGTCCGCGGGGATGACGGCGGCGAGGACCAATCGGGCGGCGATGGAGGGGACCAATCGAGTGGCGAGGGAGAGAACCAATCGAGTGGCGAGGGAGAGAACCAATCGAGTGGCGAGGGAGAGAACCAATCGAGTGGCGAGGGAGAGAACCAATCGGGCGACGAAAACTCGAGGCGCCCAGCCGACGACGACGCTGAATCCCGACCCACACAGACGGTACCGACGGATCGAGACGGGCTCTCGGTCGGCGACACGATCGCACGTCGAGAGATCGACGTCGATCCATCGGGCATGCAACTGCTCTCGGCGGTTCTTCGCGATCCAAATCCGATTCACTTCGACCCAGCCTACGCGGAGACGCGTGGCCATTCGGGTCGCGTAAACCAGGGGCCGATCAACGCGGAGTACCTGGCACAGACCGCCCTCGAGATCGGCGAGTCGCCGGCGGACCTCCGAACGCTCGACGTTCGGTACGAGTCGTTCGTCCACGAGACTGACACCGTCACCACGACGGCGACGCTTGCGGGCATCGACCACGAGGCGTCGACGGTGGAACTCGAGCTGACGGCGTGGACCGCCGACGGGACGATCGCAGTAACGGGAGCGGCCGTCGTCGCCCCCCGCTTGGACCGACTCGACTCCGTCGCCGATCGATCCGGTTCCGGAGACGATCTCGGACGCTGAGAACGATTGGCGACCGGTTCCGATCGATGCCACCGACGGCCCGGGCTCTCGGGCGGACCCAAATTATTATAGCCTTCGTTTCTCCACTAGGAGTGTATGGGAAGTCAGCGATTGGAGTACGAAGACGTAGAGGGTATTTTCTCGATCATGCCGACGCCGGCGACCGACGACGCCAGTGATCCAGCGGCCGAGTATACGCTCGATCGCGAGGAAGCAGAGCGCGGCGCCCGGCAACTCGCCGACGACGGCGTAGACGCCATCATGATCAACGGAACGTTCGGTGAAGCCGCAACGCTCACCGAAGAGGAGTGGAAGGATTTCACCCGCATCGCCGTCGAGGCCGTCGACGGGGACGTACCGGTGATCGCCGGTCCGACCACGCTGAACACCCGATCGACGATCCGGCGGATGAAGTACGCACGCGACGTCGGCGCGGACGGCGTCTTGCTCGGGCGTCCGATGTGGCTCGAGCTCTCGCCGGAGGCGACCGTCGAGTTTCATCGCCACGTCGCGGAGGCGGTGCCGGAACTCGGGATCATCGTCTATCACAACCCACCAGCGTTCAAGAATCGGTTGACGCCGAAACTCTGGGAGGAGCTCGCAGAGATTCCACAGGTCGTCGGTGCGAAATACGGCGCGGTCGACGCAGGGTGGCGCGACGCCGTCAGCTCCATCGGGGACTCGGTTCAGCTGATGCCGATCGAGCGAAAGTGGTATCTCGCGAACGAGCTCGCACCCGAGCGTGCGAACGCCGCCTGGTCGGGGAGCGCCTCGTGTGATCCCTTGCCGGCGCTCAGACTTCGAGACGCGATCGACGAGGGAGACGACGAGACCGCGCGGGAACTGAACTACCGTATCAACAAAACGAACGAGAAGTTCTACCCGCAGGTCGGTCCGGAAGCAGTCTACCCGGAAACGATGAACGTCCGTCACGACGACCTCTATGGGTTGTACACGATCCCGCTTCAGAAGGCTCGGATCGGGGGTGCGGGATACATCGACCCCGGGCCCGTTCGACCACCGTATCACGTTGCACCCGACGAACTCGTCGAAATGGCCCGCGAATCCGGCCGCGAGTGGCGCCAACTCGCGTCTGATCTCCGCGACGGCGACAACTGAACTCATCCAGCGAATCGAACAGCGACTGTAGAGGGGCGGCCGGTTTCGAGCACCGATCTGGTGTCTAACGTACCCCGTTGTCGTTTGTGACCGCTCACTATCGACCCACCACATCGAGTTGGTCGCCACTCGTACTCGAGTGGACAGCGGAACCGACTTCCGACGACGATACTTGGAGGTACTACCCTCGACGGTGATCTCGCTACGACAGCTGTCAACAAACGTTAGAAAAGACTACTTTCATCTCGTCCGAACCGCTATATCGTCGATGAACGCATCTAGTCGTCCTCGTATTCGACTGTCCGTCGATCACGTTACTCCCTACGGACCGACCTCCGTGTCCAATCATCGACGGACCCGACCGAGCGGGATAGGTGACGACAGATTCCACCGAGATAACTCGCGACGCAAGGCGCTCGACGATGTCTGATGGAACGACCGTCAGTGACGTGGTCGACGATCTCTCGACGGGGCCGTTTCACCGACGATTGCTACTCATCACCGGGTGTGCGTTGTGTTTTACGGCCGTCGAAATCCTCTCGATTTCGTTCGTCCTGCCGGTCCTGATAGACAGTTGGTCGCTCTCGGGTCTCGCGGCCGGATTACTCGGAAGTAGTGCATTAGTCGGCATCATGTTTGGCAGCTGGTTCGGTGGCTGGTACGCCGATCGAGTCGGGCGCGTCTCCGGCCTCCAGTGGGCCGTCCTCTGTTACTCGCTGTTTGCGGGGTTGACTGCGCTTTCACTCGGGTTCTACTCGCTGTTCGTGTTTCGGCTCTTGACCGGGTTTGGCGTCGGGTGGGCGACGACCATCACCGTCTCCTATCTCAGTGAACACCTTCCGACGCGCAACCGGGGTCGATACATCGTCTATTTCGAAGTGTTCTGGCCGATCGGAACGATCCTGGCGGTCGTTCTCGCGTGGCTCTGTCTCGACGTTCTCGCCACCGACGGGACGATTCTCGGCGTCGCTTCCTGGCGATTCGTCTTCGTCGGCGCCTCGCTCCCGGCGTTTCTCGTTCTGGTTATTCGGCGACTCGAGGAGACGCCGTACTATCTCGCCTCGAGCGATCGCCTCGACGATGCGAACGAACGAATCCGGGACATCGCGGGCGAAAACGGCGGCTCTCCGTCTGCGATTACTGCGACGCGATCCGACCGTGGTGACAGCGCGAGTTTTGCCCGACTGTTCTCACCTGGATTGCGTCGACGCACGATTCTCGCGTCGCTCTCGTGGTTCGGCATCAACTTCGGATTCTACGGCATCTTCATCTGGCTTCCGGATACACTCGAGGCGGCAAACGTCGGCGGTGATCTGTACGGCCAACTGTTTCTGGTCGCTATTGCACAACTGCCCGGAATACTCAGCGCCGCGTATCTGATCGACAGGATCGGCCGCACGTACACGATCGGTGGCTACCTACTGTTGGCGGGTGTGTTTACGTTCACCTTCGCCGCCGAACTGGCCGGCTGGTCGATCGTGGGACTCGATGCCGTTCATCCGCTGTTGAGCCTCTTTTTCGCCAGTTTCTTCCTGATCGGTGCGTGGGGACCGATGCTCGCGTACACCGCAGAACTGTTTCCGACCGAGGTTCGCGCGACGGGATTCGGATTCGCAAGCGGTATCGGCAAGATCGCGTCGATCAGCGGTCCGATCGTGGCTGGTCTGCTCGTCACGTGGGGGTATTTCGTCGCGTTGGCCCCCTTCGCCATCGGCATGGCCGCCGGTGCGATCCTCATCCTCGCGATGGGAACGGAGACGAAAGACGTTTCACTGCGATAATTCGCTTCTCACGCTGTCGTCGACAGTACCAGGTCGGCCGAATCCGGGGACGATGGGGGCCATCGCAAGTCACGACACACCTGATCGCAGTATCGGAGTCACGGCTCTCACACACGCTGTTCGTTTCGAGCCACGTTCTGCTCGTGCGATCGGTGTGTGTGACTGCTTGATGCGATCGGTGTGTAACTGCTCGAGTTGCTCCGATAGCGAAAGACGAACGAACAGCCTCTGAGCGATTGTACGTCACCAGTTAGTTCAAGATCTTCGACGAATAATGTGTGGGTATGTATCGTGTTCTCATTCCAGTCGATCCCGACGTGGACCGAGCGAACGTGGCGGCGGACGCGGTCCGTTCACTCCCCCGTACCGCCGACGACGTCGAAGCAATCGTCTTGAGCGTCTTTGCAGAACGTAACGTACAGGATTTAGACGGCGGTCGTCTCGAGTCCGAGGAGCTGTTCGAAAAGACGGAGCCACCGGAGAGTCTCGAAGCGACGGCATCGTATCTCAGCGAGAACGGTGTGACCGTTTCGACGCGCCGTGAACACGGTGATCCAGCAGCGACTATTTTGGCGGTTGCAGACGACGCCGACGCCGACGCAGTCGTTATGAGCGGCAGAAAGCGGTCGCCGGTCGGAAAGGCTCTCTTCGGAAGCGTAACACAAAACGTGGCGTTGAACAGCCCGGTTCCAGTCGTTATCGCCGGCTCGGAGTAACCCGACTCACACAGTTCGCCGTATCGTCTCATACGAATTCCTGTCCCGATGTCCCGGCGGTGAGTCGAACCGTGTGAGACGAGTCTCGGTGGAGGAGTGCAGCGAGTCCACCGTTGCAACCGCCGCCAGGGTCGCGGGTGCGCCGAAACTGACTAACAGTAAACCGTCTCACTGCACGAAGAAGGGAGTGTTGAGTTTGTCTTTGGAAATGAACAAAGTGTTGAATTCATCACGTCTAGGCGGTCAACGTACCGAACGGCGACTTCCGAACACGCGAGATACCGTACCACGAATTCGTCTTCGAACGGCTCTTTGCGACATCGTTTGCCAACCGTGGTCGGGTTTCGTGACCGTGCGATATCCGAGCCGATCCCTCGATCGGTGGTTGGCGACCGGTTCAGTCGCCTTCGCTCGGTTGTGGCGTCAGTCGTCTTTCGGACGCCATGTTTCGGAACTGACGGAATCCGCCGATCACGAGCAGACCGAAACCGACGGCGTTCACCGTCGGACTCGGGGCGATCAACAGGACGGACGCACCGACGAGCACGATTCGTTCAGTTCGCGAGAGATCCGTGTAGACGTGGCCAACGATTGCCCCAGCGAGGGCAGTGAGGGCGACGATCGTCGTCAGGACGGACAACGCGATCGCATCGCTCGAGCCAATCAGTAGCAGATTTTCGTCGAAGACGAACGCGAATGGAAGCAAGAACGCGGCGAGCGAGAGCCGCCACGCCCAGAAGCCGCTTTTGAGTGGATCGCTCTCGGCGATCGTCGAGGCCGCATACGCGGCAATACAAACCGGCGGGGTAACCATCGCCATCAGTCCGAAGTAGAAGATGAACAGGTGGGCGGTTAGTTCGGGGACCCCAATATCGACGAGTCCGGGCGCCACGAGGACTGCGAGGAGGATGTACACGGTGACCGTGTCAGTTGCCATCCCGAACATGATGCTCAGAAGCATTACGACGACGAGGGCGACCATCAGGTGGATCGATGCGAGATCCATGACGACCGAGGAGATCGCGAGTCCGACACCGGTCATCCCAATGACGCCCAGAATGATCCCGATACAGGTTGCGGCGACGACGATCGGTGCGGCACGTTTCGCGGTCAGTTCGATCGCGTCGACGAACGGGTTCGATGCGAGATCGTGTGATTCTTGCCGAGGATCGTACAGTCGTGCCTCGCGGACGAGTGCCGTCACGACGAGGAGGATCGCGATACCGTAGATTACTGATCGGCGGACGCTGATGCCATCGTACAGCAAGTACACGAGGGCGACGACCGGGATGAAATAGTACAGTCGCCGGAGTACCGACCGTCGGTTTGGAATCGCGTCGTCGGGCAGACCGACCTGTCCGGATTTGACGCTCTGAAAGTGGACCACGAGGTAGATACAGAGGAACATCAACACGCCCGGAATGAGCGCTCTCGTGATGATGGTCACGTAATCGATACCCGTGATGTCCATCATGATGAACACGGCCGCGCCCATGACCGGTGGAAGCAACTGTCCGCCGGTACTCGCAGCACTTTCGACGCCGGCCGCGAAATCGCGGTCGTATCCCTGGTCTTTCATCGTCGGGATCGTAAATGCGCCCGTCGTCAGCGCGTTTGCAACTGCGCTACCGGAGATCATCCCCATCGAACCACTCGCGAATACCGAGAGCTTCGCCGGGCCGCCAGTCACCTTTCCAAACAGGACCTTCGCGAGATCCAAAAACATCTTTCCACCGCCCGAAACCTCCAGTAACGCGCCGAACAGAACGAACAGGAACACGTAGTCGAACATCACGGCAAGCGGGAACGAGAACAAACCCCTCGTGCTGACGTACATCTGTACGATTAGCTGATTGGTCGAGTATCCTGGATGGCTGAATATTCCCGGAAACATCGGGCCGAGATAGACGTAGGTGAGGAATCCGGCCGCGAACAACGGAATCGTCCAACCGATCGTCCGTCGCGTCGCTTCCATGACGACGAACATCGCGAGGAAGCCGAGTGGTATTTCGAACGTCTGTACCCTCCCCGCTTGTTCGATAATCTGGTGTGAGTTGAGTATCAGGTAGCCGTACACGACCACCGACCCGACAATCATCGCGACGTCGAACCAGTTACAGAGTCGCACCTGTCGCTCACTTAGCTCCCGTTCGATCGTCTCCCGAAGCGGGAATCGAAGGAACAGGTAGACGAGCGTCAGCAGGAGAAACGTCCCCAGCCGTTGGAACGTGCTGAACTGAAGCGTCAAAGCGACGTAGACGGTGAACGCCGCAATCAAAACTGCCAACAGCTTCTGCGTTCGCGTCGTGTCGTCGTCGATTGGAATCGTCGCTTCCTCCTCGGCTGCTGTACTCATAACGATTAGAGTACGCCCTCGTCTTCGAAGAACTCGATTGCGGCGTCGTGATACGGGACACCAAAGTCGTAATGGGCGAACTCGAGCCCGAACTCCTCGGAGTTGACGTTACTATCCTGAATCGGCCCCGGATTGCTCGTAACCACGCGACACAGCTCGTAGACCACCTCGTCGTCCATATCCGGGGTCGTCATCCAGTACCCGTGGGTTCCCATCGCAGTCGTGGTGTCCTCGTAATTCTCGAGCATATCCGGGGTGACATCCGCCGCAACAGTCCACGGGAACACCTCCTGCAACCCAGTCATCGCCTCCTCGTCGAACTCGAGGAGTTCGAGTTCGTCACCATCGGTTGCAAACGCGTTGATCGCGTCCGAACCGTGGAAGACGAACCACGCATCGACGTCACCGTCGCGGAGCGCACGTCCACCCTCTCCGTAGCTCAGATAGACGTCGTCGGTCTCGAGACCGTACTCTTCCATCAGCGACTCGTGTTGTCCGGTCGTTCCACCACCTTCCGGACCGGGGGTGACGGACCGACCGTCGAGGTCCCAGATGGATTCGATGTCCGAATCGGCCTGGACTACGTAGTACTGTGGGACGAGTTCGGCGCGCATGATGCAACGAACGTCGATTTCGTTCCCGTCGAACGGCCCGAGTCCGTTGTAGGCTAAGTGCCCGATCTGGTCGACGGACGTTCCGATATCGATTTCGTCGTCGTCGAGCGCTCGCATGTTCGCGACCGATCCGTCCGACGAACTAACCGTGGCGTTGAGCGCTGGATCCTCAGAGTGCTCGGGGAGTAGTTCGACCAATGGGGCGGACATGTTGTAGTGAGATGCACCCTCCGCGGCCGTATCGACCTGAAGGTGGACGGTATCGTCGTCGCCGCCGAGACAACCGGCGATAAGACCGGCTCCGATGACACTCCCACTCGAGAGAATATTGCGTCTGCTGACTGGTGGCATACGTCCCACAGTAATCCTCATCCAACTTAAATCTGGCGGAAAATTTAATATCGTAGGAAGGTTCCCACAATAATATTTTGTGTAATACGCGGTAGATAACTGGCCGAATCGGTTCGGTGCGACGATAACGAGATGGCGGTCAACGGCCTTCGCTACGACCACCGACTGCTGTCGACTCTACCGATGGTGTACAAACGAAAAAACGAGAACGAAAACTCAGTCGAGCGCCGGAGGTTCGGCCTCGCCTTCGTAGGGTTCTTCCGTGTAATGCTCGAGCCACGCATCGCCCGAGAGGAATCGATCCGGGACGTCGTCCTCGGAGGCGCCCGCTGTGAGAGAGAGCCAGCCGTCACCCTCCTCAGTTCGCCAGGCGTAACTCGGCTTACCCAGCGCGATGTAGATCGTGCTGTTTTCCGGCTCGTCGCCGTCGAGTTCGAAGATCGCCGCCGAAAGCGACGTTTCGTCCGTGTAGTCGTTCTCCTGATAGCGACAGATGGACTCGAGGCCTGGTCCGTTTGCGTGGTCCATCGACAGATCACGCATCGTCTCGGCAGTCACGTCGCCGTTTTCGGCCTCGAGGACCTCCATCACTCGCTCGTGACGCGAGTAACTCGAGGGGATCTCCTCACGCGAACGCGCCAGGTCGGAGAGCACTTCGAACTTGTTCGCGCGACCGATGACGTCGTCTTCGACCCACTCGCTCGCGAGATGGGTAAACTCGCCTTCGAGGATTATCGCCTTCTCGGCGTCGGCGATCGGGACATTACCCGGCGAGGACATCGGATCCGAGAACAGCATCGGCGTGATGTGCTTTGCAACTTCCTCCGCCGTGTCGCCATGGAGCAGTCCTTCGCGCATGTACGCGCCACGGGAAGCGGCTGCCCAGTCTTTCGAATCTTTGCCCTCCTCGTCGAAGGTGACCGTCCGGGAGATGTTCGACCCGATGGCGACGCCCTGATCGTTCATCCCCATCTTGACCGCCGTCGAACCCGCGGCCGTGACGCCGATAACTTTGTTCTTGTCGTCGGGGTCTTCGACGCTGACGACGTTGATCTGGTTGTGCTGGTGGTAATCTTCGCCCTCGAACTCGTCGGCACCCTTCTTGTCGCTTTGCTTGAAGAAGATCGTCTCGCCGGTTGCCGATGCGGTACCGGCGGCGATGGCCGTCGTACAACCATCGGTGACGAGCGTCTCCTCGAAGAGGTTGAACGCGAGCAGGTCGCGCTGAGAAACACCCGCCGCGTCGGCCATCCCACGAATCGTCGATCGCGTCGACTCCGTAAGACGCTCTCGGTTAGCGCGTGCTTCCTCGTGTACCGTCTCGCGGGCGAGTCCACGGTCGGCGACTGCCTTCCAGAAGCCCTCGAGATTGTGCTCGATAGCCTCTCGGAGACGTGCCCCCGTCTCTCGGCCGCGTTCGTATGCGTCTTCGCTCATTAGTTTCCGTAATCGTTGTCGATTTCGTCGACGTCGACCTGGGTACCGTAGCCGGATTCGCCGACGACTTCGCCGTCCTCGTAGACGACGTTGCCTCTGACGATCGTCGTCTCGACGCTCGCACTGAACGTTTCACCCTCGAACGGCGTCACCGTGTTCTTCGAGTGAAGCGAGTGACGATCCTCCAGTGTCCACTCGTTTTCGAGGTCGAAGATGGTGAAGTCGGCGTCGGTACCGACCTGGAGCGATCCCTTCTCGGGATACATGCCCCAGATCTTCGCTGGCTGGGTCGAGTGCATGTCGATCCACTGCTCGAGACTCATGCGGTCTTCGTTGACGAACGAGAGCATAGCCGGGACTTCGGTCTCGAGACCGACGAAGCCGGAGATGACCTCCCAGGTGTTCTTGAACGGGTCGTCCATCCCCTTCTCTTCGTCCGTGTGAGGTGAGTGGTCCGTCGCGATACAGTCGATGCCGTCGCCGTGAACCTGCTCCCAGAGGCGATCTTGCTCTTCCTGATCGCGGATGGGTGGCTGGATGCGAGCGACGTTTCCTTTCTCTCGCATAACGTCCTCGGTGAACCACAGGTAGTGGGGCATCGTCTCGGCGGTTACGTCGACGCCGCGGTCTTTCCCATCGGCGACGAGTTCCGCACCCGAGCCACACGAGAGGTGGAACATGTGGATCTTCGCGCCGGTTTCCTCCGCAAAGAGGATCGTTCGGCTGATCGCCTCTCGTTCCGTAATCGGGGGGCGCGACCACGTGTGGTAGATCGGGTCGTCTTTCCCTTCCTCCTGGAACTTCTCGGCTAAGTGCGAGAGGATCTCGTCGTTTTCTTCGTGGAAACCGAGTCGGCGGTTGGTCTCCGCGACCTGCTCCATCGCCTCGAGGAGTTCGCCGTCGTTCGGTGGGGGGATCGCACCGATCGTGGTGCCGAGGAACACCTTGTAGCCGACGACGCCCGTTTCGGCGAGGTCGTGGACCTGATCGTAGTTGTCGGATGTGATGACCGCGTAGAACTGGAAATCGACGAGCGCGTTCTCGTCACCGAGGTCCGCTTTCGTTCGAATGTGTTCGGGCTGGTCGATAACCGGATCCGTATTGGGCATGCCCATGACGGTGGTCACACCGCCAGCCGCGGCGGCTCGAGTAGCCGTCTTCCAGTCTTCTTTGTACTCGAGACCGGGCGTGCGGTTGTGAATGTGGCAGTCGATAACGCCGGGTGCGAGGTAGTTCCCGTCTGCCTCGACCACCTCATCGGCGTCTGGTAGGTTTTCGCTCGATCCGACCGCAACGATCTTCCCGTCGTCAACCGCGACCCCAGCGTTCGGGCCTACTTGCCCTTCAGGGGTTACGATTGTACAGTCTCTGACCACGAGGTCTACTGACATACATCCGAATACAATACCCGCTTCAATAATATACCTTGTGACTTCTGGAGTCGGGAACGACGGCTGGGACCGTACTCCTTGGCCACCGCGGCGGACGGTATAGGTAAGTAATTTGATTGTTATCCAAATAACGCCCTGAGTCCATTATTTCTATTGAAATTGTAGTAATATAAAAAACCACCAATTGTCTCCCCTTCACTCAACTCGGGATTTGCCTTGCATGTGCGACAACCGTTCACGTGATTATCGAGAGAAATAACACGATTAATTGCTAAAGAGCGGTTTGGACGCCGAATCGGAAACCCTCGAGATCGGGTTACGTCTGTCGGTTTTCGTCCCTCAGGGGCGACGAATACGGCTCGTCGTCTCTCACAAAAGAGAGCCGTCATCGGTTTTGAAACGACAGATTGACGTTGGGATTCGCGTCGGTCGACGGATCACTTCACACAAAATCGGTCGTGACCGGTCAGCAGATTTTTGCTGGTCGACAATAATGAATCGGTGATGACGGAGACGCTCTCGTTCAGCACGACGCCGTTTTACAACACAAGGCAGTTTTACTACGCCCTAGAGACCGGGGAAGTGACGCCGACGCTCGGTACCGTCCGGGTCGAGCACAATCACTCCCCGATGAAAGACCAACTCTTGCTTGCGGGCGAACTCGACGCGACGACGATGTCGATGGGAAAATACGTCACGTCGAAGCTCGTCAGCCACACTGACGTCGTCCCCACCGACCCCCTCGCGGTCGCCGCGGGATTGACGTATCGGCGTGGAAACGGCATGTTCGTCCGCACCGAATCCGGGATCGAAGACCCACAGGACCTGATCGGCACGCGCGTCGGAATCCACGATCGCTCGCTGGCGATGACGTACCACAAGGGGATTCTCGAGGACCGATTCGAGGTCGGTCCCGACGACGTCGAGTGGGTCGTCGATACACACCAGGGGCTGGCAGAACGCATGGAAACGGGCGACCTCGATGCCGTCGAGCGAATAAACGACTGGTACTGGGGTCTCGAAGCGGATCCACACTACGATCTGCTGTACGATATGGGCGCCGAGTGGGCCGAACTCACCGGCTACCGACCGTTGGTCCACCTCGTTTGTGTCGACCGGTCGGTGTACGACGCCCACACTGACCGGATCGAGGCGTTCGTCGACGCGCTCGGACGCTCGCGTGCGTACCGAAACGAAAACTACGAAACCGTCCTCGACGCGTTTCTCGAGGAGGCCGACACCGGCGAGTGGGATGGCGAGCAGACGGTGGACGCGCTCCGACAGGTCACCGACGGCGTCGACTGTCCGTTCGTTCTCGAGGCCGACCAGCGAGAGAACGTCCGCGACTGGATGACGTACGCCGACCGCTACGGCGTGTTCGAACGGCCACCGATCGACGACGAGCGATTGTTTCCGTAACTCGCTGGGCCACCGACTCGGCGGAGTGTTCGTCAGTCACAACGGCTATATAAGAGGCGCCAGACATATACTCGTATAGCATGTTCGAGTACGATCTAGAGACGTTGTCTGGAAAACACGTCTCCCTCGAGATAGAGGACCGAATGTACATCGACGGCGAGTTCGTCTCCAGCGAAGAGACCTTCGAGAACGAGTGCCCATCCACAGGAGACGTTCTCGCCGACGTTCCGATCGCGACCGAAGATCAGGTCGACGAGGCCGTCAAGGCGGCCGACCGAGCCAGCCAGGAGTGGCGGGAACTCGACGTGTTCGAACGCCGCGAACGCGTCGAAGCCTTCGCGGATTTCCTGCTCGAACATCAGGACGAACTGACGAAGATCGACGTCGCAGACAACGGGAGCAGTATCTCCCGGATGAAATTCGATACGGAAAAGGGCGCCCAAAACCTCACGTACAACGCCGGACTGGCGACCGAACTCAAGGGAGAGACGATTCCGACCGGGCCGAACAACCACAACTTCACCCAGCGTGAACCCTACGGCGTCGTCGCCGGCATTATTCCGTTCAACCACCCGACGATGTTCGTGGCCGAAAAGATCGCGCCCGCGATCGTCGCCGGCAACGGCATCGTCGTCAAACCGTCCGAGTTTACGCCGCTTTCGGCGCTGTACATCGGAAAGATCGTCGACGAGTGTGACCTGTTCCCGGACGGGCTGATCAACGTCATCACCGGGTTCGGCGAAACGGGCGCGAATCTCGTCGAACACGAAGACGTCAGGCTCGTTTCGATGGTCGGTAGCCCCGCAACCGGAAAGAAGATCATGCAAGGTGCCTCGAAGAACCTCTCGCCCGTCTTACTCGAGTTGGGCGGGAAGAATCCGTTCATCGTCTATCCCGACGCCGACATGAACCGCGTGCTCGACGGACTCCAGGGTGCGATGGCGTTGCCCTGGCAAGGCCAGTCCTGTGGTAGCGGGACCCGACTGCTCGTCCACGAAGATGCCTACGACGACGTCGTCCCGCCGCTTCTCGATCGACTCGAATCGGTGACGATCGGCGACCCCTTCGACGAGTCGAATACGATGGGATCGGTCGTCTCCCAGCCGCAGTTCGAGAAAGTTTGCAAGTATATCGACATCGCCAAAGAGGAAGGTGCGGACGTGCTGTTCGGCGGCGAGACCGTCGACGAGTACGATCGTGGATACTTCCTCGAGCCGACCGTCTTCGAAGTCGAGCCGGATATGACGATCGCTCACGAGGAGACGTTCGGTCCGGTGCTCTCGGTGATGACCTGGAGCGAGTACGACGAGATGATCGAAATCGCCAACAGCACCGAGTACGGCCTGACCGCGAGCGTCTGGACGAACGACCTCAACACGGCCCACCAAGCCGCAGACGACATCGAATCGGGGTACATCTGGATCAACCAGCACGGCCGCCACTACATCGGCGCGCCGTTTGGCGGGTACAAACAGAGCGGTATCGGGAACAAGGAGGATATCTCGGAACTGCTCGATCACACCCGCGTGAAAAACATCAATATCGAGTTCAGCGACGACCTGACTCTCGCCGGCGGCAACTGAGCCGGTTTACTGTCAGTCAGTTCCGGCGCACCCGCAACCAGGGGTGGTTGCAACGGTGGACTCGCTGCACTCCTCCACCGAGACTCGTCTCACACGGTTCGACTCACCGCCGGGACATCGGGACAGGAATCCGTATGAACCGAACCGCAGTAACAGTTTTTCGCTTCGACCACAGACGGGTCGTGAGTTTGCAGACGTCGACATCACACTATTGTCGATTGCCATTCTCCGTCGTCGGACACCCGATCGTCAGACTGATCGACGATCAGTGTCGAAATCGGTGCCGTCGATGTTTTACTGGAGAGAACGACAGGCAGATCGTTTGTTGGAGAAAACGACAGACAGATCGTGATCGACTCGCGTTCACGAGTCGATTCGACGCTCCTCGAGACAGTTCGTTCCTACGGCGTGAGCTGTTTCGGGTTGACGGAATCGTACTCGAGATCCGACTGGGCGAGTACGGCCTCGTTGTCGGGGAGCAAAGCGGTGATCAAAAGCGGGGACTCGTCGGTAAAGTACTCGAGCAGTCCCGTCGCTCGTTCCGCGTCGAACGCGCCGAGCGTGTCGATGACGAGGATGGGGACGGCGTCGGCGACGTCGTAGGCGATGTAACCGGCAAGCGCAAGCACGAGCCCGACCATCTCACGCTCGCTCTCCGAGAGGTTGTGGATGGTATCCTGGCGGGTGACGCCGTCTTCTTCCCGAGCGACGATCAGATCGAAATTGCCGTCCAACCAGACGCGTTCGATCGCTTCGTACTCGAGCAACTCGATCAACTCGTCCATCGCCTCGTTGAACTGGGTCTGGAGACGTTGCTCGAGGTTTTCGATACGCTCGGTGAGCGTGTGGATCTCGTCTCGGAGCGACTCGATGCGTTCACGATTCCGTTCTCGTTCCTCACGATCGGCTTCGAGGTCGTCTATCGTCGACTCGAGGCGTTCGATATCCGTCTGGACCGAGTGTAACTCGACGCGGGTCGACTCGATCTCGTCGGTCAAATCGCTCGTTTCGTTCTCTTGTTCTGCTTCCTTTCTGGTGAGTTGCTCCTCGGTGGATTCGATCTCCGCTTCGAGCGCTTCGATCTGTTCGCGATTGGTCTCGAGGGAATCTCGCCTGTCTTCGAGCTGTTCTTCGAGGGATCGTTTCTTCGACTCGAGGGTTTCGACCCGGCGTCGAGCCTCGTCGACGGCGTCGATCTGCTCGTTGATTTCCCGGAGGCGGGGCTCGTACTCGGCGCGGCGTTCTTTGTCCGCCTCGATGAGTTCGGTGAGATCCGCGACCGTCTCGTCGAACTCCTCGGCCGTCGCCTCGTTGCCACACGCCCAGCACGTAATCGTATCACCGGTTAGCCCGTGTTGTTGGCCGAGAACACCGGTGTACGCCGAAGACTGCATCTCCCGGTTTGCGGTCAACACCGATTGGAGGATGTCGAGGCGATTGGTGATCTCGTCGAGGTCGTCTCTGATCGAGGCCTTCTCAGACTCGAGTGACTCGGCGTCGTACTCCGAGACGGTCTCTCGGGCCTCCTCGAGTTCGGCTTCGATGTCGGCGATCTGGTCGGCGAGCCGATCGATCGCGTCCTCGTAGTTTTCGATTTGCGTTCGGTAGTCCTCCCGTCTGGTGACGAGCTGAGATCGGGTTTCCTGAAGCTCTTCGAACTCCTCGTCGTCGGTGATCTCCCGCTGTTTGTCCCGCAGGTCGTCGAGCGCCGCCTCGAGTTCGACGGCGGTCTCGCGTTTTGTCTCGAGCTCCCGTTTTCGGGCGGCGATTTGCTCCTCGACGTTTGCCTGGGATTCGATCTCCGTTGCCAGTTCGTTTTTCTCGACGATCTTCCGTTCGCGTTCGGCCTCGAGTGCGTCGATATCCATCGGGCCTTTGAGGACGTCTTCGAAGTTCTCGTCGTTTCTCACCGCCGAGCGGACGGTGCTGAACTCGAACAGGCAGGCGAACTGTTCGAACAACTCGATGTCCTCTGGGTCGTCGATCCAGCCTTCGCCGTCGATTTCGAGGCCGTGGCCCGTCTGTGTCGCCGTTCGAACGACCGTTTCCCCGTCCAAAGAGAGTTCGACTCGCGCCGTCTCCGCGTCGTTTTTGATCGGGACCGTCGATCGACCGAGGCCGAACGCGACCGCCTCGAGAAACGACGTCTTGTTCGAGGAGTTCGGTCCGGTGACGACGTTGAGTTCGTCGGTGAGTGTACAGTCGACCGAGTCGATTCCGCCGACGTTCTCGATAGAGAGCGTGAGTTCACTCATTGGTGTACCTCCATGGACGCACAGTCACAGAGTTCGCCGCGCGAGATCGCCCGCCGGAGGGGAACGCGTGTCTGACAGGATTCACATTCGAGTTCGACGTCGACGTGGACGGTCGTCTCCTCGCCGCCACGGATCTTTCCCTTTCGCTCGAGTGAATTGACGGCCGAGACGATCTTCTCTCTGGCGTGATTGCGAGCGATCTCGATTGCCTCGCGCTCCCACTCGCTCTCGTCCTGTTTTTCGTACTCCGCTCCGAGGCACTCGAGGAGATGGGTCCGAAGGACGCCGTAGGAGACGAAATCGTTCTGTAACCGCTCGACGTCGATCCCCTCTCGCTCGAGCATCGACGCGACCTCGCTGCTCGTCGTTCCCCCCTCCTGGAGCCGATCGTACTTCGATTCGGCCTCGTCACCGAGCGTCGACAGTCCGACCTTGTCCATCTCTCGGCGGAGGAGAGTGACGTTCAACCACCGGGCGAGCTGTCTGTATCCCTTTCGTTGGGAACCGTCGCCGCGCCATTCCTCGAGCAACCGTTCGTCGTAGTGGTCGAGATCGTGATCTGCAAGAACTCGACAAACTTTACAGCCGTATTCAGTATCCATATCCGACCCTATAACCCCGCGAAACAAAAGTGTAACCGTTTGTATTTGCTAAAACAAAGAACGTATCGGTGTTGGGAAAGCGACCGATGACCACGGTTTGTCCAGTTCCCGCTGTCGTTACGTCGAGATCGAATCCGGTCAGTTGTACTCACTCGTCGAGACAGTACAGACCGATCGCGGTTTCTCCGTGAGACTGTTGCGTAAACGGTGCGATGGGACCGTGAGGACAGCTCGCCGATACTCGCGTGAAATACGACCGACCGCGATCGAAACGAAGAGAACGCATCCGACGGTGCCCGACTCGAAAGGGAAACTGTGCGGTTACTGTGCGAGGTAGTTTTCGATCGTCGTCATCCGGTCCGTCTCGATCATGTACTCCACGTTCGAGACAGTCTCGAGGGTTCGGACAGTATCGATCAGGGCGTCAGCGTCCCGGTTCGAGGAAACGGTTGCGACGGCGTACAGGTCGAACGAACCGATACCACGACAGTTCATCCAGAATCCCATATCCGCCAACGCCTCGAACGTCTCTCCCTTTGCACCCTCGCTATCTTCGGCCGAAATGAACAACCGGATGACTTCCCACCCGTGCTGTTTCGGGGCCGTCAACAGGAGGATCGACGTCGTTTCGAACAGTTTGGAGACGCGGTATCGAATCCCTTCGCCGCTCATTTCGAACCCCTCTTCCTCGAGTTGCTCGGCGATATCCGAGTACGGGGTCCGTGGGTTCTGAACCAGAATGCGCAGAATAGTGCGGTCGATTTCGTCCAACCCGTCGAGTTCCTGTGGCATGATCATATGTACATATGCACACGAAATAAATCCTCGCGTTTTGAATATCCACATCGGACCGGTTATCACAGAAACGGGCCCGGCAAAATCGGTACCAGCGAAACACGATCCTGCTTTGGGTGCACCGGAAAATCGGGACGGCAATTCCGACGACCGGACGGCTCCCCACAGGAAGCGAGACGTGTTGGAGAGACCGTCGGAGACGAAACGTGTTGGAGAGACCACCGGAGGAGTTCGAACTTACAACGAAAACCGAAGAGATATCGCCGACGCCTACGCCTCGGAATCTCCGGCTGATTACGTCACTCCTGAAACGTGTCTCCGACGGCTGAAATCGAAAAACCGTGGGAATTTATTACACATGCCAGGACATATACCACCAATGCCAAAGCGAATAGGCTTCGATGTCGGTGGAACATTCACCGATTTCGTATTGAAAGACGACCAAACCGGCGAACTCGACGTGTACAAGTATCCGACGACCGTCGACGACCCGTCCGAGGGGGTACTAACGGGCCTCGAGGAATTTCTCGCGAAAGCGGACTCGGAGATCGACGACGTCGAACAGCTCATCCACGCCACGACGCTCGCGACGAATACCGTTCTCGAGCGTGACGGTGCGGATACGGCGTTGTTGACGACGGAAGGATTTCGGGACGTCCCGATTCTGGGCCGACAGAAACGCTACGATCTGTACGATCTCTTTATCGAGAAGCCCGACCCGATCGTCGATCGGGAGAACATCTACGAAGTCGAGGAGCGACTTCACCCCCGAGAGGGCGTGGTGACGCCACTCGACGAGGCCGAACTCGCGTCGCTGGCCGAGGATCTCGAAGAGGAGTACGAGTCGGTCGCGGTCAGCTTTCTTCACTCCTACGAGGACGACAGACACGAGCGTGCGGCGGCGGAAGTCATCGAGGACGCCGCGCCGGAGCTGTACACCACGCGGGCGTCGGGAATTTCGAAGCAATACCGCGAGTACGAACGGACGAACACCGCGGTGGTCGACGCCTACGTCAAACCCACCGTCCAGCAGTACCTGAGCAAGATCGAAGACGATCTCGACGGGCAGGGGTACGACGGCTCGTTCTTCATGATGAAATCGAGCGGCGGGGTCGCGACGCCGAAGATGATCCAGCAGTCGCCGGTTCAGATCATCGAGTCGGGACCGGTCGCCGGTGCGCTCAACGCGGCCCACATCGGCGAACACGTCGGCCACGAGAACGTCTTTTCGTTCGACATGGGTGGGACGACGGCGAAGATCTGCTTTATTATCGACGGCCAACCCAAGCGAACGGACGTCTTCGAGGTCGACGAAGCCGAGATGAAAGAGGGCAGTGGCCTTCCGATCAACCTGACCGTCATCGACATGATCGAGATCAGCGCCGGTGGCGGCTCGATCGCCGCGGCAAGTGACACCGGCCGGATCACCGTCGGCCCGGAAAGCTCCGGTGCGGAGCCGGGACCGATCTGTTACGGTCGTGGCGGCACCCAGCCGACCGTCACCGATGCCGACCTCGCGCTTGGCTACCTCAACCCGGAGTACTTCCTCGGCGGGCGGATGGAGATCGACGTCGACGACGCGCTCGCCGGGATCGATCGGGACATCGCGGAACCGCTCGGAATGGATACGTACGACGCGGCGTGGGGTGTCAAGGAGATCGTCGACAACGCGATGACGCGAGCGAGCCAGATTCACGCCTCCGAACGTGGGATCGACCCCCGCGAGTTCGGCATGATCGCCTTCGGCGGCGCCGGTCCGTCCCACGCGGCGTTCATCGCACACGAACTCAACGTTCCGAAAGTGATCGTGCCGCCGGGTGCAGGCGTCGCGAGCGCGGGCGGCCTGCTCGTCGCCGACATCGAGTTCCACCTCGATCAGACGTACATCACCGAACTCACGCCCGACGGCCTCGAGCACGTCAACGAAATCTACGACGACCTCGAGGCCCGCGGCCGTGAACTCGTCAAGGAAGCGGGTGGCGACGATACCCGGATCGAAGTCGAGCGCGAAGCCGACATGAAGTACGTCGGCCAGGCACACGAACTCGGCGTCGAACTTCCGTCCGGGGCGCTTGGCTCCGGTGATATCGAGACGATCGAACAGCGGTTCCACGACACCTACGAGCGGACGTACGGCTACAGCGACGAAGGCGAGGATATCGAGGGGATCACGTGGAAAATTACGGTTCGGAGCCCGACCGAGTCGATGTCCCTCGAGACGGCCGAGAGCGGGTCGGCTCGTGCGAGCGACGCCAGGAAGGGAACGCGAGAGGCGTACTTCAAGAGCGCTGGCGGCTTCACCGAAGCCGCGATTTACGACCGGGAGAAACTCTCCCCCGGCGCCGAACTCACCGGCCCCGCAGTCATCGAAGAGGTCAACTCGACGACCGTCGTTCCACCGGGTGACGTCCTGACCGTCGACGAGTACGGCAATCTCGTCGTCGAAATCAACGAGGTAAGCGACCATGAGTGAGACAGATACGGACGCAGAGATCAGTATCGACGCCGACGAACTCGATCCGATCACGTTTACGGTCATCTGGGATCGACTCGTCGCGATGTGCAACGAGATGGGGAAGGTCCTCCAGCGAACCGGGAAGAGCGAGGCCGTCTCGCTCGGTCAGGACTTCTCGACCGGCCTGTTCGACCGCGAAGGACGGATGGTCGCACAGGGCAACTTCAGCCCCGGTCACCTCGGATCGATGCCGTACGCGGTCCAGCACGTGCGAGAACGGTACGACTACGACGACCTCGAGCCAGGCGACGGAATCCTGTTGAACGACTCCTACATGGGGTCGGGCCACTTGCCCGATATGTTCCTCGTGACCCCGGTGTTCGTCGACGACCGGATCGAGGGGTTCTCGGTGACGATCGCCCACCACATCGACGTCGGCGGAATGGCACCGGGATCGCAGGCGGTCGAGGCGACCGAGATCTATCAGGAGGGACTCAGGCTGTTCCCGACGAAGGTGATCTCGGAGGGCGAACTCGAGCGATGGTTCGTCGACCTCATCGAGGCGAACGTCAGAATCCCGGACAAAGTGATCGGCGATCTGAAGGCCCAGCAAAACGCCAACCATCACGGCGCGACCCTGTTCCGGGAGATCATCGAGGAGTACGACCGCGAGACGATCTACACGTGTATCGACGAGATCATCGAGCAATCGGAACGGCGCGTCCGAGAGGACCTCCGGGAGATGCCCGACGGCGAGTACACCTTCGAGGACGTCATGGACAACGTTCGCGTCGACAGCGGACCGGTCGACCTCGAGGTGACGATCGAAATCGCCGGCGACGAGTTGATCTTCGACTACGAGGGGACCGACCCGGCGACACAGAGTGCGATCAACAGCTACATCAACTACACCCGGGCGTACTCCGCGTTCGTGCTCAAAGCGATCACCGAGAAGTACCTCCCACAGAACGAGGGGATCATGCGACCGATGACCGTCCGCGCGCCGGAAGGGTCGTTCCTCAACCCGGAACCGCCGACGGCGGCGAACGCTCGGCCGATCATCAATCAACGAATCGTCGAACTCAATCTCGGTGCGGTCGCCAAGGCGGTGCCCGACAAAGTGATCGCGGCGAGCAGTCACTTCGGCAATCCCAACTTCAGCGGAGCGGATCCCGAAACCGGCGAGCAGTTCATCCTCTATGACTTCATGATCGGGGGCGTCGGTGCCTCCGCTCGCAAGGACGGCGAGGAGGGCATCTGTTCGTCGTTCAACGTCACCAACATCCCCGTCGAACTCCACGAAACGCGGTATCCCGTCGTCATCGACCGCCTCGAACTCATCCCCGACTCGGGCGGCGCCGGTAGACACCGCGGCGGGCTGGGCCTCAGGAAGGACTTCACGTTGTTCGCCGAAAACGTCTCGTTTACCAACCTGTTGGAACGGACCGAGTCCCAGCCGTGGGGACTCGAGGGCGGCGAAGGCGGTGACAGCGGACAAACGGTCCTCAACCCCGACGACGAAGCCGAGGAACTCCATCCCAAGGGTCAGTTCGAACTCGAGTACGGCGACACCGTCAGCTTCCAGCTCTCGGGCGGCGGCGGCTACGGCGATCCGCTCGAGCGCGACCCCGAAGCGGTTCGAGAAGACGTCCTAAAGGAGTATATTACGCCCGAGGAGGCCTACGACGTCTACGGCGTCGTCTTCCACGACGACGCGGACGAACCGCGCGTCGACGAGGCGGCAACCGAGTCCCGTCGAAACGAATTAGCCGCCTGACGCCGTCGGGACACCCTTCATTACGGACAGTCGGTACTCGTTTTCGTCGAAATGCGGCCTCCAGTACGGTCGGAAAACAGGTGACACACACCGTTGTTACCGTCGGGACTCCTCGCTTAACGGCTCGCGCTGAGAATATGTGTTCGTAGCGAAAGTCGAGTCGTCGGCTTACTCGAGGCTGAGTCCCGAATCGACGGGCAAGACCGCACCGGTCGTCGTCGACGCCAGATCGGAACAAAGGAACAGACACGCGTTTGCGATTTCCTGTGGCGTCGTCAACTGTTCGTAGGGTTGTTGCTCGAGGAGGTCCTCGATTGCCTCCTCCGAGAGCGCGTCGGGATCCCTGATGAATCCCGGTGAGACGACGTTCGCGCGGACGCCGACCGGCCCGAGTTCCCGTGCGGCTTCCTCGACGAGCGCGATCAGGGCCTGTTTGCTCGCGTCGTAGGCGGCGAGATTGGTACTTCGCATGATACCGTCACACGCCGAGACCGCGACCAAGGCACCGCGGCCCTGCGCTTCGAACTTCGGGGTCGCCGCCTTGATCGTGTTGAACGCTCCCGTCACGTTCACGTCGAGGTGGCGCTGCCAGTCGTCGACGTCGGTATCCGCGATCGAACTCCGGGCGATGACGCCGACGGTGTAGACCAGACCGTCGATCGGCCCGATCGCGTCGAAGGCCTCGTCGATAACCGCCGCGGTTTCTTCCGGGTCGGTTACGTCACACGACCAGGCCTCGTGGCCGTCACCCTCGAGTTCCTCGAGTACGCTCTCGGCCTCCTCGGACGCGCTGTTGTACGTGAATCCGACTGTGCCACCGGCGTCGGCGACGGTGTGAGCGAGCGCTCGACCGGAGTCGGACGTACCGGAGAGGACGAGTACCGTTTGTTCGCTAAACATGACATAAATGTAAACCTCGCGTACGCACATCAAGCTGAGGGATGCGGATCGTACGTCCGTTATTTTGGAGACGAAGACGACGATCCATTCGATTTACGTATGTGGGATTCTAACGTGTGACTGTTCATGCACACTGTAGCGGTAATCGGTGGAAGCAACGGCGGGTATGCCGCCGCCGCGGACTTCGCCGAACAAGGACACGCGGTCCAGTGGTACGTTCGTTCTCCGGACAATCACGCGGCTGTACTCGAATCGGAGTCGGTCACGCTCGCAGTCTCGCCTCGCTACGAGGGGACGAGACGAACGGCGGGCGAACGGACGACCGTCTCGCTCTCGACCGTCACGACAGATCTCGCCGAGGCAGTCTCGGGTGCGGACGCGGTCGTCGTCCCGCTCCCGACGACGGCACAGCAAGGGCTCTTCGCGGACCTCGTGCCGACCCTCGAGGACGACCAGGTCGTGTTGCTCTGTCCCGGGAACTTCGGTTCGTCTCTTCTCCGACAGTCGATCGACGAACTCGAAGAGCCACCCGAGAACGTCACCGTCGCCGAAACGCCGACGCTCCCGTACGTAACGCGTCGCTCCGACGATGCCGAGTCGACGATCAACCTCGACGCGGTCGCACTTCCCATCGGCGCGTATCCGGGTGAAGAGACCGATCGCGCACTGACAGTCGCCGAACAGCTCTACGAGTCGGCTATCCCAGCCGAAAACGCACTCGACAGCGCGTTGAACAACAGCAATTCGTGTGTCAACGCCGTTCCGACGGTACTCAACGCGGGCGCGATCGAAAACGACGAGATCCAATCGTTCAACATCCACCGCCACGGGATCGGCGACGGCGTCTACAACGCCTTGATGGCACTCGACGAGGAGCGTGTACGGATCCGAGAGGAATTGGGCTACGACGAACCCCACTTCACGCAGGACGAGTACTATCGTCCGGAGGAGGCCGACGGCGGACACTTCTACGGGAGAAACGCCCGCAAGGCGCTGATGAGTGCCGATACCTTCAGCGAAGACCCGCCGTCGCTCGACGACCGATACGTTCACGAAGACATCAGCATCGCGACGGTGTTGTTGGCCTCGGTCGGCGGGTTCCTCGACGTCGAGACGCCGACGATCGACAGCATCGTCACCATCGCGCAAGCCCTGATGAACGAGGAGTACAGCGAGACCGGACGAACACTCGAGCAACTCGGCCTCGCCGATCTCTCGCAGGCGGAGTTCGAGCAGGTACTCGCCGAGGGGGGGATGCCATGACGGACTCGGCGCCGCCGATCGTCGTCGTGGGTCCGGGTCGGATGGGTATCGGCATCGCCCAAGTGTTCGCTACGGATGGGCGAGCCGTTCGTATCGTCGACGTGAAAGAGCGTACGGAGTCGGAGTTCGAGGAGAAAGTCGAGTCGGTCTCCGAGACGATCCGATCGAACCTCGAGTTTCTTGGCGCTCGAGGCCATTTCGATGGCGATGCAAGCGACGTGCTCGAACGAATCACCGTCACGCGCGAGGCGACGGCTTCCCTCGAGACGGCAGAGTGGGTGTTCGAGGCCCTTCCTGAAGACCCCGAAATCAAACGCGAGTTCCTCGACTCCTCGGCCGACGCAATCGGCGATGCGGTCGTCGCGACCACGACCTCTTCGATCAGTGTCGACGAACTGGCGGACGCGGCCCCGGCCCCCGAGCGACTGCTCATCACCCACTGGCTCAACCCCGCCTTCATCGTCCCGCTGGTCGAAGTTGCACACAACGAGCGAACCGACGACGACGCGGTCGACCGGACGGTCGACCTCCTCGAGGCCGTCGGGAAGGAGCCGGTCACCTGTTCGGACAGTCCCGGGTTTCTCGGCTCGCGCATTCAGGCGGCCGCGATGAACGAAGCGGTCCGAGCCTACGAGGACGGCGTGGCCTCGCCCGAAGAGATCGACCGCGCGCTTCGGACGGGAGTCGGTTTCCGGATGGCCGCGATCGGATTGATCGAGTTCATCGATCTCGGCGGTGTCGACATTCTCTACTACGTCAACGAGTACCTCGAGGACGAACTCGGGGAACGATTCGAGAACCCGGACAGCGTCGTCGAGAAGATGGACGCGAACGACCTCGGACCGAAGACCGGTGCCGGCTACTACGACTACGACGGGGACGTCGACGCCGGGGAACTGAAAACCGAAACCTACAGCCGAATGCTCGAACTCGTGGAGGCACTCGACGATGAGTGACGTCGACGTCGTCGGAATCGATCGCGTTCTCATCGCGACGAACGGCCTCGAGGCGAGCACGCGCCAGTTCACGGAGTTGCTCGGAGTGGAGTTCGGGGCGACGATCGACCCGCCGACGAAGCCGGTTGCAAACCGGACGAGTCGGATCGGCGTCGAGTTCGTCTCCGGCGAGGACGGCTCGGGTATCGAGCGGTTTCTCGAACGAAACGGGCCGGGACTGTACGCGTTGTCCCTCGAGGTTTCCGACGTCTCAGCCGCACGCGAGGCGCTCGCGGCGGACGGCGTCGAACCCGTCGACGAGGTCGATCTCGATGGATTCCACGAAGTGTTCTATCATCCATCCTCCTTCGAGGACGTGATGCTCATCCTCACGGAGTACGATCAACCACACCCGGCCGAGTCGGCCGCCGCCGAGTCGGGATGGACCCGCGACGGGAACGACTGATACGGTCTGCTGTAACGATTTACCGGTGCAACCGCGACCCGGGTGATGGTTGCGCCGGAACTGACTGACAGCAAACCGTCTGAGGCCGTCATATCCTCGAGGCCGTCTCGTCTCCGATAAGGCCGGCGATCTCCCTCATCTCCCTCGGGCTGGCTCACGAGTGGCTCTGGGCAGAGATCACGTCCATTTCGAAGAGAGTGACTCGAGGGGAGTCGTTCGGCGACGGCGACTCGAGGAAAGCGATTCGGAAGATGGCGACTCGAGAAAAACGTCCGATGGGCGGCCTACAGGGTTATCGACGCGTCGACGACCGACAGACCGTCCTCGTAACAGAAGACCGGATTGAGGTCGAGTTCCGAAATTCGTGGGTTCTCGGCGACCAGCTCGGAGACGTCTACGAGCAAGTCGACGAGCGCGTCCTGGTCGACGGTGGGGTTGTCCCTCGCACCCTCGAGAATCGCCGTACCGTCGATCTCCTCGATCATCCGCCGGGCGTCGCGTTCGGTCAGTGGCACGCCGCCGAACGTGACGTCCTCTAAGACTTCGACGAAGATGCCGCCGAGCCCGAACATGACGACCGGTCCGACCTCCTCGTCCTGAATGGCCCCGACGATTACTTCGACGCCCTCCTCGAGCATCGGCGAGACCAACACGCCGTCGATCGTCGCCTCGGTGTCGTAGGCCTCGGCGTTGGCCACCAGTTCCTCGTAGGTGTCGCGGACGTCCGATTCACCGGAGACGCCGAGGGCGACGCCGCCGGCTTCGGTTTTGTGCTGGATCTGCGGGGAGACGATCTTCATCGCGAGTTCCTCGTCGAACCGATCGGCGGCGTCGACGGCCTCCTCGGCGGAGGAGACCAGTTCGTAGGGGGCGACGGGAATGTCGTACTCTTCCAGTACACCTTTCGCCTCGTGTTCGGCGAGGACGGTGGCGTCCGTCGCTTCCTCAAGCGCCTCGAGACCGTCCGCATCCGACCCGGCGTCGAAATCGCTCCGTTCGTCTGCCGACGCGACGGCCTCGCTGTACGCCGCCAGCGCCTGGAACGCGAGCGATGCGTCCCTGAACGAGTCGTAGACGGGAACGTTTCCGTCGCGACAGATCGCCAGCGCGTCCGACTCCTCGGGCGTGAACGTACTCTTGACGACGACCGGCTTGTCGTACTCCGAGGGCAACTCGGTGATCCGGCGGGCCGACTCGATCTGGGCCTGGGCGGAGGCGTCGTCCATCGGGAGTTCGATCCCGGTTCCGCCGACGCCGTAGCCGCCGTACCCACCACAGATCATCAGCCCGTCGATGTTCGGATCGGCGAGGAGAATTTCCGCCGCATCACCGTGTAGCGACGCCGTGTCCCCGGTCACCATCGTGTCGATCGGGTTCTCGAGGTTCGGAGAGTAGGGGAACAACTCGGCGAGTTCCTCCTGGGTCTCCTCGGTCAACTCGGGGACGTTCAGGCCGTGTTCGACGAGGGAGTCGGCCGTGATCGTCGCGACCCCGCCCGCCTCGGTTATAATCGCGATATTCCGCCCGGAAAGCGTCGGTGCATCGGTCAGAGCCTGGTAGACCGGAACGACGTCGTCGAAGCTCTCGACGGTGACGATGCCGGCCTGTGCGTAGACGTCCGCCACCACGTCGGCGTCTCCGGCCAGCGAGGCCGTGTGTGACTCCGCGGATGACTTTCCGGCGCCGGTACGTCCGCCTTTCAGGAGGATGAGCGGTTTCTCCTGGGTGAACCGTTTTGCTTCTTCCAGGAACGCACGCCCCTGGGACATTCCCTCGACGTAGAGGACGAGTGCCTCGGTCGAGTCGTCGGCCGCGAAGTACGGCAACAACTGGTGGAACTTCAGATCGGCTTCGTTCCCGATCGAGACGAAGTGGCTGAGGCCGGTGTTGTGTGCCGCATTCGTCGCCACGCCCAGATTCATCCCGAGGTTTCCGCTCTGGGAGATCACCGAGAGGCCACCCTCTCCGTAGCTCGCATCGATTCCCAGACAGATGTCACTCGGGACGTTCACCATCCCCATGACGTTCGGCCCGAGGAAGCGAATCCCGTGTTCGTCGGCGATCTCGACGAGTTCCTGTTCGGTATCCTCGTTGCCCACCTCGCTGAACCCGGCCGAGAAAATCACCGCACCCGCGGCGTCGGCCTCGCCGGCGTCCTCGAGAACCGTCGGGACGGCACCGGCGGGCGTGACGACGTAGACGAGGTCGACGCGGTCGGGAATCGACGACACCGACGGGTGAACCTCCCTCCCGAGTATCTCCCCCTCGTAGGAGGGATTGACCGGGTACACTTCCCCCTCGTACTCGGATTCCACCAGGCGTTTGGTCGCGATGTACCCTCGTTTGTTTTCGTCGGCTGAGGCGCCGGCGATGGCGATCGACTGGGGATCGAGCAGACGCTCGACCCGCTGTGCTGAATACTCGCGTTCGTCCATACGCTCTCAATTCACCCAGTTCGTTAATATAGATTGTGAATAGCACACAGCACAGGCACTTAGGAACCCAGACGGGGACGCCTGCTACCTCGACCGTTCGGTTCGATCACAGTCGTAAGCAGGTCGGCCGGGACGAGGGCCGATCACAGTCGTAGGCGGGGAAGCCGGGACGGGCAAACAGTCGGCCATCCGGGAACAAACCGGAAATCTTTATCACCAGCGACGAAAACGAATACGTGATTGAGAAGTAGACACATGCCACCAGGAAACACACAGTTTGGCTTGATCCCGATCGACTGGGAGTCGGAACCGGTTCCTAACCTCGGACAGTACGACAGTTACGAAGAGGCGCGTGCGAACTTCGAGTGGGAGATTCCGGACACGTTCAATATCGCGACCGACGTCGTCACCCGCCACGCGGAAAAACGCGGCCGGGTCGCCCTGTTTCAGCGAATCGAAGACGAGGGGGAACGGACGTACACGTTCTGGCAACTCGAGCGCGAATCCAACCGACTGGCCAACGCTCTCGAGGCACGCGGAATCGGACAGGGAGACAGGATCGCTATCGTCGGGGCACGAAGCGACCGGGTGATGCTCGCACACCTCGCGGCCTGGAAACTGGGCGCGGTGAGCGTCCCACTTTCGACACTGTACGGCGCGGATGCACTCGAGTTTCGGCTCGACGACTGTGACGCGAGCGCGGTCTTCGTCGATCGGGGCCTCTCGGAGACGCTTTCGGATGCACTGGAGTCGATCGATACCGTCGAGTGCGTCGTCGAAATGGGAGGAACGACGTCACAGTTCGACGAGGTCGAGGCGATCGGCTTCGAGGAGTTGGACGACGCACCGAGTTTCGAAGCCGTCGAGACCGCGGCCGACGATCCCGCGCTCATCCTGTATACGAGCGGGACGACCGGCAGGCCGAAAGGCGTCGTCCAGGAACACCAGTCGCTTCTTGGCTGGTTGCCGAGTTTCCAGATGTGTTTCGAGCTCCCCTGGCACGACAGCGACCCGCTTTTGTACGCGACGCCGGACCTCGCGTGGATCGGCGGGATCAACCTCGTACTCGGTTCCTGGCACTATGGGTTCCCTGCGTTTCGCTACGACTCCCGGTCCAGGTTCGACCCCGAAACGGTCTTCGAGAACATCGACCGCTACGGTCCGACCCGTGCGGTGTTGGTTCCGGGGATGCTCAAGCCGATGTCGAAACTCGACGCCTCGCAGTACGACCTCGACTCGTTGCAGGTCGTCATGTCCGGCTCCGAACCGGTCTCCGAACAGCTCTACGAGTATGTCACGGAGACGTTGGGTGCGAACCTAAACGAGATGTACGGCCAAACCGAGGCCATGCATCTCGTGACGTCGTGTTCGCAGTGGGTCGATGCCGATCCGGGAAGTCTCGGCTACCCCGCACCCGGACACGACGTCCGCGTCATCGACGAAGACGGAACCGAGTGCGATCCCGGCGAAACGGGGATCATCGGCCTGAGAGGGCCCGATCCGGCGATGCTTCTCGAGCTATGGAACGACGACGAGGCCACCCAGCGGAAGTTCGTCGCCGACGACGAGTGGATGAACACCGACGACCTGGGATACTACGACGAGGACGGACAGCTCTGGTTCAAATCGCGAGCCGACGACCTCATCATCACCAACGGCTACCGAGTCGGGCCGGCGGAAGTCGAGGACTCGATCCGTGAACTCGAGCAGGTTCGGGAGGTCGGAATTATCGGCGTCGAAGACGAAAACCGCGGCGAGATAATCAAGGCGTTCATCGAACCAGCCGAGGGGGCAACCCCCGACGAACAGCTCAAAGAACAGGTTCGATCACACGTCAAGAACAACCTCGCGAAGTACGAGTATCCGCGAGAGATCGCGTTCATCGACCACGTGCCGACCACGGTCACCGGTAAGATCCAACGATCAAAGCTCGAGGAACGCGAGCGTGAGGGTGCGGCCTGAGACAGTCTGATTTGACGTCCTTCGACCGACCGCCGGGCCCCGACTGTTGTGACCGTGACCAACTCGCGGTCGCTCGAGCGGGGAAATAATAAAATACCCCTGGTGCAATTACAACCGCGATGGAGATTACAGCAATAGAAACGCACGTACTGCAGGGCGACGTCGAATCGACGTCGATTCCGTCGATCGGGGCGGTCGAGGTCGGCTCGGTTCTCGTCGAAGTACACACGGACGAAGACGTCACCGGCTACGGCGAGTCGTTTCACAGACAACGCGTCGAGGACAACGTCGTGCTCGCGCGCGAGATCGAATCGCTCGAGCAGTACCTCGTCGGGACGAACCCGCTCGAAATTAGCGAACGATGGTCCGAACTCTACGTCCACGTGAAGCGATCCGGCGCGTACAAAGCGCTCTCCGCGATCGACGAAGCGCTGTGGGATATTACCGGCAAAGAGGCCGGGCTCCCGGTCTACCAGCTTCTCGGCGGCAACCACGGCGATCTCAGCGCGTACGCAACGTTCCCGATCCAGAAGGAGGCGGACGAACTGGTCGAGGACGCCCACTGGCTCGCTGAGAAGGGCTTCGAGTCGCTCAAGATAACGGCGGGGCTGGGCGTCGAACGGGATCGAGAGCGGATCGAGACGATCGCCTCGAATCTTCCGGACGGGTTTCGGCTCGCGATCGATGCGAACACCTCCTACGACTTCACCGACGCCGTTCGACTCGCCAACTCGGTCGAAGAACACGAACTCGTCTGGTTCGAGGAGCCGATCGCGCACACCGATACAGACGGCTACGCCGAGTTCCGAAAGCAGGCGTCGGTTCCGCTGGCGGGATTTCAGACCCACACACCTCACTACTCGGCCGTCGACATGCTCCAGGCCGGAGCGCTCGACATCTACCAGCCGTCACTCGACAACGTCGGGGGCATCACGGCGGCACATCGCGTCGCCGTACTCGCAGAGGCGTTCAACAAGCGGATCGTCCCACACGCGTTCGGACCCGCGGTCAACTACACAGCGAGCTTGCATCTCGCCGCGGCCAGTTCCGCGTGCTCACTCATCGAGTTCTGCGTGTTGAGCGACGATATCGACGACCCTGGAGAGTTTATCGCGAGCCCGTTCGTCGCGAATCAGGACGAACTGTCCGTCGCCGACGGCGGCGACATTTCCCCGCCCGACCGACCCGGCCTCGGTATCGAACTCGACAGGGACGTCCTCGAAGAGTACCGAATTGAGCACTGAGACGATAACCGTCCGGTCCGTCGATATCCGCCTCGAGTGAGCGCCCGTTCGACTCGCCAACCACGAAGTCGAGGTGGATCGGTTGGCCGTTGCGTGTGACTCGTTGGCAATATAACGAAAGGTTTATTTAGGTGTTACTCATCGTCTCTGGTGTCCATGTGGGAAGTTAGCAATATCCGCAACGGTAGTCGCACGGTTACTCGTCGCCAGGCGTTATCGATAGCTGGCGGCGGGGCAGTGGTCGGATTGGCCGGCTGTGTGGGTGATCTCGGGTCCGGCGATGAAGACGCCGAATTCCCGTCCAACGCGATCCGGGCGCTCATCGCGTTCGGAGAGGGGGGTGGGACCGACATCTACGCCAGGCAGGTCTGGGGACAGGTGTCGGCACAACGAGACGTTTCCTTCGAATTCGACAACGTTCCCGGTGCCGGTGGAATGACCGGGGCGAGCGAATTCGCCGCCTCGGATCCGGACGGCTACACGATCGCACCGTTCAACGCACCCGGCGACATCATTCCCGCGTTGATCCAGGACGTCGACTTCGACTTCGAGGAGTTCAGAGGCGTCGCCGCATACGCCGAAGAGGAGTTCGTCATCGTCGGCAACCCGGACGAAGCGATCGACGACTTCGACGAGATGGTCGACCGCTACGCGGACGGAGAGTTCGAGGCCTTCGGTGGGATGCAACCGGGAACTCAGTTCAACATCATTGCAACGATCCTTAGAGACAACGCGGATTACGACGTGCAGTGGGAGAACTACATCCCCTACGACGGCTCCGGTGAGGTCGGCCAGGCGGTCGCCAGCGGCGAAATTCCGAACGGCATCGTCACCGTCTCGACCGCAGAAGACATGTCAGAGCAGGTCGACGTCGTCGCCGGTCTGGTCGACCACCAACTCTCTGCGTTCCCCGACGTGTCCAGCCTCACCGATCTGGGCTACCCGGATCTTGGCTACCTGGGCGGGATGGTCAGAGCGACCTACGCACCGCCGGAGACGCCCGACGAACACATCGAGTGGCTCGAGGACGCCGCCGAAGAGGCGATCGAAAGCGACGAACTTCAAGGATGGGCCGACGAAGGTGGTCTCCACCTCGAGTTTATGGGCGGTTCGGAGTTCGTCGACGATCTCACTGCGGAGTCGATTGGGAACATTCGCGACGAGATCGACCTCGACGAGTTCAGGGAGTGAGAGCGACCAGCGTCGACTCTCTTCCAGTCATCAACAATCTTCACACCAGTTCACACAAATCCAATGAGTACCGACAAATCCGGAATTTCGCGAGCCGATCTGACGTCCGAGCACGTGATGCTCGCCGCTATACTCGCGATCGCCTCGTACATGCTGATCGGGTCGTACGACTTCTCCGATAGCGCAGCGTTGTTCCCGCGTTTCACTGCGACGATCACGATCGTCGGCGTGGCCTTGCTGTTGACCAGGGAGTACCTGCCGAGCCCGCTTTACGAATACGTCGCCGAGTCGACCGACGTGCTAAGCGACTACGGCGAGGAAGCCGAGGACGACGATACACAGGGGACGTCCGTAAACACCCCCAGTGAGAGACCGATCGGGGCCACGACGTTTACCGTCGTATCGCTCATCGCGTACGTCGCCGGTGCGTACGTCGTCGGACTCCTCTGGGTGACGCCGCTTTTCGTCCTCGGATACACGACGTGGTTTCGCCTGTCCTGGCCCGTCCGGATCGCGCTGTCAGCCACCGCGTTCGCCATCGTCTACGCGTTCATGGCGATCCTGAACGTCGACCTCCACGAGGGATTCGTGGTGACAGTATTCTAACCCATGATCGATAGTCTCTTCCACGCGATCGATCTCGTCTTCTCGTGGCCGGCGATATTCTGGCTCGCGGTGGGGATGCTGTTTGGCATATTCGTCGGCGCACTACCGGGTGTCGGTCCGAACCTGGGGATGGCGGTCGTGCTTCCGTTGACGGTTCCCCTCGACGGAATCACTGCAATTATCCTCCTGATCAGTATCTACAGCGGCGCGATGTACGGCGGGAGCATCGCCGCGATACTCATTAACACGCCCGGAAACGCGGCCGCCGCGGCGACGACGTTCGACGGCTACCCGATGACCCGCCTCGGCCAAGCACGAAAGGCACTGGCCGTCTCGGCGACTGCATCGTCACTCGGCGGCATGTTGACGATCGTAACGATCATCCTGCTCTCGCCACTGCTGATCGAGTTCGTCCTCATGTTCGGATCGCCCGAGTACTTCCTCATCGCCATGTTCGGCCTCGTGTTGATCACGGTGGTTACCCGCGGATCGATGGTCAAGGGGATCACGGCCGGCGCGTTCGGACTGTTGCTTACGTCCGTCGGCATTCCCGTGATGACCTTCGAACAGCGGTACACGTTCGGCATCCTGGAGCTTCAGGACGGGATTTCGTTCGTCGTCGCCCTCATCGGCGTCTTCGCGATCGGCGAGATGATGCGCCTGGCGGCCGAACAAGGCGGTATCGTCAAAGAGGACGTCGAACTCAGCGGGAGTATCGCCTCCGGTTTCTGGGAAGTCATCAAAAATCCCGTTTCGACGATCAGATCGGCATTTATCGGGCTCGGGATCGGAGCCGTCCCCGGTTCCGGTGCATCGGTCTCGAACTTCATCTCCTACGGCGAGGCGGTCAGAAGCGACAGCGACGATAGCTACGGCGAAGGCAACCCCAAAGGCGTCATCGCCTCCGAAGCCGCAAACAACGGCACCGTCGCGGGCTCGCTCATCCCGACGCTCTCGTTCGGGATTCCGGGCAGTGGTGCCACGGCGATTTTGCTCGGTGGGCTCTTGATGCACGGCATTCGCCCCAGTCCGGAACTGTTCGGCGCTGATCTGTACATCACGTACGCGACGTTCATCGCGCTGGTCGTCGGAAACGTCTTCATCTTCCTGTTCGGACTCATCATCGTCACCCGGACGGGACACTGGTTCACCCGGATCAACACCGACTACATCATCCCGCTCGTCATCTGTCTCGCGGTGACCGGTTCGTTCGCGATTCGGAACAACTGGCTCGACCTCGCGTTCGTCGTCGCGTTCGGTGTCCTCGGCTACTACATGGTCAAGCACAATTACTCGATCATCGCGTTCGTCCTGGGTATCGTGCTCGGACCGATCGCCGAGGAGAATCTGTACCGTACGATCGAACTCGGCGGATTTCCGGTTTTCCTCGAGCGCCCGCTGTCGATACTCCTGCTTGCGCTCACCGTGCTCGTCCTGGTCGGTCCGCTGATCAAGAACCAACTCGAGGCCAGACGGAACGCGGCCTGATGCGAACGGCCTGGAGTCCCCCACTTACACAGTACAACGATGGTACGCAAACCCCTCGACGACGTCACCGTTATCGACGTCTCGTCGTACGTCAGTGCATCGTTCGGAACGATGATTCTCGCGAATCTCGGCGCCGAAGTGATCAAGGTCGAACAGCCAGGCGACGGTGATCCAGCCCGATCGGCCGGTCCCCCGTTCATCGACGGTGAATCGCCGTATTTCATGTCGGTGAACTACGGGAAGCGAAGCATCGAACTGGATCTAAAAAGTGACGACGGCCTCTCGATCCTTCGCGAGCTCGTCGCCGACGCCGACGCCTTCGTCGAGAACTTCCGCCCTGGAACGGCCGAACGGCTCGGAATCGACTACGAGTCGCTCACCGACGTCAACGAGAGCCTCCTCTATTGCTCCGTGTCGGCGTTCGGCGAGGACGGCCCGTGGACGGACCGGCCGGGGTACGACCTCCTCATCCAGGGGATGTCGGGGCTCATGTCCGTAACCGGTGAACCCGACCGGCCGCCGGTGAAAGCCGGCGTCCCGGTCTCCGACCTCGTCACCGGAAGCTGGGTCGCACAGGGCGTTCTCGCCGCGCTCTACGAACGCGAACGATCCGGCGAGGGCGAGCGAATCGAACTCGCGATGTACGACGCGATCCTCCCGTATCTCACCAAGCACGCGGGAGCCGTCTTTGCCGGCGAATCCCCCGAGCGAATGGGTTCTCGAGATCCCGTCATCGCTCCCTACCAGGTCTTCGAGGCCGCTGACGGCTATCTCGCCGTCGGAATCGGCAGCCAAAAGCTCTGGACCGAGTTCTGTGTGGCGATCGATCGCGCCGACCTGGCGACGGACGATCGTTTCGAAACGAACCCGGACCGCGTCGACCACATGGACGAACTCGAAGCCGAACTCGAAGCGACGTTCCGGGAACGCCCGGTCGAGGAGTGGGTCTCGCTTCTGGCAGACGAACACGGCCTCCCGGTGGGCCCCATCAACGACGTCGCCGACGCACTCGAGAACGAACACGTCGAAGCGCGCGGGCTGTTGACCGAGGTCGACCATCCCACCGCAGACGACGTCCCGGTCGTCGAACACCCGCTCCGGTTCGGCCGACTCCAGAGCGGCTTCGACGATCACGCGCCCGTCCTCGGCGAGGACACCAGAGACCTGCTCACCGACCACGGCTACGACGACGACGAGATCGAATCGCTCGCCGCCGATCGCGTGATCGGCTCCATCGACACCCCCGCCGACCGAAATCCGGGTGAAGAGTCGTGAGCGACCTCGGTCCGTACCGCTCGCTCTCGGTCGACGTCGACGACGGCGTCGCGACGGTGACGATCGACCGCCCGGACGTCCTGAACGCCCTCGACACCGCCGCCGTGTGCGACCTCGACCGCGCGTTCGACGAACTGACGTTGTGCTCCGATATCGACGCGATCGTTCTGACCGGAGCCGGCGACCGAGCCTTCTCGAGCGGTGCGGACGTCTCCGAGTACGAAACCGCGGACGAACGCTATCACCGTGCCCGGAGCCGCCAGAGCTACGAGATGGTGAAGAAGGCGCGATCGATCCGTCCGCCGACGATCGCCCGGATCGACGGCTACTGTCTGGGCGGCGGGCTGACGCTCGCGATGTACTGTGATCTTCGAATCGCGTCGAAGACGGCCGAGTTCGGCGTTCCCACGATCCAGATCGGCCAGATCCCCGGCGGCGGAGTGACGTACCGTCTGGTCGAACTCGTCGGTGAAGCCGGAGCGAAGGAGATCGTCCTCCTCGGCGACCGGATCGGCGCTGATCGTGCACGGGAGCTAGGACTCGTCAATCGCGTCGTGCCCGCCGAGGAACTCGACGAAACCGTCGGAGCCGTGACCGCGGCAATCCAGAACGCCGTGGACGGCGCCGCCGCATCGGCCAAGGCGAGTATCAACGAGGTGGCCGACGAGACGGATCGTGCCGTTGCGTTCGCCGAGGAAACGGACCGGTGGCTGACACAGTACGGGGAAGGTGTGCCGTCGGAACCGGCGGAAGGCGACGACGTGTCGGACGGGCGTTAACAGATCCACGTATCGTGTAGCCGGTGGGAGTCGGTCTGACCGATGGCGCGACACCTGTTTTTATGGTTACCCGAGACACAGACCAGGTATGACGGAACCGATCGATGTATCCGGGCTGATAGATATACACGTCCACTGTGGTCCGTCCCCGTTCGATCGACGAACCGACGGATATCAGTGTGCACGCGAGGCCGCGGAGGCGGGAATGGATGCCGTCGTTCTGAAAGAACACCACCTCCCGACTGCCTACGGCGTCCCGTATATCGACCGCTTGCTCGAGCGCGACGGGCTCGACACCGACGTGGTCGGAAGCGTCGTCCTCAACTACTGCAACGGTGGATTCAATCCGTTCGCCGTCGAGTCGGCGATCGCCTACGGCGCCGGCGTCGTCTGGGCGCCGACGATCGACGCTCGCCACCACGCCGAACAGACTGGCTCACTCGGCGCATTCCTCGGCGTCGACGCCGGCGCCGAGTACGAGAACCGAGAGGGAATCTCGGCGCTGGACGGCGGCGAACTGACCGACGACGTCCGACTGTGCCTCGACAAGGTGATCGACCACGACGTGGTCTTCTGTCTCGGGCACCTCTCGTACGAAGAGACGATCGCGATCGTCGACTACCTCGCCGAGGCGGGTCACGATCGGGTCGTCGTCGACCACCCCAACTACGGCGTCACCGATCTTTCGCTCGACCAACAGCGTACCCTCGCCGATCGGGGCGCTTACCTGAACTTTCCGTTTATGGGACTCAGTCCGAAGTACAACTGGATTTCGAGCGAGGACCTCTACGAAAACATCCGCGAGATCGGCGTCGATCGGTGTCTCCTCTCGAGCGACGTCGGCCAGCAGGTCAACCCCAGTTCGCCCGAGAGCTTGCGGATTCTCGGCGAAACGTTGCGATCCGAGGGACTCTCCACATCGGAGTTCCGGACGATGGCCGGCGAGACACCACGCTCGATCCTGTTCGAGTGAAAAGCAGGTGGTTCGCTGATACGGGTTACTATATGAGACGATCCGCTGGACGTTACTTCCGGTCCAACAAGTGTCCGGCTGGCAGTTACGCCGGGAGATCGGTACACCAACGCACGAGACGAGCGGGTACAAGAACGCACGAGACGAACGGGTCGTCGACGCGCCGCCCGTCCCCGTCACTGGGAGCGGAACTCCGACCGTCGGGCTCGGTGCAAGGTTTTTTAATGTGGTGATGCGTTTGTTAGCTCAAGGCATAGAGTATGACAGACGCGAAGTACCCAGTAGCGGAGGTATACCATGGAATTTGACGGCGAGTTTACGCTCGAGGGCGTAACGAGCGAAGAAGTATGGCTTGCACTGTCCGATCCGATCATGATCAAGAACGCACTCCCCGGCTGTAAGTTCCTCACCGAGATCGAGGGAGAACCCGACTTCGACGAACTCGAAGCCGAGGCGACCGACGACGATCCGCCGACGCTTCCCGAGGCCGACCCGGAAGACGTGGCCGATCGAGCGTTCGTCGAGGGTGGACGGTACGCGACGTTGGTCCAGATGAACGTCGGCGGCGTCAATCCACGCTTCGAGACGGTCGTCTCGATCGACAGTCGCGAGTTCCCGCGGATGGAGGCGTCTGCGACGGGGAGTGCATCGGACAGCTCCTTCGAGATGGATTCCGGGATGGAGCTCGTCGAGACGGACGAGGGCGTGACCGTCGAGTGGTGGGCTGAAACCGACGTATTCGGCCGTGTCGCCCAGATGGGACAACGAGTGATCTCGCCGGTTGCAAAACGCGTCATCAACCGGTTTTTCAACCAGATCGAAAGCAACCTCTCGGACGTCAGTGACGACTCGTCCGGACTTCGCGACAGGATCAAAGGGTTGTTGTGAGTGGCGCCGACACGAGACCGTAGATAATCCGGCGACCAACACCTGATCAACACGCATGACAAAACACGATATAGAAATCACAGTTAACGGTACAGAACACGAAATGACAGTCGACTCACGGACGCTACTGGTTCACGCCCTTCGAGACGAACTCGGCTACACCGGTCCGAACGTCGGCTGTGAAAGCAGTATGTGCGGTGCCTGTACGATTCATCTCGACGGGGAAGCCGTCAAATCCTGTACCGTTCTCGCAGTACAGGCCGACGACTCGCAGGTCACGACGGTCGAAGACTTCGCCGACCGGGACTCGCTTCATCCGATCCAGGAGAGTTTCTCGGAAGAACACGGCCTCCAGTGTGGATACTGTACGCCGGGGATGATCATGACGACATCGGAACTGCTCGAGCGAAACCCCGATCCGAACGAAGCGGAGATTCGCGAGGCGCTCGAGGGGAACCTCTGTCGGTGTACCGGATACCAGAACATCGTCAAAGCCGTCGAGTCGGCCGCCGAAAAGATGCGGACGACGGCGACCGCCGAGGGTGACGACTGATGTACCCGTCCGAATTCGACTATCACCGGGTCGAACGCGTCGACGACGCGCTCGACCTGCTGGTTGACGACCCGGACGCGAAGATCCTCTCCGGCGGACACAGCCTCATCCCGATGATGAAATCGGGGCTCGCAAACCCCGGCACGCTCGTCGACATCGGCGAGATCGAGGAGTTAGACGGCATCGAGTGGGACGACGACGCCGTCTCGGTCGGAGCCCTGACCACCTACGCGACGATCGCCGACGACGACGAACTGTGGGACGAACTGCCGGTTCTCGCGGAGGCCGCACACGAAGTGGGCGATATCCAGGTCCGAAATCGCGGGACGATCGGCGGAAACGTTGCACACGGCGATCCCGCTTCGGACCTGCCGGCGGCCGTCCTCGCCGCCGACGCGACGGTCGTCGTCCAAGGAGTCGATGGGAAGCGACGGATCGACGTCGACGACTTCTTCCTCGGGATGTACGCGACGGAACTCGGCGAGGACGAAATCCTGACCGGCCTCGAGTTCCCCCGACGGGAGAGCGACGCCGCCGGTGCGTACGTCAAGAAACCGAGCCCGTCGTCCGGCTACGCGCTGGTCGGCGTCGCGGTTTCACTCGAAGTCGACGGCGGGCGGATCGACTCCGCCCGCGTCGCCGCAAACGGCATCATGGACCACGCCGTTCGGCTCGAGCCGGTCGAGGAGCGTCTCGTCGGCGAAACCGTCGAGGAGGTCTCCTTCGAGGACGCGGCGCAGGTCGCAGACGACGACCTCGAGGAGTTCATGATGATGGACGACATTCAGGCCTCCGCCGAGTTCCGCAGACAGCTTCTGAAAGTCTACACCGAAGAAGCGCTGAACGACGCGGCGGATCGACTCGACGCCTCGCTCCCGACCGCCTGAACGCCGGTCGAGTCTCTCCCGCCACGTCGCGTTGACGGTCGATTTCTGTCCGTCCCGTTGATAATCGAACTCCCGTCCGGAGCGAGTCGGGACTCGAGTACGCGGTTTGACGATCGATCCCTCGAGAGCGACTGACGACCTCGGTTACCGGTGACATTACAAGCACGTAGTGCTAATGACGAGTAGTGACACGACACAGTTCGCCGGACGATCTCCGGTCGATGCCCCGCGGCATGGTGGTGTACGGTGAGTGACGACGGCTCCGCCACACCCGGCGAGGCGGATCGTACCGCCGGCGTCGCTCTCTCGGACGTCACCGAACGAGAGCTTCGGACCGTGTTCGACGAGATGTCCTACGTCGCCAACGACGACCTCCTCACGACGGTGTTACTCGGGCTCCGTCTCGGAAAACCGCTGCTCATCGAGGGCGAGCCCGGCGCAGGAAAGACGGAGCTGGCGAAGGTCCTCGCCCACGGCTTCGACACCGAGCTGATACGGCTCCAGTGTTACGAGGGATTAGCCGCCGAGAACGCACTGTACGAGTGGAACTACACGAAACAGCTCCTCGCCGTTCAGTCGGGCGACCGCGGCGTCGATGGCGACGGCTCCGTGTTCTCCGAGGACTACCTGCTCGAGCGCCCCCTCTTGCGCGCGCTCAGGTCGGACGACGAGACCCCGCAGGTGCTCCTCATCGACGAGGTCGATCGCGCAGACGAGGAGTTCGAGGCGTTGTTGCTCGAGATGCTGTCCGACTTCCAGTTATCGATTCCGGAGCTCGGAACCGTGACGGCCTCGGTTCCACCGGTCGTCGTCATCACGTCCAACCGGACGCGTGGATTGAGCGACGCGTTAAAGCGGCGCTGTCTCTACGTTCACGTCCAGCCGCCATCGTTCGACAAAGAGCGCGTGATCCTCCGGCGAAAGGTTCCGGAACTCGACGAAGCCACGGCCTCGGCGGTGTGTGCCGTCACCCAGGAGCTTCGGGAACACCCGCTTCTCAAACAGCCGGGCGTCGCCGAAACGCTCGACTGGGCACGAGCGCTGGTCGACCTCGAGGTCGACGCGGACGACGAGATAACCGCCGATCGGATCCGCTCGACGGCCGGATTCCTCCTCAAGGAGATCGAAGACGTCGAGCGGATCGACGAACTGGCAGACGACCTCACGGCGGCCGCCCGAGACGCCCGCAACTCGGCGGAGACCGACACTGATCAGAAGCGATGACCACCCAATCAGACGACGACCGAACAGCCATCCCGACGGACGAACGTGTTCGAGTTCGCCTGGTGGAATTCACGCGAGCACTACGGGCGGCCGACGTCGACGTGCCGGCGACGGGAAGTCTCGAGGCGGCGCGGGTACTCGCGGAGGTCGGCGTCGTCGACCGAACGCGGACCAGGGCGGCGCTACGTTCGGCCCTGGTCACCGATCCGACGGAGATCAACACGTTCGATCGGCTGTTCGCGACGTTCTGGCGCGCTCTGATAGCAGAAATCGAGGACGACAGCGGCATCGACTCCGTCCGAGCGGACGAACAGCCTGAACTCCTCGACCTGCCCGAAGCCGATCCGACGCCATCGCCAGAGGCGACCGAAGCAGACGCGGAGATGGCCGACGCCGGTTCGATGCTGGCTGTCGACGCCGAGTCCGACGACTCGGCCCTGACCGATGATCGAGAGACCGTCGCCGGATACAGCAAGCAGGGCGAATCGTCGAAAATTACCCCTCGAGGCGGCCTCCCAGACGAAGCCGAACTCGCCGATCCCGTCCGTCACATCAGCGACGCGCTGGCACGGTTGACCGATCGCGGCTACACGTCGACAGCCGACCCGTCGCGGATCGACGTCCGTCGTGCGTTACGAGAGAGCCACCAGACCGGTGGCGTGATCGTTTCGACGCCGATGGAGGGCCCAAAGCGGACGGCCAGCCGGCTGTTGTTTCTCGTCGACGTGAGCAAATCGGTCCTGGACGTGATCGAACGCGACTTTCTCGTTCGATCCCTCTCGCGCTTTCAGACGGAGAGCCGATCGATACGGACCTTCTTCTTCGATACCTCGGTCCAGGAAGTGACCGATGCGATCGATGCACGCTCGAGTGCTGACGCGTACGAGACGCTCGAGCAACTCGAGGCGACGTGGGGTGGTGGAACACGGATCGGTGGCGCACTGACCGAGATCAAAGAGCGATATCCGACGGCCGTCGACCGACGAACCGCCGTGGTGATCGTCAGCGACGGCCTCGAGACGGGCGAGACGAGCGAACTCGAAGCGGGAATGAACTGGCTCTCGCGTCGGGGTCGGATCGTCCTCTGGTGGAACCCGCTGGCGACGACGCCGACGTACGAACCGACCTGCCAGGGCATGGAAACCGCACTCCCGTTCGTCGACGGGTTGTTCGGGTTCGCAGGCGAGGACGACCTCCACGAGATCGCGTCTCAACTCGAGCGCTACGACGGGAGACAGCCGCTTGGATACGAACGGTCGACCGGTCCGTGACCGGCGACTGCGGATCTCGGCGAGGACCGAACGTCACCCCGGAGTCACGCGATCTCGGGCGTTAATTGTCCCGCCGGATCCGGCTAGATAATTTGCATAGTTATTTATCCCGTGAGAGGCTTGCTAGAAGACGACAGAGAGCCTATTACAAATGAGCGGAGACACAACTAGCGGCCGAATTGGAGAGCGCGTCACTCGAACAGAAGACGCCGAGTTCGTCACTGGGCAGGCAGAGTATACGGACGACATTCCCGTCGCGAATGCGGCCCACGCATCCGTCTTACGAAGCCAGCACGCACACGCGAAGGTTCACGATATCGATACCAGCGCCGCCGAGGAGTTAGACGGCGTCATTGCCGTCTACACGGCGGAGGATATGGAAGCGGCCGAGACGTCGGCTCCGCGAAAGATTCCGTCGATGTCGACGGATTACATCCAGGTCGAGCCGAAGCTATTCCGACCGGTCATCGCGTCCGACCGCGTCCGCTATCAGGGCGAACCGCTCGCGATTGCGCTGGCGGAGGATCGGTACACGGCGAACGACGCCGTCAGCCAAATCGAAGTCGATTACGAACGACTCGACTCGGTCACCGATCCCGAAGCCGCGATCGAAGACGATGCACCGGCGCTTTTCGAGGATTATCCCGACAACGTCGCCTACGACTGGGAGTTCGGCGACAGCGAGGAGATCGACGAGGTATTCGAGGACGCCGAGTACGTCGCGAGCGCGTCCGTCGACGAACAGCGACTCATTCCGGATCCACTCGAGCCGCGGGCGGCGATCGCCGACTACGACTCGGCGTCGAACGAGATCAGCATCCAGATGAGCACGCAGACGCCCCACTCGGATCGCCACGCGATCGCGGGTATTCTCCGCCATCCCGAGAACAAGATCCACGTCCAGGTTCCACGCGTCGGCGGCGGATTCGGGGCAAAAATCCACAACTACGACGTCGAGTCGCTCGTTCCGTGGTGTGCTCGTGAACTCGAGCGTCCGGTCAGGTGGCAGGCCACCCGAAGCGAGATCCACCAGACGTCCTCACACGGTCGCGGGCTGAACCTCGAAGGCGAGGCGGCGTTCGACGAGGATGGCAACCTCCTCGGCGTTCGTCTCGACGGTCTCACCGATCTCGGCGGGTACGTCTCCTCGCACGTCCACATGCTGACGACGGTGCTCTGCATCGAGGTGATCAACGGCCAGTACGAACTGCCAAACCTCTACGCCCGGATTCGAGGCGCGCTGACCAACGCGACCTGTCTCGACTCCTACCGAGGCGTCCACGAGGTCGCCGCGATCACGTTCATCGAACGACTGATGCGCCAGTCCGCAACGGAGATCGGGATCGATCCGGCCGAGTTGCGCCGACGGAACCAGATCCCGGCGGACGCGTTCCCCTACGAGACGGTCACCGGAACCGTCTACGACAGCGGCAACTACCAGCAGGCCCTCGACGAAGCGCTGGATGCGATCGACTACGACGAGTTGCGCGAGCGTCAGGCGGAGCTCCGCGAGGACGGACGCTACCTCGGCGTCGGACTCTCCGCGTACACCCACGTCAGTGGCGTCGGCCCAGCGGACGTCTGTAAGGAGTACGGAATCTTCAAGACCCACTGGGAGAGCGGACGCATCACCGTCCATCAATCCGGGACCGTCACCGCGTACTGCGGAACGATGGACTTCGGGATGGGCCACCAGACCTCCTACGCCCAGATCGTCGCCGACAAGCTCGGTATCCCGATCGAAGACGTCGAAATCATCGAGGGCGACACCAGACACCTCAACGACGGCGTCGGGACGCACGCGAGCCGCTCGCTCGTCGTCGGGGGCTCGGCGCTCGCCGAGAGTGCTGACGACGTGATCGAGAAGGGACGCTCGATCGTCGCCCACCAGCTCGAAGCACCCGAAGCGGACATCGAGTTCGAGGACGGTGAGTTCTGGGTCAAAGGTGCCCCCGAACGCTCGATGACGATCCAGGAGGTCGGATCGCAGGCACACCGCGCGTGGGACGTTCCGGGCGAACCCGGACTCGAGGCGACGACGTACTACCTGCCAGAACAGATGGCGATCACCTCCGGCGTTCACGCCGCAATCGTAGAAGTCGACCCCGAAACCGGCGAGGTCGAGTTCGAGCGGTACGTATCCGTCGACGACGCCGGAAACCGCGTCAACCCACAGATCGTCGAGGGGCAACTCCACGGCGGCATCGCCCAGGGAATCAGCCAGGCGCTGTACGAGGACGTCGTCTACGACGACAACGGGAACATGGTCACAAGCACGCTACAGGACTACGCGATGCCCAAATCGTTCCACGTTCCGGAAGTCGAGACGATCGAGGTTTCGACCCCGGCACCCGACAACCCGCTGGGCGCGAAGGGTGTCGGAGAAACCGGACCGATCGCCGCCAACGCCGCCGTCCTCAACGCCGTCGTCGACGCACTCGAGCCACTCGGCTTCGATGGAAACGAGATCGACACGCCGCTGACGCCCGAAAAGATCTGGAAGGAAGTCAACGATCAGATCTAACGAACGACGATACCGATTCCGCTCGTTTTCCGCGTTCGAGGACCGTTCGACCGTCGCATCGTACCGTGAGCCAGCGCCTCGAGACTGTCGGTCCAACCGCGAGCTGTTTTCGAGACCAATGGGCGATCGACACCCACTGCGAGGACAGCGGTGAGTCGCTACAACAACCGCCGAGGCGGGTTCCACTCGCCGACGATCCCGTCACTCGAGAACGGAGTAGGGGACGACCGAGACGGGCGCCCCTTTCTCGAGCGGTGATTCCGTGAGGACGACGCCATCTGCGTTGCTCGCACGGGTGCTCGAAGAGAGAACGCTCGGATCGAACTGTCGGTCGTAGACCGAAAGCGGCGAGTCCGCGTAGCCGAGGCCGGTGGCCTCGTAGCCGTCGTCGCTCTCCTCGAGCAGGACGGGAATCACGTACTCGAATCCGTCGGGACCCAACTCGACGTCGTGAGTCATCGTCGCGTCGACTGTCGGATGCGGAGTCTCGCCCGTGAAAAACGGACGCATGACGAACGTCGAAATCGTGTGTGCGCCGATTGGCTTACCCGGGATCGCGAACGCGACGGCGTCGCGATCGGGAAGAGTCGCCATCGCGATTGGTTTGCCAGGGCGGATGCGGACGCGGTGAAACGAGACCGTTCCGAGCGAGTCGAGCGCGCGGATAACGTGGTCTTTGTGTCCGACGCTCGTCCCGCCGGTCGTCACCACGACGTCGTACTCGCGGGCGAGGCGGTCGATGGCGGCCTCGACGCGATCGTAGTCGTCGGGGACGCTTCCCTCGTACGTCGCCGTGTGCCCCCACGAGCGCACCAGCCCCGCGAGCATGTCCGAATCGAGGTCGGCTATCCGCCCTTCGTGAATCTCCGTGCCGGTCGCGAGCAGTCCCGTCGAGAACCGCTCGTAGACGGGGACCGTCTCACGGCCCAGGTCACCGAGCAGTATCGCGTCTTTGGGCGACAGCCGTTCACCCCGTTCGAACAACGTTTCCCCGGCCGAGAGATTGCTCCCCCGCTCGTAGGTGTACGTTCCTGGCTCGAGGGGCTCACCCCGAAGCAGACCGTCCTCGATCGATGACTCCTCGCGTTTGAGCACGGCGTTAGCCTCCGGTGGAAGCGGTGCACCGGTCGCGATCGCCACCGCCTCGCCGACCTCGATAGACGGCGGTTCGTCCTCCGGAAACACCTCCTCGTCGGTCAGACGAAGGGGGTAATCCTCAGTCGCGTCGAAGGCGTAGCCATCCATCGTCGCGCGGTCGTGTTCGGGGACGTCGTGCTCGGCGACGATCGGTTCCGCGAGCGTTCGGCCACCGATGTCGTCGAGCGAAACCGACTCCGTCTCGAGTGACGAGAGGGCGTCAGATCGCCGATTCAGAACTCGGTTCGTCGCCTCCCCCCGCCAACACATCTCCTCATGTCCGTGATCCATGACTGTGTGTTCGTCGAACAGTCAGTTGAATCATGCGGTGTTCCAGACGTGGATTGTTTCGACAGTTCGTCCTCCGAAACGTTCCGTTCGAGATTTCGAGGTCAGCGGTGTCGCCAGAGAGCGTCCGCGGGACTGCGAGCACTCGTGATCTGTTCGGCGACAGTTCCCAACGTATCGCTTCAATTTTACGTGATGTGAGAAAACATGTGTTCGTAATAACGCAGACCGGGTTCAATAGTTGGACACCTCGTCAACTCGCGTCAACCCCCTCAAGTCGGAGCGAACACGGGAGACACAGCGGGCACGAGCGGTCGAGGCATTCGTGGTGTCGTCGTCTTCGAGTCCGGCGCTTTATACCGCAATCCGACCAGCTCGGTACTCGCCGATAGGCCCGACGGGTGAACGACCGCAAGGCGACGATCATCGCGTGTGCATCCAGTTGCGGACCCGACGGCACGAAACTCCCCCTCGACACCGCTTCGCGCGATACGGTCACGGCCGCGATCAGCGGAGCGTGAGCCGCGTCGGGGTCAAGCCCCGAGGCACTCGCCTTGCTTATCTGTAGATTTTCCCGAGGTCGCGAGAACGATCGATCCGGGAATCGCACCAACCGATGTCCATACAGGACAGGACCATCAGGGACGAACGCCATCACGCGAAAGAGTCACGCGAGTCCGAAGGCGACCTGCAACACGAGGGAGTTCAGTCGAAACCGGGTCGAAACGGCCTCGAACACCGCGGTGTACGTCGACGCCGGGACTCGTTCTTCGGATCACCGTTCGTTCCGTCCGACTTCCAGTAACGTCTCGAGAAAGCGCCACTCATATAACGCACCTTATATTTCAAATATCCGTGTGGTTCGGGGTAATGTCTGTCAGCTGTTGACGCCGATTAGTCGGACAGATAAGTGGTCAAACGGTACTCGCACAGGTCACTCCTCGAGGACGAAATTCCACTCAACTTGCCCCAGAGTCGGCGGAGAGACGACCAGAACGCACACCATTGGCCAATAGGTACCTATTGCAACTGGGGCAGACCGTATTCGTGCCGAAACTGGCGAGCAGTGGTCGAAACCAGTTGGTTCATCGAGGTATCGTCAGCGCGGGCCCACTCGAGAGCGAAACGGTCCGCAGAGAACACGACCAACCCGTTTCACTCGAACGGAACGAGTAAACGAGATCGGTGCTCCAATTCAGTGGCTACGATAGGCCCGGTAAGGGCGAACTCAGACGGCCCGGCTATCATCGGATTGCGACGGTCCCACGGCGCCTGACCGGGACGGCCGAACCGCCGACTCACACCGGTGCCGGATCAGTCGCTCGAGGCGCTCTCCTCGAGTCCCGCCTCGTCTCCCGAACGCGCGTCCTCGACGATCGGATCGCTGTCCCAGTAGGCGTGGTTGGGCCCGTATTCTCGAAAACACGCCGTCGTGTGCTCCCCATCGATAGCCGCGGGATCGTCGACCGACGGTTTCCGGGAACGGCAGGTTTCTCTCGCCTCCGGACAACGGGTGTGAAACCGACACCCGGAGGGAGGATCGACCGGATCGGGAATGTCTATCCCGCGAACGGGTGGGCTCGTGCGCTGTTCTTCCGAATCGAGCTCCTCGGTCGACCACTTCAACACTTTCGTGTAGGGGTGGCGTGGCTCGCGGATCACCTCCCCGACGGGACCCATCTCGATGATCTCGCCGAGATACATGACGCCGATCCGCCCGCCCACACTCCCCGCGAAATAGCGGGCGTTCGAGAGGTTGTGTGAGATGAACAGATACGACGTATCGAACCACTCCTGAAGCTCGAGCATCAGGTCCATCATCTCGACGCGCAACGAGACGTCGAGCGCCGAGACCGCCTCGTCGGCGAGGACGACGTCGGGGTTCATCAGAAGCGTTCGAACGAGGGCGACCCGTTGTTGCTCGCCGCCGGAGAGCTGATGTGGATAGCGATCCGCGTAATCCTCGGGCGGTCTCATTCCGACGTACTCGAGCATACCGAGGATCCGGGCCGTCCGGTCGTCGGCGTCCATCCCGGGTTTCCACAGCTTCAGCGGCGCCTCGAGGCTCTTGTGGACGGGCCGGTTTGGGTTCAACGAACTGCCCGGGTCCTGGTGAATCATCTGGAGCGATCGGCGGATCTCCTCGTACTCGATATCGGCGCTCTCACCGTCTCGAACGTCCCAGATATCGGCACCTCGATACGTAATCGAACCGCCGGTCGGTCGCTGTGCACCGATCGCGGCCTTTCCGAGCGTCGTCTTGCCACAGCCGCTTTCGCCGACGAGTGCGACGACGTCGTTCTTGTAGATCTCGAGGTCGACGCCGTCGACCGCACGCACCGTCTCCGGGTCCGTGAACAGGTTCCGCCAGCCACGCTTCTCCTGTTCGAAGTGCACCTCGACGTCCGAGAGGGAGAGTACCGGTAACTCGGATTGTTCCCCGTCGCGAACGGCCCGGTCGGCGGCGTCGTACTCCCGATCGAACTCGAGGGGGATCGCCCCGAGGGCATCCTGCCAGTGAACGCAGGCGGCGACGGCGTCCTCGCCGGTCTCGAAAAGAGACGGATCCGTCGTTCGACACCGGTCGTCGGCCAACGGACAGCGCGGGTGGTAGGAACAGCCCTGTGGGACGTCGACCGGATCCGGCGCCGACCCCTCGATCGGCGTCATCTCCGAAAGCGGGGTGTTCAGGTTCGGGACCGCCTTCAGCAACGACCGCGTGTAGGGGTGGACGGGGCGCTCGACGATCCGATCAGCGTCGGCGATTTCGACGAACTGGAAGGCGTACAACACCGCGAGTCGGTCGGAAAGGCCGGTCACCAGCGGCAGATCGTGGGTGATAAACACGACCGTCAGGTCGTACTTCTCCGAGAGGGTCTCGAGCAGGTCGAGGATCGACCGCTGCATCAGCAGGTCGAGGGCGGCCGTCGGCTCGTCCATCACGAGGACGTTCGGCTCGAGGACGAGTGAGAGCGCGATGAGCGTCCGCTGTTTCATGCCGCCGGAGAGTTCGTGGGGATACGAGTCGAGCACCCGTTCGGGCTCCATGTGGAGGTCGGCGATGAGTTCACGAGCGTGAGACATCGTCTTCTCGACGTGGCGGGCGTGGGCTTCGATCGTCTCCAGGAAGTGTTCGCGGACGGTGATGACGGGGTTGAACGAACTCTGGGCCCCCTGAAACACCATCGATATCTCCTCCCACCGGAAACGGCGAAGTGACTCGGTATCCAGCTCGAGTACGTCGATCGGATCGCCGTCGTTCGGGTAGTACGTGATCTCGCCGTCGACCGTCCCCGGCTCGACGACGGCATCCAGAAGAGCCGACGCGAACATCGACTTCCCGCTTCCGCTCTCGCCGACGACGCCGAGAACTTCCTGGCGGGCGACGTCGATCGACGCGTTGTCGAGCACTCGAGACTCACCGCGGTCCATCTCGAACGTGACCGACACGTCCCGCGCGGAGATGATCGGATCGTCGACCTCGATCGAGGTGTCGTGCGTGCGGTCTCGCTCGGCACTCATGGTTCCCCCTCGTGGGCTGTCGTGGCATCGTCGAACGTCCCAGGAGAGCGCCCCCCGGAAGAGCGACGATTCCCGTCCGAGCGCGGTCGCTGTCCGGTACCGACGCGTCCGTTCATGGTATTCGTTATCTCGTACCATTTCGCTCGTCTTAATGGTTGCGATGGTGAAAGGTCGACAGCGTCGGGCCAGGGGGATGGACCCGCCACAGTGATGCAAACGATAAAGTCACGGCTGGTCGTACGACCGGGTACGAATCCATGGCACGCGAAGACGGGCGGCAACCGCGATCGTTCCGAACCGAACTCGAGGCCGTGGTCCGTGACAACCTGCCGGTGATCCACCTGTTGATGATCGTCTGTACGGTCTTGCTCGCGCTATCGGTTTTTTCGCTGGCGTTCATCGATCGTGAATCGGCGTCGTTCGTCGTCCTCCAGTTCAACTTCGTGATGCTGACGGCGTTTCTGGTCGTTCTTGGCGGACTCTCCTACCGATACTCGCGGTAAGCGCCGGAAGAGGGGCAGACAGCGAAGCGACGAATCAGTGCGGTCTCGAGGGGAATTACTCCCGCTTTCGAGCCCTGACTCGAGGGTTGAACAGGCGATCCATCCCCTGTGAGAGCATGATCAGGCCGTAGGAGATGACGACGATCACGACCGTGGGGACGACGACCCAGTGGATCGTCGAGGTGCTGGTGAGCGCGCCGTTTCCGACGGCCATGTCGAGGATCACGCCCCAGTTCAACGCCGTGAAGGGAAGCAATCCGAGGAAGTAGAGACCGACGGCGCTGAAGATGACCGACCGACCGGCCATCATGAAGTTGATCAGCACGTACGGCATGACGTTCGGGACGATGTCCGCTTTGATGATCCGCCAGGTCGGTGTACCCATCAGCCGCGACGCCTCGACGTAGTTGTCGTCACGAAGCGAGAGAACCTCTGCCCGGATCGTCCGGGCGAGACCTGCCCAGGTGTTGATGGTGAGCAACACGCCGATCACCACCGGATTCGTCGGGCCGACCGTCGCGACGATGACGATGATCAACGGAAGCCCGGGGATCGTCAGCATGATGTCCGTAATGAGCGTGAGGACGTCGTCGACGAACCCGCCTTTGTAGCCGGCGACCGTCCCAACAATCGTCGCGACCGCCGTCGCGAACACCGCACCCGAGGCGATCATCAATAACATCGGTGGCGTCGCATGGACGATCATCGCGAAGAGGTCGTGTCCCATCGCGTCAGTCCCGAGCGGGTACTCGAGCGACTGAAACGGCCCCAGTAACCGCGGCCCGTCGGTCGTCGGCTCCGGCACCAGCCAGACGCCGACGGTCCCCATGAGGACGTACGCGATCATGATCGCCAATCCGATGATCGTCTTCCGGTCCTCGAGGAGGATTCGTGCCGGGACGTACACCCGCCGCTCGAGCGACCGGGCGATGTCGGAGCCCTCCGAGCGCGACATCTCGGAGACGCGCTCGAAAGGGTGGTCCGCGGGCGGTTGGTCAGTACGTTTCATCGGATTCACCTCCGGCGGTGATCCGGGGATCGAGCTTTCCGTAGGTTAGATCCGCGACGAGCAGGCCGAAGACGACGGCGAGCGTGAGTACGAGGAACGTTCCCATCATCAGCGGGTAATCGTTGGCCTGGACGGCGTCGACCATGTAGTAGCCGATGCCCTGGTAGGTGAACACCTCCTCTAAGATCACGGAGCCGCCGATGACGAATCCGATGGCGATCAGGAACCCGGTATACAGCGGGAGGATCGCGTTCCGCCCGATGTAGGTGAACGCGATCCGCCTGTCGGAGAGCCCTCGGAGCCGGGCGACTCGAATGTAGTCTTTCCCGAGGACGCTGATGCTGTTGCCTCGCATGGAGAGCGCCCAGCCGCCGGCTTCCGTGAGTACCATCGAGAGCACGGGTAGCGTCGCGTGGAGTACGACGCCCCTGACGAACGGATAGTTCAACCCCGGATCGGTCCGCGGGTTCATGTGACCGCCCGTCGGAAAGATACTCCACTGATAGGCGAACGCGAACAGGAGCAGGAATCCGAGCAGGTAAAACGGCGTCGAGTTGAGGACCGTCCCGAGCGTCGACGCGACGAAGTCGAATCGGGTTCCCTCGTAGTACGCCATCGCCGCCCCGAGGGTGATCCCGATGGCGAAGGTGAGGATCAGCGAGATACCCATGATGAATATCGTCCACGGGAGCGCCTGTGCGATGATCTCGATCACCGGCTCGTTCCGGATGATCGACTCGCCGAGGTCGCCCTGTAACACGGCGGCGACGTAATCGAGGTACTGTCGCCACACCGGCTCGTCCGGCTGGACGTTGGTGTAGCGCTCCATCATCCGGTTCAACCGTTCGGGATCGATGCTTCCACCCTCCTGGGAGATGATCTGTGCCTGGATGTGCTGGGCCGGCCCACCCGGCATGAGATGACCCAGTCCGAAACTGAGCGTGATTACGCCCCACACGGTGAGTGCCGCCTTCAGCAGTCGTTTGGTCAGCCAGTTCACCATGGGATCACGCGGGAGTGTCTCTCGAGGACATGTCTTACTCTCTGACGCCGACGAGCCCGTAGGCGGTTAGTTTTTCGTGGTTTCGCTCGACGCCCCAGATCGGTTCGGTGCGGTCCGGAAGCTCCCAGTCGTCGGTCCAGTAGGTTACGCCCATGTTCTCGCTGACCAGCGGAACGACGGGGACGGCCTGGTTGAACACCCACGAGAGTTCGACGAGCGTCTCGGTCAGTTCCTCGCCCGTCAGTTCGGGAACGCGCTGGGTCATCTCCTGGACGTGTACCGACTCGAGGCCGCCGTCGGGGTCGCCGACGGGCATCGGGACCTCGAGTTCCTCGGGAGTGTTCCAGTGGCTCCAGTCGCTGAAGACCTCCTGGAACGCCGGGTACGGGTGTCCGTCTCCCCACGTCGCGAACGCGGCTTCCATTCCGGGGGCGTCGCCCCAGATCATGTCGACGTACGCCGACTCCTGGACGACCTCGAACTCGACTTCGATCCCGAACGATTCGAGTGCGGACGTCGTCAGCTGTCCGAGTTCCGAGTAGCCGTCCCACTCAGTCGTATCGATCGGAACGACGACCGGCTCGCCGTCGTCGTCGACCCACTCGTCGTCCTCGCGTTCGTAGCCCGCCTCACGCATGAGTTCCGCGGCACGGTCCGTATCCCGCTCGTAGAGATCGAACTCCTCAAGGCGGTCCCCGAGGATGTCTTCGGCCTGTTCGGTCGTGATGAGATTCGTCGCCGCGTACTCCGGGACGCCGTACAGAAGCGGATTCGACCCGTCCGAGACCTCCGCCGCATCCAGAACGTACGCGATCGCGCGCCGAACGTTTCGATCCGTGTACGGACCGTCGCCCTCGAAGTTGAATCCGAGCCCGACCCCGAACTCCCCTTGCTTGATCGCCATATTGAGATCGTCGTCCATCTCGTCTATCATTTCGGGGGTGAGAATGGGCCCGAGATCCGTCTCGCCCGACAGTACCTCCTGGGTATCCGCCCCCGCTCCGCCGAGCCCGACCGTTTTCGTCTCGAGTTCGTCGAAATCGATCGGGTCCCAGAACCCCTCGTTGGGCTCGAGGATGATCGTCTCTCGCGTGACCCGATCGACGCTGTACGGACCCGCAAGCGCGAGATCGCCGGGCGTCCAGGAGAACTCCATCAACTCGAGGAGGATGTCGTCTTCTTCCTCTTCCGTCGTCGCTTCCTCGAGCGCCTCGAGCGTCTCGGCGAAGACTGTCCGTTCGCCGTCGATCTCCGGCGGCGCGTTCACCGTCATTCCGGGGAGAAAGAACGTGTGTGCGAACAGCTCCTCGTCGTACTCCTGGTCGAACTCGAGGATCACGGTCTTCTCGTCGTCGGCATACACTTGCTCGATGAAATCCCAGTTATCGGAGCCGTCGTAGCCGTCGAGCCGGAGACGCGTCACGAGGTCGTCGGCGGTCACTTCGTCGCCGGAGTCCCACTGCCAGTCCTCGCGGAGCGTGATAGACATCTCGTCACCGGCGTGATCCCACTCGGCCGCGCTCCCCGGGCGGAACTCACCGTAGGTGACGTGCTCGTCCTCCTGACTTCCCTCGTAGAAGGTCGCCTCCGTCGAGTACAACGCGAGCGCCGGAAAGAACCGCCAGATCGCACCGCCGGTCGAGTCTCCGGCGTAGGGGTTGAGTTCCGCTTCGTCCATCCAGTGATGATCGCCGTCGACGAGGACTCGCCCGTCGCCGCCGCCGGAGTCACCAGTACAGCCGGCGGCGAGGGCGGCCGTACCGGCGGCCGTCGTCTGCATTAGTCTGCGTCGAGAGATCGAACGGTACCGAGAGCTACTCCTACCAGCCTTTTCGGCCATGGGTACCGTTCGCATTATCAACCAATAAAAATTGTGGAAGATCAATGATAACAGATCGTCGACGCCAGGAGTCCGTCGCTCGCGACCACAACCAAACGGATGCGTATTCGACGACAGTGGTGATATGATACGACTCGAGCGCGTCGCTTACAGTTTCATAGAGGGAAACGATTTCTGCCCGACGACACTCCCACCTGCCGAGAAATGTTACACAGTGTTGAACAGATTCGGATTACATACGTATGGGTGTAAACCACTGTATCGTATCGGCCGGAGATTACCGTCCGAACCCCCGAGTACGGTCGAATGCGGTTGAAAGAGTGTTCAACAATGTGGAAAATTCGTTGGGTGCCGGGAAACTCCGATAACGAAGCCTACAGGTCTGTGAACGCCGTCTTCCTCCCACGAGATGGTCACAGCGAATTCGATCACGCGATGTGAGTCGCCGACATCGATCGGTACAGTCACGACGGATAAGTTTCATATGTCGAAACGCTACCGGACGATCGCCGCACTGAAACGGTTCTCGACGACAACTCACTCGAGGACCGCCGAACAACGGGAGATGGACGAACGGACCGTACTCCGTCACTACAAATCGTCTCGAGCGATCTCACGGAGGAGAGCGGTAGACCTATTACCAATGAGCGATCTGGATACGCCATGTCGATCGGAGTGTGTTACTTCCCGGAACACTGGCCGCGGGAGCGATGGGAAACCGACGTCGAACAGATGGCCGATGCAGGCCTCGAGTACGTTCGGATGGGCGAGTTTTCCTGGTCGCGGCTGGAACCTGCACGCGGCGAGTTCGATTTCGAGTGGCTCGAGACGGTCCTCGAGTACGTCGGCGACCGTGGAATGCAGGCGGTGTTGTGTACGCCGACGGCGACGCCGCCGCGGTGGCTCGTCGACGACCATCCGGACATCCTCCAGGAGAATCGGGACGGAACGACGCGTCACTTCGGCGGACGTCGTCACTACTGTTTTAACTCGCAGGCGTACGCCCTCGAGACGGACAGGATCGTCACGCGACTGGCGGAGCGGTTCGCCGATCATCCCGTCGTCGCCGGCTGGCAAACCGACAACGAGTACGGCTGTCACGACACGATCCGGTGTTACTGTGAGGACTGTTCGGACGCCTTCAGCGAGTGGCTCCGCGAGCGCTATGACGACGTCGAGGCGCTCAACGAGGCGTGGGGGACCCACTTCTGGAGCCAGCGGTACAACGACTTCGAACAGATCCAGCCACCCCGGTCGGCACCGGGGAATCACAACCCCTCGTTGCGCCTCGACTACTACCGGTTCGCAAGCGACAGCGTCGTCGCCTACAACGAACGGCAGGTGGAGATCCTTCGGGAAGCCAACGACGACTGGTTCGTGACCCACAACTTCATGAGCCACTTCGGACACCTCGACGCCTACGACGTCTGTGAGAGCCTCGATTTCGCCGCGTGGGATTCGTACCCGACCGGCCACACCCAACATCACGCGCGAGACGAACTATCGACCGACGACCTGCTCGCCGGCAATCCCGACGTCGTCGGCTTCGATCACGACCTGTATCGATCGGCCGCCGACGGGCCGTTCTGGGTGATGGAACAACAGCCCGGCGACATCAACTGGCCGCCGTACTCGCCGCTTCCGGCCGACGGGGCGATGCGGCTGTGGGCCCACCACGCCGTCGCCCACGGCGCCGACTCGGTCGTCTACTTCCGCTGGCGACGGTGCCGACAGGGACACGAACAGTACCACTCCGGGTTGCGTTCGGCCGACGGCAGTCCCGACGACGGATACGCCGACGCGGCCGACGCCGCCGCCGACCTCGAGGGACTCCCCGAACCGACGTCCGTCGACGCGCCGGTGGCGCTTCTCCACGAGTACGACAACCTGTGGGCACTGAACGTCCAGTCACACGCCCCCGAGTTCGACTACTGGGAGCACCTCGAGACGTACTACCGGGCGCTCCGGGCACGCGGCGTCGCCGTGGATATCGTTCCACCGACGCGCGATCTCGATGCCTACGCGGCCGTCGTCGCACCGACGCTCCACCTCGTCGACGACGAGATCGCGGCTCACCTGCACGAATACGTCGAAACCGGCGGTCAGCTCCTTTTGACCATGCGATCGGGCGTCAAGGACCGCTCGAGCAAACTGCTGAACGAGGCCCCGCCGGGCCCGCTTGCGGAGCTGGTCGGTGCGACCGTCGAACACCACGAGGCGCCCCACCCGACGATGGATCGAACGCTCGAGTACGACGGCAAAGGTTTCGACTCGCGGATCTGGAACGAACGACTGAGCCCGGAGACGGCGACCGTGACCGGCACTTACCGGGGCGGAACGACGGCCGGTATACCCGCCCTGACGACCAACGCGGTCGGTGACGGCCAGGTTCGTTACTGCGGCGTCTGGCCCGAGGAGTCGCTGGCGGACGCCCTGGTGACCGACGTGCTGGCAGACGCCGGCGTCCCCGTGACGCCGGAGCCGTTGCCGACGAACGTTCGCATCGTCGAACGCGACGGCTACTCCTGGGTGTTGAACTTCACCAGCAGAGACCGAAGACTCTCGGTTCCGAACGAGGCGGCCGTGCTTCTCGGAACCGACCCGATCCCAGCGTACGACCTCGCGGTCGTCGAGGCGCCGATGACGGAGATCGACGTCTCGTAGTGAATCGACCGGTGGACGTGCTCGAGGGCGACCCGGTTCGATCACCGGCCGATCACTCGCGAATCCGGTGGCAGTTCGCCGTCGAACAGAACTCGAGACGCCGATTTCGCACGTTCAAAGCTGAACACGCATAGATTATTTCTAACTATTTCTATATACAATTAATAGATATACTTTTCAATGTATTGGTGGATGGTGGAGGTGGTGTAATGACCAATGGGTAGCCAGATGCGGAGAACCTTACTCGCGAGTATCGGAGCGGGAACGACCCTGGGCCTAATAGGCGGGGTCGGACACGGATCGTCGACGGTGACCGACGGCGGGGAAATCAGTGACGAGCCAGCCGCGTTCGACGACGAGGTCGAGGCCATCCTCGACCGGCTCACCGTCGAGGAGAAAGTCTCGTTGCTCCACCAGTATCAGCCGCCGATCGATCGGGCGGGACTCGACTCGTTTCGAACCGGAACGGAGGCGCTTCACGGCGTCTCCTGGCTCGGCGAGGCGACCGTGTTCCCACAGGCGATCGGCCTGGCGAGCACGTGGGATCCAGAACTCGTCGAGCGCGTCGGCGACGCCGTCGGCGACGAGGTTCGAGGCAAGCACAACGCGACCGACGGCGGCGTCGGACTCAACGTCTGGTCCCCGACGGTCGACCAGCTTCGCGATCCCCGCTGGGGTCGCAACGAGGAGGGCTACTCCGAGGATCCGCTGTTGAACGGCGAGATCGCGACCGCGTACACCGACGGATTGGCCGGTGACCACCCGGAGTACCTCAAGACGGCGCCGATTCTCAAACACTACATCGGCTACAACAACGAGACCGAGCGGACGACGACGAACGCGGAGATGCCGCCGCGGCTTCTTCGCGACTACTACCTCCCGTTTTTCCGACCGCCGATCGAGTCCGGGACCGCCGTCGGCGTGATGGCCTCCTACAACCTCGTCAACGGACGGCCGATGACCGCCTCGCCGCTTCTGGACGATCCGGTCCGGGAGTGGGCTCCAGACGAAAACGCGATCATGAACGTCAGCGACGCCTGGGCCCCGGTGAACCTGACCGGCGAACAGGAGTACTACGACTCCGACGAACGCGCCCGCGCGGCGGCCGTGCTTGCGGGTCTCGACAGCTTCACCGAGTTCGGCGCCGACAGCTCGACCACCGTCGACGCACTGTTGGGTGCACTCGAGGAGGGCTATCTGTCCGAGGACGACGTCGATCGGGCGGCCGGACACGTCCTGACCGTACGATCGTTGCTCGGGGACTTCCTCGAGCCGTCGGACGATCCCTACGCCGACCTCACCGAGGAGGTCATCGGCCACCCGGATCATCGTGAGCTCGCACGCGAGGCGGCTCGCGACGGAACCGTCCTCCTGAAAAACGACGGGACGCTCCCGCTGTCGACGTCGGACGACGTCGCCGTGATCGGACCGGTCTCAGACAGGGTGTTCGAGGACTGGTACAGCGGCGCGCTCCCGTACGGGGTCAGCCTGCGCGAGGGGATTCGCGACCGGCTCGGATCCGACCAGGTCGACCCCGCCGTCGGCGCCGACCGGATCGCGCTCAAAGAGCGATCCTCGGGCGAGTACGTCTCGGCGGGCGTCGGCAAGGGTGGCGGCCCGCTGGGACTGCAGTCGACGGATGCGCCGAGCGTCCAGCTGTTCGAGGCCGTTCAGTGGACCGACGACGTCTGGACGCTCCGGGCGACGGCGAACGAACGGTACGTAACGGTCGACGACGGGGAACTCGTCAACGGCGCCGACGATCCGGCCGGTTGGGAGGTCGTCGAGGAGGCCTTCGAGTTCGTCGACATCGGCGATTCCGTCGTTTTGCGACATCCGAGCACCGACAGCTACGTCGCGGTCGAGGACGGCGCGCTTCACGCAAGCGCCGACGACGAGTCCGAGGCCGCCCGGTTCGATCTCGAGGTCCGAACCGACGGCATCGAGGAGGCGGTCAAGGCCGCACGCGACGCCGATGTCGCCGTCGTGATGGTCGGAACGCATCCACTGATCGGCGGGCGGGAAACGCAAGACCGGGATACCCTCGCGCTTCCACCGGCCCAGCGGGAACTCGTCGAGCGCGTCGGCGACGCCCAGTCCGACACCGCCGTCGTCCTCAAGAGCAGTTACCCGGTCCACCTCGATGGGTCCGAGAGCCGCGTTCCGTCGATCCTCTGGACCAGCCACGCCGGCCAGGAGACCGGCCACGCCCTGGCGGACGTGTTGCTCGGCGACGTCTCACCCGGCGGCCGGCTGACCCAGACCTGGCCGCGTTCGACGGACGCCCTCCCCGACATCACGGAGTACAACATCGCGGAGACCGGCACGACCTACCGCTACGGACAGGACGACGTCCGCTACGCGTTCGGGCACGGCCTCTCCTACAGCAGTTTCGAGTACCGCCAGCTGGAACTCGAGCCCAACGGACAGCTCACGTCCGGCGAAACGGCTACCATCAGCGTCCAAATCACGAATACGGGTTCGATGGCCGCCGACGAAGTCGTCCAGGTTTACACCGAACAACACGACTCACGGACCCGCCAGCCCGAACGGGTGCTGCGCGGTTTCGAGCGGGTCCACCTCGAGCCGGGCGAGAGCGCGACCGTCGAGATTCCGATCGAGTACGACGCGTTCTCGTTCTGGGACGTGACCAGACAGAAACGTGTCGTCGAGTCCGCGACCCACGCGGTGTCCGTCGGTTCCGCGTCCGACGACGATCGCCTCCAGGGATCGATCCAGGTCGACGGCGAGAAGATTCCGCCTCGCGATCTCTCCGCGGAGACGCGAGCCGTCGACGCCGACGACTGGTCGTGGGCCGAGATCGAACTGCTCGATCGCTCTCGATCCGAGGGAACCGTCGTCGGGATGGCCGACGGCTCGTGGCTCTCCTTCGCCGACGTCGACCTGCACGAGGGGCCGACCGAGGCGACCGTCTCGGTCGCTCGGGCGGAGGAAGAATCGATCACGCTGGAACTGCGCCGTGACTCGCCGTCCGGCCCGCTTCTGGGTCAGACGGACGTCGGCCCGACCGGCGGGATCTACGAGTACGACGGTCACACGATGAGCCTGGACGGGGCGAACGGAAACAACCGCGATCTGTACGTCGTCGCCCGCGGCGGCGACGTTCGTCTCCACACGATCCGGGTCGAACCGGCCGAAACTGACGGGGCATCCGACACGGCGTCGTCGGACGCGTGAGAGCGGGCAGATCTGAGAGCCACGCCGTCGTCCGGTCGCCGGAGAGTCGTCGAGTGTGACGGCCCCACCGTCGCCACCTCGAGCGGCGTCGGCGTCCAAGCCTGAGCGGCGACCGACGTCTCGGCCCGAACGCCGCGCTCCCGAGGGTAACAGTAAAGGGATCGGGACACTCACGTTTCGATATGCAGTTCGAGCAGCTTCGATCGGAAGCCGACGGTCCGTGCGTTCGGACCGACGAAGGGGTTCTCAAACTACAGGTTATCGACGACGCAGTCGTTCGCGCCGCCGTCGGCGACGAACCGATCACCGAGCCGTCGACGGACAGCCCGATGATCGTCGACCAGTCCCCGGAAGCCGACTGGTCCGTCGAGGAAACCGCGACCACGGTCACTCTCGAGACTGAGACACTCCGGGTCGACCTCGAGAAAGAGACCTGCGCGCTCACGTGGCTCGACGCCGACGGCGAACGTCTCTTCGGTGAACCCCCGGAAGGCGGTAAGGAGCTCCGACCGGTCGACGTCGCCGACCTCGCCGGAGAGAACGCCGCGACACCCCACGAGAGCCTCGATCGAGAGGCCTACGAGACGAAACTCTCACTCGAGTTTTCCGACGACGAGGCGATCTACGGCCTGGGTCAACACGACGACGGCATCGCGAACTACCGCGGCCACGACCAGCACCTCTACCAGCACAACACGAAGGTGGCGATGCCCGCGTTCGTCTCGACGCGCGGGTACGGCCTGCTGTTCGACAGTTACTCGTTGTCGACGTTCCACGACGACCGCCACGGGACGTACTTCTGGTCGGAGTGTGTCGACGAACTCGATTTCTACGTCGTCTACGGGCCGGAGTTCGACGACGTCGTCGCCGGCTTTCGCCAGCTCACCGGCGACGCGGCGATGCTCCCGAAGTGGTCTTACGGCTACGTCCAGTCCAAAGAACGGTACGAGACCCAGGAAGAACTGCTCGAGGTCGTCGACGAGTACCGCAAGCGGGAGATTCCACTCGACTGTATCGTCCAGGACTGGCAGTACTGGCCGAACTCGACCGACGAGGACCCCGACTTCGCCGAGTGGGGCGGCCCCGGTGGTGACTGGGGACGATGGGGACAGAAATCGTTCGAACCCGAGCAGTTCCCGGATCCCGACGCGTTGACCGAGGAACTCCACGAGCGAGGCGTCAAGCTGATGATCTCGATCTGGCCGAACATGATCACCGGAGAGAACTACGAGGAGATGGCCGACGCGGGCTACCTGCTCGACGACCACGACCTCTCGGCGCCGGATAACGAGGTCAACTACTACGACGTCTTCGATCCCGACGCCCGCGAGTTGTACTGGAAGCAAGCCGACGATGGGCTGTTCTCCCACGGCGTCGACGCCTGGTGGGCCGACTCGACTGAACCCTACAACCCCGACTGGGGACTCGAGAAGCCGCTCGAACCCGAAACGCGCCTCGAGTTAATCACGAGCGAGTACAAACACGTTCTCGATCCGGCCTACATCAACGCGTACTCACTCTACCAGGCGAAAGGGATCTACGAGGGACAGCGGAAATCGACCGAGGACAAGCGAGTGCTCAACCTCACGCGAAGCGGCTATCCGGGCCAACAGCGCTACGGCGCGATCACCTGGTCGGGCGACATCGAGGCGACCTGGGACCGACTCGAGAAACAGATCGCCGACGGCCTCCAGTTCACCGCGACCGGCAATCCGAAGTGGACACTCGACATCGGCGCCTTCTTCGTCGCGGACAACGCAGACGCGGAGTTCTACGCCAACGGCGATTTCGACGCGGGTTACGAGGATCTCGGCTATCGGGAACTCTATACCCGCTGGTTCCAGTTCGGCACATTCCTCCCGCTGTTTCGCTCACACGGGACGAACACGCCCCGCGAGATGTGGCGATTTGGCGAACCCGGTGACCGGATCTACGACACGATCGTGACATTCGACGAACTTCGCTACCGGCTGTTGCCGTACATCTACTCGCTGGCCGGCTGGGAAACCCACGACGAGTACACGATGTTCAGACACCTCGCGTTCGAGTTCCGCGAGGACGAACGGACACACGACGTCACCGACCAGTTCATGTGCGGCCCCTCCCTGCTGGTCTGTCCGGTCACCGAGCCGATGTACTACGGCCCCGACTCGACGACGCTCGAGGGACGAGCGAAAGCCCGGGAGGTCTACCTCCCCGACGGGACGGTGTGGTACGACTTCTGGACCGGCGAGCGCTACGACGGCGGGCAGACGATCCTCGCCGACGCGCCCATCGAGAAGATGCCGCTGTTTGTCCGCGCGGGGAGTATCATCCCGATGGGGCCGGTCGTCAACCACACCGGCGAACGACCCGACGCCCCCTGGGAACTGCGCGTCTACCCGGGCCGCGACGGATCTTTCGAGATCTACGAGGACGCCGGCGACAGCTACGAGTACGAGGACGGCGCCTACGCGATCACCCGCCTCGAGTGGGACGACGCGGCGAGCACGCTCACGATCGACGAGCGCGACGGATCGTTCCCCGAACTGGTCGATCGCCGGGAGATGCGGATTACCGTCGTCGACCAGTCTCGAGGAGGCGGCGTCGAGGAAGGTGAGCCACAGACGACCGTAACCTACGACGGGTCCAAAACGAGCGTCTCGGTCGATCGATAACACGCACGCGACAGACATTCGAGCCGGAGCCGGGACCCGCACGGACCCTCCATCACGACGGGGCCGCGGTGAACGTACGGCGAACCGTGAGTTCAGCGGTAATGGCCAGGATAGCCCTCTCAGGAGTACGTGATATTGAGTTCGATCACGTTCGTCGCCTGCTCGAGACGTGCCGGAAGCTCCGTCTCGAGGCGCTCATCCCGGATTCGCGTCGTCGGCCCGGAGATCGAAATCGCGCCGAGAACGCGACCCGTCTCGCTACAGATCGGGGCCGCCGCACAGCGCAGTCCCTCGAGCCGTTCTTCCCTATCGAAGGCGATGCCGCGATCGCGTATCCCCTCGAGTTCGGCGTAGAGTTCCTCGCGGTCGGTGATCGTTCCCTCGGTCACCTTCGGGAGCCCGTGTTGATCGACGATCGTCTCGACGCGTTCGTTCGGGAGGGTAGCGAGGATCGTCTTGCCGAGTGCCGTACAGTGAAGCGAGACGCGCGTCCCGACGTGGGCATCGACCTGGACCGCATCCTCGCCCGCGACGCGGTAGATGTACGTCCCCCGGCCGTGCTCCTCGACGAGAAGGTTCACCAGTTCACCCTCCTCCTCGGCGATCTTGTCCAGTTCCGGCCGCGCGATTTCGTACAACTCCCGTCGACTCCGTGCGTAGGCACCGAGTTCTAGGAACCGAATGCCGACGTGGAACGTCGTTCCCTCCGTGACGACGTACTCCTCCTCCTCGAGCGTGCTCAGGTAGTTGTGGACGTTGCTCTTTGGCAACTCGAGATACTCCGCGAGTTCGGTTACACCAGCACCGTCGAGTTCCCTGATGGCCTCGACGATTCGAAACGTCGTTTTCGTCGATTTGATTGGGTTGTTCGCTTTGGGTGACATGATTTTCAATTATTCTTCAACATACAAAAATCCTTGATTTAGTGGCTCGTTCCGGAATATTACCGATGGACCGATGCGACCAACTCACGGGAGTCAGGAGACCACAACCGACACCTCGTGGGTCGTCGACCGTCCGTCGTTGTCGGTCGCGATCAGTCCGACGGTGTAGGTACCGGGTTCGTCGTAGCTGTGCTGGGTCCACCAGCCACTCGCCGTCGCGCCGTCGCCGAACTCCCACTCGAGGGAGACGATCCAGCGGTCGTCGCCGGAGGTGTCCTCGACCTGGAACGTGATCCACTCGCCGACCGACGCGGACGTCGTACTCGGTGACTGTTCGGCGACGAGATCATCGGGGTCGTCACCGTTCTCGCCGTTACCGTTCTCGCCGTTACCGTTCTCGTCGTCTTCGCCGGCTGCCTCCGCGAGCCACGTCTTGACGAACCCGCCGTGCTGTTCGGGACCGTCTTTCAGCTCCCAGGGTTCGTTGCCCTCCGCCTCCGGGGAGTCGAACATCGCCGGGCCCCACGAGTCGTCGAAACACCAGGCGATCCAGCCCATGTTCCCGTACGATTCGACCCACTCGCGGAACGGGTCGCCCCAGCCGGAGTTCGTCCCCTGATAGTGATCGCCGGTGGTGGGATCCCAGCCGAACTCGGTGCAGACGACGGGAACGTCCTCGGCCGGTTCGCCGTACTCGTGGTCGAACTCCTCGGGCTGGCCGTTGTCCGGGTAGATGTGCGAGGCGTAGATCAGGTTTTCGCCCTCGAAGGGATGTTCCGGGGCGAACTGCGTCTCGGACGTCCACGACGGCGAGCCGACAATCACCGGCGTGTCGGGCGCGTGGTCCTGGACCAGGTCGACCCACGGCTGGGCGGCGTCGCGCCAGAGCAGCCACGACTCCTCGCGCGTGTCGACGTTCTCGCCGTACTCGCCCCACGTCGTCGGGTACGTCGGCTCGTTGAACAGTTCGTAGACCACGTGATCGTCGTCCGCGAACTCGGGGGCGACGACCTCCCAAACGTCCTCCATCACGTCGTCGATCGGCTCGAGTTCGTCCTCCGGATCGGCGTCCTCGTTGTAGTCGTCGGTCGCGGCCTGGGTGTACGGCCGGATAATGTGGAAGTCGACCATCGCGTAGATGCCACGCTCACCGAGCAGGTCGACGGCCGGGCGCACTACCTCCTCGACGAACGGCTCCGGGCCGCCGAACTCCCCGATGGAGTGGGTGGTGAGGGGAAGTCGAACACAGTTCGGGTGCCACCCTCGATCCGGGTCAGTCGCCCACTCGAGCACCTCGGTCGCGCTCTTCGGGTGGTACAGTTCGTAGAAACCGGGGTCGGCGGGCGCCACGCCGCGGAGCCTGACGGGGTCGCCGTCGACGGTCTCGATCCATCGCCCGTCCGTGCGCAACCGCGGCAGGGACGATCCGTCGTCGGCGGACGCCGACGGGACACCGAACGCAAGCGCTGTCGCCCCCGCACCCGCCGTCGCGAGAAACGTTCGTCGTCGCAGTCGATCCGACACCAGACCATGTCGCTGGCTATCGCGAACCATGCAGTTATAGAAATATCCTACGGTAATAAATAATTTCCGCTCGAGCGACGGGTCGACTCGCCGGTCGTAGACACGAACGAGCCCATGACATATTGGAAACGGGGTTTCGTTCCCCCACGACGTCACCGGGGCGTCGACCCCACGTTCGAGATCGAATCGGACACCAGGTTTCCGGTGGATACGCGACGTACATCCGCTCGAGAGACGCTCGATCGGCGTTTCGTATCTCACATCGCATCGTCCGTTCCCGGACGAACGACGTGTGAACTCCCCGTACCGTAAGCCACCACGGATTCGCGAGGGCGAGTGCGAAACGGCGCAACGATTATTGGGTGGCCGCGCCAGTCCGAACTATGGAAACCGAGCGCGAACAGGACACGCTCCGGTACGACGAGCCGGCGACCGAGTGGCTCGAGGCCCTCCCGATCGGCAACGGGCGACTCGGAGCGATGGTCTACGGTGGGCTCGAGTGCGAGCGAATCCAGTGTAACGAGGAGACGCTGTGGGCCGGCGGCCACGAAGACGAGGTCGTTCCGGACGCATCCGAGCACCTAGAGGAGATCCGCCGGCTGTGTTTCGAAGGCGAGTACGAGGCGGCCGAGCGACTGTGCGACGAACATCTTCGCGGCGATCCGCCGGGGATCCGTCCGTATCTCCCGTTTTGTGACATCGTGATCGAACAGCCAGGTCACGGGGAGGCGACGAACTACCGTCGCGAACTCGACCTCGTGGACGGGATCTATCGGGTCTCCTACGAGGTCGACGGGACGACGTTCGAACGGGAGTACTTCGCGTCGGCACCGGATGACGTCCTCGCGGTTCGCCTGAGGTGTGACGAACCGAGCGAAATCGACGCGACCGTCCGCCTCGAGCGCGAGCGCGGTGCGCGCGTCGGCGTCGACGAGTCCGGTCGACTCCTCCTCCGGGGGCAGGTGATCGACCTGCCGAACACGGCGGACGTCTACCAGGGCTCGGGCGGCTGGGGGCTCCGGTTCGAGGGGCGGGCGGCCGTCCGGGCGGAGGGCGGAACCGTCGAGCCGAACGTCGACGACGAGTGGGGCCAGTCGCCGGACGGACTCGTCGTCGAGGACGCCGACGCGGTGACGATACTGTTCGCCGCCGCCACGGACTTCGACCGGGCGCGAGAACGCAGAGACGCGAGTGCTTCGGCAGACGAATCCACGGTCGTCGGCGACGCCGTCGCAACCGACGAGGCACCCGTCTCGCCGACAGCCACGGTCCTCGAGACGCTGTCGAACGCCTCGGCGTCCGCTTACGAACGGCTCAGGGAGCACCACATCGCGGATCACCGCGCGCTCTTCGAGCGCGTGCGTCTGGACCTCGGCGATCCGGTCGACGCGCCGGTCGACGACCGACTCGCGGCGGTCCGCGACGGCGCGTCCGACCCGCACCTCGTCCAGTTGTACTTCCAGTACGGACGCTACCTCCTGATAGGGAGTTCACGACCCGGAACGTTACCCGCGACCCTCCAGGGAATCTGGAACGAGGAGTACGTCCCGCCCTGGCACTGCTGTTATACGCTCGACGTCAACCTCGAGATGAACTACTGGCACGCCGAGGTGACGAACCTCCCGGAGTGTGCCCAACCGCTGGTGACGTTCGTCGATTCGATGCGCGAGTCGGGGCGTCGAACCGCCCGCGAGTACTACGATTGCGACGGCTTCACCGCCCACGTCGACACCGACATCTGGCGAACGACGGTCCAGACCGTCGACGCCCGGTGGGGACACTGGCCGATGGCACCAGCCTGGCTCTGTCACAACCTCTGGGAGCACTACGCGTTCTCCGGCGACGAGGCGGTCCTCGAGACGATCTATCCGATCCTACGCGAGGCGGCTACCTTCCTGCTCGACTTTCTCGTCGAACACCCCGAGTACGGCTGGCTCGTCACCGCACCCTCGGCGTCCCCCGAAAACCGGTTTCGGACGCCCGACGGCCAGGAGGCGACCGTCTGTGTCGGGCCGACGATGGACGTCCAGCTCGTCACCGATCTCTTTAGACACTGCATCGAAGCCGCCGAGATCCTGGACGTCGACGACGCGTTCGCGAGCGACCTCACGGACGCACTCGAGCGGCTGCCGCCGATGCAGATCGGCGACCGCGGGCAGTTACAGGAGTGGCTCGAGGACTACGAGGAAGTCGATCCCGGCCATCGCCACCTCTCGCACCTGTTCGGATTCTACCCGGGAGACCAGCTCACGCCCCGCGGGACGCCCGAACTCGCCGATGCGGTTCGAACGTCGATCGAACGGCGACTCCCACACGGCGGCGGCCACACCGGCTGGAGCTGCGCCTGGCTCGTCGCCCTGTTCGCCCGGCTCGAGGACGGCGGACGGGCTCACGAGCACGTCCGAAAACTGCTCTTCGATTCGACGTACGACAACATGCTGGACGCGCATCCGCCGTTCCAGATCGACGGCAACTTCGGCGGAACGGCGGGGATCGCCGAGATGCTCCTGGGGAGTCACGCCGGCGAACTTCGGCTCCTGCCGGCGCTTCCCGACGCCTGGGAAACGGGACGCGTAGAGGGACTGCGGGCCCGTGGCGGATTCGAGGTCGACCTCGCGTGGTCCGACGGCACGCTCGAGGCGGCGACCGTCTACGCGACCCGCAACGAACCGGTCCGCATCCGGACGTTCGACGCGCGGATCGGCGGCGTGGAGACGAGTACGGGGACAGACGTCGCACTCGAGCGTCCAGCGGAGAACGTCGTTCGCTTCTCGAGCGAGCCGGAGACCGAGTACCGACTCGTGCTCGAACGGAGCTGATCGGTTCGATCGGCGTGACCGATTCGATCGACGAGTGCGCCGTTACTCGGCCCAGTAGGCGTCGCCGGGAGCGGTTTCGAAGACGGCACGGGAGAGGACGTCGACGGCCTTTTCGAGTCCCTCCCGGCCGCTGGTCAGCGAGTCCTCGTGTTCGATCGAGAGGGTGCCGTCGTAGCCGACCATCCGCAGGGTGGAGACGACGTCCTTCCAGTGGTCCTCGCCGTGGCCGTAGCCGATCGAGCGAAACAGCCACGACCGGTCGGACTCCTCGGTGTACGGCGTAGTGTCGAGGACGCCCTTGACGCGGGCGTTAGCGTCGTAGACCTTCGTATCTTTGGCGTGGAAGTGATGAATCGCGTCGGCGTCGCCGAGGACGCGGATCGCCTCCGTGGCGTCGATACCCTGCCAGTAGAGGTGCGACGGATCGAGGTTCGCACCGATGCGCTCGCCGGTTTCCTCGCGAAGCCTGAGCATCCCCTCGGGCTCGTAGACGAGCATGTTGGGGTGCAACTCGATACCGACGTTCACGTCGTGTTCGTCGGCGTGGTCGGCAATTTCGGACCAGTAGTCGATCGCGACCTCCCACTGGTACTCGAGGGCCTCGAGGTGTTCACTCGGCCAGGGTGCCGTGATCCAGTTGGGCGTCTCGTCGTTCGGACTCCCGCCCGGGAGGCCCGAAAAGCAGGTGATCGCGTCGACGCCGAGCTGGCCCGCGAGTTCGATCGCGTCTCGCAGTTGCCGATCGTCCTCGGCGGCGCGTTCGTCGTTCGGATGGATCGGGTTGTTGTGCGTCGACAGGGCGCTGATCTCCATCTCGTGGCGATCGGTCAACGCGAGCAGTTTCGCCTGTGCGCTCTCGTCGTCGAGGTAGGTCTCGGTGTCGACGTGCCCGTCACCGACGAAGCCACCGCAGGCCAGTTCGACGGCGTCGACGCCGATACCGTCCAGATACTCGATCGATTCCTCGAGGGGCCGGTCGTGAAGTACCGCTGTGAGTACGCCAACGTTCATGTGCAGTAAATAGTGTGTGAAGAACCCACATAAATGTATGCGATAAGATCGATCGAGTTGTCGTATCACGTCTGCGATTGCTCCGCAAGAATAAAGGTCGATCCCGGTGACGGAGCTACTATGGGTAAGGTACGGATAGATACTGTCAGAAAACAATATTCCGACGTCGTCGCGGTGGACGACCTGAGCGTCGAGATCGAAAACGGCGAGTTCGTCACGCTCGTCGGCCCCTCCGGCTGTGGAAAGTCGACCACCCTCGAGATGATCTCGGGGTTGACGACGCCGACGGAGGGTGAGATTCACATCGCGGGGTCGGACGTCACCGACGCCGCACCCAAAGACAGAGACATCGCGATGGTGTTTCAGAACATCGCCCTGTTTCCCCACCTCGACGTCTTCGACAACATCAGTTACGGGCTCCAGATCCGTGGCCACGATCGCACAGTTATCGAGGAAAAAGTCCAGGAGGCCGTCGAAATCCTCCAGCTCGAGGGAATGCTCGATCGGATGCCGAGCGAACTGTCGGGCGGACAGCGCCAGCGAGTCGGGATCGGCCGCGCCCTCGTTCGCGATCCGTCGGTGTTTCTGATGGACGAACCGCTCGCGAACCTGGACGCGAAACTCCGTGTTCACATGCGCACGGAGATCCAGCGCATCCAGCGCGAACTCGACGTGACGACGATCTACGTCACGCACGATCAGGAGGAGGCGATGACGATGAGCGATCGGATCGCCATCATGAACGACGGCGAGTTACAACAGATCGCCCCGCCGCTTACGTGTTACAACCGACCCGCCAACGTCTTCGTCGCCAGCTTCATCGGCAGCCCCTCGATGAACCGATTCCCCGGGTCGGTCGACGATCAGTCGATCGCCTGTCCGACGCTTCCGCCTCCCATCGACGTCTCCGGCGTCTCGAGCGTCTCGAGCGGCGACCCGGTCACGGTCGGTATCCGCCCCGAGGACGTCTACCTGGCCGACGGGGACGACCAGCTCGCGTACCCCTCGCGACGAATCGAGGCGACGGTCGACGTCATCGAGCCACTGGGCGACGAGTTACTCGTCTACATGCTCTTCGAAGACGGCGACGGAAGCGTCCAGATGAGCGAGGAGGGTGCCAGCGAGACGTCCGAACAGCTACTGATGAAAGCCGACCCCGACGTGAGCCTGACGGAGGGAGACCGCGTCGCCGTCACGTTCGATCGGTCTGCCCTCCACGTCTTCGACGGGGCGGGCGAGGCAGTGGCCCACGGCGTCGAGACGACGGCCGACGACTCCACACCCTCGCCGGCGACGGCAAAGGACTGAACATGGTCGCACGGACCGTATCGACCGCCCTCGAACGGGTCCGCAACGACGAGTACACCGGCTCCCGGCGGTGCTCGAAGTGTACGGTCGCGAACGCCGGATTGCTACTCGCCGCCGTCGCGCTCGTCGCCGCAATCGCGCCGGTGCTCGCGCCAATCCTCGCGGCGATCGGAGCGATACAGCTCTGGCTCCGCGGCTATCTGATTCCGTATACGCCACAACTCGTCCAGTGGTCGTTCGCCGCGGAACGGACGCCGGACGAGCCCCGATCGGACTCGGACCTCCGCGCGCTCGAGGACCGCGATGGACGTGCCGAGACGCTGGTCGACGACCTGATCGCCGAGGACGTCCTGCTCGAGGCCGGTGGCGGATTAGAGCTATCGGACGACTTCGAAGCCGACCTCCGATCGCGAATCGAGGAGAACACGCGGCGATCGCCGGATGAGCTGGCATCACGCCTCCGAACGACGTTCGACAACGTCGACGACGCGTGGGTCGAACGACGGGACGATCGCGAGCGGACGTGGCTCGTCGCATCGGCCGGGGACGGTTCGCTCTCGGCGGAGACGTGGATTCGAAAACCGCTCGTCATCGTCGACCTCGCGATCGTGGAGACGCTGACCACACCCGGACGTCCGTTCGACGTGGCCGACGCCATCGCGGTCGCTCCGGCGATTCGGACGCTGTTCGATCGGTGTCCGATCTGTGACGCGACGCTCATGGAGACGACGGCAGGCTCGTGTTGTGGCGGGCCGCGAACCGCCTACAGCCCACCCGATCTCGTGTCGTACTGCCCGTCGTGTTCGGTCGCGGTGGCCGAGCGTCACGCGTAGTCGGGACGAGACAACGCCGCCACCTCGAAAAACTGCCTCGTTACCACGTGTCCACGGCGTCTCTCGATCGATACCAACCGACACGACGCTGCGAGCGGAGTCGGAATCGAATACCCCTCGAGTCGGAGGTGAGCCGCTACTCTTTGACCGCACCCTGTGTGAGCCCGCTCACGATCTTCTCCTGGGCGATCAACACGACGACGGCCATCGGGATCACGCCGACGATGCTCGCGGCGGCCATCAGGTGATACGAGACCTCGAACTGACCCTGATAGCGGAAGATGCCGTGGACGATCGGTGCGCCACTGCCGGGTTGGCCGTCGAACATCAGATACGAGAAGAAGAACTCGTTGTAGACGATGATAAATCCGAGGACGGCCGACGTGGCGACGGCCGGCGCCGAGACGGGCATGATCACCCGGAACAGTGCGCCGATTCGCGTCGATCCTTCGACCCGCGCGGCGTCCTCGAGTCCGTCGGGGATCTGGCTGTAGAACGTCGCCAGCAGGAACACGATCAGGGGCATCAGGAACGCGCTCATCGGGAAGATGACGCCGCCGGGCGAGTTGAAGACCGCCGGTGGGGTGATCCCGAGAACGCTGATGTTTTCGGTGAACAGGAGGAACAACGGCAGGAAGAACGCGACCGCCGGGAAGTACGAAACGATCAGGATGCCGAAGAAGACGGGCACTCGTCCCGGAAACTCCATACGGCCGAACACGTACCCGGCCAGACTCCCGATGAAGACCACGACGACGGTCGTGATCGTCGCGATGACGATGCTGTTGAACATGTAGATGTGAAACGGCACCTCCTGGAAGACCTCGACGAAGACGCCGGGGTTGAACCCGTCGGGAAAGAGGTAGATGTTCGACAGGTTCTCCTGGGGGGTGAGTGCGAGGACGAAGAGCCAGTAGAACGGGAACAACGCCATCAGCAGGAAGAACGCGATGCCGACGGCCATGAGGACCCGGTAGACGTCGTTGGGATTGTAGATCGACCAGGTCACCAGATCCGCGTATCGCTCTTTGACGGCCATCTCACACCGCCCCCCGTCCGACTCGTCTCATCACGAGGAGGTATCCGAGCAACAACACGCCGATGATCGACGCCGTGATGAACGCGATCGACGCCGCCGACGCGTACCGACCCGCGTTGAACGTCTCGATAACCAGACACGAAAGCGACGGCACCGTCGAACAGTGAGTGACCGTCTCGATGGTGCCGTAGACGTGCAACGCGGCGATCGTTCTGAACAACAACGCCACGAGCAACGCGGGGAGGACGAGCGGAAACGTGATCGTCTTGAACCGCTGCCACCGGCTGGCTCCGGCGACTTCGCCGACTTTGTAGAGGTCGCGATTGATGCTCTGTAACCCGGCGAGGATCAGAAGCGCCATGAACGCGGACTGCTTCCAGATGTCGGCGAAGATGACGATGATCAACGAATCCACGGAGCTCGCCAACGGGGTCGACGAGAACACGCCGAGTCCCTGCATCAGCTCCACGCCGGGACCGATACCGGGCTGGAAGAAGAGATAGAAGATCATCCCCTGGATGACGATCGGAACGGTCCACGGGAAAATAAAGCCCATCCGGACCCAGCGTCGACCGCGAAACGACTGGTCCAGGATGAGCGCCATCGCGAATCCGAGAATCGTCTCGAGGACGACCGCGACGATCGTGAAGATCAACGTCACGGTGAGTGCGCTCGTAAAGATCTGGTCGGTCGAAAACAGCGGCCGTGGGAGACGCGCGTCGTACTCCCCAGTCAGAATGCCGACGTAGTTCTCGAGACCGACGAATGCGCCCGTCCAGTCGGCGGTGTACAGGTCGTCGGCGTGCAAGGACATGTAAAACGTATGCCCCAGCGGCCAGAACGCCATGGCGAACAGGACGATTCCCATGGGAGCGAGCAACAGGTACGCAAACTGCGTCTCGCTGAGGTTCTCCACTCTGTCACCGATCCCGTTGGTGAACCGGTTGGTTACCGGGTAGAGCACCAGACTGGTTGTATTCCTGGCCATGATCTCCAGGGATTACTCCTGGCCCTCCGCTTCCAGTGACGCCAGGGTCTCCCGCAGCTCGTCCATCGCCGGCCCGGGATCGAGGTCGCCGGCGAGAACGTCGCTGACCTGTTGTTCGATTCGATTCGACTGCTCCGGCCAGAGAACCGTCACGGGACGGGGCATCGCGTGTTCGCCCGCGTACTGGAGCGTCTCGACGTATCGGCCCATGACCTCCGTCTCGGCGGCCTCCTCGGAGTTGACGATCTCCGGTTTCGGCGGGATGTAGCCGACGAGTTCGAACAGATCCAGCATGAACTCCTCGGTCGCCATCGCCTCGAGAAACGACAGACACGCGTCGAGGTACTCGGTGTTCGGGTTGACCGCGTAGTGCCAACCGCCGAGTGCGGCGGTCGAGCCGCCGGTCCCGTCGTACGTCGCCTCGTCCTCGGGAACGCCGTACGGAAGCGGCATGACCCCCATATCTTCCCCGTGGACGTCGTCCGCGCCGTTGATCGCGATCGAATACGGCCAGTTGCGGTGGGCGACCGCGTCGCCGTCGGTAAACGGTGCCCGCGACGGCTCGACGTCCCACTGGACGACGGCGTCCGGCGAAATCCCCTCGATGGCGTCCATGGCAAACTCGTCGTCCTCGCCGCGGATGAGCGTCCGTCCCATCCGCAAGGCGTCGATCACCGGCTCCTCGTCGACGGTAACGGGACGGTCGCCGACCGGGCCGTAGAGATTGTCGGGGCCGCCGAAGTACGCGCCGCCCCAGGACGTGATCATCTCGTTGAAAACACAACAGGAGAGCTGTTCCGACGGAGGGGCCTGCCACGTGTATCCGTACTCGACGTCGTCGTGAGACTCGAGCGTGTCGGCGACGACCGCCGAGAACTCCGCCCAGGAGAGCGGGTTCGTCGCCCACTCCTCGCCGTCGGGATCGTAGCCCGCGTCCTCGACGAGATCTTTCCGGTACTGGATCGTCGGAAAGTCCGGATAGAGCGGGACCGCGTACAGTTCGCCGGTTTCCGGATGGACCGCCGACTCGACGCTCATCTCGAAGTACTCCTCGTGGATTTCGGAGACGAGTTCGCCCGGGAGTTCCTCCTCGAGGTTGACCAGCTGATCGCGGACGATCAGCGGGATCGTCCAGCCGCTGTCGGCGATGAGAAGATCCGGCGTCGATCGACCGGCAGCCAGCCAGGAGCGATACTCGGCCTCCATGTCGTCGGTGACCTCGCCGACTTCGACGAGGTGGGGAAAGACGTCCTCTGACAATCCGTTTTCCCACAACATTTCACGGACCGCGTCCGATTCGTCCGCGATATCGGAGTTCGTCGTGACCTGCAGTTCGATCTCGGCGTCGACGTCGGTCTCTTCGGTCAACTCTTCGTCGGCCCCGTTTCCATTTTCCTCGCCGCCGATACACCCGGCCAAACCGGAAGCCGCGCCGGTAGCACCGACGGATTTGACAAACATTCGTCTATTCACCGCATTGCGTGACATACTATCGCACCATCAAAACGTTACCGCTGCGACAGTAATAAAGATTCGTGCGAGATTCAGTAGTGAACTATTCCACACTGAGACGGAACGTTACCGAGGTCCGAGACGGTCCGACCGATTCGATCGAAACGCCGGCCTATTCGATCGAAACGGACCGCCGAGCGTCCTCGAGCAGTTCCTGAACGGCGACGGGTTCGCCGGTGGTACTGCTCTCGATAGCCGCCTCGACGAGTGCCATCGAGTGAAGGTTATCCTGTACGTTCGTCGCCATCGGCTCGCCGCCGTCGAGCCACTCGACGAACCGCTCGACGAGCCACGTGTTCGCCCACTTCTCACCCTCCAGTAACGGGATCGATTCGCCCCGACGCCCGTCGACGCCTTCGCCGAGTTGGGGCTCAACACTGGGATCGTACGCGTATCGCTCGAGTTCGCGTCCGTCGAGAACGAGCGTCGAATCCCGACACTCGGCACGGACGTACTCGTGTCCCCAGCCGTTGAGTGCCGCGGCGTTAGTTTTCGCACCCTCGTAGACGGCTCTGGTTCCGTTTTCGAAGGTTAGATTGACCAGCGCCTGGGCATCACCGGCGTACTCGCCCCACTCGGGTAGCCACGTCTGTGCGTACAGCGTCTCGCAGGGTGCACCGGCCAGGTCCGCGAGGATGTCGAGGTGGTGAACGCCGCCTTCGATCATGAGCGTGTCCTCGATATCGTGACGGAACGCACCCCAACTTCCGTACGATCGACAGTTACACGTAAAACGCAACATCAGATAGTCGAGCGGCCCGTGCTCGTTCGACTCGAGTTCCCGCCGGAGCGTCGTCTTGTCCCGGTCGAACCGGTGGCTCATCGTCACGCCCATCTTCGCTCCGGCGCGTTCGACCTTCTCGGCGATTCGAACCGACGCCTCGAGCGAGTCGGCGATCGGCTTCTCGGAGAGGATGTGCAGGTCGTACTCGAGGGCCCGATCGACGACCTGCTCGTGGACGTTCGGCGGGACGACGATCGTACAGAAATCCGCATCGTGGTCGGCGAAGGCCTCCTCGACGTCGGTATAACACTGGCTATCGGTCAATCCGAGGCCGCCTTTCGCGTTTTCCAGCATCGCCTCGTCGACGTCGACCGCAGCGACGACGTCGATCAGATCGTCCTCGACGTTCGGTGGCAGGTACTGGGTACACCAGCGCTCGCCCTGGCCACCCGTTCCGACTTGAATTACGTCGTACACCATTCGGTATCATGAAACGGAAGTGAACCAAGTGTCAAAAGTGTTCCCCTACCAGCCGGATCGGTCACACCCTCGTGGGATCGAACGACGGACAGGGATCGAAGCGAGTGCGTCAGGGCGTTCGTTCCGGGCGATTGGCTCCGACAGCCATTCTCTATAGAATTTAATTTGTTCTACATACTCATCACTTGTTCTCTATCGCAGAAAAAAGACGTTCATCAGTCAATAGGCTATTTCGCTCCACATGTGGTAGAAACCTATTACAAGGAAAGAGAGAACGAAACCAGGGAATAACTGATCGAGAGTTGAATGTGGTTCGACTGAGAATGGTTCTTACAAAGTCAACGGTGTTCTCTAACAAAAATTTTGGAGGAAAGATGCTATCGACGCCCCGCAATACGGCGACGATACGAGGAGAGAACGTGCAAATTGACGCAATGGGTCCCCTCGAACGTCAGTTACGGCTCCGAAGCCTCGGCCGAACGGACCCGAATATTTATTTGGAAACGAGGCCGACAGTAGAATCATGAAAGCATTACGAGCAACACCCCGCCTGCGGCAAGACGGCTCGCGTCCAAAGAATCGGGCCGACGGTGCCACCAATGTCTGAACGACCGAACGACGAGGATGCCGACGACGCCGAGCCGATACTCCCAGGCGTCGAAGACGCACTCGACGGCGACGAGCCGGACGTCGAGTACGACCTCGAGGACCTGGGCAACGTCAAAGAGGAGTGGGAGGGAGTGACGATCTACCTCCCCTCGGATCTCCACAACGCGCTCAATCTCTCCTACCGAGAGTTGAGCTACGAATCCGCCCGAACCACGGCCTACGACCTCCAGAAACTGCAGGATTTCTACCCGCTTCTCGTCGCGGTCGGGTTGAACAACCTCAACCAGTCCGATACCGACGATCTGCTCTCGATGCTCGAGTACTTACAGGAGGAGTACGGCTAACCCACCGACGGTCAATTCGGGAAACTAGTATTACTAGCAATCCTCTCTGCACCGATCGATCCGGAACGGCGTAAACGACCCCCGAGCGCCGCGTCAGAGCAGTTCCGACGGAGACGCGGATCGATCCTGGGGAGTGAAACGTCTGTGGTCCCCCGAAGAGGGCAGATCAATTTACAACCATACATCCGTAATCCCGAGTTGGGGCAGATGGGGTAAACCGTCACTACGAGGCGAATGTCGGCGCAAGGCCACCAGGAAATCACCGCTGAAACTCGAGCGCAGGCGGTGTCGATTCGAGATTAGTAATACTAACAATGTACAAGTCGGTAACTCGAGTAATACTTTCCAGACTCTCCTGGCGGGTACGTTCACGACGGGCGACCGCGGCTGACGAAAAGAGACAGGACGTCTCGAATCATGGCGCATTCCCGCGGTTTTGGAACTCTACCGACGGTCGTATCACACGGCCTCGAGCCGAGTGACGCCGATTCGCGTCCGTCGAATGTCGAGATGCGAACGATAGTTTTTTATAATATTAGTTCGTCGCTCGTCGTGTCGCAAAGCCATGAGAGAAGACAACTCAGTATCTCGGAGACGGTACGTTCAGCTTGCCGGATCGGCCGGCGCGCTGGCACTCGCAGGGTGTGCCGAGGACGAAGATCCGGACGACATCGACACGGGGAACGGAGCTGACGACGCCGACGACGCGGGTGGGTCGGACGCCGACGGCGACCTCGAGATCGTCCACTGGTGGACCGCTGGAGGGGAAGAACAGGCACTGAACGCCTTGCTCGACGGGTTCGAGGAGGCGTATCCCGAACACAGCGTCGAGAACAATCCGGCACCCGGCGGTGCCGGTGCGGCGATCGATGCGGCGATCCAGACGCGCGTGATCGACCAGGATCCGCCGAGTACGTTCCAGATCTGGCCCGGCGAGGCGGTTCGACCGTATCTCGAGGCCGACGCGCTGGAATCGATCGGCGACGTCTGGGAGGACGAGGACGCGTACGTCGACGGCGTCATCGACGCCGCCGCGCCGGATGGCGACCTCGTCGTGGCGCCGATCAACATCCACCGATTGAACAACCTCTTTTACAACGTCGAGGTCGTCGAGGACGCCGGCGTCGATCCGGCTGACGCCGAAAACCCCGAGGATCTTCTCGACCTGCTCGAGGCGGCAGACGACGCCGGCTACGTCGGACTCGCCCAGCAGACACAGGAACCGTGGGGAATCCTCCAGTTCTGGGAGATGGTGTTCCTCGGACAGTACGGGGCCGACACGTACGAGCAGTTCCTCGCGGGCGACGCCGCATCGCTCGAGAGCGAGATCGCCGACTCGCTCGAACTGGTCGAACAAATAAGCGAGTACCACAACGAGGACGCCGGGACGGTCGCCTGGGACGAAGCCAACGCCGACGTCATCACCGGCGACGCCGCGTTCCACCACAACGGCGACTGGGCCGCCGGCGAGTACCAGGGTGCCGATGGGTTCGAATACGGCGAGGACTGGGACTACATCGCCTTCCCCGGAACCGAGGACGCCTACACGATGGTGATGGACGGCTTCGTCTACCCGGCGAACAACCCGACGCCCGAGGCCACCGAAGCGTTCGTCAGCTACTGTACGACGCTCGACGCCCAGGAACGGTTCAACCCGCACAAGGGGTCGATTCCGCCGCGGACCGACGCCGCGACGGACGGCTTCCCGCCGTTCTTACAGGATCAGATGGCCGACTTCGAAGCGTCCAACGAACAGACGGTTACCATCTCCCACGGGAGCGGCCTCGAGCCGGCTCAGGCCGACCAGGTGCAGGAAGCGTTCGCCGTCTTCACCGACAACTGGGACGTCGACGAGACGACCCAGGAACTGATCGGTATCTTCTAACTCCCTCTCTTCCATGGGTTTCGATATCGATCGACTTCGTTCCCGCACAGGGCGTCGTGACAGCGACGAGCGAAGCGAGCAATCACGGACTGGCGGCCAAAGCGAGGAGCCACGGACCGACGGCCCGAGCGGGAAACTACGGACCGACGGGGGGAGCGACGTGACGACACGCGGCAGGCTCTCCAGACTCAAACACAGCGATGCGGTCCAAGCGTTGCCGTTCTGGCTCCCGCCGGCGCTGTTGATGGGGTGGTTCGTCTACGGCGCGGTCGGCTGGAACCTCCTCATCTCGCTGACCGACTGGAGCGGTCTCAGCCAGCCGGATTACACGAATCTCTCGCTCGAGATGTACGCACAGATGCCGGACGATCCGTCGTTCTGGGCGGCGTTTCGGAACACGATCGTCCTGTTGATCGCGTTTACCGTCGTCTCGCTGGCGATCGGGCTCGTGCTCGCGATCTTGATCGACCGGAACATCCGCTTCGAGAACACGTTCCGGACGATCTATCTGTTGCCGATGGCGCTGTCGTTCGTCGTGACGGCGATTTTCTGGTCGTGGATGTACAACCCGAGTACGGGGACGATCAACGTCGTCCTGGGTGCGATCGGGCTGGATTTCCTCGCGATGGACTGGATCGGCGATCCGCGGACGAGGCTGGCGGCGATCATCTTCGCGCTCACGTGGCAGTTCAGCGGATACGCGATGGTCGTCTACCTCGCCGGCTTGCGGGCGATTCCCGACTCGCATTACGAGGCGGCGACAGTCGACGGTGCGAGCTCGCTTCGGATGTACTGGCGCGTGATCGTCCCACAGTTGAGCGCGTCGACGACCTCCGCGGCGGTCGTGTTGATGGTGTTCGCGCTGAAGGCGTTCGACTTCATCTTCATCATGTTCGGGGACAATCCCGGCCGATCGGCCGACATCCTGGCCGTCATGATGTTCCGCGTCGCCTTCTCGCGAACCCAGTGGGCCTACGGGGCTGCGGTGGCGACCGTCCTCTTCCTGATGGCGCTGTCGGTCGTCGCCCCCTACCTGTACATGCAATACAAACGAGGTGATCTCTGATGACGACGCAGACGCACGAACCGACAGCCGAACCGACGGACACCACCGCCATCGGACCGGCGCCGACCGGAGGTGATCGATAGATGGCGACCGCGGACGAAACCGGACGATCGCTCGGTGACCGGATCGCCGAGCACCGAACGGAACTCGACACCCAGCGCGTCGTGCTGTACGGCGTTCTCGTCGGGCTCGTTGGGTTCTATCTCTCGCCGCTGTGGGCCGGGCTGACGACGGCGTTTAAGTCCCAGGCCGGCTTCATCAACACGTCGCCACTCGAGCCGCCGACGCCGGAGTGGTTCACCCTCGAGCCGTGGGAGCTCGCGTTCGCGACGCTTCAGGGCGGGCTAGTCAACAGCGCGATGTTCGTCGTTCCGGCGACAGTGCTGTCGGCGCTGTTCGGCAGTTTCGCCGCCTACGGATTGACGAAGCTGTCCTGGCGCGGCCAGGTCGGTATCCTCGTGATCTTCCTCGCGGGGGTGTTCTTGCCGTATCAGTCGGTGCTCGTCCCGTTGCGACAGTTCTGGTCGATGGTCGACCTCGCCGGATTGCTCGCGTTCGCGCCGTTCCTTGCGAACCGGGCGGACCTGATCGAGCTGACGATCACCCACACCGCCTACGGGATTCCGATCTGTACGATCCTCTTTCGGTCGTACTACAAGACGTTAGACGACGAGATGATCGAGGCGGCGAAAATCGACGGCGCGAACGCGTTCGGCATCTACAAGCGAATCGTCCTCCCGCTGTCGCTCCCGATGTTCGCGGTGACGCTGATCTACCAGTTCACGCAGGTCTGGAACGACCTGCTGTTCGCGCTGGTGTTGGTCACCTCGCGGTCGAACTACGTCGTCACCCAGTCGCTGAACGAACTTCAGGGGTCGATGGCACAGGAGTACAACATTCAGATGGCGGGAGCGTTCATCGCCGCTTTGCCGACGATCATCATCTACGTCATCTTCGGCAGGCAGTTCGCGAAAGGAATCAGCGGTGCATCGTAATGGAACACAGACAACCTACCCCTTCGAAATCGCTGACACTGAGGATACACGTATGGCAGAACTCACGCTCGGAAACGTAACGAAACGCTTCGACGACGTCGTCGCGGTCGACGACGTCTCGATCGAGATCGACGACGGCGAGTTTCTCGTCCTCGTCGGCCCCTCGGGGTGTGGCAAGTCGACCACGCTGCGGATGATCGCCGGCCTCGAGACGATCTCGGATGGCCAAATCGCGATCGACAGCGAGGTCGTCAACGACGCGCCGGCCCAACAACGGGACATCGCGATGGTGTTTCAAAGCTACGCGCTGTACCCCCACATGACCGTCCGCGAGAACATGCGCTTCGGTCTCGAGGAGTCGACGACCCTCCAGAAAGCGGAGATGGACAGCCGGGTCGAGGAGACCGCCAAGATCCTCGAGATCGACGACCTCCTCGAGCGCAAGCCGGGGGAGCTATCGGGCGGCCAACAACAGCGCGTCGCACTCGGACGGGCGATCGTCCGCGATCCGGCCGTCTTCCTGATGGACGAGCCGCTGTCGAACCTCGATGCCAAACTCCGCTCGGGCATGCGGACTGAACTCCAACGCCTCCAGGAGGAACTCGGCGTGACGACCGTCTACGTCACCCACGACCAGACCGAGGCGATGACGATGAGCGATCGGATCGCCATCCTCAACGACGGCGAACTCCAGCAGGTCGCCACCCCACTCGAGTGCTATCACCGCCCGAAGAACCGCTTCGTCGCCGGCTTTATCGGCGAGCCGTCGATGAACTTCTTCGACGTTACCCTCGAGGACGACCGACTGGTGGGCACCGACGTCGAATTCGAGTATCCGCTCTCATCGTCGATCCGGTCGGAACTGGCCGGTCGTGAGGACCTCGTCCTCGGCATTCGACCCGAGGACGTCGAACTCCTCGACGCCAGGGAGACGGCGTACGACTTCCCTGCCGTCGTCGACGTCGTCGAGCCGATGGGCAACGAAAACAACCTTCTGGTTCGGTTCCCGGACACGGATACCGAGTCGACGTTCAACGTGATCGTCGACGGGATGCGCCACGTGGAGGCCGGAAAGCGGTACGTGATCCGCATCCCGGAATCGGCGATCCACATCTTCGATCGCGAAACCGGCGTGGCGTTGCACAACCGCGAAATCGAGGAGGAAGCGGAGTTGCTCGCGTCCCGCGTCTGACCCGAACGTCCCCTTCGAGGACGTTCTGTCGGCGAATTCTGCGTTGTGTCGGGCGTATTCTGTGCTGTGTCGAACCGTCTCGAGCAGTACCGACCGACGCTCTCAGCATCCAACGCCACGCCGGCGCTTTCGCTCGAAAGTGGTGGTTGGGCAACCGATTAGTCGGAAAAGACATGATTCATTTGTCATATGTGGTTGGTACAGGCACTCCGCCACCACAAATCGACTGTTCGCGTACAAATCGAAGGAACTGACACCACGTCTTCCCATCGAGTAACCGTCTTCTCTCTCGATCGGGGAAAGCACCTTCTCGAGCGAATTTAGCGCCTATTTCGACGTATTGGGTGATTGAATTTGTGCGGTATCTCTCGATCTGATCGACACACATGTCCATAATGATAGCAGTGTTCGAATCGGAGTGTTTGACTGTTCTGAGCGCCGGATCGAACCGTCACAGAACTCGAAAGACGCGTGGCGTTAAGGATTCTCGAACGGGGCGACAGCGTCGTCGGGTTCGTCGGTCTCGAACCGATCGAGCGCCGTCGAGAGTCGGTTTGCTCGCTCGGCGAGTTCCGACATCGATCCCGTCACTTCGGTAAGCGCGCTCGTCTGCTCCTCGGTCGCGGCCGCAACCGTGTCGGCCCCGGTCGCCGTCTCCTGGCTGATCGTCGCAATCTCGCTCACCCGCGAGACGACCTCGTGGGTGGACTCCATCTGTTGTTCGGTCGCAGTAGAGATCCCCTGGACGCCGCCACTGGTTTCTTCGGCGTACTCGGCGATGTCCTCTAGGGCGTCGGCCGCCAGTTCGACGCGACGAGCCGTCACGTCGATCTCGTCGCTCGTCTGCTCGACCGCGCTCACCGATCGCTGGGTCTGTTCGCGGATCTGCTCGAGGTGGGTTTCGACCTCCGCGGCGGCGTCTTTGGCGCTTCCCGAGAGCTCTTTGACCTCCTCGGCAACGGCCGCGAAGTCCTCGCTGTCACCACTCGACGGCCGGACCGCCTCGAGGTTCGTGTTCAGCGCAAGCATGTTCGTCCGGTCGGCGATCACCTGGATTCGGTCGATCAGCGTATCGATCTTCGCGACCTCCTGCTCGAGTTGGCCGATCTCCTCGACCGCTCGCTCCGATTCGACTTCGATCGACGCCATCCCGGAGATCGCATCACGGGCGGCCTCGCGACCCTCGTCGCCAGTCACTGCGGTCTCCTTGGCGAGCTCTGCGACCTCGTTCGACGACTCGGTGATCTCTCTCGTCGTTCGCGAGAGTTCGGAGAGTTCCTCGGTGACGTCCTGTAACGACTCGTTCTGTCTGGCGGCGCCGTCGGAGATTCGCTGGACGGAGTCGGCGACGTTCTCCGATGCCTCGCGGACCGTCCCGCTCGAGCCGGAGACCTGCTCGCTCGCGGCCGCGACCTCACCGGCGAAGTAGTTCAGCCGCGCGATCGTCTCCTCGAGTTGCTCGAGCATCCCGTTGAACTCCGTCGCGACCTCCCGCATCGGTTCGGTGTCCGTCGCGTCGGGATCCATCCGCACCGTGAGGTCGCCCTCCGCGGCCGCCTGCATCACGGCCGCATAGCGGTTTGCCGCACGCGTGAGGTCTTCGTTCATGTGCTGAGTGTGACGTCGCTCGCGTTCGGCTTCCTCCCGGGCGCGTCGTGTCTCGTCGATCCGATCACGAAGCGAACGGCGCATGTTGTCGAACGCGACGTACAGCTGGCCGATCTCGTCGACCCGATCCGTCTCGAGGTCGACGTCGAGGTCGCCCGCTTCCATGCGGGAGGCCCTGTGGCTCAGTCTGTTGATCGACCGCGCCGTGTTCCGGCCGACAACCGCCCCCATCGCCGTGATCAGAAGCACCAGTCCGGCGGTAGCCGTAAAGCCGAGCCACTGAACGGTGGTGACAAAGCCGTAGGCGTCGGCAGTCGGTTCGTGGACGAGCACGGTCCAGTCAGTTCCCTCGACGGGCGCGTAGCCGACGACGTGTTCCTCCGCGGGGAATCCGTAGGCCACGAGGGCATCCGACGTCTCCGCCGACGCTATCGTCCGGGAACCGGGTCCGGCCGGATCGTCGAACCCGTCGTCGCTATCGTAGGTCAACCCGAAGTGGGCCAGATCCTCGCCGTACCCGTCGTCGCCGAACACCAGGCGCTGTTCACCGTCGAGGACGAGCGTCGTCGATCGATCGTCACCGTGCGTGTTGAACTGCTCCGTGTACTGCTCGAGTTCGACGGTGTAGACGACGCCGATCGCACCGTCGCCAGTGGTCTGGGCGTAGGTGACGACCGGTTGCCGATCGTCCTCCTCGAGCAGGTACGGACTCGACCGGTAGACGGAGAACGGATCGATCTGCTCGAGCAGTCCCTCGGAGTCGGGAACCGAGAGCTCCTCGACGGAATCGCCGGTGAGCGTCCGGTCCGTACTGGCGATGATCTCGCCGTCGGCAGTGTCGACGATGTGGATCGCGTTCGCCCGATCGGGATGTTGAGTGTACTGGCGAAGCTCCGTCGTCGTGAGCCCTCGAAGCTCGGGGCTCCGGATGAGCGTCTCGACCCGTTGTTCGTTGCTCTCGGACCACGCCTGGAGGTTCTTGGCCTCTTGTTCGGCGAGGGTCGCGTACTCCTCGTCGGCGTTGTCCTGGACGTGTGCCCGGATCTCCTCGGTGGCGAAAAATCCGATCATTCCGACGGATGCACCGATCAACAGGAGTACGATCCCGAACTTCAACGCGTAGCTCCTCCGGATGACCGAGGGCACGTTTCGACGAAGCCTGTCCAGCATCGTACGGATACAGGGAAAACATCGACATTAGCGTTTTGTATACTGCGTCGCGTTCGCTCGCTCGACTCGTCGCGGCGGCCACTACGCCAAGCGATGGTGAGAGCGAGTGTAAAGTTGTAGTCACAGCGCCCCTAACGGACGATATCGAGCAGACGGGCGGCCGTCGCCTCGACGTCCCAGGATTCGAGAAAGGAGGCGAACGCCTCCTCGAACTGATTTTTCGTCGCAGGGTGGACCGCGGAGCCGTGAGTGATCGTCGGTGGCTGAGCCGTCGAGGCGTCGAAGTCATCGATCTGGTCGCGGAGGAACTCGGGGAACTCCTCTGCAGGGACGTCCGTCCGCGGCGGGATAGAGCCCTTGGGCGGATTGAACCGACGCTGTGCGTCGACGGAGCCACAGTACTCGAGGAACTTCTCGGTCAACTCCGGAGAGGGATTCGGCTCCGGCATCACGAACGCGTCGAGCACCATCGTATACACCCCCTCCGTCCCGGGATACGCGACGTGATCCCACTCCGCCCCGTAGACGAGACCCGCGGAACTGTAGTGGCCGGCCGCCCAATCACCCTGATGAGTAAACGCCGCGTCGCCGGCGATTACCTGTGCGTTCGCCTCGTCCCAGGCGATCGAACTCGCATCCGGGCTGACGTGCTCGCGGGAGCGTTCGATCAGCGAGAGCGAGTCGGCGACGGCCCCTCCCAGTCCATCCACGTCGCCCTCGAGAAACGACTGGAACGCCCCAACTCCGTGCTGGCCGAGGAAGACGGTCTCCCAGAGTTGGACCGTCGGCCAGGCGTCCTGTGTCTGGTGGGCGAGGGGGGTGTACCCGGCGTCGGCGACCGCGTCGAACGCCTCGAGCAACGTCTCGGGGTCGTCGATCGCTTCCGGGTCGACGCCGCTTTCTGCGACGATGTCGACGTTGAAAAAGAGGTTGTTCAGCCGGTGAATGTTGATCGGCACCGCGACGTACGCCCCGTCGCGGCGCGAGAGTTCTTGGACGCTATCGATGTACCCCTCGCGCATCTCTTCGGACCAGAGCTCCCCGAGGTCCGCGAGCACGTCCGAGTCGGTGAACGGACGAAGCGACTCACCCGGCCAGATCTGGAACGACGACGGCGGCGAGTCGTCGATGAGCCGCGACTGGACCGCGGCGTTGAGCGCCGACCCGGCGCCACCTGGCGCGGGATTCTCCTCGATCACGGCGTCGTCGTGCGCCTCGAGAAACCCATCGAGGAGCGCCTCGAGGGCGTCCTCCTCGCCGCCGGCCGTCCACCAATGGACGAGTTCGAGTTCGGCTTCCTCGGTCGGATCAGTCTCGTCGACCTCGTCGCTCGAGCGATCGGACGACGTACAGCCTGCGAGACCGACCGTCACCCCGCCGAGTGTCCCGGCCCGTCGGAGTACCGACCGCCGGGACGCGCTCGATCCCTCGATAGTTCCCCGACCCATCGTACACCGGTCAATAGTGCTATCCGTGTATATCCTTTTCTACCGATGGCGGTGACGGCACGGGGTGGCCGCAGTACCGATCGTGGCGACGGTGAGTGGCGACCACAGCCCTCGGACACGAGCCTCGGTCGAACACGACCATTCCATGCGGGTGCCACGCCGTTCGACGACGATGACGACCGAACTCGGAGACGTCGGCCCTCGACTCGAGGGCGACCAATTACAAGTAACAGTATTTCGATGATATCATTAAATAATATTAAATTCGTCATTTGATAAGTGCCGAGAGAGCGGAACACTGCCACGGCTACACTGAAACGATATCCCGTACGAGACCGTCGGGTCACGGTGGTTAGTGTCCGTCAAAACGCGTCCAAAGCGTGAAGATAACGGAGTTCCGCGGACGCCCAACTCTCGTCGCTCGAGGGCAACTTAGCCAGAATGACCGGACTGTACCCAGGATCTTCAGAGACACTTATCAGTAATCTATATATAGGCCACATTTATTATGATCGGAAGGGGTATCTGTCCCTTTCGCTGAATGAGGCGCTAAGCCCCCTTCTTCAGCGAGCACCGACCGACCGGGGGACGCGAGCAAGGAGGAGATACAGCTAACGAAGCACTTGTACAGCCCATCGACGAGGTTCGTCCCGCGTACCAACTGATCACTACGACTGCGTGGTCTCTGAGCTCTTCGGCGGATTCGGTGGCGTCCCGGGGAAGGTGATGCGTCGCCCGATCAAGTTCAGTGGTAGGCTTATCAATCGTCGCTTGGTGCACCCCTCGAGACACCGGTCCAATCGACCATGCGATCGATCGCGACGAGGTCGAGACCCTCGAGTTCGTCGTCCATCGCGACTGTGTACTCGTCGTAGCTGACCGGGACGACGACGGCCTGGGACATCAACATCTCCTGTGCCTGGCCGTATAGCGTCGATTTTCGACCGGCGTCACGAGTCTGATACCCCTCCTCGATCAGGTCATCTACCTCGCCGCCGAGATTGTACAAGCCCGTCCCCTCGGCCTCGTACAGTTGAACGTTGTTCTGTCCCTCCGAGTGGAACGTATCGTACATCCGGAAGTCGGCCGCGACGCTGTGCGAGCCGAGTTGGACGAGAAACAGGTGGCTCTCGCCAGCGTACATCGCGTCCCAGAACGAACTCTCCTCTATGACCTCGATCGAGGTTTCGACGCCGATCTCCGAGAACGCGCCCTGTAGTGTCTCGGCGACGGCTCGACCGTCGACCAGCGTATCGTACGTCGCTAACGTGAGTTCTTCTCCGTCGTACGCAGAGGACGAGATGAGCGATTTTGCCCGCTCGAGGTCGCGGTCGTACCGCGGGAGGGACTCGAAAGCCGCCCACTCGATCGTGGGAGCAAACGGTCCACGGGCGGGCGAACCGACCCCCTCGAGAACCGAGTCGACGATTCGTTCCTGTGAAACCGCGTAGTTGAGCGCCCGCCGAACGTCCGGATCGTCCATGGGCTCCCTGTAGAGATTGATCCCGGCGAACGTCGTCTCGGTGCCGGGTATCGTTCGAACCGTGATCCCGTCGGTCGCTTCCAGGGACTCGAGCTGGGATCGAGGGGGTTCGAACGCGACGTCGATCTCCCCCGACTCGAGCGAGAGAGCACGCGTACTGTCGTCTTCGATGGCACGAAACGTGAGCCGGTCGAACTCGGGGGTCTGGCCCCAGTAGTCGTCGAACGGTACCGTCTCGAGACGCTGACCACGCTCGTGCTCCTCGATACGGAGTGGTCCCGTCGCGACGACATCCTCACCCTCCCCCGAGTCAGGGTGCTGGATGGCGACCATATTGTGTGCGATCGTTCCGGGAAACGTCGGGAACGGTTCGGTGTTCGTGAACTCCACCGTGTGCTCGTCGATCGCCTCGACGTTCTCCGGGCGAAGGTGAAGCCAGCCCTCGACGTAGCTCCCTTCCGTTTCGAAGAGGTGTTCGAACGACCAGACGACGTCGGAGGCGGTCAGTCGATCGCCGTTGTGACAGACGACGTCCTCGCGCAACGAGAACACCCAGGTCGTCTCGTCGACCGGTTCCCACTCCGTCGCCAACCACGGACGAGGCGTCATCTCGTCGGTCGTCCAGACCAACGGCTCGAATACTCGCGTGTAGTATGGAACGACTCCGCCGTACGCAGTATCCCACGCACCCCCGGTCGGATCGCTCGGAAAGGAAGCGACGAGATCTTCGCCTGATTCGTCTGGCTGACTACCGAGACAACCGCAGACGGTTCCAACGCCGGAGGCAAGGCCGGCCGCAACCAGTTCACGTCTCGAAAGTGAGATCGACATTGGCTAATAAATCACCACCATCTCGTAATATATCTTGTTAATTTGTACACCACGATTGTTAAGCCAGCAGTCGGCGACGCTGGCCGTCGAGGGTACGGAGCGATCACGCGACGGAGCTGGGCGCTCGAGTAGCCGCTGCGGTGATAATCCTGTTCTGGCATCGCCACCGGGAGTTCATCGTCGACCTCGTAAAATTACCCACGCTCGAGCAAACTCGTGGTTCGTCGACAGCGTCTCGACGGCGGTCTCGTACTCGACCGATCGGCCGCGGCCAGTCCGTCGAGGCGGGCCTCAGCGTGAGTCTGCAGGCACTCGTAACGCTCGAGGATCCACTCGGGAAGCGACGAGCGTGATAGTCGCGCCGAGGGTCGCCTCGACGACGGCCGAGAGCGCGGTCTGAACGACATCGTTCCCGCGAACCGTCGCGAAGACCTCCGGCGAACGCTGGGCGCTCGCGATACGTCGACGAACTCGCGGACGACGTAAACCGGCTCGGCGTCAGGTGGTTCGAAAGTCCAGGGGCCTTTCATCATCGAGCGAAACCTTTGGTTTCGCGGAGCTCGCGGAACGACGTTCTGCTCAGTCACGGAATATCTTCGATCTTCCGAACGACGCCGAGGCTTCCCATCGTTCAGTCGGACACTCCCACGATACCATCGGCCTGATAGCCTCGAGCGAGTGGGGGACGGCGAGACCGAGCAGATCGAGGAGCCAATCGGGGAAGAGGGAGATCGCGTCGATATCCCCGAACTGTTCGATTAGGCGTTGTCTCCCTCGTTTCCGTCGGTCAGCGTCACCTCGTCGTCTTCGCCATCACCGAGTTCGTCGTCTTCGCCATCACCGAGTTCGTCGTCTTCGCCATCGTCGTCTTCTCCATCACCGAGTTCGTCGTCTTCGCCATCGTCGTCTTCGCCATCGTCGTCGAACCCGTTGCCACCCGCTTCGTCGTCTTCGCCATCATCGTCTTCCATCTCGTCGTCGAATTCGTTGCCACCTGCTTCGTCGTCTTCCATCTCGTCGTCCATTCCAGTGTCGTCGGGGTCGTCCTGGTCGTCCGCACAACCTGCTATCGCCGCAATCATACCGACACCGAGCGCTTTCGTGAATCGACGTCTGTTGAGGGTTGGTGCTTTCATAGCGTGCGTTCGACCCGATGGTGAATTGATAAATAAGGCTGAGACTCCGTTTCTACGATTCGTTTGGCTTAAGACGAGTTGTGATTCTTGCAGTGGAGGCAATCGAACGGTTAGCTGTATGACAGTCCGTCCCAGTTACGTAACTGTCTACCACTTTCCGCCTATACCCCGGTTAATCCATCATCACTGTCAACAACACTCCTCGGCTTCGACGGCCGACCTTCGAACGACCTGCGTTCCCACCGATAATCGAGGCCATCGTCGTCGATTGCGGCCCGTGTGACACCAGCCGTTGCCGAGACGGCGTGTCGGGGGTTAACACCAGTATAAGCAAATCCGATGGTGGTTTCGTCCTGGGTATGCAAACCGTCATTCTCGCGGCGGGACAGGGGACGAGAATGCGTCCGCTCACCGAAACGATGCCGAAACCGATGCTTCCGGTCGGCGACCGACCGCTGGTCGAACACACCGTTCGAGCCGCAGTCGACGCCGGAACCGACGAAATTATCCTGGTCGTCGGGTACGAAGGAGACGTCGTCCGCGAACACTTCGGTGGCTCGTACGCGGGCGTTCCGATCCAGTACGCAGAACAACCCGAACGAACCGGAACGGCGAGCGCACTCCGTGTCGCGAGCGAGTACGTCGACGACCAGTTCGCGGTCGTAAACGGCGACGTCGTCTACGAGCGGGAGTCGCTCGTCGACCTGTTCCGTTCCGGGCCGAGTATCGGCTCGACGCGCGTCCAGGAGCCGTCGAACTACGGAATCCTCGAGGTCGGGGATGGAGCGGTGACCAAGATCGTCGAGAAACCTGCCGATCCGCCGGGGAACCTCGCGAACGCCGGCGTGTACGTCCTCCCTCGTCGGGCGCTCGAGCACCTCGACGTTCCGAAGAGCGAGCGCGGCGAGTACGAACTCACCGACGTCCTCTCGCGGGTGATCGAGGACGGCCACGTGAGACACGTCGAACTCGAGGGCTGGCTCGACGTCGGTCGACCGTGGGAACTCCTCGAGGCGAACGGACAGCACCTGCGAGAGATCGAGTCCAACGTGTTCGGCGAGGTCAGCCCCGACGCGAAACTCGAGGGGCGGATCGTCGTCGAGGAGGGTGCGACGGTTCGATCGGGCGTCGTCCTCGACGGACCGGCGCTGATTCGATCGGGTGCGACCGTCGGGCCCAACGCCTACGTCCGTGGCCCGACGGTCGTCGGCAAGGACGCGTCGGTCGGTCACGGCGTCGAGATCAAAAACAGCGTCCTGTTGGCCGGAGCCAGCGTCAACCACCTCTCGTACGTCGGCGACAGCGTCCTCGGCCGCAACGTGAACCTCGGGGCCGGAACGACGGTCGCGAACCTCCGACACGACGACGAGCCCGTGCAGATGACCGTCAACGGTGACCGCGTCTCGACCGGCCGCCGGAAGTTCGGCGTCGTCCTCGGCGACGGCGTCAGGACGGGCATCGACACGAGCCTCAACGCCGGCGTAACGCTCTCACCAGGGGCGACTACCGAACCGGGTGACGTCGTCACTCGAGACCGATGACGTGCAGATACCGAGCGACGCGGTCGACGACATCGACTGCGACGAGAGATCGCTTCACTCGACGCGCTCGGCGCCGAGACTATCGAGCCCGAACCCCTCGGGCGGGCGATCGACGTTCGTCCAGTCGATTTACGATCGAACCCACCGGGTTTAACGGGTCGATAATGAAGTCGTTCAGGTCCCACGCGAGAGGTAGACAATCGTACCGAGCGACCCCGCTGTCGGCGTTCGGCCGGCAACGGTCGAACGGATTCGCTGACTACGAACGAGGCTTACCGAACCGATGACCAAGACGAACCGTCGAGACGATACTGTATCGCCTACGAGTACCGCGGCCGACGCGAGCCTGGAGACCCTGCTCGTCGGAATCGACGCGGGATGTCTACCGGTTTTCGAACGACTGTTCGAAGCCGACCGTATTCCGACGATCGAACGGCTCTGCACCGAGGGAGTGGTCGCACCGCTCGAGTCCCAGATCCCACCGTGGACGCCGAGCGCCTGGCCGTCGATCTACACCGGCGTCAATCCCGGCAAACACGGTGCAATCGGCTTCGTCGGCTACGACGGCTACGACTGGCACGTGACGAGCAACGACGACGTCCATGAACACCCGCTGTGGACGCTACTCGACCGGCAGGGCCACTCGAGCGTCGTCGTCAACGCGCCGGTCACGCACCCGCCCGACGAGTTCGACGGTGCGGTGATTCCGGGCTTTCTCGGCCCCGAAGATCCGCCCTGTCACCCCGACGGGCTCCTGGACGACGTCCGCGACGCGATCGGCGAGTACCGCGTCTATCCGAACTACACGCGCGACGACGATTCGTTGTCCGACGACGCGAAGCTCAAGGAGTACCGAAACCTGATTCGAATGCGCGGCGCGGCCTTTCGCTACCTCGTCGACGAGTTCGATCCCGACTTCGGGTTCGTCCAGTTCCAGAAGACCGACACCGTCTTCCACGAGTTCGACGGCGACGAGGACTCGGTCGATCGCGTCTACGAGGCCACCGACGAACAGATCGCCCAGCTACTCGAGGTGTGCGATCCCGACCGCGTGTTCCTCGTCAGCGACCACGGGATGGGCACCTACGACGGCTACGAGTTCCGGATCAACGAGTACCTCAACGACGAGGGCTACCTCGAGACGACCACGGGCGGGAAGGGGATGCCCTCCTGGACGCCGATGCGCAGACGCCTCCGCGAGGGCGAAGAGTGTGATACCTGGGAGCCCGGCGTAGCGGCCCGCACGGCCTCGATCGCGGCACGATTCGGCGTGACCGCCACTCGCCTTCGGCGGGCTCTCGAGCGGGTCGGACTCGCCGACGTTGTGATCGAACACGCGCCTGGCGGCGTCTCGCGGACGGCGAACGAACAGGTTGATTTCGCCGGGTCGAAGGCGTACGTCCGCGCTCGAACAGAACTCGGCGTCCGGATCAACCTCGCAGACCGGGATCCGGCGGGCGTCGTTCCGTCCGACGAGTACGAACAGCTCCGCGAGGAACTGATCCGAACGCTCCAGACCGTCGAAACACCCGAGGGGAAGCCGTTCTTCGAGACGGTCGCGCCGCGTGAACAGTACTTCCACGGGGAGTACGACGAGGAAACGGTCGACATCGTCACGATCCCCGCGGAGTTCGAACACATGGTTACCGAGGAAATCGGCCATCGGAGCGATGGCTATTTCGACGCGGCCGAGCCCTGGAATCACAAACTCGAGGGAATCTTCGCGGCGACAGGCGAGGGGATCGACGACACACTTTCGATCGATCGCGCACACATTTTCGACGTTGCGCCTACGGTCATGGCGTCGATGGGGGCCCCATACAGCGATCGGATGGACGGAAACGTCCTGGGGATCGTCGATTCCGTCGAACCGACTACCTATCCGCCGTACGACGGCGAGGATGACGAGCGGTCAACACCGGACGAAGACGTGACCGACCGACTGGCGGACCTCGGGTACATGAATTGATACGGATTACTGTCCGCCGTCTTCGGCGCGACCGTGACCGCCTTGCGGTCACCCGGTATCCCACAGTATTCCGTACGAAACGGTCTTACGCGGCGTATAAGTATGGACTCGTGGCACAGACTCCGCAAACACCGACACTTCGATGGGATTTATCGCAGAAGTCCGCCTCGCCCACGACGAGCTGGTGCTGGTACCGACGATGAAACGCCAACCGGACGTGGCGTTGCGACACGAGTACGAGACAGTGTGTGACGGAAACCGCGTCCAGTTCGTTTCCGCGTTCGGCGACCCGGACGGCCGCCTCGAGGAGACGATGCGCGACGATCCGACCGTCTCGGATCCGACGCGAGTCGTTGCCTTCGGCCAGCGGGAGATCTACCGGTTCACAGTCGAGACTGGTCTCGAGGTCGTTCCCGGGCGGTGTGTCGAGTACGGGCTGTTCGTCTTCGCCGTCACGAGCGACAGGAGCGGCTGGACCGTCCGGGTCCATCTCCCGGATCGCGACGCGCTGACCGCGATCAGGCGCTGGTATCGGGATCGCGATGTTTCGTTTCGCGTGATGCAACTGTGTGAGTCCGCCGCCCCCGACGACGGCACCTACTTCCTGACCGACAACCAACGCGAGATCCTTCTACTGGCCTACGAGGGCGGCTACTTCGACGTGCCGCGGGGGACCACACAAGACGACCTCGCCGAACATCTCGACGTCACCGATTCGGCGGTCTCCCAGCAACTGCGCCGAGCCATCTCGAGGCTAATCGCCGCCACGCTCGAGAAAGACCGGACCGTCGACACTGTCGCGTGACTGTGTTCACGACCCCGTCTTCGATTTAGAACCGACTCGCGCGTGTGGTCGCCACGGAAGTAGGGTTTATACGGGTGTTAAACGCCGATATCGGGCTTGGAAGACGATATTCGATCGGCTCGAGTCGAACGGTTGCCCGTCGTGAAATCGTTTCGTCGATCGAACGGGTCGGAAATTTCGAATTATCGGGTCGGAACTCGAACTTAAAAGCTTGCTATCCGAACCCCTAGTTACTGGGTCCCTTCATCGTTTCAAAACAAGTGACTATCAATGACGGAACGAAGCGGTATGCGCGATTTCTACCGGAAGAGTGAGCCAAAAGCGGGGGAGCGTTCGATCGAGACCGATTCCGTATCCGAGTCGTCTGGGCAGTCTCGACGGACGGTTCTGCGAGGTGTTGTGGTCGCGGGTGCGACGGTGATCGGAGCCACAGCTGCGGCGAGTACGCCTGTGGCCGCGTTCCACGAGGACTACGAGAACGTCGTCGACGTCACCGAGGCCGGCGCGGACGATACGGGCGAGGAGTCGATCACGCCGGTGCTCGAGGATCTTCGGGCCGACAATACGGCGTTTTACTTCCCGGAGGGGCGCTACTACATGGACTCGCAGTTTCGGTACACCGGCTTCGAGAACATCGGATTCTTCGGTCACGATGCGACGCTCGTGCCCGCGAACTACCACGACTTCGACGGGCCGCAGTTCCGGCTGTTTCGGCTTGGCGTCGACTACAATCCCGGCCGCGAGCTTCGATTCGAGGGGTTCGACGTCGATCAGACGGCCCCCGACACGGGGATTCGCGTGATCGAGGCGACTATCTCGCGGGACCTGCAGGTACGCGACGTCACGATCGAGGGCGAACACGACAGCGGCACGTGGGGCCCCGGCATGGTCGCCGTCAGCGATCCGGACGGACAGGGCGTCGTCGAACGCTTCCGGGCCCCCGACGGCGGTCGCCACGCCGACGAGACGCCAAACGCCGGCAACGTGTGGCGCGGCCCGATCGGCATCGAGGCGAACACGAACGTCGGCCGCCTCGAGTTCAGCGACTGCGAACTCGGCGGCTTTCCGGACAACGGGCTGTACGCGGTCAACGACGAGGGGACGGTCGTCGTCGACGGCGGTCGCTTCGCGAACAGCAACGGTGCGAACGTTCGTCTCGGCGGCGAAGGAAGCGAGATCAGGGACGCGACGATCGAGGTCGATCGAACGCGGTCGTACGACAACAGCCAGCGCGGTATCCGCCTCGAGAACGGTGACGACCTCCGCGTTACGGGAGTCGACGTCACGATTACGTCGCCCCAACCCACTAGCCACGCAATCGCGGTGATGAACACGTGCCAGCGGTCGCGGATCGAGGATGCCTCGATCGAACTGCGTGGCGAAGACGTCAACCACGGCATCGTCGTCTCGCCCGAGGCCGGGTATTCCCACGTCGTCGACTGCGAGATCGTCCACGAGACGGCGGGCGGCTACCCACTCTGGATCCGGGAGACCGACAAGCAGGACCGCGTCCTCGTCGAACTCACCGATATCTCGGGCGAGGCCGGCGTCACCGGGGCAGGCTTCCGGGACGGTATCCGCTGTGGTCGGGACGACTGTCGGTTCAGTCACGTGACCGTCGACCAGCCAGGACGCGACGGTGCCGACCGTAACGGACTCGTCGTCACGGGCGACGACGTTACGATCTATAGAGGCGAGTTTCGCGCGAGTCAGTATCCCTACGTCGACCAGGGGAACGGGAATCACCTCCGGAACTCCGAAGCCGAATCCGACGCCGACGGACTCGAGGGCGTCCGCCTCTATCCCGGAATCGAGGGCCCGGCGTTCCGGGTCAACCGCATCGTCAACGGTATCGACGATCTCGGTGCCAGCGACGTCCTGACGTGGCGAAACACCTACGAGTAGCGAGAAACCGGTTTGGCTGCAAAACGGTCATCATGCGAGCGCGTCGGTAGCCGCGATTGCCTCGCGGAACGTCACCACCTCGAGGTCGCGCTCCTCGACCCACTCGAGGGTTTCTCGGATGCGTTCCGTGGTGACCTCCTCTTTGAAGGTGTGTGCTCCCAGAATACCCAGCGCTTCCTCCTCGGCGATCCGGTCGAGTTCCGCTTGCACCTCCTCGCGGGTGGTGAACTCGACGAAGTAGTCGCGGTTGGTCTCGAACGGGTCGAACGTCGCGGGGTCGTTGCTCATCGATCCCGGGTAGACGTTCGAGATACCGTCGTAGTACTCGCGCGCGATGTCGATCGTCCGCTCGTCGACGACGTCGTACGGCGCTAACAGGGTGTCGACCTCGAAGCCGAGCGCCTCGAGTTCTCGTTTCGACTCGCCGAGGAACTCGCGCATGACGTCCTCCGGGTAGCGTTCGACGGTCTCGCCGGCGGCGAACGACGTTTCGAGTGGCTCGTCGAACTCGAGGTAACCCCCGACGTCGTCGGTGTCAGAGCCGACGACGGTTCGGCGCACGCGTTCGTCGCCGTCCGTGATCTCGACGTCGTAGCCGTGGTGGAAGCCGTGATTGCGCTGCTCGGGGTAGATCCGGGTATCCTCGGGCGCGGCATCCTCGACGAGTTCGAACGCGCCGAGAGCGGTGTGGGCGGTCGTGTGCGAGGAGATTTCCCAGCCGGTGTCCGCGAGTTCCTCGAGGTGGTCGACGGCCATCCAGTCGGTGCCGTTGAAGTCCTCGCGGCCGATCCACTCGGTGACGATCCCCACAGTCGCGGGTGCGTCGAACTCCTGGTGGATCGGAAACGCCTGTTCGTAGTCCTCGATCGGGCCGTCGTCGTAGACGAAGACGACGGCGCCGCCGTCGATGTCCGGGGCGGATTCGGCCTCATCGTCCTCGTCGTCTCCGTCCTCCGAACCGCTCGCGCCCTCATTGGCGTCAGTCTCGGTCTCGCTACCAGATGCCGAATCGTCCTCGTCGCCGACCGACTCGTTCCCGCCGGTCGGATCGCTCTCGTTCCCGTCGCTGTCGGTAAACCGGCCGACACAGCCGGCCGTCAGTCCGATCACGCCCGTGCCAGCCGTCCCGAGGAGGCGACGGCGTGTCGATTCCTGGTCCATCGTTCGCATCGATCTGACACTCGAGCGCCCATACTTATCGCACAGTTAACGGCCGCCGAACGGTCGTCTGCGTGCCGACCTACGATTTCGCTCGAACTCGACGCCGGACGAGTCGGCGAGCATGACCGCCGGCAACGCTCGAGCCGGTCGGTTTCGCCCTCGGGGTACGAAACTGACTCCTCCTCGCGGTACGGAACCAGCTCTCCCTCGAGACCCAGAACTGACAGCCGTTTCGGCCGCAATCGCGGCCATCGCGGCGTTTAAGACGGGTATAATAAGGTCCCGTCGGCGACACCGCCTCGATACTGTGGTCAGCGTTTCCGCTATCGATCGACTGGACGGCGATGGGATCCGTCGGCCGTCGAATCCTTGGGGTAGATTGCGACCGTGCCCATGAACAGGAGCATCACGAGCGGCGTCTTCTCGGTCGTCAGCGCGAAGGTCGTCGTGTTGATCGTGACCGCCGTCTCGACGCCGCTTTTGTACCGGTTCCTCGGCGCGTCGGCCTACGGCGATTACGCGGTCTTGCTGTCGGTGTTCGCCATCTACATGATCTTCGTCAGCTCCGGCATCACCGACGGCGTCCGGAAGTACCTCGCCGAGGATCGCTCCGTCGTCAACTGGCAGGAGCACGTCGTCGGCTTCTACCTGCGGCTGGCGATCGGGCTCGCGGCCGTCGGAACGCTCGTCATGGTCGCCGGCGTCGAGTTCGGCGTCGTCGGGCTCGCATTCGGCGAGGAACGGACGGTGTACTTCTACGTCCTCGCGATCCTCGTGATCACGGCCCAGTTTCGCGACTACGGCCGGAAGACGCTCATGGGCTTTGGCCTCGAGCGCTATTCGGAGCCGCTGAAAGTCCTCGACAGGCTCGTCTTCGTCGTCGTCGCGATCCCGTTAGTGTACGTCGGCTTCGGCGTGGTCGGTGCGCTGGCCGGCCACATCGTCGCGAGCGCGCTCGTCGGGCTCGTCGGACTGGTGGTCGTTCACAGTCGGGTCTCGTTGACGGCCGTGTTCTCGCGGCCGACCGACCGGTTCCCGCGAACGCGGATGCTCACGTTCAACTCGATGAGCATCGTTCTCGTCTTCCTGTTGATGTCACTGTACCACGTCGACATCCTGATGCTCCAGCAGTTCCGTGAAAGTTCGGACGTGGGCAACTACCGGGCCGCCCTCCAACTCGCCGAGTTCCTCTGGTTCGTCCCGCTGGCGCTCCAGACGGTGTTCGTCCACTCGACCTCGGAGCTGTGGTCCCGGAATCGAACTCGGAAGATTACCGAATTGGCCTCACGAACGACGCGGTACACGTTCCTCCTGACCGCCGTCATGGCGATCGGTCTCGCGGCGCTCGCAGACGTCGCCGTTCCGATCTACTTCGGTGCGGAAGCCGAGCCGGCGATCGAACCGCTCCTGTTGTTGCTCCCTGGCGCGCTCGGGTTCGCGCTGGCTAGGCCAATCCTCGCCGTCTCGCAGGGGAACGGAACGCTCCGGTATCCGGTCGCCGCGACTGGTGTCGCAGCAGGGGTCAACGTCGCCCTCAACGCCGCGCTGATCCCGCAATACGGTATGCACGGCGCGGCGATCGCGACCAGCATCGGCTACGGCTCGATGTTCGTCCTCCACTGCTGGAGCGCGCGTCTGGTCGGCTTCGACCCGCTCGCGGACGCGCGCCTCGCTCGGACAGGGCTGACGACCATCCTCGCTGGCGTCCCCATCGTCGCGCTCGCGGCGGCGATTGCGAACCCGTGGCTCGCGCTGGTCGTCGTCCCGCCGGTCGGCTTCGCGGTCTTCCTCGGGTTCGCGCTGCTCGTCGGCGCGCTGGACCCCGCAGAGCCCTTCGAGATACTGGCCGCATTCCCAGATCCCGTCGGATCGACGGCGGCTGACCTGCAGGCCCGACTCGAGGCTCTCGAAGAGAGCTCCCCGCGAAGCTGGCTCCAGACGCTGCTGTTCGGTACCGGTCTCTCCCTGCTGGTCTCGGGACTGACCGTGGGGGTGCTAGGGGTCGACGTTCCGGTCGTGGTGCCCTGACGAGTGACCGGGACTGACGTATAGCGGCCCGTCTCAGTACGTCTGTGGCGGCCGCTCGAGAATTTCGAAGATTTCGCGGGCCCGGTACTCGCGATTGCGTTCCTTGCCCGTCGTCTCCTCGAGGAGGTCCGCTTCCTCGAGTCGTTCGAGCGCGCGATAGGCGGTCGGTGCAGTGACGTCGAGGAGGTCTTGAACGACGGCGGCTGTGAGATACGGCTGTTCGAAGAGTTTGCACGCGAGTCGTGCGTACGTTGCGGTGTCGTCCCCGTATTCGGCTTCGTACTCCTGCTGCAGCGTATATAGTTCCCGTGCACGCACCAGCGACTCTTCTGCCTGGCGGCGGATCCCCGTCACGACAAATTCGATCCACGCTTCCCACTCGCCGTCCGTCCGAACGGCGTTCAGGCGGTCGACGTACGTCGCCTTGTACCGGTTGAAGTACTCGCTGAGGGAGAGGGTCGGTCCCTCGAGATACTCCTGCTCGTACAACTGGAGCGTGATGAGGAGTCGACCGAGCCGTCCGTTGCCGTCCCCGTGCGGGTGAATCGTCTCGAACTGGTAGTGAACGAGTGCGATATCGACGAGCGGGTGGTAGCTGCCGCCGGTCCGAACGTACGTCAGCAACGCGTCCATCAGTCCGTCGACGGCACTCGGAACGGGCGGAACGAACGTTCCGAGATGATTCGGGACCGTCTTGAACGAGCCGATGGTATCCGTCTCGCGCCGATCGTCCGGCACGTTGGTGAGCAACGTCTCGTGAAGGTGATGGAGCAAATCGATCGAGATACCGTCGCCGCGATCGAGTGCCTCGATGCCGTTCTCGAGCGCCCGCTCGTAGTTGAGCACTTCTTGCACGTCCTTCGTCTCGGCGACTGCCGTCGCCGAGTCCGCTGTGGACTCGTCCTCGACCAGCGACGCGGTCTCGAAACTGTAGAGCGCGTTGTAGTCGATATCCGCTCCCTCGATCTCGGACGACTCCATCGCCTCCTTTCGGAGCAGCGACGTGTACAGTACAGGTGCGAAATCGGTCGTCGAGCTGAATCCCCGCAACCGTCCGAGCCAGAACGTCGCCTCCGAGAGCGTCTCGTACAAGTTCGCCTCGAGTTGTAACTCGCGATCCGGCGGCAGCGGGTCCGGGCTGTAGTACGGCCGGCGGTCGTACGGGACGAGGCGACCGGGCGCATCGTCGGATAATTGTTGTCGCACTGTTCGTAACTACAGTCGTATTGACGGCCGGTTTAGTTAAATTTGTCCATTAGAATATAACTATGGCTACGATCAGACCGACACTATTCACGTATCTTACGGAAGTCGAAACTACCGCACCTGCCGCTCGAGGTGTTCGCTCTGGCCCATGTCGAACACCATCGCGAACAGGAGGAAGGCAACACCGGCGACGACCGACAGCAGGATGCTCGAGTTCGAGACCCCTGCACCGATGGCCGCGAGTCCCGCCAATAGCGTCAGCCCGGCCGCGACGACGCCGGCCGTGGCCAACCCTGCACCCACGACGTAAAACAGCGCCAGGGGGTGAAAATCGAGCACGAGATACTTCGTCTTGAGCCGCCACAGGAAGTTTCCCAAGAGCATGGTCGACACCTTCGGCACGTACTCCGTGTACCGAATGCTCGACTCCTCCTCGCCGTAGACCGCAGGCATCGCCACGTCCGCGACCGTCATTTCTTCGACGTTCAGCTTCACGAGCAGGTCGTTGCAGTAGCCGTAGTACTCGTAGAGCCCCTCGACGTCGATCGCCTCGAGCGCGTCGTTGGAGATGGCCGTGTACCCGTTCTGGGGGTCCATGGTCTTCCAGTATCCCGAGGCGATCTTCGTCAGGAACGTCAAAATCGCGTTGCCGACGAACCGAAAGCGGGGCATCGCCGCGCGGTACTCCGCCGAGAGGAGCCGATTTCCCTTCGCGTAGTCCGCCTCACCCGCTGCGATCGGATCGAGCAGCCGTGGCATCTGCGAACAGTCCATCTGGCCGTCGGCGTCGACTGTGACCGTCGCGTCGACCCCCTCCTCGAGCGCGGCGAGGTAGCCGGTCTTGATCGCGCCGCCGGCGCCGCGGTTCTCTCGGTGTCGGATGGGGACGACGCGGCCGACCGGGTCGTGGACTGCCGCCCGGCCGGCGAGGACGGAGGCGCCTCCATCGGCGACGAGCGGTCCAGCGCCCTCGCGGCTGGGACCGTGATCGGAATCGGAATCGTAACTGCGACCCTCCTCACCGCTCGAAGTGCGACCCGCATCCTCGCGAGCGGCCGCGAGGATCTCGTCCCAGGTGCCGTCCGTCGAGCAGTCGTCGATCGCGTAGACCCGATCGACGTAGTCGGGCACCTCGCGGATCACGTCGCCGACGAACCCCACCTCGTTGTAGGCGGGCAACACGACGGCGACGCTCGCACCACGGTACATCTCAACTCCCACCTCGGCTACGGTCCGCCAACAGCTCCGACGCAGTGACGACCTCGAGATCGCGCTCCTCGACGTACTCGAGTAGGTCGACGAACGCGTCCTCGGCCATCCCGTCGCCGCCGATATCCTCGAAGTGGAGGACGGCGAGTTGCCCGTCCGCGGCGGCGTGGTCGACGTACGTCCGCGTCGTCTCGCCGGCGGCGGCGGCGAAAAATCCCACGTTGTGTGGATCCGTCAACGGAAGGGCGTTCGGCGCGCCGCCGTACCGAAACGCCAGTTCGTGGTGGTCCCTGACGAGGTCGATCGTGTTCGGACCGAGCCGGTTCCGGGGCGTGACGAAGTGGGCCGTGCCGTCCGCGAAGCCGCGGCTCTCGAGGAAGGCGTTCGTTCGTTCGATGGCCCCCTCCTGGCGCTCGGGTGTGAACTCGGGGAGCGACTGCGTGCCGGTCCGCGGCCGAGCCGCCACGTCCCAGCCGGCGTCGGTTAGCTCACCGAGTTGGTCGACCGAGAGGCGGCCCCCCTCGCCGACGGCGTCGGGGATAACCGCCTCGACGCCAGTAAAGCCGTACGACTCGAGGTGCTCGAAAGCGACGTCGTAGTGGCTCTCGAGGGTGGCATCGAACAGCAACAACACCGCCCCGGTTCCCGCCCGGTCGACCGCTCGAAGGTCGTCGAACCGACAATCGATCGGTCCCGTGTGATCGCCGCGGCGGCGGGCCGTAAGACGGATTTCGCGTACGTCCGCGAGGTCGGGGTGGCCGGCGACGCGTCCGGTTCCGAAATCGACGCGCACCCACCGATCCGTCGGCCCGACGAGCGTCCGATCCATCGCGTGGACGTTACTCGAGTTCGGGGCAAACAACTCGAGCGTGAGGTGCAGTTGCTCGCGGCCGGTGAACGAGACCGCCAGCGAGAGGTTCGTCTCCGTCAGATCCAGTCCGTCGGGGAGCGTCCGATAGACGGCCGCGTACTCGGTGTCGGCGTCCGCAGTGAGGCGAGCCGACTGCGACCCCGCGTAGGTATCGTCCGTCGCGGCCTCGAGGTCCCCGGCGTCGATCATCGACACCCAGCCGCCGAGGTCCTCGAACGAGTCGATCGTCTCGCCGGGGAGATCGAGCGTCGCCTCGGTTTCGCTCGAGTCGTCGCTGCCGTCAGTAGCACCCGGATCCAATGTTGGTGGTGGGGACTCCTGGTCGTCGGCCACGTGGCGCCACTCGGGGACGCCCGAGAGACAGCCCGCGAGGCCGAGCGTTCCGACCGCTGCAGCCGAGGTGACGAACGATCGTCGGTTTCGATACGTCATCTATCTCGACGACGAACCGTCCGACCTTTCTTATAGAGCCGTTAGTGGAACGTCGGCTTTCGACACCGGTCGAGGCCGATACCGACTGTATCTGGTCGCTTGGATCGTCCGCGGTCGTTTCGCAGACCTCAACACACGTGACGACAATCGGGCCACATAGCGACAGGATCTGCCCTCACAGCGACACCAATGGGCCACACAGCGACGGGGACCAGGGAGGGGAGTCGAGCCTATCGTAGCCACTGAAGGTAATTGCACACCTGATCGCCAGACGAAAAGCGCGGTTCTCACTCACTTCGCTCGTTCCGAACCGCGGAATAGCGAGCGGGGAACGCAGTGACCCGTGAGCTCGGCGATCAGTGTGGACATCGTTTCGGTTGGTACGATATTTAGCCACGTGATAATAATCCCCCACGGTCGACAACCACCGGGAAATGCCTCGAGTCAGCGTCGTGATTCCGACGTACGACAGAGCAGAGACGCTTCCGCGTGCCATCGACAGCGCGCTCGCACAGACGGTCGACGACCTCGAGGTAATCGTGGTCGACGACGGCTCGACGGACGAAACCCGCTCGATTCTCACCACCTACGCGAATGCTGATTCGCGCGTTCGACCGGTGATCCACGGGAGCAACTGTGGGGCGAACGTCGCCCGGAACACGGGGATCAGATACGCCCGCGGCGAGTACGTCGCGTTCCTCGATTCGGACGACGAGTGGCATCCAGCGAAACTCGAGCGACAGCTCGCCGTCCTCGAGGCGCGGCCGGACGAGTGGGTCGGCGTCTACTGCGACGCGACGTTCGATCTTTCGGGCGTGACCGGGGCGCTCCAACGCGCCGCGGCGTCCGTCCTCGGCCGTGCGGACGACGAACCCGTCAGGGAGGGGGGCGAGGAACTGATCGGGGCGATCCTCGCGGACGACGTCCAGCCCGGTGCGGGCTCGACGCTCCTCGTCGAAACGGCCGTCGCCCGGAAGGCGAACGGCTTCGACGAGACGCTCGGGCGGTTTCAGGATCCGGAGTTCTGTCTGCGCGTACTCGAGTGCGGAAAACTCGCCCACGTCGACGAGGACCTCGTTCGCCGGGAGCCGACCGGCCACCCGCCGGCGGCCGCGATCGAACGCGCCAGCGAGCAGTACCTCTCGACGTACGAAGATGCGGTCGAGCGCTTCGAGGCGGCAGGCTACGAGATTCGCGCGAGCCACCGGCTCATCCTCGGGAAACGATACCTGAGTGAAGGACGCTTTCTGCGGGCCACCCGACACCTTCGGGAGTCCTCCGCATCCATACGCCACGTTCCCGGACTCTGCTGGACCGCCGGGGCCGGCGTTCGGCGTCGACCGGTTCCCACTGCCGCAACGCTCGCCGTTCTCGTCGGCACGGCGATCGTGAGTTGGATCGCGCTCTCGAGCCGTTCCGGTCGCGTTCAGTCGGACGAAACCGCGTAGCCGCTCGAGTCGAGTCCGGCCGTTGGGGCGTCTCTTCGTTTCGCCGCCCGGTTCCGCACGTGCAACGGTCTTGTTCGAACGATAACTATGCCCGAGCGTCCGACAGCGACGTCCGTGAACGTCCGACAGCTCTATCACGCGGCCAGAGGTGTCCAGGGACTGGCGGTGACCGAGCGCGAGTCCTCCGTCTCGAGACCGTTTCGGCGACGGCTCTGGCTCTGGCGTCGCGGGTTTCTGACCCGATCCGACGCGCTCTACGATCTCGACGAATCGACCGCGGACACCTACGTCAACGACTACCAGCGATTCGTCCGATCGAAACGAATCAACGGGACGTGGTCCGTCGCGTTGTCGAACAAACTCCTCTTTCACCGAGTGATGCAACCGTTCGACGCCGAGCGGATGGCGGTCTACGGGATGCTTCGCGATGGGACGTACCACCCAGTCGACGACCGAAACGACGAGCCTGCCGAGCCGGCGACCAAACTCCACGAGCTGGCCGACGGCGGTCCGTCTCTCGCGGTCGCGTCCGGAGCCGAGCGAGACCGAGCCGAAGAGACGCGAGGAGGACGAGCGTCGCGAGACGGGCAGGGAGCGTCCGAGACGCGAAACGCCGCTCAGCGAGTCGTCGAACGTCTCGAGGAGGATGAGTGGCTGGTCCTCAAGTGGGTCCGCGGGGGTGGCGGGAACAACGTCCTGCTGTGTCGACGAACCGAGGACGGCTACCTGGTCAACGGCGATCGGTACGCCGACGCCGAGTTCCGATCGATGGTTTCGAATCTCGACGAATACATCGTCTGCGAGTACGTCGAGCAGGGCCCGTTCGCGGCCGAGTTGTACCCGGAGACGCCGAACACCGTCCGGATCGTCACAATGTACGACGAGACGGCCGGCGAGCCGTTCGTCGCGGCGGCGATCCACCGAATGGGGACGGGCGACTCGGGCCCGCTCGACAACTTCTCGCAGGGCGGGCTCTCCGCACAGATCGATCGCGAGACGGGCCAGCTCAGCGCCGGCGCGAAACTGCCAGTCGACGGTGAGGTCGGGTGGTACGCCCGCCATCCCGACACCGGGACGCCGATTGCGGACGCCCAGATCCCCGGCTGGCGACGGATTCGCGAGCGCGTCCTCGAGATCGCGGACGGCTGTTCGTTCGTCCCCTACGTCGGCTGGGACGTCGTCGTCACCGACGACGAGGGCTCGTTCACCGTCCTCGAGGCAAACAGCTATCCGGGGCTGAAGTCGATTCAGGTCCACGGCCCGTTACTGACCGACGACAGAGTTCGTCGGTTTTACGAGCGCTACGGCGTCTGCTAGCCGAGCGCTGACCGACCTCGTCACCGTCGATCGAGCCAAAACCACAGGAGGGACAGTTGGTCGACGGGTGTCGACCGTTCTCGAGTGAGAAACGCTTCGTTCCAGTAGTGAAAGAGAAGACAACCGATTATTATCGCGACGATAGTAAATAGGTCTTCGTCCGGATCCGAGATCGCATGCAGCGTGAGAAGCTTTCACGACGAACGGTACTGGCCGCCGCAACCGGTTGTGCGGTTGCGGGCACGGGCGTAGCGACGGTCGGCGGCGCCCTCGACGACGATGGAATCGACGCCGAAACAGCCGAGGACGCGCTTTCCCGAGATTCGTTTTCGATCAGAGCGGGAACGGACCAGGAGACGACAGTGTACGTGACGACGGCGCCGATCGACGGTCCGACCGCCGTGGTCGTCGGGGGCATCCACGGCAACGAAGTCGCCGGCTACGAGGCCGCGAGGGAGATCGCTGACTGGCGGATCGACGCCGGGACGTGCGTTACGATTCCCGAAGCCAACGCGATCGCCGTCGAACAGGGCACTCGAAGCGGCGACGACTGGACCGACCTCAACCGTCAGTTTCCGGAGGGTGAACCGCCCCGGACCGCTCTCGCGGAGGCGATCTGGGACGTGATCGTCGAGTACGACGCCGACGTCGTCGTCGACCTCCACGAGTCGACGGGGATCTACGCGGGCGATCCCGTCGACGGCGTCGGGCAAGCGATCTTCCACTCCGGCGGTTCGAACGCCGTCGAAACCGCCCGGGCGTCCGCCGAGTACGCCACGGAAAACTACGTGGACGACCCCGGACTCGCGTTCGAGACCGGCCCGTTCTCCGGTCCGAACACCGAACCGAGCGGACTGCTCGTTCACAAGGCGGCTCGAGACCTCGACGCCGACGCCTACCTCGTCGAGACGCTCTCGAGCGGCGTCGACCTCGAGACTCGCATCCGGTGGCACCTGGCGATCACGGAAGGGCTCCTCGACGACGCGCTGTTCGAGGACGAACCCGACAACGGACACGATCCCGACGTCGACGAGGACGCCGAAGAGAAGGACGAGGCGAGCGAGGAGGCGCCGGACGACGGTAACGGTGCAGACGACGCGAACGACGACAGCGACGACGGCGACGAGGATGCACCGATCGCCGAGATCAGACCCGAACCCGAAACCGGCGCCGAGCTGACGCTCGAGCCGGGCCAGACCGTCACGCTCGACGCCACGTGCTCGAGGCCTCGAGCGGGCGACCTCGTCGACTTCGAGTGGGACGTCGGCGGGACTGGCGAGTTCGACGAGGCGGGCGAAACGTTCGACGTGACGGCCGGTGACAACGGCAGAGAGACAGTCACGTTGCGGGTGGCCGACGACGCCGGCCGAACCGGTACCGCGTCTATCACGCTCTCGACGGACTAACCGGCAGTCGGTCGCAGCGACACGCGTTTCCCCGTCACATTCACGACTCTGATTTTCGCTATCTCTCCCGCGACCGGACGAAAACGCGATAATCTTCGTGGGCGAAAGTGCGCGATTTAGTCCATATCTTCGAGCAGTGAGCGGGCCCGCCGGACGTAGCTGCTTGCGTTCCAACTGCGAGCATCACCGATCTCGTCGAGAAGTTCGCGTGCGTCGTGTGCCGAGAGCTGTCCGGTCTGGACGAAGACCGAAAGCAACGTCGGCGTCGTAACGAGCCGGGTGTTGGCCAGCGGTGCGTGAATCAGACCGAGGTGATTGAATTCGTCACAGAGAAAGAGGGCGGCCTCGCGTTCGTTGGCAAGCGTGACTGCAGCGTTTTCCCCGTCGTCGAGGGGGAACTCCGTATCGAGCGACGCCGACTGGGTGGTGAACGAATCGGTTCGATCGAGAACGGTAGTAGCGGCGCGACCGTGGACGTCATCGTACGCGGCGATTTCCTCGAGTTCCCGTCTGACTGCCTCCGGAACGATGACGTCGTAACCGTCCAGACAGCGTGCAAGCGGATCCGGTTCGCTGTCGGCGACGCTACCGAGACTAACGAGTGCGGAGGCGTCTGCGACGAGCGTTGTCATCTATAACTCCGCGACCTCGTCGACGAAGTCCCCCTCCAGTTGTTGTTTCAATACCCGAAGGTTGGCCGCTTTTTCGGCGCCGACGAGGGCCTTGAGTTGGTCGAACGTAATTTCGTCGTCGTAGTAGGCGGCTGCGATCTCCTGTATCAGCGTATCGTTCTGGGTCGCATCCTGAAGATACTCGCGAACCGCCGTCACGAGGATATCAGTTCGGTCTTCACCGAGGACGTCCGCGAGCGCATCGGCCCGGTCGACGAGGCGGTGGGGCGCTCTGAACTGAACTCGCTTTTTGTCGGAACTCATTATGTGTACATTGTGAGCCACACTATTTAGCCGTTTTCGTGTGTACACTGTGAGCCACAGAGCCCAGTTGTTACGATAGCAATAGAGAAAATGCCGTCAGGCTCGGTGGAACAGGGTGATCAGTAGTGCGGTGCCGTGTGCAGTTCCCAGAGGTCGTCGAAGGTGATGACCTCGATGTCGGCACCGTCGATGTGCTCGAGCAGCGCCTCGTAGTCGTCTTCGGGCATCGTGTTGTCTTCGTCGAACGCGTGAAAGTTCAGGATGGTACACTGGTTGTGCTCGGCGGCGAGGTCGACGCAGCGCTCGGCGATGTCGTAGTCGTGGGCGATCGTCCGCGGGAGGACCAGCGGATCGAAGCCGTAGACGCCCGTCGTGTTGACGTTACCGGCCTGGTTGAACCCGCCGCAGTAGTGGTAGTCGGTCGTGTACTCGAGACTGGTCTCGTCGAAGCTGTTGTGCGGGAAGACGATATAGTTCGCGCCCTCGAAACCGTTCTGGACGAACCAGCGTTTGTCCCGACGAAGCCGGGTATCGATGGCCTCCTCGTCCTCGTACTCGTGGATCGGCTCGTGGGTGCCGTGGACGACGATCTGGTCGCCTTCCTCCTGTCGTTCCAGAAGCTCCGAGACCGACATGATTCCGTCGCGACCCTGTTCGGTCCACCGGGGGACCGGCGCCTGTACCGTTCGGAAGCCGTACTCGTCGTGAAGCGGCGACGCCCGCTCGTAGTAGTCGGTGAAGCCGTCGTCCCAGACCAGCATGACGTACCCCTGGTCGGGCTTCTCGTGGGTCCGCAGGTCGTCGATCCAGACCTCCGCTCGGTCCATCGTGTGGAGGACGTGCACCTCGAGTCGGTCGAGGTGATCCATCGCGGGTTCGTACTCGTCCTCCTCGAAGACGCCGGGGCTCGCCCGGAACCAGCCGACGTCGGGCGCGCGGTAGGTGATCTCCCGAAGCGAGTACACCCGCGCGCTTCCGAACTGGTCGACGACCCGCAGGTTGATCGTGATGTTCTGGGGCGTCGTCGTCCGAACGGCGAACGACAGGTCCGTCTCCGCCAGGTCCTCGCCCTCGAGGCTTCGCTGGACGACGATGGTTTCCTCGCCGTCGGACTCGAGGTGGAGACTCTGTTCGCCGTCGAAGACGACGTCCTGGTCGGCTTCCCCCGACCCCTGGACGACGTCCCACTGCTCGATGTCGGCGAAGTCGTCTAGCGAGTCTCCGGGCTGGCGGTACTGCTCGCGACTGTCGTACTCGGTCTCGAGTTCCGGGACGCCGTCGACGGGCGCCGCGGGTCTCGCGTCGGATTCGGGATCGGTGTCCGTCGTCGTTTCGTTCCCGTTACCGCCGTCGGTCACGGCGTCGACGCGACCCGAAACCGAGTCGAGTCGATCCGTACAGCCCGCCACTCCGGCGAGCCCGGCCGTACTCGACACCGCGAGGAACCGTCGACGCGTCGAACGTTGCTGTGACATCGGTGGACGGGTGCTACCGACGACGGCCTCATTATTATAGAGGCGATAGGAACCGTGTTTGCCGTCTCGTTCCGCCGTCGAATCCGTCTGATACGCCCGGTTTGTGGCTTAACGATGCCATAGTTATTGAGCAGACTGAAGACGCTGTGATAGTGTAGCGTGTACGAACACGGTCCGGTCGACTGCGATCGGTGACCGACCGGGTCGGGCGCGTTCGTACGCTCTCCGTTCGTGAGGGTAAAACGATGAACAGGGAACTCTTCGGCGTATTCGGTGATCGCGAGCAGTTCGAACGGTTCAGATCGATCGACGAGTTCGACGCGGTGTGTACCGGGTCGGGACTCACGGTCGGGATCAGGGATCCCGACCTCGGAACCCAGGGGTGGAGCGCCCAGTACAGCGGCGACGACGGCCAATGTGTCGTCTGGGGGGAAGCGTACGTCCCCGACGACGAAGACGAGTCGAACGCGGCGCGCTGGCTAGTCAGGCGATACGATGCCGACGGCCAGGACGCGCTTCGAGCGCTCAACGGCTCGTATCTGGCCGTCCTCGAGTGTGAGGAGGGCAACGAAGCGTTCGTCGCGACGGATCCGGTTCGGTCGCGGGAGTGTTTCTACACCGACGCTCCGGGGATTCGGGTCTTCGGCACCGACGCCATCACCGTCGGAGAAACGATCCCGGACCCGATTCCCGACCGAGACGGTATCCTCGAGTACCTTCACCTGGGAGTGATCCTGGGGGAGAAGACGGCAGTCGAGGAGCTCCATCGACTGCCGATCGACAGCCGACTCACGCCGGCGGCGGTCGAGTCGTTCGACCGGTTCGTCTACCGAACCGAGACGTTCGACTACGTCGGCGAACTGGCGGATCGCCTCGAGCGAGCGCTCCGGCGACGGGCGGCGCTTCCCGGCCGGAAAGGGGTGCTCCTCTCTGCTGGGTTCGACTCGCGAATCGTTCTCTCGCAGATCGACGGAATCGAGCACAGCTACACCGTCGGCTCGCCCGACGCTCAGGAGGTGGTCGGCGCGAAACGCCTCGCGGCGCAGTACGACGCGGATCACACCGCGTTTCCGCCGGACGAACGGTATCTCCGGCCCGAAGAGTCGAAAATTCGGTCCTCACAGGGGATCAAGGAGTCGTTGCACGTCCACCACGCCGGCTACACCGACGGAATCGACGTCGAGACGATCTACCACGGCCTCCTCTGTGACACGTTCTTCCGCGGCCACTTCACCGCACGAGAGACCGTCGACGTGCTCGGAAAACGCATCCCGACCGGTCGCCTCGATCCAGATCCTGACCCCGTAGAAAACCTCCTCGAGAAGTTCGGGTACGACCGCGAAGCGAGCCTCGAGTTAGCCGAGCGAACGTCGTTCGACGTCGAGCCGGAATCGTTCGTCAGGCGGGCCATCGCCGACGCGCTCGAGGCCGAACGGACCCGAGCCAACGGCGTACAGAACGCGGCAACCTGCTGTGGAATCACGAACCAGCCGTCGATCCCGTTTCACAACCACCTGGCGGATCGCTTCGTCACGTCGTTTCTTGCGACGGATCGCGACCTGATCGACTGGCACCTCCGGACGCCGCCGGAACACCGGACCACGGAGACGTTCCTCCGGGCATGTGAGCGGATCGACGCCGACGTGCTCCGACACCGGCCGCCGGATCGTCCCCACGATACTGCGATCCTCAACGAAGTCGAAGGATTCGTCCGCCGGAAGACGCCGCTTCTCACAGCGTTCGAATCGGCATGGCCGGGTCGCGAGACCCTGTTCGACCGTTACGACTTCGATCGGCGCTTGCTCTCCGATCTCGAGCACATTCAGGGACTGCCGGCCCGGCACAAACTTCGAATTATCGACGTCCGCGGCTGGTTCGACGCGTGGACCGATGCTGAGGCGAACCTTCACCGCTGGCTCCGGCCGCGCGTGAGGACGACCGGATGAGGGCCACACCAAGCCGGCAAACGATAATCGTCTGATAACCGGTTCCATGGCGGTGAATCGTCGACGAGGCGACCACTAAGTCGATTTATTTCGTTCGAGCGGGCTAAACTGTGAAAATGGTTATATACCAAGCAGAGGTAGCGCGTAATATGCGTCTGACGCCGTCTTGGTTACGCTCTTCGTCGGGCACTTCTTCGAAGGAGTGTCCCGAAGATGGCGAGACTACATCAGACCCAGCGGTGACGATCTATCACGATCCGAGAGACCCCGTCGACGAAACCGATACAGGCGCTCGTTCCGACGAGTTCGTCCCTGAGACCGACGCCGCGCTCCGGTCAGCCCTCGAGGACGTCCAGCTACCGGCGACCGTCGACGAGGTCACCGATCAGTTGATCGAACCGGCACAGCCGCCCATCGATACGTGGGCTGACGTTCACGAACAGCTCCATCGGACGAGGCTTCCGTCGCTCGACGATGCCGGCCATATCGAGTTCGACGAGTTCCGGGGGATCGTCGAACGGACGGACCCGCGAGCGGACGAGGGCAGGCCGTTCTCTCCGGCCGTCGTCGGGACCGTTTCGGTCGTCGTTTTACTCGTGTTGCTTGCACTCATTTCTGTGTCGATTGTAACCGCATTCACCGTGACGGTGATTACGACGACGGTCGTCATCTGGCTCGTTCCGAGTTTCGTGTGAGACACAAATCGAGTACCGTATCGAACGATGGCTCAATTGAGCGCTCGAGTTACCGTCAGTATCGTGAAAAGAAACAGGACCAGCGCGCTGAGGCCGATCCCTGAGAGAAGCGACATAAATGGCAGTTCGATAACTGCGCCGAACAGCACCGCATAACAGAGTGCAGTCGCGACGATGTAGTAGTCGTTCCAGTTCGTCTCGTCGTCGGATTCGCTCGTCGACTCGTCCGTCGGTTCGACCTCGAGATACACGTCGACCTGATCGGCGAGCGGTTTTCGTTCGACGATGCCACGATCCTGTTGATAGCCGATCACGCCAGCCTTGTCGAGTTTCGTGAGGTGAGATTGATAGAGGGGAATGTAGACGCGCTGGCGCTGTTTCGACGTGAGTTCTTCGACAGTCGTATCGTGTTCCCACGCCGCGACCTGTTCCGCGACGTCGCGCATACGTACCGGTCCCTCGGTCCCCCGAAGGTACCGAAGCACGAGCCGCCGTCGCTCGTTTTGTAGTAGATGAAAGAGTTCGTCCTTCGGAACCGTGGACTCGTCCCCGGAACACTCGTTCGCCGCATCCGGCCCCTCGCTATACTGTTCTTCCGATCTGATACATTTCGATGCCATTGCGTCGATCACCCCTAACCAGAGGTGGGTAATAAAGCATAGAAACCGTGTATTCCGAGACGATTCAATTTAGCAGATTTTATCGAAGTCGTGAATTATTTTTCTTCATTTTTATACGCCTCTGAATTGGGTTTAGAAGTTTTATACCTCACTATTTCGAAAATGTGCCCCAGATTTATTTCATCGGATAACACAGAAATATATGGTTGGACCATCATTCTGATTTTCCGTCTGTTCCAGATAATAGGACAGTTCAAAACAGTCAGATCGTACGTAAGCAGATTCTGTATCGAGGTGGTGATATGTAGGCGTCAGACGGTCGTCGTACGACTCCCCTCGAGCGGCGCTTACCGGAGCGATAATAAACCAGTCCCGGTCCCACTCTCCGACGAAATGAGCGACACCAACTGGTGGTTCTTCGATCTGGCGCTCGTCATCGCCGCCGCTGGCAGCCTGGCGTTCGGGATTGTTTCAGGAGTAAGTGGTACGGTACGAATAATAGTCGCGATACCGCTCATCTGCTTCCTTCCGGGATATGCACTCGTCTCGGCGCTCTTCCCGGACGAGCCGAACGACGGCTATCAGTCGTTCGACGAGGGGAAAACCGGCCTCGGAAATCCGCTTCTCGCCAGCGGTGGACTCGAGTCGATCGAGCGAACGGTTCTGTCAATCGTCTTCAGCGTTGCACTCGTCCCGGCGAGCACCCTCTTTGCGTCCGTATCCCCCCGGGGTGTGGCCGCCGAATCGGTACTCTTCGGGGTTGCGATACTGACAGTGGTTCTCGCACTCGTCGCGGTCGTTACTCGGTACCGATGTTCACCCGACCGGCGCTACACCCCCTCGATTCGATCCGCGGTACCGTTTTTCACGTCACGGTCGACACTCTACGATCGGTCCGACGAACGCCCGTACAACGTCGCGATCGTCGTCGGATTGGCGCTCGTGGTCGCCACCACCGGGTTCGCCGTCGCCAATCCGCCACAGCACGACGGCTTCACGGAGTTCGAGGTAGAAACCGAGGCCGTCGACGGCGAGCTGGAGACGGTCTACGAGTCAGCCTACGAGGACGGAGAATCGCGGGAACTCGAGGCGACGATCACGAACCGCGAACACGAGGAGGTGACGTACACGACCGTCGTCTTGCTCGAGGACGTACGCTACGGCGACCGCGAGAGCGACGTCACCGTCCACGAACGAGACGAACTAGATAGACAAACGGCGACGGTCGGTGACGGCGAGAGACACCAGCAGACGCTCGACGTCACGCCGACGCTGACAGAGGAGCAACTGCGTCTGACGCTGCTTCTCTACGACGACGAACCGCCGGACGAACCCACAGCCGAGAACGCCTATCGCGTCGTCTCCCTTCCGATGGAGGGATCGTAATGTGGCCGTGGGAACACCTGGCCGTCGCGTACCTCCTGTATTCGCTGATGGCCCACAGTGTCCTTGGCCGTTCGCCGACGGCCGCCGAGACGATCGCCGTCGCCGTCGGCTCACAGCTTCCCGATCTGATCGACAAACCACTCGCCTGGACGTTCGGGATCACGGAGACCGGCTACGCGGTCGGCCACTCGATATTCGTCGCACCGATCGTCTGTTTGGCGGTTTTCGCGGTGTCGGTTCGCTACGATCGAGACCCCGTCGCGGCTGCGTTCTCGTTTGCGTATCTGTCCCACCTCGTGACCGACGTCCTCAATCCGATTCGGATGGGCCGGGACCCGGAGCTACGCGTCGTCCTCTGGCCGGTTGCATCGCCGCCAGCGGGCGATCACGGCGGTTTTCTCGATCACTTCGCCCTCTACCTCGTCCGTCACGTGAACCACATCCTCAGCGGCGGCCTATCGGCGGAAGTCGTCTTCCAGCTGGGTATCGGACTGGCCGTCGTCGGGCTCTGGCTCGCCGACGGTGCACCGGTCGCCAGCGACTGCTGGCGTCTCGTTCGGTCCCGCCTCGAGTGACCCGAATCGACCGGTGTGCAAGATCTATCGGATCGTCACTGCCACAGCTGTCGACTCGCAGATACCGGCCGATCCTTGATCGGATCAGTGACCTCGCAAGAAGACGGACGGAGACGCGGAACGGTTTCGCCGCGTTTCCGCGACCGGTCCGGCGATCGACACCGGGCGAGCGGACAGGTGCGCCCCCAGACACCGCGAGGACGTGGCGGACCACGGACGTGTGACTGACTGTCGATCCCGCGTCGAGACGTGGACCGGAAACCCGGTGTCGAATCCAGCGACCGAACTGATAGACCGGAAACCCGGTGTCCGAGGTCGAGTCGTCGACCGGATTCACGTCCAAAACCTTCCGCCGAATACTGTCGATTCGTCGCCGAACCTCGACAGCGCTCGCTCGAGCCTTGGTGATCAGCTTCGGTAGAAGGGATATCGTGACCGCGTCCAGGACGTGGCGACGACCTCGACTCGCTCGAGACGGCGACGACGGCGACACCGAGAGCCGTCGGTGCACCGATCACCCGGTCGCCGGGGACGGGGTACACACCGTGACGTCCCCGTTCGTGTAGACCGTCGCCTGATCCGGCCGGCAGAGCCGATCCCGGGAGATTTGCTCGATGCGACCGTCACCGTTCTCGTCGGCGAAGTAGACCGCATCGGACGACTGGGTGGACCGATACACCGTATAGTCGTGCGCCGCGACCCCGTCGTCGGGAACCGTCGCGGTCGACGTCGACGGATACGCTCCGGTCCGCGTAAGCACCGTCTGGTACGGGTGGTCCGTGTAGAGACGTTGATCGGGTCGGATCTCACTTCCGCTCGGCGATCCAGTGAGTTCGGCGATCGCTTCGGCCGCGGCGAGTTCCGATTCGTCGTACGCGAGCCGTTCGTGCTGACCCGAAAAGACCGGGTCGTCGACGTTGCTCTCGGCGGCGAAGATCATCGCCCCCGGATAGACGAGGACGAACAGCAACAGCACCGAGACGACGAGTGCGGGATTCAGTTTCCCGCTGACCGTCCGCACGCCGATCGCCCCGAGGATTGCCATCGGCGCGTAGAGGAACGCGAACCAGCGCGTCGGGATGAAGTTGTGAATGCCGAACATCGGGAACCCGAGGACGAACACGAGCATGAACGCCGACGCGAGCAACAGGGTGAACACCGACTGCTCCGCGCGGTGGCGGTGGACGACGTACAGACAGCCGACGAACGTCGCGCCCAGCAGGAACAGGAAGCCGAGGACGTCGACGTACGGAACGACTTGCTCGAGCAACGTTGGATCGGCCGCCGTCGCGGCGTCGGCCTCGTCCCCCGTGGAGCCGCTCGCGATGTTGAGGAAGCCGGCGCTCTCCTCGAGCGTCTGGGTGAAGAAACTCAGGACGGTCGCCAGAAACGAGTCCTGACGGTACGGCGTCAGCGACCAGACGAAGATCGTCAGTCCGAAGTTGAAGACGACGAGTCCGACGAGGTTGACCGGTTTCTTCGCCCGGAAGACGCTCGTATCGAGTCGCGTGAGTCCGAACGGACCGACCACGAACACGAGCTGGGCGACAAAGGCCGCCAGCAACAACACGAGCATGATGAACGTCGATACCTGGTGGGTGAGGACGACGGCGATACTCAACAGGAGCAACAACGAGAAATCCCGGATGGTGTACTCGATGCGCATCACGCGGATCAGCGCGTACAGCATCGCGAGGAAGAAGACCAGCCCCAGACTCGTCGGAATGAGGTGGATCCCCCACATCGAGACGTGGCTGGCGACGGCGTAGAACGCCGTCGCGAGCGTTGCCCACCGGGCAGAGACGAGCAGGTTCGTGGTCGCGTAGATCAACAGGACCGAAAGCGGCATCACGATCCCCGCGGAGAGGTAGATCGCGAGTCGAATCGGGACGTCGTACACCAGCGCCGACGCCGCGACCAGCAGGTGATAGAACGGCGCGGCGTAGTGTTTGTCGTCGGCAATGGCGCCGAGTGACTGTTCGGTTAGAATCGCGCGCGTGAGCTCCGCGTGGGTCCAGATGTCGATTCCGACGTACCCCGGCGTCGCGTACAGCGCCGTAAACCGGAAGACGAACGCGAACAGGACGATCTGGAGGAGCAACAGACCCGGGTTGAGATCGCGGTCGCTCGCGAAGAGGATCTGGCCGATCAGGAGCGTTCCGACGACGCTCGCCGCCCCGAAAAACAGCGGCGTCCGCCCCTCCTGGACGACCACGAGTGCCACGAGCGCCGCGAGGCCGACCAACACGACGCTCGGCAACGCCATCGTTACCCTCGAGGAGAGCGTCGGGAGCGTCCGCGCGTCGTCCTCCTGGTACAGCGACACGAGGTACAACGCGCACGCGGTACCCAGAACGATCGGGACCGTGTTGAGGTAGACCTGCGAGGCGAACAGCCGAAGCGGAAGCAGCGCCAGCGCGATGGCGAGTCCGCAGATCGCCGCGACCGTATCGAGCCGAAGCGGACGCAGGTCCGCCACCTTGCTATAGACCACGGTTCACCTCCGTCCGCCGATCTGTGTCACGATCCCGATCGTGATTCCGTTCACTGCCAGCACGGCGGGCCAGAACGTTCCGATAGACGGCGAGGAGACGGTCTCCCAGCGCGTCGACTCCCAGGCCGTCGATCGCTTCGCGCCCGTTCGCCCGACGCCCGCTCGCGACGATCCGATCGAGCCCGTCGACCAGGTCAGCGTCCTCGTCGCTGACGACGCATCCCTCGACTCCTTCGAGCGTCTCGCGGACGAAGCCGACGTCCGTCGAGACCACCGGGAGATTGCACGCCGCGGCTTCCTTGACGACCATCGGGCCGCTCTCGCGGCTCGAGGTGACCAGCAGGACGTCGCTGGCGTTCATGTAGTAGGGAATCTCGTCGTGATCGACGCCGGAGACCGACCGCAACTCGAGGTCGACGTCGGTCCGCTCGACGAGGCGCCGCGCTCGAGGGTAATCCTTCACTGCACGGGTTCGATCGTACGGAAACAGCGCGACCGGGCGGTCGGTCTCCCAGCCGACGCGTTCGCGAGCCTCCTCGCGCGGAATCGGCCGGAACAGGTCGGTGTCGACGCCGAACGGAATCAGTTCGTGGCCGGACTCGAGTTCGCGGGACATGGCCGGACTCGGCACGATTGCGGCGTCCGATCGACGCGCGCAGAGCCGGCTCATCGACCGGAGCCAGCCGCGGTCGCTCATCAGGTCCGTCCCCCACAGAGTCGTGACGACCGGCCGCGTCGGCAGCGCGAGCGCGAACGGCGCCACGAGTCCGTAGTTGGCGTGGACTAGGTCGTACTCGTCCGATCGAATCTCCGAGAGGAGCGTCGGATAGTAGCGCAAGTAGTCCGTCGGCGAGCGCGGCGAGTCGCCACCGTGGTCGCCGGGGACGGCGACGACCGTGCAGTCGACGCCGCGGTCCTCGAGCGCGGCGACCTGCTGGTCGAAAAACGGTCGCGGCGACGTAACCAGCTGTAACACCCGCATCGACATTGTCACCGGTACGATCACCCCGTGTTGGTCGCCGGCGTCGATTCGGTCGCCCCGTGCGCCCGCGCGATCGATTCGATGCGCCGAACGACGACGTTCGTCACGTCGATCCGCTCGTCCAGCAATCGCTCGCGTCGCTGCACCCACTCGTCGTCGGAGCGGTCGACGATCGAGACGGCTCGCTCGAGCCCGCGAACGTGGCGGTCCTCGCCGTCGTGTTCGAACAGCAGTCCGTACTCCTCGTCGAGTTCTCGCGTGTAGCCAAGCGAGAGTGGGTTCACGTAGACCGCTGGCGTGCCGAGGACGGCGGCTTCTGCCGCAGTCGTCGCGCCCTCGCTCAGGACGACGTCGGCGTAGGCGAGCAGATCGTGTATCCGATCCGGTGGCGTCGAGAACTGGTAGTCCTCGAGGGCGGTCGGGGGCTCACCTTCGGCGGAGAGCAACACCGCCAGCCCGGCGTCCTCGAGTCGGTCGACGACCTCGTTCGGGTCGTCGAAGCCGCCGTGACCGACGTCGTGGGAGGCCTCCCAGCTGCTGAGTCGCACGACGGCGAACGGATCGTCGGGTGCGAGACCGGCCGACTCGAGGACGGCCGGATCGGGCTCGAACCGGTCGGGGTGGAGGTAGGCGAGTTCGTGATAGCCCGGATACGTCACCTGCTTCGCGCCGATCTCCTCGCGGTAGCACGCGGGGGTGCAGATCACGTCCGCGAACGGGTAGCCGAGGCGCTGGATGAGCGTCGCGTGCTCGGTGTCGTAGAAGACGACACTCTTCGTTCGCAACACCGAGGAAACGTGGGCGGCGGCGACGCCGCCGATCGCCGCGATCACGTCCGGATCGATCCGACGCGCACGCCGCAACAGGCGCGTCTCGTAGGTGGCCTGGACCGCCGCCAACGAAACCAGCGAACCCGGCTCGCCGGCCAGCACCTCGTGGTCGACGTCGTAGGCCTCGAGGAGATCGATCGCCACGTCGTTCTCGCGAGCGAAGACGGAGACCTCGTGGCCGCGGTCTCGCAACTCCACGATCGGATATCGAAAGAAGTGGACGTGTCCGGGGTGCTGGATCGTTATCATCACACGCATCGGCTCACAGCCTCCGATAGACGAACCCCGCCTCGACGGCCGCCCCCTCGTCCAGAGCGCCGGTCACGTCGACCAGGGCAGGTCGATCCTCGAGTTCGGTGGCGACCGCCTCGAGATCCAGTCGTTCGAACTCCGCGTGCGGCGTCGCCAGCACGATTGCGTCGACGCCCTCGAACGAGAGCGACTCGCGAACGTCGAGGTCGAATGCCTCCCCCACCGCGTCGTCGTCCGCGAACGGGTCGAATCCGCAGACGTCGATGTCGTACTCGGCGAGTGCCTCGACGACGTCCGAGACCTTCGAGCTTCGGATGTCCCCGACGCCGGGTTTGTACGCGAGTCCGAGCACCAGCACGCGACTGTCCCGGAGCGTCTTGTGGCAGTCGTTCAACGCCTTGATCGTCAGCTCCGCGACGTGTCCGGGGACGGATTCGTTGACTTTCCGTCCCGTACGCACGAGTTCCGGTTCGTATCCGTCCCGGGCCGAACGGTGTGCGAGGAAGTACGGGTCGACCGGGATGCAGTGGCCGCCCACCAGACCCGGGCTGTATTCGTGAAAGTTCCACTTCGTACCCGCGGCCTCGAGCACCGCGTTCGCGTCGACGCCCATCCGCTCGAACGCCATCGAGAGCTCGTTGACGAATGCGATGTTGAGGTCCCGCTGAGCGTTCTCGACGACCTTGCTGGCCTCGGCGACCTCGATCGACGGGGCACGGTGAACGCCCGCGTCGACGACCGACTCGTACAGCGTCGCCACGTCCTCGAGTACCGTCTCGCTCTGGGCGCTGACGACCTTGACGACGTCGGCGAGACCGTGTTCGGGATCGCCCGGCGTCGCCCGCTCCGGCGAGTAGCCGACGAAGAAATCCTCGCCCGCGGTCAGCCCGGAGCCCGCCTCGAGCGCCGGCACGAGGACGTCGCGGGTCGTCCCAGGAGAGACGGTCGACTCGAGGATGACGGTCGTTCCGGGATCGATCCGCGAGCCGACGGTTCGGCCGGCCGCCTCGACGGAACTGAGATCCGGCTGATCGTCGTCGTCGATCGGCGTCGGGACGGTGATGACGACGTAATCGGCCGCGCCGATCTCGGCCGCGTCGGTCGTATACGAGATGTCGTCGTCGCGTACCGCCTCGTTGGAGAGGTCACCGCTCGTATCGACGCCCGCGCGCAGGCGGTCGACGGTTTCACCGTCGACGTCGTACCCGATGACGCGGTAGTTCGACTGTGCGAACCCGACCGCCAGCGGCAATCCAACGTAGCCAAGCCCGACGACGCAGATCGTCGCGTCCCGCGTCGCCGGCGTCGCGGCGTTCGAGGTGTGTTCGAGCGTCGTGGCGCCGTTCGTCGACTCTCGTCCGTTCTGGTCGCGCTCTCCGTCGTCCGCTCGCTTCTCCGTATCGGTTAGTGTCGTGGTCATAGGTCAAACGTTGCCTCGTCGCGTGACCGCCACACGATCGTGTGCGACGGTGGTCGTCCATCGGTACGCCCACAACCGCGGGGCGTGCCTCGAGTAGCGCCCACTCGGCGGGATCGGTTTACTATAGCGCCGATAAACCGTTGCAACAGCGGCATCGAACGGGATTTCGGCGGCCGAGAGTCGTTCGGGACGGATTCGAAGGAGAACAGCGGATCGACCGCCCGGGCGTTTATACAGGTGTTAAGCGGACCTGTAGCGCTCTATAATGAAGGTGGTGTGGGGGCTCGTCTCAGATGCAGTCGGCGCGCCATCGACCCCACCGGCCACACGCCGACTGCAACAGGACTGCGACAACCCATGACACCCAACGTCTCGATCGGAGCCCGGATCGCACTCGCGCCGAGTTCGATCGACGCGCGATACGACGCGATTCGGACGACCCACAGCCTGTACGACGCACACACGGTCGCGACGAGACTCAACGATCGACTCAGTGGACCGTTGTCTTGGATGCGACCGTTCGAGGTGTCGTCGTTCTGGGAACAGGCCTTGCTCGTGGTTCTGTTTGTCCTGATCAGCGGACTCGTCGCTCTCCGCCTCGCAGAGGCGGCAACGAAGCGCGACCTCGACCACTCGGTCCGCTCGCTGATCCGGGGAACGGACGGCAACTCGAACGAGGGATACCAGTCAGAGAACACACGCGACCACCATAGAGGTGATCGACACGGACGCCGCACGTCCAATCGCCGGGGATACAAACGGTACCTCTCGCCCGAGACGCCGCCGGAACTCCTGAGTGACGAGGGCAAGGTCGTCAGACTGTTGGTTTCGACCAACGGTCGAATCCGTCAGCACGAGATCACGGACGAAACCGGCTGGTCGAAGTCGAAAGTCAGCCGGCTTTGTTCACAGATGCACGATGACGGAGTGATCGAGAAGCGATCGGTTGGTCGGGAGAACATCATCGCACTGTCCGAAACCGAGCCGAACGAAACCGACGGTGGCGACGAGACGAGTCAGTCGGACGACGTCGAGAACCCGCTTCCGTAGGCACGCCTCACGTCGGAACCACCATCCAACATCAACCCCTACCCGTTCGCGGCCGATCGGACCACCACCAACCCCACTTCTTCGACAGTTCTCACCCACCCCCAGTGGACTCTTCATTCCGATGTACTCCCGTAGTGAGCCTCGGTCACCTCAGTGATCGAACGACGCGGCGACGAGAGCGTTCGGCTCGAGCAACCGGACGGCGCCTCGAGCGCCGGAGGTTCGTGATCCGAATTCGCCGAGAGATCGCCCAGTCGCGTGACGACGGCAAGTTTCGGGCAATCACGATCGTACGACACCGTGGTGGTGTGAAGGCGACGTGCGCCCGATTCGAGCCGATCGGCACCCAGATTTGCGCGAGATGAAACCGTCTTCGGCGATGGATACCGGCCGGCTTAGTCGTCGTATAGTAATGGACGCTGTCGGCGTCGGCGACGGTAGCGATCCGCCCGTGTCGGGGCGAACGATTGGCACGGGCAGGTGACAGCAATGACACGACACAGAACGGCACTACGGGCACCGGTTTCGAACCGAGTCGATACGATCACCGCGGGCGCCTCCCGAGCGGAGGTGATCGCCTGATGTGCGGGATCATCGCGCGTATCGGTCGCGGCGACGCGACGGAGACGCTGCTATCGGGACTCGAGAACCTCGAGTACCGGGGCTACGACTCGGCGGGGATCGCCGTGCAGAACGGCTCGGGGGTAAAGGTCCACAAGACCACCGGCGAGGTCGACGACCTCAAGTCGACGCTCGACGCTCGACCGAGCGGGAACATCGGGATCGGTCATACCCGGTGGAGTACGCATGGACCGCCAACCGACGAGAACGCGCACCCACACACGGACACGGCAGGCGACGTCGCCGTCGTCCACAACGGGGTCATCGACAACTACGACGCGCTCAGAGCGGAGCTCCGGGAACGGGGCCACGAGTTCGAGAGCGACACCGATACCGAGGTCATCCCACATCTCATCGACGAGTACCGACAGGAGAGCGAGGACACCGAACTGGCCGTCCGAAAGGCCATCGACACGCTCGAGGGGAGCTACGCCATCGCCGCGATCGTCGACGGCGAGGAGCGCGTCTACGCGGCCCGGAAGGGGTCGCCGCTCGTGCTCGGGCTAGACGAGGAGGAGTGGTTTCTCGCCAGTGACGTGCCGGCCTTCCTCGATCACACCGACGAGGTGATCTACCTCGAGGACGGCGACCTCGTCGTCTTAGAGCCCGACGCCTACCGGATCACGAATGTCGCGGGCGAGCCGGTCGAACGGTCGGTCGACACCGTCGACTGGGACCCCGAAGACGCTGGCAAGGGGGAGTACGACCACTACATGCAAAAGGAGATCCACTGCCAGCCGACCGCACTCTCGAACACCATCGAAGGCCGCGTCGAGGACGGGACGGTCGCGTTCGACGACCTCGAATCGGGCTCGTTCGCGGACGTCGACTGCGTTCAGTTCGTCGCCTGTGGCACGTCCTTCCACGCGTCGATGTACGGTGCACAGCTGTTGCGAGCGGCCGCCGTCCCGACGGAAGTCATTCGCGCAAGCGAGTACGAGGCGGCCGCGGGGCCGGTCGACGAGGCCACGCTCGTCGTCGCGGTCACCCAGAGTGGCGAGACCGCCGACACGCTGGACGCGGTCCGCACGGCGGCCGGCCGCGGCGCGCGGACGCTCGCGATGACGAACGTCGTCGGCTCGACCGCCGCCCGCGAGGCAGACGACGCCATCTACATCCGGGCCGGCCCGGAAGTCGGCGTCGCCGCGACGAAGACCTACTCCTCGCAGGCGGTTACGCTCGCGTTGCTGACCCACCGGCTCGCCGAAGACGTTCCGGATGCGACTCCGGCGGACGACGCCGAGGCGATGCTCGAGGCGCTCGAGGATCTCCCCCGACACGTCGAGACCGTCCTCGAGACCAGCCAGGCGAGGGCGCTCGCGTGGGAGGTCATGGACAACCAGTCGTACTTCTTCATCGGGAACGGCTTCGGCCACTCGGTGGCGCTCGAGGGCGCACTGAAGTTCAAGGAGATCACCTACGAGCACGCCGAAGGGTTCGCCTCGGGCGAACTCAAGCACGGTCCTCTTGCGCTCGTGACCGAGGAGTCGCCAATCTTTGCGGTCTACACCGGCGGCGACGACGAGAAGACGAAGACGAACGCGATCGAAGCCCAGTCTCGCGGTGCGCCGATCGTCGCCGTCGGCCCCGACGACCACCCGCTGGTCGACGTCGCCGACGCACACCTGTGTGTCCCCGAGACCCACCCCGTATGGGCGGGCCTGCTCGCAAACGTCCAGTTGCAACTCGTGTCGTACTACGCCGCGAAACTCCTCGACAGACCGATCGACAAGCCGCGCAACCTCGCGAAGAGCGTCACGGTCGAGTGACACTCGAGCGTGAAGTACCTCGGGGACAAGCCCCGAGGCTTCGCCGTTTTGACCGCACGCCCCAAAACGGGTTGTGCGGTCGCAGGCGGATTTAATTCCCCTCGACCTCCTGTGTTCACAGTTAGTTGAAATTAACACCCGAACACTCGATGCGTCCGTGAGGGTCGGCGGCTCCACCCCGCCCGACAACACCCGTCTCACCACGCCAAAGACGCGGATTTTGAGAGGTGTCGCATTCCATCAGCCAAACGACCGTTTCATACTGAGGTCTTCAATATCCTTCGCGGTCGTTATCCGTCAATACGAGATGATGTTTGATAAGTCTTCATGTCGGCTTCACCCTCGGGGTCAAGCCCCGAGGCACTCGCCTCGGATCTCTGTAGACTGTCGATTTGTCACACACACCGGTTGCCGGTCGCCCGTCCGTGTCGTCCGACCGTCTGTCGCTCTGCAGTCGCCGTCCCCGCGTGCTCGGTACTTTTGTGATCGGCAGCGAGTCGACAGCGTCGTGAACTCCGTCGAACCATCCGCAGGATACATACCTCGAGGTCGTCGTCCTCTCGACGGTCAAGTTGAACGCCGCCTCGTCTCCGCCAAAGCGCCGAAGCGGTGACCGAGGACGGCTACTCCGCCCGGCCATCCGAACCACAGTCCGGGGTACCGGCCCACTCGGTCGGGATCGAACTCGTCACTCGAGTTCGTGCGTCCGAAAGACCTGGATGAAACGGCGAGCGAGAAACGCCAGTGTGGACAGGGTGGCGTGAGCACCTACCTCGGCGTTCACTCCGAGGCTTGTCGATGGATGGGCGGCCGATCACGGTACCTGCGACGGTGTCTAGCTGTGGACTACTCCCGTGACAGCCGTCCCGAAGAGCGGTTATGAGAAAGCAAGAAAATCAGCGACGGGCGAATCAGTCACACCGCGATTCGCACCGGCGAAGCAGCGCTATAGTAGCCACTGAACGTCATTGTACACCCGCTCACGATAGCCGGCCCGGAGACCAGACAGAACGGACCGGTCTCCGGGCGCTGTCTGTGAGCGGTGTGTGAATCGTTTCAGTTGTTACTATAGTCGGCCTCTGTGAGCACGACAATGATCTCCTCGTCGTCGCCGTCGATCTCGACGTCGCGTTCGGCATCTTCGTAGCCGTCGGCAGAGGCAGTGACCTCGTACTCACCGTCCTCGAGGTCTAACGCCGCTTCACCCTCGTCGTCCGTCTCCATCTCGTTGTCGTCGCCGAAAAGCCCCGACTCCGAGACTTCGACGGTTGCGTCGTCGATCGGATCGCCACCCCCATCGAGGACGAACGTCGTGAGCGTGTGTCGGTCATCACCGCTCTCGTCGTCACCATCCTCGTCGCCACCGTTCTCGTCGTCATCGTTCTCGTCGTCACCGTTCTCGTCGCCACCATCCTCGTCGCCACCGTTCTCGTCGTCACCGTTCTCGTCGTCACCGTTCTCGTCGTCACCGTTCTCGTCGCCACCATCCTCGTCGCCACCGTCCTCGAGCGACAGTACGAGTTCCTCGTCGCCACCGTCGATCTCGACGTCGTGCTCGGCGTCTTCGTAGTCTTCCGCGGTGACGGTGACCTCGTACTCGCCGTCCTCGAGGCCGAACACTGCTTCGCCACCCTCGTCCGTCTCGTCGCTCCACAAGGCACCATCCGTCGTCTCGACGGTGACAGTTGCGTCCGCGAGCGGGTCGCCGTCCATGTCGTCGACTGCAACGGTCAGTGCGTGCGTATCGTTGGCATCGTCATCCTCGCTCCCGTCGTCGGTGTCGTCTTCCTCACCGCCTTCGTCGGTACCGTCTTCCTCGTCGCTCCCGTCGTCAGTACCGTCTTCCTCGTCGCCTTCGTCGGTATCATCTTCCTCGTCGCTCTCGTCGTCAGTACCGTCTTCCTCTTCGCTCCCGTCGTTAGTACCGTCTTCCTCACCGGCTTCGTCGGCATCATCTTCCTCGCCGCCTTCGTCGGTGTCCTCGTCGTCAGTCTCACCCTGGCCCGACTCCGGCGGGTCGTTCCCCTCGTCGCCGAAGGAGCCGACAGCGTCGCTGACGGACGCACCGCTCGCACCAAGAGCCAGTCCGGCGACGAGCAGTCCGACCCCGGCGACGATCAGAAAGACCTGCACGCTGGTCTGGATCGATCGCGTCCTCGAGTTCTCTGTGCGGGCATTACGGCTCATGTGAATATCGGATTCGATGGGGGACTACCCGTCGTGATCGGCGTTCGCACCCGGTTCGATCGGGATCGCAACTGCCGTCCACTGGTGCACATCTGGCGGTCGCTGGGTCCGTCTGTTCACGGCGTCACTCACCGTTTCGAAGACGCCGTCCGTTCTGTCGCCGCGGACTCCCCGTGGAAGGTGCATTAGGGGAATCGTTTTCCGTAGCGACGGATTACTATACGGTTGTTAAATCCGTTCTGAGGACCCAATACGGAAGATCGGCGGGGTGCTTACTCGCGTCTCGAGATCGGTTCCGTGAGCGAACGATCGGTTCGTCTAGCTCCGAGGCAATGACTGACCAGTGAAGGGACGAAGAGACGTCTCAGCCGCGGTCGCAAACCCGTTCGAATGGTCCGTCAACCGGCCCGGGTCGACCGCGAACGAACCCGTTCGAACAGGAGTTCAACATCCTTCACCGAACGTTCCGTCGAGCGCCATCGAGTGGTCGTCGTAGTACGCGTAGAGATTCTTCGGTGCGACGTACCGGCCGCCGTAGTGACCGACGGGTCCATTCGTATCGATTACGTTGTCCTCGAGGTCGACGGTGAATCGGAAGTTTCGCCGATCGTAGACGCGCTCGCCGTCGAGCCAGTACTGGACAATACCGTCGTCGTTTGCCGTCCCGTTCGACACCGTATTCACGCAGACGTAGTACTCGAACTCGTACCACCGGCCGGGAACGATATCGACCTCCTGGACCGTGTACTCCCCACCATCGACGAGGTAATCGTGGTCCTGTGCTCCGTCCACGTGATACGTGAGCGAGAGGAGGGTGTACGGGCCACCAGGATCTGTCCCCTCGGTACTGACGTAGAGTCGATTACTCCACCCGTTCATCCCGTCGGGGACGTCTCCGCCGGCGCTCCCTTCGCCCAGCGCCATCGCACAGTTCCAGAGCCGGCAGTTCGACGGGTCGCGGCCGGGCATCTCCCAGCCGGTGTCGAGCGCGAACCGAACGCGAGCGTTGAGTTCCAACAGCCCATCCTCGAACTCGTAGTGGGTACTCACGCCCCAGTGTTCGTCCCGGGCGATCGCAACCTGGAGGGCCGTATCGCCGCTTGCGGTCGGATTCGAGACGAGCGAGGCGTTTCCGGGGTCGCCACTCGAGTGCCAGTACGCGTCCCGCCAGTCCTCGAGTGCGTCGTAGTCCAGATCGACGACGTCGGTCGGTCTGTTGCAGCCGCCTCCCGCCTCGTTCGCACTGCCGACGTGCGATCCGACGACTCCGAGAAGCCCGGTGGCACCCGCAATGGTGCCGAGTCGAAGCGTTCGACGACGACTCACCGTGTCGATCGGTCGTCCATCGTCGCCGTGTGTTCGATCGTGTCCGTCGTCGCCGCGTGTACGGTCGCCCGTGGACCGATCAGGGTACGTATCCGTCATGCGATTTCGGCTCCCCCGTCTCGGCATAAGAGTATTCGACCCCTGGACGGGCGTAGCAGGCGTATTCGATCGCAGGCCGATTGCTCTGAATTCGTTCACCCTCGGTAGTTCTGCCTTGTCGAATCGTTCGCGATACACAACAGTTGTACCATCCACAATCGTCCTGCGTACGCGTTCGTTCGAGAATAATAGCCACTGAAAGTCATTACACACCTGATTGCCAGACGGAAGCGCGGTTCGGAGCGAGCGCGGTTCGGAGCGAACGAAGTGAGCGAGAACCGCGGGAAAGCGAACGGGGAGGAACGACCCGTGAGCCAAGAAGTGAGCGAGAACCGCGGGAAAGCGAACGGGGAGGAACGACCCGTGAGCCAAGAAGTGAGCGAGAACCGCGTCAATGCGAACGGGGAGGGACGACCCGTGAGCGAACGAAGTCGTTCGAACGACCAGCGGTCGTTCGTGATGACGAAAATCTTCGATTTTCGAACCATGAGCGAGAACCGCAGGAAAGCGAACGGGGAACGAACGTGACCCGTGAGCTGTGCGATCAGTCTGTGAATCGGTGCAGTTGTTACTATACCACGTGTGGCCTACGTGTCGACGACCCGCGCTAAAATCGTCAGCGAGCGTACCGACGGATTCACGTTCGAAAAGCCTTCGACGAACCCAAGGGGGCTAATCACACCTCGATTCAGTTGTTTCGACGGCAGTCCTGCTCCGGCATCGTCACCCGGAGTTCGTCGTCGACCTCGTAGAAGTACCCGCGCTCGAGCAGTCTGGAGAGTGCGTACTCCGCGTCCTCACGCTCGAGCATCAACTCGCGATTCGCGGAGAGCGAATCCACGGCGGTATCGTACTCGATCGCCCGACCGGAAGCGACGGTATCGGCTCGCTCGTCGGTGTCGGTTCGCAAGTGCTCGTAACACTCGAGGATCCACTCGGGAAGCGGCGGACGTGGTCCATCGAGTCCAGACATTTCGATTCCTGGTACCGGCTTCAATATCGAATTGGTTAAGTGTATTCCCCGATGCACCCAGTTCAGTCCAGTTATCGCTCCGCGATGGCACCATCCACAGCCGATCGAACGCGCTCGGCGCTCAGAGCGGACAGCGGGACGAGGACGCCGTCGGTTTCGTCGACGATGACCGACGTGAGGCCAGCGTGGGACTCCTCGCCTGCGCCGACGACGACGACCGACTCCGCGGATTCGGCGAGTCGGCCCGCGACCTCACGAGTCGTCTCCGTCGGACTGCCGTCAGCGACCGTGGCCCGACCGTCGGTGACGAGGACGACGACAGCCGCGTCCGTCTCCGCGCGTTCGACGACCGTCCGTGCCGTCTCGAGGCCGGCGGGAAGTGGCGTTCGGTCGCCGGAAGGCAGGTCCTTCAGGTGCCGTGCAGCGAGTCCCACGCTCTTGGTCGGCGGGAGCAAGACGTGGGCGTCCTCGCCCGCGAAGGCCACGAACGCGATCCGGTCGCGTCGCTCGTAGCTGTCGCGCAGGAGTTCGAGGACAACGCCTTTTGCCGCACGCATTGCCGGTCGCATCGAGGCGCTCGCGTCGACGGCGAAGACGATCGTGGTCGAGGCCTCGCCGGCCCGGACGGACTGCCGGAGGTCCTGACGTTCGACCCGCGACCCGCCTCGAGCGGCGGCCGCGCGAACGGACGCCGCGGCGTCGATCGGGCCGTCGTTGGCTGGCTCCGTCCGAACGCGCGCACCGCGGTTATCGGCGTCGGGAGCCGCACTTGCGCGACCGCAACCGGCGGCCGCCGACTCATTGGCGTCGACGGTCGGAGACTCGAGATCGGGCGCCACTGCTTCGCCGGCGTCCGCGACCTCTCCGCGTCGCTGACCCGGGACGAGCGGACGGGCGTTCTCGTCGTCCGCGAGGTCGTCGCCGCCACGATCGTTATCGTCGGTTTCGTCGGATTCGGGACCGCTCGAGTCGCTCCCGCCGAAATCCTGCCCGCCACCGGCTTCGGTCGGCGTCGGCTCGTTTTCGGCACGTTCGTCTCCGTTCTCGGGTCGACGCTCGGGGCCGGTGTCGTCCGATTCGTCGGCGGATCGATCGGCCGATCCACTCGAGTCGTCACCGTCGGAGTCGGCGTCGCGATGGGGGCCGTCGCGTTCGTCGCCGGAATCGGGTCCAGATTCGCCGTCGTCAGCCGCCGCGTTCTCCCCTGTGTCGCCGTCGCCGTTTCCCTCGCTCCCGCCGGAGGCGTCCTCGTCGAACCGGTCCTCGAGCAGTTCGTCGAGGTCGGGTTCGTCTTCGAACGGCGTGGCCCGCAGGCGATGTGGGAGCGCGTAGCTCGCCGCCTCGCGGACGTCGGGTTCGATCACCGTCGTCCGGCCCTCGAGTGCGGCGATGGTCATCGCCGTCCTGGCGATCGCGACGTCGCCACGGTGGCCGTCGACGCCGGCCTCGAGACAGAGGTCGGCGATTTCGCGTTTGAACTCGGTCGGGAGGTCGACCGAGGGGAGGCGGTCGCGGGCCGCGAGGAGTGTCTCGCGGAGTCGGTCGGCGTCGGCGGCGTACTCGGTGTGCGGATCGGTTCCGTTGTGTTCGCAGTCGCGTGCGAGTGCGCGATCGATCACCTCGACGCGGTCGTCGACGTCGCGACAGCCCACGGCGGTCGCCTGGATGGCAAACCGGTCACGCAACTGGGGGCGGAGGTCGCCCTCCTCGGGGTTCATGGTGCCGATCAGGGTGAACTGGGCGGGATGAGAAACGCTGACGCCGTCGCGTTCGACGGTGTTGACGCCGCCTGCGGCCGCGTCGAGAATCACGTCGACGAGGTGGTCCTCGAGCAGGTTCACCTCGTCGACGTAGAGGATGCCGCGGTGAGCGCGTGCGAGCAATCCGGGGTCGAACTCGGCCTCGCCCGAGAGGGCGTCCGCGACCGAGAGCGTGCCGACGAGGCGGTCTCGAGTCGCCCCGAGGGGGAGAGTCACGAGCGGGACGGAGCGGGTTTCGACCGGCAGGTCTGTACGGGCGCGTTCGCGACAGGACGCACACTGGGCCGCGGGATCGTCCGGGTCACAGCCGTAAGGGCAGTCCGCGACGACCCGCTGTTCGGGCAAGAGGTCGACCAGCCCCCGGACGGCGGTCGACTTCGCGGTTCCCTTCTCGCCGGCGATCAGCGCGCCGTCGAGGTCGGCGTTCGCGGCGACGCACAACAGGACGCGTTTTAGCTCGTCTTGCCCGACGATCGCGGGGAAAGGCAGTGACGACAGATTTTTGTCTCCAGGCTCTGCAACCATGCTTGAGCTAATACAAAGCGAGTTTAAAAAATCGATGACACGGATCGGCATCTACACCGCGACGGAGAACGAACTCGGCTCGATCGGGGAGGCCGGCGAGCGCCTGCCCGAGGTCGAACTGGTCGTCCGCTCGGAGAGCGATCTGGACGACGAGTCGGCCATCGAGGAGTTCGTCGAGGAACTGCGCGACGCCGACGCAGCGATTTTCTGGCTGCACGGCGCCGAAGAGAGCATGCCGGGCTACGAGTACGCTACCGGCACACTCGAGGACGCGAGCGTGCCGCTGATCGTCAACTCGACCGGCGACGCCTTCGCCGTCGAGGATACGACGGTCGCGGCAGATCACCGCGATCTGGTCTCCGAGTACCTGGAGAAGGGCGGAACGATCAACGTCGAGAACTGCTGTCGGTTCCTCGCGGCGGAGTACGCGGGGCAAGACCTGGCGTACGACGGCCCCGCGAGCCTGCCGACGGAAGGGGTCTACCACCCCGACTATCCGGCGATCGGGTACGAGGAACTGCTCGAGACTCACGACGCCGAGAAGCCGACGATCGCGATCTGGTTCTACGAATCCCACTGGACCCACGAGAACACCCGGTACGTCGACGCGCAGGTTCGCGCACTCGAGGAACAGGGGGCAAACGCTCTCCCGATCTTCTGTAATCCGGCGACCGACACGGAAGAACAAGAGGACGCTGAGTGGGTAACCGACAACTGGCTCGTCGACGACGATGGAGAGCCCGTCGTGGACGCCGTCCTCTCCTCGTTCATGTTCTCACTCTCGATGGACGAGCGCGGTCGATCGGCAAGCGGGGAGGGAGAGTCGGCCGAAGACGTCTTCCTCGACCGTCTCGGCGTGCCGGTGATCCAGACGATCACGACGATGCGCTCCCGGTCGCGCTACGAGGCCAGCGACACGGGCGTGATGGGCTTCGAACTCGCCCTTTCGGTGGCGCTGCCGGAGTTCGACGGCAACGTCATCACACACCCCGTTTCCGGTAAAGAGCGGACGAACGACGACGCCGGCATCGGCACCGCGCCGAAACACCACTTCCCGATCGAAGATCGGATCGACCACGCCACCCGACTGGCGGTCAACTGGGCGGAGCTTCGCCACACCCCTAACGAGGAAAAGAAGGTGGCCGTCGTCCTCCACAACTACCCGCCGAGCGACGACGGCATCGGCACCGCGTTCGGCCTCGACTCCCCCGAGTCGACCGTGAACCTGCTCTCCGAACTCGAGACCCGAAGCTACGATCTCGGCGACGAACTGCCGGACAGCGGGCAGTCACTCGTCGAGAAACTAACCGCACAACTGACCCTCGAGGACCGCTGGGTCGCTCCCGAGGACGTCCGAGATCTCTCGGTCGACGTCGTTTCGACGGCGCAATACGAGGACTGGTTTTCGGCGGCCGACGAACGGTTCCAGGAGAATATCGTCGGGGAGTGGGGTGAGGTTCCGGATCGGCCGTTTGCGATCCCCGGAACCCGATTCGGCAACGTGCTCGTCACCGTCCAGCCCCCGCGCGGGTTCGGGATGGACCCCTCGAAAGTCTACCACGACTCCGACCTCCAGCCGCCCCACGACTACTACGCGTTCTACGGCTGGCTCCGGAACGCGTTCGAGGCCGACGCCGTCGTCCACCTGGGTACCCACGGAAGCCTCGAGTGGCTCCCCGGCAAGACGGTCGGTCTCAACGGGGCAAGCGCGCCCGACCAACTGGTCGACGACATTCCGAACGTCTACCCCTACATCGTCAACAACCCCGGCGAAGGTACACAGGCCAAACGTCGGTCGTACGCCGCGATCGTCGATTACCTCACGCCGGTCATGCGTAATGCTGGCACGTACGACGAGCTGTCCGAACTCGAGGAGCTCGCGAATCAGTACCGCGAAGCAGGGATGGAAGACGCCCGCGCGGACGACGGTGAGGGACTCGAGGCGCTCGTTCGAGAGAAAGTCGACGACCTCGATCTGGCGGTCGAGTTGGGAATCGCCGGCGAAATTAGCGAGAAAGCGGACGTTCGCGGACCCGACGAAGCCGGCTCGACGCTCGCCGACGGTGAGGTAGACGGTGAGCACCTGACGATCGACGACCTCGTCGAACGCATCCACGAGTACCTCACGGACGTGAAAACGACCCAGATCCGGCTGGGCCTTCACACGATGTCCGAGCCGCCGGAAGGCGAGCGTCTCGTCGAATATCTGGTCGCGCTCACTCGTCTCGAGAACCCCGGCGCGCCGAGCCTTCGCGAGAGCGTCGCGGGCGCACTCGGCGTCGACTACGAGAAGATGTTGCACGCACCCGGCGAGTACGACGAGGCGCTGGGGATGACCTACGCTCAGGCCGCCGACGTCGTCCACGAGACGAGCGTCGACCTCGTGGAGACGCTCGCCGAACACGAGTTCGACGTTCCCGAGTCGGAACGAGAGATGCGGTCCGACGACGTCTCGTCCGAGCAGCGCGAGGACGAGGCTCGTCAGACGAAGTCTGACGGTGAGGTGAACATGAACCTGCTCGTCGTCGACCTCGAGACGATCGGCGACGGGCGAGCGAAGTCGGGAGCCCACGACGATCTCCGCGACGCCCTCGCCTACATCTGCGAGGAGGCGAAACCGCGCGTGCAGGGAGCCGAAGACGAGATCCCAAGAACCGCAGAGGCCCTCTCGGGCGAGTACGTCCCGCCCGGTGGCTCCGGTGCACCCACGCGCGGCGGCGTCGACCTGTTGCCGACAGCGCGCAACTTCTACACGCTCGATCCGCGGAAGGTTCCCGCCAAATCCGCCTGGCAAGTCGGACGCGAGGTCGCAGAGGGTGTCCTCGAGCGCCATCAGTCGGAACACGACGAGTATCCCGAGGAGATCGGCGTCGTCGCCTGGGGAACGCCCACAGTTCGGACACGCGGTGAGACGATCGCCCAGGTGCTCGCCACGATGGGCGTCGAGCCGCAGTGGACCGACGCCGGCCGGATCGACGACGTCGAACCGATTCCGCTCGAGGAACTCGGTCGACCCCGGATCGACGTCACCACGCGCGTCTCCGGGCTCTTCCGTGATGCGTTCCCGGCCGCGGCCGGGGTTATCCACGACGCCGTGGATGCGGTCGTCGACCTCGAGGAACCCCACGAGATGAACTACGTCAAGAAACACGTCGAGGAGGAAGCCGAACAGTTACAGGAGACGGAGGGCCTCGACGAGAGTGATGCTCGAAAGGCGGCGCTGAACCGCGTCTTCACGACCAAGCCCGGCGGCTACGGTGCGGGGACGAACAAAGCCGTCGACGAGGGCAACTGGGACGACCGCTCGGACCTTGCCAGCGTCTACGTCCAGTGGGGCGGCTACGCCATGGGCTCGAGGGGCCGCGTTTCCGAGGCCCACGACGCGTTCGAACGGCGCCTCTCGAGCGTCGATGTCACCGTCAAGATCGAGGACACGATGGAACAAGACGAGTTCGACTCCTCGGACTGGTACGCCTTCCACGGCGGCTTCATCTCCGCCGTGAGCGAGATTTCGGGCGCGGAACCCGCCTCCTACGTCGGCGACTCCTCGGACCCGGACAACGTGGACGTCTACACCAACGAGGAAAAGGTCCGCAAGGCGATGCGCGCCCGCGTGCTGAATCCGGACTGGCTCGAGTCGATGGAAGAACACGGCTACAAGGGCGCCGGCGACCTCTCGACGACGGTCGACGTGACGCTGGGGTGGGACGCCACGACTGGCGTCGTAAGCGATACGCTCTGGGCGGACGTCGCCGAGAAGTTCGCCTTCGACGACGACCGACGAGCGTGGATGCGCGAGGTGAACCCCTGGGCGCTCGAGTCGATCACCGACACCTTACTCGAGGCGATCGATCGCGACCTCTGGGATGCCGACGAGGCCACGATCGACCGGCTTCGCGACCTGAATCTCGAGGTCGAGGGCGACCTCGAAGCGCGGACGACCAACGACGCCGTCGGCACGGGGGTGTCGACCGATGACTGACGCGGGTCGCGGTACAACCGAATCAGTTCGCCCAAGAGACGATGGTCGCGGCCCGGAGAGTGATCGGCGATGAGCGATAGCGACGGAGCAATCGAGGAGGAGTACGCCGACCTCGGCGCAACGACGACCGAAGCGATGGAGATCGCCGAGACGAGCATGGACATCGTCCGCCAGTTCGTCCCCGACGAGACGCTGGCCGACCGCGTTCGCCAGAAGTCGGTCCACTCGATGGGCGACATCGAGTTCCAGCACCTCCTCGAGTTCACCGGCCGGGACGATATCGGCAACGATGAGGATGCACCCATTCGGGCAGGCGCACGTGCCGTCCTCGAGTCCGCCGACATCGTCACGGACATCACGATGGCCAAAGCGGGCGTCACGAGCAGGGGCCACGACTGCGAGCGACGCAAGGCGATCGGACACGGAAGCGAACTCGCGAAAGAGACGGGGATGACCCGGACCGCCGCATCGGTGCTCGAACTCGACAAGCGAGGCGTCTACGACGGGGCTATCGCGGTGGTCGGCAACGCGCCGACGGCCGCGTTCGCGCTCGCAGACTGCATCGAAAACGGGACCAGACCCGCCGCCATCGTCGCCACGCCGGTCGGCTTCGTCAAGGCCTCCGAAAGTCGGGAACGGATTCGCGAGGTGAGCGACGAGTACGGCGTCCCGGCGATCACGAACGTCGGCCGCCGAGGCGGAAGTGGCCTCGCCGCGGCACTGACGAACGAACTGATCCACGTCGCAAGCGACGTCCGCGCCGGCGACCTCGAGTTGGATCTCGCGGCCGAGGTTCGAGCCACCCAGGGAACGGAAGAGGATGGGAACGTGGATCGATGAGTCGATAGCGGTCGGCGGTCGATCCGAAAAACGCTCCCATGTCGACGCGGATGTTCTGAAACGACACTACCGGAGAGTAGTACCAACTGTGCGGAAAACGGCGCCTGAAGAACCTGGAAAACTGTGCTGGAAATCTCGGTCCGATAGGTGGGTTTTTCAAACGGTGGGTTATCCTACCGGCGTGAAATTCCCCGATTGATCGTCGTCCATATCCTCCAAGACGAATTGAACAAATCGTCGTTCAGCTTCGCGTAGGTGCCGATTGAAGGTCTGGCGAGTAATGCCCATTCGCTCCGCGATATCCTCGCCGGTACTCTTTCGCGGTTGGTCGAAATAGCCCGCATAATACGCTAACTGTATCGCAGTCCACTGGCGATCGGATAACGTCTCTTTGAGGAGTGTCCGCGATAGATACGGTGTGACTAGCAGTCGTCGTGAGACGAGTTCGAGATCGGGGTAGACATCGGTAATAGCTTCGATTACCGTATCGCTATCGACTGTGGCTGGGAACTCTCCAATAATACGAAGAGTCCCGTCCACCAACGTTCCGCCCGTCAGGCGCCCATCGTGGTTTGTGACTGCTGCGAGTAACGAATCGGCGGTGCTGTGAATTTCTACCCGATGCACTCCACCTACGGAACTGAGAACGTGCGTATCGATAGCTGCCGGCTGACTTTCGATGATTTCTAGGTACGACTGCAGACTGATGCCAGAAATAGACCAGTATTGGAGATGCGTTCCGTCTTTCAGACTCACTGGCTCCTCGATACTAACGTTGACTTCGGAACCGCCTCGTTCGATATACGGCTGTGCCATCCGTTCCGATCGAAATTCCAATCGAAGCGTCTGGCTGGAACTGACAGCAGAGATGGCCTCCCCGCCGACGGTGGCTTGATGAGGGTGATCGGGGTCCGTGGCGAGCCACCAGATTCGCACTTGATTTCCGACTTTTTTTGTATTCAAATGGGCGGAGTCAGCCAAGGCAGATAACCGATCGTAGGTGGTTCGCCTGGAACAGTCCAACGCGTCCGAAACTTCTCGAGTCGATAATGCTTCGTGTGGGTCTGACAGATCCCTGAAAACAGACAAAACGTCCTCGTCAGTGATCCGCCTGGATTCAGTCATGTGTGATGGAGTTGCCTAGTCATCGTGAAGAACTCGAGTATGGCACCGACTGAGATTGGCTTTTCGAACCATCGTTGCTCGAGTGAGTTCCGACTAGTGAGAGGGAGAAACCAGTGTCAGACCACTCTTTTGGAATCGATTTTGCGGTGCTGTATTCAGTCACGTACGGAATTGTTTGTGTGTGCTTTGACAAAAACGTGGTTATTCAACCGTTTGTGATTCGGACAACCGTCACAAGAATCTCCGATCCAGTGACTTGCAAACGAACGGAAATCACTCCAGTAGCCACTATAAGTAAATGGACGTCTGGTCGCACGACGGGAGCGCGGTTCGGAGCGTGCGCGGTTCGGAGCGTGCGCGGTTCGGAGCGAACGAAGTGAGCGAGAACCGCGGGAAAGCGAACGGGGAGGAACGACCCGTGAGCCAAGAAGCGAGCGAGAACCGCGTCAATGCGAACGGGGAACGAACGTGACCCGTGAGCGAACGAAGTCGTTCGAACGACCGCTGGTCGTTCGTGATGACGAAAATCTTCGATTTTCGAACCATGAGTGAGAACCGCGACGGCGAACGGGAAGGGACGACCTTCGAGTCGTGCGATCAACGAACGAATCGTATCAGTTGTTGTATCTGGGCGATTTTGACGCCCTCGAGGAAGTCCCCGACGAGAGGAGGAGTGTGCGGGCTCGCGACGGTCGAAAACGTAGAACCCGATTCCGTATAGCGGCCCACCGGAGCCAGCTAATTTCACAATGCCGGAACGAATCTATAGGACTAGTCACGTCGACTATTTATCATCCACAGACCGCTACGTAATTCAGCGTGACAGTTTGCAGATCAGAACTTGTGGGGGGGAGAGACTTTCATGGGAAAAATTATCGATAGGGGAGAGACCGCGCTCCACTCGATCTTGGATCTTCGGGCCACTAGTTGCTGGCATTTCCAGTCCCCGAAGGGGTTCAAGAGCGGGGAGAACGGCGCGGTTCGGACGGGGGAACAGAACTCACGATGGTGGAACCGACGGAGGTTAGTCAGCACACAGGGGAGGGAGATGGGGGCCGTTCTCGATGGATAACACGTCGGCCGTCGAGCGGGCCCGGGTGATCCTTCTTAGCGTGATACTGGTGTTTTCAGTGTTCGGGATGGCCCCGATTGCCGGAACGGCCGCTGCGGAACCCACTGTGCCGACGATCGAAGACGTCAGTGTAACCTACGCCAGCGGACAGGCCGTGACGATCTCGGTGACGTCCGACGAGGAACTCGACTCGATTGCGGTGGATGTCACCGATAGTCGAGACGACCACGTGCTGACACTCACCGAAGGCGATTTCGGCGAGCCCGATGGCACCCACGTCTACACGACGACCGTCGATCTCGAGCAAGACGGCGAGTTCATCGCAACGCTCGAGGAAGCTTCGAACGAGGCGGGCAACGGTGCGGATGGCGAGAGCGACACGGTCACCATCGCGCCAGTGCTTTCTGCGAGTGAGGGCGACGCGACCTTCGGCGAGCCCGAAGACTCCGTCGTCGTCGACGAGGATCTGGCGATTACCGGCTACGATGACGACATCGCGGGCGTCAACGTGATTATCGCCGACGGGTTCGTCGCCAGCGAGGATGCACTCGAGTTCGACGACTCGGTCGTCGCCGACCACGGCCTCGAGGGGGAGTACGACGCCGACACCGGTATCTTGATCTTTACCGGGACAGCCTCCACCGATGCGTACGAGGACGTGTTGCAAACGGTGAGCTATACCAACAGTAACGAACGCCCGGCCACGGCCGATCGGGAGATCGTCTTTACGATCGGCGAGGATCGCCTCTACAATCCGGCGACCGGACACTACTACGAGTTCGTCGATGAGGGACTCTCGTGGGACGAGGCCGAAGAAGCGGCTGAAAGCCGAACGCACTACGGACTACAGGGCTATCTCGCGACGATTACGAGCGAACCGGAAAACGTCTTCATCGAAGAACGAGTCGACGGTGCCGGATGGATCGGCGCGTCGGACGCCGCCGAAGAGAGCATCTGGCGATGGGTGACCGGGCCGGAAGGACTCGAAGACGACGGCGACGGACGGCATTTCTTCACGCAGACGGCCGCCGCCGATACCTCTCCGAATCTCGAGGACGTATACAACGGGAACACACCAGGAGGTGGTGAAGCGGTCGACGACGAGTACGACAACTTCTACTATCCCGACAACGAGCCAAACGACTGGGAAGGCGAGGATTACGTCCACATCTGCGTCGATTACGACGTGAGCTACTGCGGCGATGGGTACTGGAACGACTATGCCAACGACGCGGACGTCGACGGCTACGTCGCCGAGTACGGCGGAATGCCGGGTGATCCAGATCTCGATTTAACCGGCATCAGATCGGTCCAAGTCGACGTCACGCCCGAGATTACGTCGTTCGAGGCGACGAACCCGGACGAGCGCGACATTGACGTCTCCTTCGAGTCCGACTTCGAACTCGACGAAATCGATGTCGAGATCCAGTCTTCCGATGGTGAGGTCGTCGAGACGCTCGACGAAGGTGACTTTGAAGAAGTCGCCAGTGGTGATGTGTACACTTACGCCGCGACGACGACGGTTTCCGAAGACGACCAGTATACGGCCACTCTCGAGACGGCGAAATACGACGATGGAAACGACGGTGCGAGCGGCCAGACTGACACCGTGAGCATCGGGAACGTTCTCGAGGAGCTAACGGCATCGCTCGAGGACTCCGAATTGGCCGACGGACAGACGACGACGGTAACTGCCGAAGCCGAGTGGACCAACGGCTCGACGGTAGACGTTACCGACGACGCCACGTTCACCGAAGACGATTCGGACGTTCTGACCGTCGACGATGACGGGACGATTACGGCCGAAAGCGACGGAACCACGAACATTCAGGTCGAGTACGAAGGCGAAACGGTCAGCGTCCCGGTGACGGTTACCCCGCCAGCGGTCGTCGAAGATGGCCTCAGTGCGACTGTCGAAGACGACACCCTGCCGGAAGGTGAAGGGACCACACTCACCGCTGAAGCTGAGTATACGAACGGCTCGACGGTGGACGTTACCGACGACGCGACGCTCGCCTCGAGCGATGACAGCGTTGTGACTGTTGACAGCGACGGGACTGTGGCAGCCGAAGGCGTCGGCGAGACCGAGATTACCGTGGAGTACGAGGGCGAAGAGACCAGTATCCCCATTGAGGTTACTGAGGCCGAAGTCGTTGCAGATGGTCTTAGCGCAACCGTAGAGGAGAACTTGCTCCCAGCGGGCGACGAGACGACACTCACCGCAGAAGCCGAGTTGACTACCGGTTCGACGGTAGACGTCACCGACGACGCAACCCTCTCCCCTGTCGAGACAGGCGTTGCAACCGTCGATGACGATGGGACCATAACTGCAGAAGGTGAAGGGACCACAGACATTCTGGTCGAGTACGAAGACGAATCTACCAGCGTCTCTATCGAGGTCACTGAGCCGGAGGTCGTCGAAGACGGCCTCAGCGCCACCCTCGAGGACGACTCGCTCCCAGCGGGCGACGAGACGACACTCACCGCCGAAGCCGAGTTGACCGACGGTTCGACGGTGGATGTCACCGACGACGCGATGCTTACCTCGAACGACGAGACCGTTGTGACCGTCGACAGCGACGGGACTGTAACAGCCGAAGGTGTCGGTGAGACCGATATTACTGTAGACTACGAGGGTGAAGGAACCAGTGTCCCAATCGAGGTTACTGAGCCAGAGGTCGTTGCAGACGGTCTCAGCGCGACTCTCGAGAAGGATCCAATTCCAGTAGGAGATACCACTACACTCACCGCTGAGGCTGAACTGAGTAACGGTTCGACGGTGGATGTTACCGACGACTCGACGCTCACTTCAGACGATACAGACGTTGTAACCGTCGATGACGATGGGACCATAATTGCAGAAGGTGAAGGGACCACAGACATTCAGGTCGAGTACGAAGACGAAACGATCAGTGTCGCTGTAGAAGTCACTGAAGCACAGGTCGTCGACGGCAGTCTCAGCGCCACTATCGAGGACGACCCGCTCCCGACGGGTGAAGAAACAACGCTCACCGCAGAGGCTGAATTGACCACCGGTGAGGAGATCGATGTCACCGAGACTTCGACGCTCAGCTCCGACAATGAGAGTGTCGTGACCGTCGGAAGCGATGGGACCGTGACAGCCAAAGGTGTTGGCGAGACAGAGCTTACCGTAGAACACGACGGTCAAGAAACCAGTGTCCCTATCGAGGTCACTGAGCCGGAGGTCGTCGAAGACGGCCTCAGCGCAACCCTCGAGGACGATCCGATTCCAGCGGGCAACGAGACCATCCTTACCGCCGAAGCAGAACTAACCGATGGAGCGGAGATCGACGTTACCAACGACGCGATGCTTACCTCGAACGACGAGACTGTTGTGACCGTCGACGGCGACGGGACTGTGACAGCTGAAGGTGTCGGCGAGACCGAGATTATCGTGGAGTACGAAGATCAAGAAACCAATGTCTCTGTTGAGGTTACTGAGGCCGAAGTCGTTGCAGACGGTCTTAGCGCGACTCTCGAGGATGACTCGATTCCAGCGGGCGAGGAGACGACACTCACCGCTGAAGCGGAACTAACCGATGGCGAGGAGATCGACGTCACCGACGACGCGACGCTCACCTCGGACGATACGGAGGTTGCAACCGTCGAGGACGACGGCACGGTCACGGCCGAAGGAGAAGGTGACGTAGACATTCAGGTCGAGTACGAAGACGAAACGGCCACTGTCTCCGTCGAAGTTACCGAACCCGAGATCATCGACGGCGGCCTCGACGCGACCGTCGAGGACGATCCGCTCCCAGCAGGTGACGAGACGACTCTCATCGCCGAAGCGGAACTGACTGACGGCTCGGCGGTGGATGTCACCGACGACGCCGCGATCACTTCGGATAATGAGAGCGTCGTAACCGTCGAGGACGATGGAACGATCACGGCCGAAAGTGAAGGAACCGCGACCATCGAGGTCGAGTACGACGGTGAAACAACGAGCGTAATCGTCGACGTCGACGCGCCTGAGGTCGTCGAAGACGGCCTCAGCGCCACCCTCGAGGACGAACCGATTCCAGCGGGCAACGAGACGACACTCACCGCCGAAGCCGAGTTGACTAACGGCTCGACGGTGGACGTTACCGACGACGCGACGCTTACCTCGAACGATGAGAGCGTTGTAACCATCGAAGACGACGGAACTGTAACGGCCGAAGGCGTCGGCGAGACCGAGATTACCGCAAACTACGGTGGTGAAGAGACCACCGTCTCTGTCGAGGTCACCGAACCAGCGGTCGTCGAAGGTAGTCTCAGCGCAACCCTCGAGGACGACTCCCTCCCAACGGGTGAAGAGACGACGCTCACCGCCGAAGCCGAATATACTGACGACTCGACGGTCGATGTTACCGATGAAGCGGAGTTCACTTCGAACGATGAGGATGTTGTGACCATCGAAGCTGACGGAACGATCACGGCAGAAGGTGAAGGGTCCACAGACATTCAGGTCGAGTACGAAGACGAAACGACCACCGTCTCAGTAGTGGTTACTGAGCCCGAAATCGTTGCTGGCGGCCTCAGCGCCACCCTCGAGGACGACCCGATTCCAGTGGGTGACGAGACGACACTTACTACCGAAGCGGAACTAACCGATGGCGAGGAGATCGAGATCACCGACGACGCGACGCTCACCTCGAGCGATGAGAGCGTTGTGATCGTCGAGGACGACGGCACGATCACGGCCGAAGGCGAAGGGACTGCGACCATCGAGGTCGAGTACGAAGGCGAACAGACCAGTGTAACTGTCGACGTTACTGGACCTGAAGTCGGTGAGTTGCTGATCGATATCGACGCAGACGAGAGCACGCTCGACGTCGATGACGGTGAGGACATCGAGGTCGTGTTCGACCTCGAGAACACCGGCGAAACGGAGCTAACAAACGACGTGGAGGCGATAGTCGACAGCAACGTTCAGATAGGAGCAGAGTTCGTCGTTGCTGGTGGCACAACCGAGCAAGTGTCTCTAACCTTCCCATCAGATCCCGAGTTCGACGGCGAGACTGTCCAAGTAGCGACTGACGATGATGAAGACACGGCGGCCCTGCGTGTCGCCGAATCCGGTGCGTTCACGGTCGAGAACTTCGAGGCAACGAACACCCACGATCGTACCGTCGAGGTTACCTTCGACAGCGACGAGGAACTTTCGTCCATCCGTGTCGACGTGGACGGGCCGGACTCACAGACCCTCGATGAAAGCGACTTCAGTGAGAGCCAGAGCGACGACACCTGGAGCTATCAGGCGACGATGACTGTCGACGAGGAGGGGAACTACACCGTAACGGTAGAAACGGCCGAGGATGCTGTCGGCGATGACGGCGCAAACGGCCAAACTGATACCGTTACGGTCGGCACAGACGATGGCGATACTGTCACACCGAAGATTCCAGCCGAGTCGTTCACCGCGAACGAAACCGGCGACCAGAACGTCACGGTGCGCTTCGATAGTACCGAGACATTAGAGAATATCAGCGTCGAGCTTAGCGGACCGGAAAATGCCACACTGACTGAAGACGACTTCACCGAAGAGAACGGCACCTACACCGCCACGTACAATGGTACCAGTACCGGCACCTACACTGCGTCGCTCGAGACAGCCGAAGACGCCGACGGTAATGACGGTGCAAATGGCCAAGAAGATAGCGTCGAAATCGCTATCGATGACGATGGCGGGGACGATCACGATAGTGGCGGTAGTGGCGGCAGTGGTGGCAGTGGCGGCAGTGGCGGCAGTGGTGGCAGTGGCGGCAGTGGCGGCAGTGGTGGCAGTGGTGGTAGTGGTGGTAGTGGCGGCAGTGGTGGAAGTAGCGGCGACAGCGAAGACGATGATACCGCCCCACCGGAGATTCCAACCGACTCGTTCACCGCGATCGAGACGGGCGACCAGAACGTCACGGTACGCTTCGAGAGCACCGAGACCGTAGAAAAGATCAGCGTCGAGCTAAGTGGACCGGAAAATGCCACGCTGACCGAAGACGACTTCACCGAAGAAAACGGCACCTACACCGCCACGTACAATGGTTCCAGTACCGGCGCCTACACTGCGACACTCGAGACAGCCGAAGACGCCGACGGTAATGACGGTGCAAGCGGCCAGGAAGCTGGTGTTAAAATATCCATAGGGAGCGGCGACGGAGACGGTGACGATGCTGATACCGGTGCCGTCAGTGATGGCGAGGACCATGACGATACCGAGGCTGGAGATAGCGATACTGACGGAGACAGTGACGAGGCTGATACCAGTGATAGCGATAGTGGCGGAGACGACGGCGACGTTTCGGTTATCGATTCGGTGATCGACGACCCCGAACTCAGCGAAGGCGAATCGGCGACGGTGACGGTCACCCTCGAGAACGGAGAGAACAGCCCAGCGGAGTACACGGTTGATCTCGTCGCCGACGGTGAGACCGTTGGGACGGAAACCGTGACCATCGACGCTGAATCGTCGATGGAAACCACGATCCAGTTCGAGCCGCCGACTGCCGGCGAGTACACCCTCGAGACCGATGGCGAAACGGTGGGCACACTCACCGTTACCGACGGCGACGCAGACGAAGACTGTGAACTGGGTGGAGTCGACTGTGGCTCCGTCATCGTCTGCTGGTACTGGTGGTTCCTCGCGGCCGCCACCGGCATCGCGCTCGTCGTCTATCACGTCTGGCGACGAGGGATGGTGGGGCACCTCCTCGGGAAGAGTGCCAACGGCAACCGAAACAACGCCGGAGGTGACGACGATGAGTGAAAATCCAGATTCCCTCTCGAACGGTGTTCGGTGGGGGAGTAGACTCGGTGCAGTCGGTCTGACGATCGCCGCTGTGGCCGTGATAGTATCGTCTGCCGGCCTCGAGTTGGCTGGCCAGCTATACTGGGTCGGAATTGTACTCTCGATCGGGGGCGTTGCCTGGGCAGCAGTTCGTGGCGCACAACACTCGAGTGGCTGGTACGGAGGCGGTGTGATCTCGGCACTTGTGGGCGTGATCGTGGTTGGCTACGGCATCGAAAACGAGGTCATGTTGGCGACGATAGTCGGTGTCCTCGCAGTCGCCGGCGGTGTTGGTGCGGTGGTCGTTGCCACCCGACGTCTAGCGTAGCCACTGACGTCATTGCAGACCTGATCGCCAGATCGATCGGCGCTCAGTGTGGAAATCGTTGCAGTCGTTACCATAGTAGTCGTTGGCAATCGACGAAGAATCCGTAGACGCACTCGATCTCCAGGAAGGGACGCATATCGGCTGGTGGAATTCCTCGCGGCCCACAACAATCAAAAAACCCCGCGACCAACTACTGATAGTGGGGGGCTGAGTTACGACGGGCCGTCTCATACGGTTTGCTGTAACGATTTTTCAGTGCGACCGCGACCCGTCCTGGGTCGCACCGGAAATGACTGACAGCAGACCGTCTCAGTCAGCGCGGAACGTCACCGACCATCACGTACTGTTCGTAGTTCGGTTCCTGGCCCCAGAACACGGCGTCCATCAGCGGGTCGTGCTCGACGTTCTCGAGTCCCGCGTCGGTGAGAAACGCCGCCAACTCCTCGGGCGGACGGCCGTCGTACAGCGGAAGGTCGTCGTGGATCTCCTCGTATCCCTCGAACGGTTCCGGAAAGTCCCAGTGACCCTCGACGAGCAGGATGCGCCCACCGGGTTCGACGACCCGCCGCCACTCGCGGACCGCTGTCTCGGGGTTCGGGAGCGTCCAGATGAGGTGACGACCCGTCAGCAACTCGTAGGAGTCGTCTGGCTCGTCGAGCGACTCCGCGTCACCGGTACGGAACTCGAGGGAATGATCTACCGCTCGAGCCTTCTCCCGGGCCTGCTCGAGCATCTCGGTCGAGACGTCGACGCCGGTGACGTCGTGGCCGACCTGTGCGAGCAACAGGGAGATGACGCCCGTCCCACAGCCGACATCGAGGGTTCGCTGTGGCGGGTCACCGGTCCACTCGCGGAGCACGGAGAGCCACGCCTCGCGTTGCTCGTCGCCGTGAATGCCGTGTTGGCTGTCGTCGTCGAAGGAGTCGGCGCGTCCGTCCCAGTACTCCTCGACGCGTGCTTTGACCTCCTCGGCGGATCGATCGGATCGAGTCACGAACGCACACCTCGGCTTCGGTTTGGCGGTCGTGGCGCGGCCTTGGCCGAGCCGCGACGAGTCGGCCGATTCGACGATTCTCCTCCGAACGACGGGCGTCTCGAGTCACTAGCGTACACGATCAGTACTTCACACTCACGTCCGGGATAAACACGTACTCAAAGAGGTAATATATGACTGTTCGGGATTATTAACACAGAGAAGAGACCACCTTACACAGGAGGATTCGATAAGAACGAAACTGACTGTTGTTAGATATGGAACCGTCGGAAACGTCTGGTCAGCGCCGTTGGCACCGGTGACAATCGTCGTGTTCCATCGATGCACTCCCGCTCGAGCAACTTCTCCACGGCCTCACCGTCGCCGAGATCCAGTTTAGTGTCTTTGGACACTCGAGGAGAGTTCAGAATGATCACTGTGGATTTCGTCGGCGTGAGTAAATTCGGTGTGTTCCCGCTCGAGAACGCAGAACCCAGACGACTGAAAAGAATAGGGGTAATAGCCACCTATTGTAACTAACCCACGAGTGCTGGCGGATGGGCGGGGCGAATCGGTGTACCGACTCCGCGACGATCACGGCCCACGTTCGCAACCTATATTGTTCTACTCCCAACGAAATTGTTTTAGTAGTGGCGGCAGTTGCCACGGCTGATGCCACCTAACGCGCTGCCACACGACGCGAAGGCCGGACCGACGAAGTCGGAGGTCCGGGCCATTGTCGGCTCGAAGCTCGCACTCGAGTCCGACGACCACTTCGCGGAGGTCGGCTCCTGTACGGGAGCCGTCACCATCGACGCGGCCCAACGGGCCGGTCGAGTCACCGCCCTCGAGCGAAAGCCGGAACGCCTCGAGACGACCGAACGGAATCTCGCCGCGAACGAGGAGTCGATACGGGCGACGGTCGACCTCCGCAACGCGGAGGCGCCGGATGGACTACCCGTGGACGCCGACGCGCTGTTCGTCGGCGGGAGCCGCAACTTCGAGGCGGTGCTCGACCACGCCGTCGAGACCGAAATCGACCGTATCGTGATGAACGTCTCGCGTCTCGAGGTCGCCGGGCGGGCGACGGCGGCGTTTCGCGAGCGCGACATACTCGAGGAGGTCCTCCAGGTCCAGGTCAGTCGCGGCTACGAACTCGCCGGCGCGACGAGTTTCGACTCGGAGAACCCCGTCTACGTGCTGGTCGGGAGCGCAACGCCGGAGTCGGGCGGGGAGAGACAGCCGGCCACCGACGGCGGTCGGTCGGATCCGATCGCCGACGGCGGCGAACGCGATGGTTCGGACCTCGAGCGCGCCGAAGGCTGTGAGAGCGGCGACTGCGGAGGGCACCAACGATGACCGACCGGGATGGCGATCCTCAGGACGCGATCGACGCACAGGGCGAGCGCCGCCGCGACGGACTCGACGACCGGGTCTTCGAGCGAAGCGCCGGCGACGACGGCGAGGGAATCCCCTTCGTCGGTGCCGGTCCCGGCGATCCGCGCCTGCTGACCGTCGCCGGGAAGGACCTGCTCGAGGCGGCCGACCTCGTCGTCCACGCCGGCTCGCTCGTCAACAGCGAACTGCTCGAGGCCTACTGCGCCCACGCGGAACTCGTCAACTCCGTCGGAAAGGACCTCGAGGAACTGATCCCGCTGATGCGGGACGCCTACGAGGACGGGCGAACCGTCGTCCGCCTACACAGCGGCGACCCGGCTATCTACGGGGCCGCCCTCGAGCAGATGGACGCCCTCGAGAGCGAAGGGGTGCCGACGTACGTCGTTCCGGGCGTCACGTCGGCGTTTGCGGCCAGTGCAACCCTGCGAACGCAGTTGACGTTGAACGAGGTCGCAAACCACGTCGCGTTTACCCGCCCGCAGGGAAAGACGCTGAGCGCGGACGAAGACCACATCTCGGAATTCGTCGGGATGGGCGACGTGACGACCTGCATCTACCTCGGAACCCACGCCGTCCGGGAGACGATGGATCGACTGCTCGAGGACGACCACGACCCGGAGACGCCGGTCGCCGTGATCTATCACGCCTCCTGGCCGGACGAGGACGTGATCGTCGGGACGATCGGCGATATCGCCGACCGGGTGGAGGAGGCGGGCTACCGGGCGTCCGCGCTGGTCGTCGTCGGCGACGTCGTGACGGGTGCGGGCTACGAGCGGTCGTACCTCTACGGGGACTGGGCGAGTGGAAACGCGCCCGACTGACCGAAAGAGCACCCGATTGACCCAGACGTTCGCCGGAGACGACTGTTCGATTCACAGACGTCTGGCGGCCGGCCACACCGAGGTTTGCGACCGGCCACGACGGCGATCCGTACACTGGGCGTCGATCCAACTGATGTGGACCGATAGACCCGTCACCGGTGACCAACGGCTCATCGATCACGTCGGGGGAGACCGATAGCAGCGAACGTAGAGAGTTTTCATCTGATCACGAGCAATAGTATTATCGTTGAGAGTGATAACTATTTGTAATAGTAGGATATATATGATGTCAGCGAGAATGGTCACTACATCTACTCAACTATTTAAATGAAGGGGTCGAGTGATCGAAGCGGATCTGTCGAACGGGCTGTATCGGATGGGGAACGGACGGGTCAACGGACTTGCGATGAGTGTGAGGCACCACTGCAGATGGTTGAAGGCGAGACCGTCTGTTCGGAGTGTGGACTCGTCGTCGACGTCGACGAGATCGACCGCGGACCGGAGTGGCGCCAGTTCGATACCGCGGAGACCAACCGGCGCACCGGCGCGCCGCGGGACAGGGCGCGCCACGACAGGGGGCTATCGACCCGGATCGGGTACGGCCCACACGCGGATGCCAGCGGCCCACGAGCGCGTCAACTGGTTCGAATGCGGCGGCTACACAACCGCGCGCGGTTTTCCTCGAAGACCGAACGCAACAAGGCCTACGGATTTACGGAGATTCGACGGATCGTCGCGGCGATGTCGTTGTCGACGAGCGTTCGCGAACAGGCGTGTTCGCTGTTCGAGTCTGCCCAATCCGAGGGACTGTTAAGCGGACGCTCGATCGAGGGGTTCGCCGCCGGGTCGGTGTACGCGGTCTGTCGCGTGCAGTCGGTCGCCCGAACGATCGAGGAGGTCGTCGGCGTCGCACACGCAGACCGAGAGGAACTGTTGGTCGCGTACGACGCGCTCAACCAGCATCTCGGCCTCCCGGTCGGCCCCATCTCGCCGCTCGAGTATCTCCCGCGGTACGCGAGCGAACTCGAGCTCGAGGCCGACGTCGAAATGCGCGCCCGAGAGTACGCGACGACGTTCGTCGAGTCGAACCAGCTCGGGGGGAAGAACCCGAGCGGCGTCGCCGCCAGCTGTCTCTACATGGCCGCCTACGACCTGGGCGTCGACGTGACCCAGACCGCCGCCGCGGACGTCGCAGACGTCTCCCGGATGACGATCCGATCGAGAATCACCGAACTCAAACCGCTTCGATCCGCCGTCCACGACTGAGACGGTCTGCTGTCAGTCATTTCCGGTGCGACCGCGACCCGTCCTGCGGTCGCACCGGGAAATCGTTACAGCAAACCGTACGAGACGGATTTGGTTGGGGCGTTGTCGGTCGATCGCCCACCGTTGTGCGATCGACCGGAAATCAATCAGAACGGGTCGTACGAACGGAGCCGGCGGGCCGAGACCGTGAATCGCCTCGGGGTCAAACCCCAGAGCATTCTCCTAGACCGCTTGTAAACCTACAGACAGTCGCGGCCTCGTCGGCAAATCGGGACACCAGCCACCCGTCGAGGAAATGCGTAGCGATTCAGCTGATATTCTCGACACGCCCGAGAAACGTGCTCCCCGTTCCTGTCTAAGTTCAAAAGGGAAGACGGGCACAATACGTGATATGATCGCAATCGCAGGATCGAAAGGGGGGTGTGGCAAATCCACGGTGACGCTCGGACTCGCCGAAGCGTTCGCCAGATCCGATACGCCGGCGCTCGCCATCGATGCTGACCGACAGCTACCGAATCTCCACGTCGTAACCGAACTCGAGCGCGAGCCGACGCTCGCGAGCGTCGACGAGAACACCGACGTTCGCGAGATTGCACAACAACATCCCCGCGAGCCGAACGTCGGCGTCGTCCCCGCACCGAAGTCCTCGGAGGCGTTCGAGTTCGACCGCGTCAGCGAGTTCCTCTCGACCGACGGGATTCAGGTGCTGATCGACTGCCCGTCCGGTGCGGGACCCAGCGTCGTCGATCCGATTCGACAGGCCGAGGGCCTCATCGTCGTCGCCTCCGGGACCGTACGAAGCCTCGAGGCCGCCGAAACGACCGTCGAGATGGCCCGTCGACTCGGCGTTCCGATTTACGGTGCCGTGTTGAACAAGTGCGACGAGATCCCGGATCAGGCGGCCCGCTGGGACGGGGTCCCGATCCTGGGGTGTATCCCCCAGCGGACGACGCCGCTGGTCAACGACGACGTCGCCGCGGCGTTCGACGACGTCGTCGATCGACTCGCCTCACAGTCTCCGACCGACCGCGCGCCGCCGGAGTATGCGGACGGACGGCTCCCGACCGGAGTCGACGCCGTCGACCGTCAGCTTGGCGGCGGCGTCGAACCCGGATCGATCGTCGCGGTCGTCGCCGACCCCGCGAGCCACGGGGAGCACCTCCTCCACCGGGCAACGGGCGTTCGCGGGACGCTGTATCTCTCGACCGAGCGAGGACGCGCGACCGTCCGCCGTGCACTCGAGTCGAGTGCCGCGGCGGCCGGAACGCCGACGGTTCGACAGGTGTCCGGCGAGAGCGCGTTCGAGGAGGCGACCTCGCTGATCGGAAAGCTCCCGCACGCGGCCAACTTGATCGTCGATCCGGTCGACCCCTTCGAGCGACGAGATCGGGCCGCGTACGTCTCGTTTCTCGACACCCTCGACGAGCGGATGGCCGAGACCGAAAGCGTCGCCATCCTCCACTGTCTCGAGGAGACGCCGAACCGATCCGCGACGCTCCACGCCGCCGACGCCGTGTTCGAACTCGAGACCGTCGCGCCGGGGGCCGGAACCGACGTCGAACACTACCTATCGGTGCCGAAGTATCGCCCGGATCCGTCGGTGACCGGAACGATCGAACTCGCACTCGAGGACGGACGGACGGTCGCACCGATCGAGTCGCCACCGGGGACGGACCGGGAGTGAACCGATGGTCGATCTCCCATACGAAACCGTACTCGGCGTCTCGTTCGGGCTCCTCGTCGGGTTCGTCCCCGCCCTCGCGGTGGGATCGATCGCCGCCGTAGTCGGACTCGGGCGCGACCGACCGGTTCCGATCGCGGCCGGCGTCGTGACGGTTCCGATCGCGATTGCGGCGGTCGTCCTCCTCGGAGCGCTGGGTTCGGGGTCGGTACTCGCCCAGAGCTACCGCGTGGCGATGGTCGCGCTCGTCTCGGGAGTGCTCGGCGTCGTCGCGACGAGCCAGGGCAACCGTATCGCGACCGAACTACCGCGCGATCGGGCGTTTCCGATCGTTCGCGGTCCGGCGCTGTCGGCCGACGCGATCGACGCCGTCGACGCCATCGGCCAGGTGACGATCCGCTCGACCGGCGCAATCCGCGAGTTCGACGGATACCCGCCGCTGTCGCCCACCCTTCGGACCGTCCTCGAGGAGGGTGCCTGGCGATTGCCGGCCGACCTCCAGTTGAGCGAACTCGAGCGACGCCTCGAGCAACGCCTTCAAACCGAACACGGGCTCGCACTGGTCGAGGTCTCGATCGACGGGCGCGGGCGTGCGACGATCGCCGCCGCGCCGCCGGCGAAGGGGGTCGCGACGACGCTCGGCGACGGCGTCCGTGCGGTGACGGTGACCGGCCTGCTTCCGACGGGGATCGAACCCGGCGACACCGTCGTCGTCGGAAACGACGAAACGGCCGTCGACGGCGAGGTGCTCGCGGTCGGCGCCGACCCGACCAGCGAACGCGAACACGATCTCGAGGACGGGCGAGAGATGGCGACGGCCGCCGACGGACGGCATCCCGCGGATGCCGGCACCGACGGCGGGTGGCGACGACTGACCGTTGCGGTCGAGACGACCGCCGCCGGCGACCTCCTCCAGGAGCGAGCGTACCGGATCGCGGTGCGCCCGAGCGGGGACAACCACGAGTTCGAGGCCGCGACGCTTCTCGAGGCGGCCGGTCAGCCGGTGACCGCCTTCGAACCCGGAGACGACGAGACACTCGAGGCCGCCGAGACCCTCGGCGTGCGAACGGGCGATCGGTGGCAATTCGCCGTCGACGATGCCGTTTCCGGGGACGTCGATCGGGCGTTCGTCACAGCGCCACCGCGAGCGACCCGGGAGGTGGCCAGCGATGACTGAGCCGACGGTCGCGGTCGAACTGGGGCGAGACGCCGCGGTCGGAGTCGTCGGCATGGCACTGCTCGCCGCGGTCGTCGGCCTGCTCGCGACGTCGGGGTATCGCTGGGCCTCGACGCGGTCGCCGCCGGCCGGAGCGAGCGTCGTCGCCGGTCTCGCCGCGGTTTCGGCGTACCTCTGGTTCAGCGCTTTCGGAACGGGCGAGATCCTCCCGAACGTCCCGCTCGAGCACCAGCTCACCGCGGGCTACCTGCTCGCGACGACGCTCGTCGCGTCCGTGGGGGCGACGGCCGGCAGTCGACTCGGCGACCGGATCGCCTGCCAACTACTCGACATCGCTCGAATCGACGCGAGCGGCGAGGCGGCGGCCGCGGTCCGTGCCGCCAGACTCGCCGTCGACGTCGAGTTGCCGGAGACCGTCGAAAGCGCGGAGGGCTACCGGCCCGTGGGAGCGGCGATAGAACGGGACCTCGCCCGTGAAACGGTTCGACTCCCACACGGGTTGGAGCCGGATCGGCGCCGCGAGCGGATCGAGCGCCACCTCGAGCGCGAGTACGGCGTCGGATACGCGTCGGTCGAACTGGCGGACGACGGCACCGTCGACCGCGTTCGCGTCGGCGGTCGGTCGTCCGGACTGGGGTCGATGCTCCCGCCGGAGACCGTCGCCGTCGCGATCCGGGCCGACCCGTCGCCGAACGCGAGCCTCGGCGATCCCGTCGAGATCTGGTCGACCGACGGCCAGCGTCGGTTGATCGCGACCGGGACGCTTCGGACGGCGAACGGATCGATCGCGACCGTGATCGTCGACGCGAATCTGGCGGACGACCTCTCGAGTGACGAACGGTATCGACTAGTCACCCGACCGGACGATCCGACCGACGGCTACGAGTTCGCCTCGACGCTCCGAACGGTCGACGAAACCGTCACGACGGTCCGCGTCGACGCCGACTCCCCGCTCGCGGGCGAGTTCGTGGGCTGGCTTCCCGGGCGCGTCCTCGTCGTCGACCGCGACGGCGAGTTGCTGTCGCTTCCGGCCGACAACGAAACGCTCGAGGTCGGCGACGAACTCTGGGTGCTCTCCTCGCCCGCCGAGTTGGGGTCGTTCGACCCCACCGAGGTCGACGGATCCGAGGCGGCGATGTAGAATTTTAAACCAAAAGCGGCGCATAGAGTCGGTATGGTCACGGTCGAAACGAACGCAAACCGAGTGAACGGGGTGACGACGGTCCGGGTCGTCCTCGCGAACACGCACTCGACGCCACAGACCGTCCGGCTCCGGAGCTGTCTCGAGGGCCCGGTCTGGCCGCCGCGTACAAACGGCGTTCCCGATCCGCGCTGGGACGAGAATCGATGGGAGTCGACGATCCGACCCGGTCGGCGTCGCGGCGTCGGATTCGCGACGCCGGCCCCGCCGACCGATCCACTCGTCGAGGTGGTCTCGAGCGAGCGCCACGACGCGGACGAGCCGGTACAGTCGCCGGAGACGGTGCTCGCCGACCTCGAGGACTGGTGTCCGACGAGCGACGTGTTAGAGCGCGAACTATGATCGTCGCCGTCGCCGGCGGAAAAGGCGGTGTCGGCAAGTCGACGACCTCCTGGAACCTGGGTCGGGAACTCGATGCGGTCGTCGTCGACGCCGATCTGACGACGGCCGACCTCCCGCCGGGCACCGGTCCCGACCTCCACGACGTCCTCGCCGGTCGGGTCGAGCCAGTCGATGCGGTCGAAGACGTCGGACCGGTAACGATCCTACCGTGTGGCAGAACGCTTTCCGGGGCTCGAGCGTCGAACGTCGAGAACCTGCCGTCGGTCGTCGAGCGCATCGAGCGAGAGTGGGGGCGAGTCGTCGTCGACTGCCCGGCCGGGTTGGCTCGCGACGTGGGGATCGAACTCCAGAGCGCCGACCTCGCGGTGCTGGTGACGAGGCCGACGCGGGCCGCGATGGTCGACGCGTTTCGAACCGACGAACTCGCCGAGAAGCTCCGGACGCCGGTCGCGTCGTTGGTGTTGAACATGGCGGAGAGCGAGCGCCACGAGGAGATCGCCGACCGCGCCGGCCGAGAACTCGGCGTCGAGGTGACGATCGTCGACCACCAACAGGCCGTCGCCGACGCCCAGGCTCGCTGGGTCCCCGTTCGCGATCACGCCCCCGACGCCCAGGCCGTCGACGCCTACAGTTCGGTCGCCGACCGGCTCGAGCGAGCCGCGGACAGGCTCGTCGGTCGATTCGAAACGGAGTAAAGAACTGCGGCAGTGACCAAACGAGCAGCGCGAAAACGACCGTTCCATCGAGACGGCCCGTCGGGACCACCTCGAGGAATCGTGGGATCAACTGACGACGGTCAGTTCATTGTTAGGTTGGCTGTTCTCCCAGTTCGAGTCGTTCGGCGGATCAATATCGAACTCAATCCGGGCGTGATCGGCGTCCGGCGGAACCTCGACTTCGTCCTCGAAGTCGAACGTCGCAATGCCATCGTCGTTAGTTTGGCTCACCATGGCACCGTCCATTCGGGCACTGCTTCCCGTCGCGATGACGGTCGCATCGGGGACGTCGTTATCGTCCTCGTCGGCCACCCGAAGTTGGAAGCTCGACGGAGCATCCGATCCGTCCTCGATGTAATCGTGGCTAACGAACTCGACGTCCACTTCGGAGTTGGTTTCGAACGTATCGATCGTACCGAGGATCTGTAACATGATTCCGAGGGAAACGACCCCGATGATCAACGCGATCACGAGTCTGATCGGCAATCCCTCGATCGCACGATCGTCGTCGGTGAACGAACGTGTTACGTCCGTACCGATCGACATCGTCTTCGGGTTGCGCTTCGAGTCCATACCCGAGTTGGCCCCCACCCTAATTTAAAGTTTTACAGCACCAGCGTGCAACTTACTACGTTTCGTTAAACTTCAAATAGGATGACGAGTGAACCACAGGTATGAGTTTCGTCATCGGTCGCGGCTCCGACGCCGAGACGACGCAGGCGGGTCACCTCGGGCGGTATCGTGCCCTCGACGGAAGCGAGGGCGCGAACCTGTACGTCGACCTCGACGGGCCACACGCCATGTTGATCGTCGGAAAACGCGGCTACGGAAAGTCGTTCACGCTCGGCGTCGTCGCCGAGGAACTGGCGCGTGCACCCGGCGTCGCGCCCGTCGTCGTCGATCCGATGGGCGTCTTCTCGACGCTCGCCGAACCGGCCGACGGCGAATCGGTCCCCGTCGAAGTCGTCGACCGACCGGCGGTCGGGGCGAACGTGCTCGATCCCCGGTCGTGGTGTTCGCTTCTCGGGCTCTCGCCCGAAAGCGGCGCCGGCGGACTCGTCTGGCAGGCCGCCCAGGAGGCCGACACTCTCGAGGCGATATCCCGACGGGTCGAGGAGACCGACGCGCCGACGACCGACAAGCGCGCGGCGACGAACCACCTCGCGCTGGCGGAATCGTGGGGGGTGTTCGACCCCGATGGGCTCGACGCCGCCGATCTCGCCAGCACGGCGGCGACGGTCGTCGACGTTTCCGGGCTCGACGCGGCGCCGATGAACGCCGTCTGTCGCGCCATCGGGGAAGCGCTCTACCGGGCCCGCGTCGACGAGACGATCGATCGACTCCCGTGGCTGATGATCGACGAGGCACACACCTTCTTCGACGGCGTCGCCGAGGCGGCGCTTCACACCATCCTCACTCGCGGCCGTGCCCCGGGCGTCAGCCTCGTCCTTGCGACCCAGCGCCCCAGCGCCGTCACGGACACCGCCATCTCCCAGTCCGACGTGTTGATCTCCCACCGCCTGACCGCCGAGGCCGACCTCGAGGCGCTCGAGGCCGCCCAGCCGACGTACATGAACGAGTCACTCGGCGAACGGCTCCCGACCGAACCGGGACAGGTGGTCGTCATCGACGACGCGACGGAGACGATTCACGCGGCACAGATACGGTTCCGGGACACCCCCCACGGCGGCGGGAGTCCAAGCGCACTCGAAGTCGCCGGTGTGGAGGAGGCGTCGGCCGACGACTGAGGCGGTTTCCTGTCAGTCAGTTCCGGCGCACCCGCGACCCGGGCGGCGGTTGCAACGGTGGACTCGCTGCACTCCTCCACCGAGACTCGTCTCACACGGTTCGACTCACCGCCGGGACATCGGGACAGCAATCCGTATGAGACGGTCTGCGATGACTGATTGCCGATCGACTCGCCGACAGTTGTGCGATCGAACAGGTACGACTCATAACAGTCCGTACGAGACGACCACCTGTCGAAATTTAAGTGTGAACGCGGCACAACGACGGTATGACCGACACCGACCGACTCGAGCAGCGTCTGTCCGCCGTCGAGCGGGTCGTCGTCGACGGCGACATCGACCTCGACGAGTTGGCGGAAGTGACCGCGCTCGCCGAGACGGTCTCCGAACTCGAAACGCGCGTCGAAGAACACGAGCGACGCCTCGCCGACCTCGAGGGAGCCGTACAGTCGATCGAAGGCTACGTCGGCAACGTGGAGTCGATCAACGACGACGTCGAACGCCAGTCGGCCACGGCGGTCGCCACGGTCGACCGACTCGAGCGACGCGTCGAGGCGCTCGAGGTCGAACTCGACGACGTGGCGGGTGGGCTCCTCGAGGACGATGCGGAACGTGAGGACGACGAGCGATCCGGTAGCGCGGACGAACAGAACGGGTCGAACGACGAAGGCGGCGCGGCCTTCCAGTTCGGGAGCGCCGACGGAGTGACCCGGCCAAAGCCGGAGCAGTCGGTCGCGAACGTCCTCGACGAGGAATCGCAGTCGTACGTCGACGACGGTGCCGATCGGCCGGTCTCGGCGGCGAATCAGTCCGTCGTCGACTCGGCGGTCGACGGCGACGGAGGAGCCGAGGAACGGACCGACGGAGACGGGGACGAATCGGAGTCGGAACTGTCCATCTTCGACGACGAGTCCTCACGGAGCGGCGATGGAACGTCGACCGACGCCGAGTCGTCGTCGGACGACGGCGACGGACTGTTCGGTTCCATCCGGTCGCGACTGGGATGATTCGGTACGTGCTCGCGGCCCTGTTGACGGTCGCGTTGCTCGGTCTGGCGGGGATGGCTCTCGATCAGGCGTCGCCCGCGAACTCCGAGCGGGAGCTACAGACGGCGATTTCGGACATCGAGGCGGCGGCGGACGAACTCCAGACGAACGAGCAGGTCTCCCCGGCGGACCACCCGAACCCACAGCGGGTCGTCGAGTTCACGATACCAGCACCGTCGCTGACGACGGAAGGCGTCGCACACTTCGAGATCGAACCGGTCGACGGCGCGGATGCGAGCATCGCCCGATACACGCTCGACGACGGAACGACCAACGAGGAGGTCGTCGATCGACGAATCGTCTACCACGATCGCACCGCAAACCGGACGACGGAACTCGGAGAGACTGGAATCCAGGAGCTCCGACTCGTGTTGTTACCCGACGAACACGGAGATCCGGTCGTCGTCGCCGAACCCCCGTGAATCGCCCCAGGAGTCGAGCGGTTCGAGACGCCGTAGGCACCCCGGTATCGCGGAAGCTCGTCGGTCCACTCGACGGGAGTCATCGATCACAATCATCGCCCAACCGGGTGTATAATTTTAAATCGAAAGGCGGGACAGATCGGGTATGTCATCGGACGAGGCCGGGGGGACGGTTCGAACACTGCTCTCCGAGATCGGCCTCGAGGGGTTGCTCGGAGGCGAGTCGAGTCACGGCCAGTGTGACTGTGAACTCGAGTTCGACGATCGAACCCTGCTCGTCGACGCGTCGGCGTGTAGCGGCGACCTCGTCCAGTCGCCGGACTGTCGCCAGTCGGTCGTCGAACGGCTGGCCGACCGCGAAGCGGAGGCGATCGTCGTTCACTCGGACGGGTTAAAACACCGGTACGACCGAGACGAGACCGCGTTCCTGGGCGCGGCCGGTCGATTCGTCGAACTGCTTGGCGAGCGCGACGAGGTGCTCGCACGGGAGATCGCCAGAGACCCGATCGGCGCCTCGGCGGGCCTCGAGACGCGGGTCGACGCGGTCGGAGACGTCGCGATCGAATCCGGTCTCCTGAACGAAGTCACCGGCGTCGACGACTACGCGGCGGTGTTCTCGCCGCGGGTCGGGTTGGAAGTGGCCTACTACTACGTCGAACGATCGATCGACGGAATCGCCCGCCTCGAGGACGTTCGAGAACTCGAGACGGGGAGTACGGCGCGGATCTACGAGCGCGAGGAGCAGTTGCCGCTTTACGTCCTCGACATTCTCGACCTCTCGCTTTCGCCGGCCGAGCGCGAACTCGTCGTCGACGGCTACGAAGCGATCGCCGAGGGGTGGGTCGAAGGCGATCGGGCGCCGTCGCGGGCGATCGAGTTCGTCTCCGACGAGCCGGTCGAGCCGACGCTGACGTCGGTTCTCGAGAAGCACACCGAGGGGTACGGGATTCTGGAGGACCTCTTCGCCGATCCGGAGGTGACGGACGTCTACGTGACCTCACCGGTGACCGCGAATCCGCTCCGGGTCGAACTCGACGGGGTCGCGATGGAGACCAACGTTCACCTCACGGAGACCGGTGCGAAGGCACTCGCCTCGCGGGTCAGACGGACCAGCGGGCGGGCGTTCTCGCGGGCCAAACCGACGATCGACGCGACGGCGATGCTGGCGAACGGTCGAGGGCTTCGGATCGCGGGCGTCACGGATCCGGTCGCCGACGGCATCGGCTTCGCCTTCCGCGAACACTCGGACGACCGGTTCACCCTGCCCGGACTCGTCGCCAACGGGACGATGTCTCCCGCGGTCGCAGGCTTTCTCTCGACGGCGATCGAACGCAACGCGGCCACGTTGATCGCCGGAACCCGCGGATCCGGGAAGACGACGCTTCTCGGGACGTTACTCTACGAGGTGACCCCGGACACCCGGACGGTCGTCATCGAGGACACGCCGGAGCTTCCGTCCAGCCCGTTACAGGCCGTCGGCCGAGACGTGCAGGCGCTCCGTACCGGGACGGGCGACGGACCGGAGATTTCGCCGGCGGACGCGTTGCGGACGGCGTTGCGACTCGGCGACGGGGCGCTCGTCGTCGGCGAAATTCGCGGCGAGGAGGCGCGGGTCCTCTACGAGGCGATGCGCGTCGGCGCGAACGCGAACGCGGTGTTGGGGACGATCCACGGCGACGGCGCGACCGAAGTCTACGAGCGCGTCGTTTCCGACCTCAAGGTGGAACCGTCGTCGTTCGGGGCGACGGATCTGGTCGTCACGGTGGAAGCCTATCGAACGCCGAGCGGACGGAGTCGCCGCGTCGCCCGGATCGAGGAGGTCTGTGGTCACGGCGACGAAATCTGGTTCGAATCGCTGTACGAACTCGACGGAACGGAGGCGGTGGCGACCGGTCGGATCGACCGCGGGGAGAGCCGGTTCGTCAACGCGATGGCCGGCCCGACCGAGGAGTACGCCGACGTGCGAGCGGCGATCGCCGACCGGGCGGAGTTGATGGAGACCCTGGCGGAGGACGGCCGCGTCACGCCGGAAGAGGTCGCCACGGCGTACACCGGGAGGTCACAGGCGTGACAATCCAGGCGGCGGCCGTCCACGGACTCGCCGGACTTTACCCCTACGACGTCGACGCGAGCGACGAACTCGTCGACTCGGTTCGGTTTATCGACGCATCCTACGACGCCGAAACGGTCGTCAGAGCCGGTTACGGGGCCGGAGGAATCGGCGCGCTGGTCCCGGTTCCGTTATTGTTCTTCGACATCCCGGTCCTCTTTATCGCCGTGTTCGTCCTCACCGCCGCGGTCGGATCGATTCACGCCGTCCACTCCCTTCCCCACCTGATCGCGGCGTTTCGCCGAACGGAAGCGCTCGGCGACACGCCCAACCTCATCGGTCGTGCCGTGTTGCGCATGCAGATCCAGCCGTCCCTCGAGAACGCGATCCGATTCGCCTCCGAAACCGGAGACGGTCCCCTCTCGAAGAGCCTCGAGGCGCACTTCAACCGGTCGAAGGGGACGCCCCACGCCGGATTACTCTCGTTCGCAGAGGAGTGGGCGGAGCACTTTCCCGCGCTCAGACGGTCGTCGACGCTCCTGGCGACGGCACAGGATGCTCCGGAGGGGGAACGTGGCCGAACGCTCGATCGCGCGCTGATCGCGATTCTCGATGGAACGCGGACCCAGATGGCCGAGTTCACCGCGTCGATCCGTGCGCCGACGACGATGCTGTTCGCGTTCGGCATCCTGCTTCCGCTTGCGCTGATCGCGCTCGTTCCCGCCGCGCCGATGGCTGGGGTCGGCCTCAACATCTGGATGTTCGTCCTGTTCTACAACGTCGTCTTACCGGCGGGACTGATCGGAGCGTCGCTGTGGCTTCTGGTCCGGCGTCCGGTCGCGTTCCCGCCGCCGACGATCGATCGAGACCACCCCGAACTCCCGGATCGACTCTGGCTTCGAACGCTGTGGGGCGTCGGTACCGCGGCGGTCCTCTACGTACTGATCACGGCGGTCGGGCCGGCCTATCTCGCCGAGGTCGTCGCGGTCGGCGCCGGTGTCGGCGCCGCGCTACTCGCCGTCTACGGGCCGGTCCTCACGCTCCGAAACTACGTTCGAGACGTCGAAGCGCACCTGACCGACGCGCTCTACATCGTCGGGCGACAGGTGGCAGAAGGCGAGTCCGTCGAGTCCGCGATCGACCTCGCCGCGGATCGTGTCCCCGCGGAGACGGGCGAAGTCTTTGAACACGCCGCCGGGGTACAGCGACGACTCCACACGAGCGTCGAGGAGGCGTTTCTCGGCCCCTACGGCGCACTGCGGGACGTCCCGAGCCAGCGTGCACACAGTATGGCCGCACTGCTCGCCATCGCCGGCGACGAGGGGAAGCCGGCGGGGCGAGCGATCGTCTCGATGGCCGACCACCTAGAAGAACTCGAGGAGGTCGAAGCCGAGACGAAGCGAGAACTCGTGCAGGTGACGAGCACGCTCGACAACACGGCCGCGTACTTCGGTCCCATGGTCGGCGGTGCGACGGTCGGCATGGCGGGAATGCTCACCGCGGAGGACTTCACCGCGATCGACGGCATGGCCGATGCGGCAACGCTTCCGATCGAGCAACTCGGGGTCGTCGTCGCCGTCTACTTGATCTTGCTCGCGTGTATCATGACGCCGCTTTCGTACGCGCTTCGGTACGGAATGGATCGAACGCTGTTTGGCTACCACATCGGTCGGACGCTGGTCTCGTCGATGGTACTGTTCGTACTCACCGTCGCGCTGATCGATATCGTCCTCGTCCAGCCGATGTGATCGCCGACAGACGCCGCGTTCGGCCCTCGAGTCGACAGGATGTTATCTTGCATTACAGCGATAATTCAACCGCCAATGTTTAAATACCAACGCGGCACAAGGTCGGTATGGACTTCGAGGCCCCGGTGGACGCCTGGTACGTCTTTCTCGCGACGGCGATCATCAGCGTCGCGCTGGCGGGCCTCGTACTGGGAGTCTCGACGGCGCCGCCGCCGGACGCCCAGCAGGCGGCGAACACGATCGAGGGGGCGACGGGAAGCGAGTACGCCTCGAGTGCGACGTACGGACACGACGCCGACGTGGTGACGATCGATCACACCACGATCACGATGGAAAGCGACCACGGGACCTCCCACGCGAGTTTCTCCTACGGCGTCGTCGTTCCGGTAAACGGCAACGAGCGACTCGAGAACCTCACGTACGGCACGTCGTTCGAAGACGAATACGCGGACGAGATCGCCGATCCGGACACGCACGCCCTCGAGACGTTCGAAAACGACGTCGAGGACGCGTTCGCCGACAACACGGGTCGGGAGATCCTCGCCGAGGGCGAACTGACCGCCCGGAAGGTCGCCGTCGACACCGGCGTGGACGAACTCGAACCGCTGACGGAGTCCGCGGAAGTCGAAGTGACGGAGACGGACTCGTTACCCGGCGAGCCGAGAATCACCGGAGATAATATCCGCGAAGTCGAGTTCCGCTACGACGGGCTGGAAGACAGAGAAGTCGAGTTCCACATCGAGGGTGATTACGCCGGTAGCGGTTTACCCGGCAGCAGCGATTTCGACGAAAGTGACTCGAAGACGTTCGGGGATGGGTCTGGTGAAATCCCGCTCGAGGTCCGGTCCGGCACGATTCATAGGCCGGCATCAGAACCCGTCGAGTTCACGGTCGAGTTCGAGGGCGACGGCGAGTTGCCAGCGGAGACGTGGGAGTACGACGACCTCGAACTCGAGGGCCACGAACACTGGGACAACGAGATCGAGCGGGAGTTCGACCTCGATCACGACGATTCGGTGATCGAACGTTCAGACGGAGGAAACTACCATGTCACGTTGGTCATCGTCTAGAGCGCAGACCGAGCCGATCGCCGCGATCTTCGCGGTCGGACTGTTCGTCGTCGGTATCGGACTCTTCGCGGTGTTCTTTCAGGGGCTGTTTCCCGCCAGTAGCGACGCCGTCACGGCCGACCGGACGATCGACCGGATCTGGCAGGACGTCGAGGACGACGGCGTGTTTCACGCCCACGACAACGGCGACGACATCGACGATCTGGTGGCCGGCGACTCGCTCCCGGCAGACGGGACCGTCTACGTCGAGGTGATCGCCGTCGACGGCCACGAAGAGCGGGCGGTCGCCGAGGCCGGGTTCCCGAAAGGATATCCCCGAGAGACGAGCAACGCCGACGTTCGCGAACTCGAGTCCTACGTCGAGGAAGACGGCATCCCTGACGACGCGAGCGTCGCGACGCAGTCGATTCCGGTGGCCGTCGAGAACGAGGCGGACGTCCGGTCCGGAACGCTTCGGGTGTCAGTATGGTGAGTCGCGACCGGGCGATCTCGACCGTGATGGACGTCTCGCTCGCGCTGTTGATCATCAGCGCGAGCGTGTTGATGATCGGGATCTACCTCCACACCGACGTCGGATCGGTCGACGGCGACCGCGCCGATCGAGCCTACCAGACGGTGACGGGGTCGACGGCGACGATCACTTACGACCTACGGGTCGCGAACGAATCCGGCGTCGCGGCGGTCGACGAGACCGACCAGTTCGACATTCCCGAGGGGTACGAACCCGACGAGACGCCCGACGCGTACCGGATTACGAGATACGGGTCCGGAAGCGCCCTCCTGGTCGAAGCGGCGATCGTGAACGTCGAGTACGACGGCACGCAACCGTTTGCCTACAGCTACGAGGTCGAGGAGTCGGTCGACGCCGCCATCCAGGGACAGCTCATCGGCGCCGACGACTCGATCTACGCCGTCGCGACGTGGGAGCCCTACGAGGAGAGCTCGATCAGCGGAACCGCGACCAGCGGGACCGCTCCGCCGCCGTCGGACGACGTCTCGAGTACGAGCGCAACGGTCTCGACGAAAATGGCCGGAGCCGACCACGGCGAGATCGCTACCGCGTACCACAACGCGCAGCGCTCGAGCGGCGACGGCCTCGAGTCCGCCGCGGAAGCGCTCGCGGCGATGATCGTCGACGCGATGTTCCCCGTCGCCGAGACCCAGTACACCCTGGAGTCGACGCTCACCGAGAACGCGGTGACGACGTACGACTACCGGAAGCTCGCGCTGGCGATCGGCGGGGAGAGTTTGCGCGACGAGGTCAACGACGAGATCACCGGCGCGGACGCGAACGCCGAGGATGCGAACGACCTGCTCGCCGAAGCGCTGGCGGAGACGGTCGCCGAGGACATGGAGGATCACGAAATCTCCGACGATCTCGAGCAAACGTACGACGATCTTCGTCCCAGCCCGCGCGAAGACGAGTTCGTGACCGAAGCCGAACCGCACCTCGAAGAGTACGTGTCGATCGAAACCGCGGACCTGACGGTCCAGGCAACCGAATAATGACCAGACGAAACCGACGACCCCGAACCGTATCGATCGCCGACGACGACAGAGCCCGCATCCCGTTTGCTATGATCGCAGTCCTGTTGCTCGTCGCGAGCGTCGGCGTCATCGGGGCGCTCGAGCAACGTTCCGATCCGGTCGTCGACCGAAACGTCGACCTGATCATGGACCGGAGCACGACCGCGGCCCAGTCGGAGCTCCGGACGGCCGCCGTCGACGCGAGTCACGCCGCGGTGAGCGCACCGCTCGAGAACGTCAGCGACGACAACGGCGTCGACGCGATCAACCCGAGCGACTCCGACAGCTTCGAGAACTACCTCAAACTGCTCATCTACCTCGAGGCGTCGGATCGGTTGCCTGCGGCCGGACAGACGGTCGGTCCAGAAGCCGAAACGACGGTCTCGATGCCGAAGGTGACCGCGGACGGTTCCGGAGACGACGAGATCACGCCCGACGAGGCGATCGACAGAGTGGACCTGGTGATCGGCGACGATCCCGATACGGATCTCGAGCCCGGGCTACTCGAGGTGACGATCGAAGACGTCGAGATCGACGCCGACGTCGAGGGAACGGCGACGCCGACGGAGACCCGACCGATCTCGGTGACGGTCGGTTCGCCGGTAATGCAACTCCACGACCGAACTGAGGAGTACGAGAGTCAGCTCAGCGAGGATTTCCTCGACGGTGGCGTCGACAGCGAGCTCTCGGGGCTCGGCCAACACTCCGCGGCCAGGCTGTACCTCCTCGCGTATTTCAAAGCAGGTTGGGATCGGTTCCAGCAAACGAGGGGGCCCGACAGCCACGATTTCGATCGGGTGCTCGAGCCAGAACACACGGAGGTCATGATGAACGACGCGATCTTCGACGTCCAACACGACGTTTTCGGGACCCGTGATCCGTACGCCGATCGCACCATGCGACCGGGCTACATCTGCATGGCGTACCAAATTATCGATCAAATGGAACGGACGGGAGGGTCCGGTGGGAGCGGCGGTAGCGGTGGCAGCAGCGGAAGCGGGGGGAGCAGCAGTAGTGGTGGCTCCGACGTAGTCTCCGAGGAAGATGCGGGGCTCGATGGTGGCGAAGTCGAGGTCGAAGGCGGGGATCGAGACGGTGAGTCGATCGACATCGAGGAGCAACTCTGTGACGGCGGTGAGGTTCAGGAGTGGCTATTCGGCGATCCGGCCAGTGGCGATCTGCCGGACGTACCGGAGCCATCGGAACTACTCCGGAGCGGGATCGACGAGATGGAGGTCATGGACGAAGAAGAGAACGTTCCGTTCGCCGAATCCGGCGAAGTCTCCTACACCTACTACGAGACGACCGCACTACTCGACGAATCGGAAGTCTACGTGGACCAAGCCGAACTGTTCGTCGAACAGACCGGCGAGATCGTCGACAACGCCGACGACGAGTACCAGGACGAGGTCAACGAGTCGATCGAAGGTGAGGCAGATCCGCCAGACGTCAACGACGACAAAAATAGGACCATCGGAACCATGACAAGAGATCTCTACGATCTCGACGTCGACAGGGACATAGACGCGGACTCGAGTGGGAGTTTTCCGAACCCGGAGAAACCTCACGACAACTATTCGGAAGACGAAACGACAGTCGATATTTCGGACGTCGACATCGTCCGTACGAACCACATTCCACACCCTGAACCGGACGGAGACACGATTCACGAGATCGAAGTCGTCGCCGACGTCGAACTCGATGGGGAAACAGATTGGGTTCACGACGAACCCGATATGGCGGCCGAGTACGGTGAACAGGCGGAGGACACCACTTCGGACGACGGAGAGTTGCGAGTCGTAACCGACGTCGAAATCGAATCGACGTACGACTTCTTCGAGGAAGGACTCTACTACGAAGATGAGTTCGAGATCGACCAGAATCCGACCATCGAGTACGACTACCGAACGCACGAACTAGACGACGTCGAAGACGACCGCGTCGAGGTCGGAAGCGGCACGAACTTCCATTGGGCGTTTCGCACCGCTCCGGTCGACGCGACGGCCGCCGAGTCCTACGAAACGATCGAATCTGACCTCAGGGATGACGTCGAAAGTATCGGTGGGGAAGTCGATAGCAGAAGCGACGTCGAAGACGAGTTCGAAACTGCAGTCGAGTCCGACTCGTTCGACGAGGACTACGAACTGGTGGAACTCGACCCCCAGGCGGAGGATCTAATCCAGGATCTCGAGAGCGAACTCGAAGACACCCACGGCGAGTTTTACGAGTGGGCCCAGGAGGAAGACAACGCGTACACCGTCGACCGAACCGACCTACTGGATTCCGACGAGGAACCGATCACCGGCGCCATCGATCACATTCAGGCGGAAGAGGACGACTTCGTTTATGCGAATCTCTCGGACGGTGCGTCGGACGGGGAGTTCGAGACGCCGGGAGAGTACCTGACAGCACAGGTCCGGAAGGCGTACTTCGACCGTCTCTATTTCTACATCGAGAAGATCGGCGAACAGTACGAAGACCAGGTCGAGGATCTCGAGGACGAGATCGACGAGATGGGCGGCGGCGCGACCGACGGTGCGGACGACATTCTCGGGTTCGCACAGGACACGGTGAACGCGGACGTCGACTACGATCCGGGGGAGATAGAGGGCTCACCCGTACTCGACGAGGCCCAATACGAGGTGTCCGGATCCCCGACGTACATGACCCACGAGAACGTCAGTCGGGATCAGGATCCGGCGATACGCCCCGAGGGTGCGACGGTCACCGACTTCGACACCGAGACGGAGCACGTTCCGATGACGATCCAGAGTGATAACCGAGCGCCGTGGCCGGGTGTCCCGATCACGCCCTATCCGCCGCAGTTCTGGTTCTTCCAGGTCAACACCTGGAACAGCACGGTCAAAGGGGAGTACGCTCGCTTCGAGGTCAGCGCCTCGGTCGGTAGTCCCGCGGACGCAGAGCGGTTGACCTACGTTCGCGAACACCGACCGGTCGACGTCGAACTCCACGACGGCTCGGAGGTGGAACTCGGAACGAATGAACCGATCACGTTCGAGAGTTCCACCGAAGTTATCGTCATCATGCCGGGTGGGGTCGTTCGAGGCAGTGGAATTCCTTCGGTCGCAGATACGTATCCAAGTCGTACCGGACAGACAGCGTGTTCTCCGACGTGGGACCACGTCGGCCCGGACTTCGATAGTGAGGAAGCCAACGAGACGATCGAAGACGAATGCGACTTCCCGGAACTCGACTGACGGTGACGTGCAATGGCGGATTCGACTCGATTCGATCGTCCCTTCTGGAGGGGTGATCGACGCGATCCTATCAAGAAATACTACCCCCGTTATAATTCAACCACAGTGGATAGATTAATATCGGGAGTTTTGGAACAAACTAACGAGAGATGGAAGAGAAGGCACCTCCCCGAAGAAACGTGACCCATCGTTACCCCCTCCCTGGAAACGGTCTCGGAACGGAGGCGAGTAGATGACAACAAACCGTATCGGACGACGATCGGCGCTGCAGGCGATCGGCGCCGGTCTCGTCGTCGCAGGAACAGCCCCGGCGACCGGTTCCGCAGGGAACGAAACCGCGACGGGCCCAACCGTCTACACTTCGACGTACTCGGGAAATCTCATCGCAGTCGACGCACTGTCGGGTGAGAAACGCTGGGAGCAAAGCGGGCCTGGATCGCCACGCACCTCACCAATTGTCGTCGATGGAACACTTTACGTCGGCTCCGGCCGCGAGCAACTCTATGCCCTCGACGCGGCGACCGGTGAAGAGATATGGCGGTTCGACGACCCCTCAGATCGAGTGAGCTCCTCGCCGACCGTCGTCGACGGCACCGTCTACGTCGGTGCGAACGACACCGACCTGTATGCTATCGATGCGGCAACTGGCGAGGAGAAATGGACGTTCGAGAGGCCGACAGCACGCGTGGATTCGTCGCCAACCGTCGTCGATGGAACGGTTTACGTCGGCTCACAAGACTTCTCGATCAATGCGATAGACGCGGAAACGGGTGAGGAGGAGTGGTCGTTCTTCGGCGCCGACGACTGGGTCGAATCGTCGCCGGCAGTCTACGGCGACACCGTCTACGCCGCTGCCCACAGTGACGGACTGTACGCGGTCGACCGAGAAACTGGAGAGGAGGTGTGGACGGTGACGGATTCGATCGAAGGCTCCTCGTCGCCAGTGATAGTCGACGACACGCTCTACATCCACGGCGACGGGCTATACGCGCTGAATCCGGAGACAGGCGACGAACAGTGGTCGTACACCGAACCCTCGAGCGGATCGCTGGTTTCGCCGACGGTGGCCGACGGACTCGTCTTCACCGGCGGCGACGGGTTGTACGCAGTGGACGCGGAAACGGGTGAGGCGCGGTGGGAACTCACCGATATCGCCCCCGGGGATACGTCACCGACGGTCTACGACGGGGTGGTGTACACGGGAGTCGGCGGATCGGATCAGACGATGTACGGCATCAACGCCGGTTCTGGCGACGTCGAATGGGAACTCGAGACCGACTTCGATCGGTATTCGAGGGGGTCGCCGACAGTCGTCACGGATCCAGAAGACGGCGACAGCGTCGACTCCCGCGTGCTCTTGGGGACGTTCAACCACCACGAGACGACGACCACGTCGATGGACGACCTCCCGAGCGTTAGCGGGACACCGTCGGGAGACGATTCGGGGCTGTTCTCCGGATCGGACGACCAACCGAGCGGGTCGGTAGCAGACGGCGGTGAGGGCGACGATGACGACGGCGTTCCGGGCTTTGGCATCCCAGCCGCGGTCACCGGTCTGGGGGCGTCGGCGTACCTCCTGAAACGACGTCTCCAGAACGGCGAGCGAGACGACTGATACGGATTACTGTGCCGATTTACCGGCGGTGAGTCGAACCGTGTGAGACGAGTCTCGGTGGAGGAGTACAGCGACTCCACCGTTGCAACCGCGACCCGGGCGGCGGTTGCGCCGGAACTGACTGACAGGAAACCGTATGAAACGGCACCGATCCCGAAACGGCGACAATCGACGAAGACGTCGAAGACGCGACCGTCCTCGAACACCACGCGTCGACTGTCGTCCCGCCAGAGCGGAGACACCGCTGACGGATCGACGAGACGGGACACGAATAGTCGTGACATCCCCATCCGCCGCTTGTTCTTTCCACTCCGTGTGAGCGTTCCCTCGAGCGCGAATCGAGTGACGAGGGTACCGACGTGACGAGGCTGTCCCGCTCGAGACGGATGGCCCACCGTCGAGACGGTTTCCCCGCAAGAACTAAACCTATATTGCACATGAGAAACGTAGCTTGTATTAGTGATGGCGAACATTGTCTCGGCCGTGAGCGTTCGATCGAAACTGAACCGACACGGAGGAAGCCGATGAGCTCCGGAGCGGACGACGACGGCAGCCACTGTTCGACGCCGGATTCGGACGGTGAGATCGCCGAGGAGATCGCGATCGTCTCCTTCGAGCGAAAGATGGAGACAGCCGAGGAGATCGCCGCGGAACTCGCGGATCGCTACGAGACGATCGACATCCTCGAGTACCACGGTGACGTCTTCGAGGAGTTCTGGGGCGAGTACGACTGTTTCGTCGGTCTGATGGCGTCGGGCATCGCGATGCGCAAGACGGCCCACCTGTTGGACGACAAGTGGGACGATCCCGCGATCTGCGTCGTCGACGAGGAACTGACGTGGGCGATCCCGATCACCGGCGGCCACCACGGGGCAAATCAGGTCGCACAGGACTTAGCGACCATGGGCGCCGTGCCGGCGATGACGACCGCGAGCGAGGCCGCGGGCAAGCAGGGCGTCGAGTCCCGCGCGAAGGCGATGGACGCCCACGTCGTCAACGGCGACTCGACGGTCAAGACGAACCTCGCCGTCCTCGACGACAACCTGGGTCCGGTCGCCCGGATCGACGGCCCGCGGGCGGTGCTGGTCGGCGACGACGTGACGGTCCTCAAGCGCAACACGGACAACGGCGTCGTCATCGGCACCGGCAGCGTCTCCGGCGCCGACGCGGAGGCGTTTCTCGCCGCGTGGGCGAAGGCCCTCGCACAAACGGAGTACGAGTTCGCCGACGTGGAGTTCATCGCCACTGCGACGCGCAAAGAAGACGAGGAGGGCCTGCTCGCGGCGGCCCGAGAGCGCGATCTGGGCGTCGTCACCTTCGACAAGGAGACGCTACTCGACCACGAGGGGCCGACGCCCTCGAAGTCGAAGGAACTGATCGGCTGGCCCGGCGTCTCCGAGGCGTCGGCGATCGCCGGTAGCCGCGAGGGTGAACTCGTCCTCGAGAAACTGAGTTACGAGAACGAGGTCACGGTGGCGATCAGCCGATGAGTTCCGACGCGTCGGAAACGGAGACTGCGGCCGAGACTGAGGGCGAAGCGGACCTGGGACCGGTCGGCGACGAGACGACCGACGGAACGTCGGACGGAACGCCCGACGATCACGGCACCCTCTCCGTCGTCGGCATCGGCCCCGGCCTCCCGGATCAGATGACCGCGAAGGCCAAGCGAGTGATCGAGTCCGCCGACGTGGTGATCGCCTCGAGTCTCTACCAAGCGTTCCTCCGAGAGGACGGGACGCTCCCGTCCGAGGACGCGGTCGACGACGATGGAGTCGCGACTCGAGACGACGGGTTCGAACAGGAGATCGTGCGATCGACGATGGGCAGACAGATCGAACTCACCCGCGCGGCGTTCGATCACGTCCGCGAGGGAAAAGACGTCGCCCACGTCTCGGGCGGCGACCCATCCGTCTACGGCAAGTCCGATCTCGTCTTCGCGATGGCCGAAGAGGACGACGCAACGGACGTCCCGATCGAGATCGTTCCCGGTATAACGGCGGCACTGGGCGGCGCGGCCAACGTCGGCGCGCCGCTGTGTAACGACTTCTGTACCGTCTCGCTGTCGGATAAGTGGCGGGGCTGGGAGGAGATCGAGGAGAAGTTGCGGGCGGCGGCGGTCTCGGAGTTCGTGATCGTCCTCTACAACTGCTGGCGCAACTACGAGCGGGCGCTCGAGATCGTCCGCGAGGAACGTACCGACGACGCCCTCGTGGCGATCGTTAACGACGCCGGACGGGGCGACGCCGGCCGAAACGGCGAAAGCGAGTTCATTACCACCCTCGGCGAGGCCGAAGACCACGACGACAAGGTCTCGGGGATGGGAACCTCGCTGATCATCGGCACCCACGAGACCACGACCTGGCGAAACGACGACCGAGCGTACCTCGTCACTCCCCGGGGCGGGCGTGACGTCGACGACTTCTGAGTTCCACCATGAGTACGGATTCCAACGCTGACACCGACGCTGACGACGAATCGACTTCCAACTGCGGCTCCTCGGCGAACCGCGGCTCCTCGAGTGCCGCCAACTGCGGCGGCGCCTCGGATCCGAACGACGACGCGAACGAGTCGAGTTCGAAGTGTGGCGCCTCGAGTTCCAGTTCGTCTCCGTCCTCGAGCACATGCGGTGCCTCGAGTGCGAGCAAGAGCGAGTCCGTCGACGAGAAAGTCGGCGCGACGGCCGACGAGTTCGAGGCCGATCCCGGTCAACTGATCGCGGTCGGTCTCGGCCCCGGCCACCCCGAGGGGATGACCGACCGCGCGAAGACGGCCCTGCTCGAGGCCGAGCACATCGTCGGCTACACGACCTACATCGACCTCATCCCCGACGAGATCACCGAATCGGCCGACGAACTGTACGACACGCCGATGTGCGGCGAAGTGTCGCGCACCGAGGAGGCGATCGACCGCACGCTCGCGGGCAACGACGTCGCGATCGTCGGCAGCGGCGATCCGAACGTCTACGCCCTCGCCGGCCTGGCGCTCGAGATTCTCGAGTCGAAGGGGGCAACGGCGTCGATGGTCGACTTCGAGGTCGTTCCCGGCGTCCCGGCCGCCCAATCGTGTGGCGCCCGCCTCGGCGCGCCGCTCGTCAACGACACCGTCTCGATCTCGCTGTCGGATCACCTCGTACCGATGCCCGAGATCGAATCGCGGCTCCACGCCGCGGCGAAGGAGAGCTTCACGATCGCGATCTACAACCCGTGGAGTCGCAAGCGCCGCGACAATTTCGAAAAGTGTTGTGAGATCCTGCTGGCCCACCGCGATCCCGACACGCCCGTCGGAATCGTCCACGGCGCCGGTCGGGAGGACGAACGCGTGTTGCTCACCGAACTCTCGGAACTCGAGGCGCTGGGCGAGGACGAAATCGTCGACATGACGACGACGATCATCGTCGGCAACGAGGAGACGTACGTCTGGGACGACCGGATGGTGACGCCGCGGGGCTACGAGACGAAGTACGACTACTGAACGCCACTCGAGATCACCAATGTCACAGTACGAAATCACGGTCGAAAAGGACGCCTGCGACGGCATCTTCGCCTGTCTCACCCGCGACCCACGCTTCGTCGAGGGGGCGGACGGATTGGCGACGATCGATCCCGACGCCGATCCGATATACGACTGCGACGGCGAGGTCGTCGACACCACCGAGCGGGTCGTCGCGACCTTCGACGACGACCGGATCGACGAGGCCAGGCAGGCCGCGGCGGCATGCCCGACGGACGCAATCGCGGTCAGGGAGGTAGACGAATGAGTCCCAACGACGGCGACCGATCGAACGGTCGGGAGCCACTCCTGAGCGTCCAGCCGCCCGCAGACGTGCTCGCCGGCCATCCGACGACGGCGTACTTCTGGGGCCACGTCGCCGCGAGCGGGACCGTTTCCGACGAGAGCCTCGAGGTCGTGACGAGCGACGAACGATCCGCCGAGACGCTTTTGGCGATCGCCGGCGGCGACGTCGCACGCGAGACGACGACGCGGGAGTACGCCCACGATACGTCGATCACGAGAACGGCCGAGGAGTACACGCTGACCCTCGACGGCGACCGCGAGGCCGAAGGGGGCCTGTTTGGTCGATCGACGACCGCCGGACTGCCGGTCGACGGCCGCGGAAACTACCGGTTCGGGGCGTTCTCGAGTCACGACAGAGAACTCCTTCGAGGCCTGCTCGAGGGCTGTGGAACGGTCTGTTTCAAATCGTCGCAGGGAACGGTCGGAATCTCGTTCGTCCACGACGACGACGAACTGCTTTCGACCGTTCGGAACCTGCTCGCGGGCTGTCCGGTCGAGACACCCCTCGGTGACCTCGCGGAGACGTCCTCGAGCGGTTACTGGTTCGGCGTCAACGACGACGCCGCGCCCGCCCTCGGGCGCTGGCTCTACGAAAACTGCGAGGAGACCGGGCTCTACGCCCCCAGCCGCCGGCGAAAGCTCGAGCGCAGCCTCGAGCAGGCGGAGGCGATCGAGTAATCCGCGCTGGGGCGCGCCACGCGCGCCGCCGGAGCGGGAGAGTGCGAGAGGGAGAGAGGAGTGAGGGAGAGCGCGAGAGGGAGAGAGGAGTGAGGGAGAGCGCGAGAGGGAGAGAGGAGTGAGGGAGAGCGCGAGAGGGAGAGAGGAGTGAGGGAGAGCGCGAGAGGGAGAGAGGAGTGAGGGAGAGAACACGAATACCCAAACGAACACGACCCATGCACCATACGATCGACGACGAATCCGCATTCGACGACGAGGCCGTCCTGCTGGTCGGTCACGGCTCGCGTCGAGAGCGCTCGAACGAACAGGTTCGCGAGTTAGCCGCCGGCCTGGAGAACCGCCTCGAAATCCCGGTCGACGCGGCGTTTATCGAACTGGCTGAGCCGTCGATCGAGGCGGCGTTCGAGGGGCTTTCGGGCGTCGTCGATCGAGTGACTGTCGTCCACTGCTCGCTGTTCGCCGCGAGCCACGTCAAAAACGACGTGCCGCTGGCGATCGAGCGAGCGCGGGCGGACCACGACCTCGAGATCGACGCCGGGGCACACCTCGGAATCCACCCTGCGATCCTCGAGATCCTCGACGAGCGGGCGGCGGCCGTCGAGCGGGCGATCGGGGTGGACCGCGACGACGAGGACGTCGCCGTCGTCTGCTGTGCACGCGGCTCGAGCGATCCGGACGCCAACGGCGACGTCCACAAGCTCGCTCGGCTGTTCTACGAGGGGCGGTCGTTCTCGCGCGTCGAGGCGTCGTTCGTCGGCGTCACCGAACCGACGCTCGAGGAGAGTCTCCACGGACTCGCCAAACACCGACCGGACGCCGTGGTCGTCCTGCCGTACATGCTCGGCGACGGCGTTCTCACCCGACGCGTCCGGGACTGGACCGACGAGTTCGACGCCGACTACCCCTACGTGGAGGCGGCCGCGGGCGATCCGCTCGGGACCGACGAGCGATTACTCGAGGTCTTCGCGGACCGCTGGCAAGAGGCGCGGTCGGGAAGCGTCGAGATGTCCTGTGACACCTGTAAGTACAAGGTCGACCTGCACGGCTACGAGGACGATCTCGGCGGAGCACGCGCCATGGTGCGGGCGCTTGCCCACCGGGCGAGCCACGCCGACCGCGAGGACGTCGACGACGAGCCACACGCTCACGACGGCGTTGATCGACACGTCGCCGTCTGTACGAATCGAACCTGTACCGAGATGGGATCGTCGACGGTCCTCGAGCGGCTGCGACAAGCCGTCCGGGACGCAGACGGTTGTGACGTCCGAATCACGCGCTCGTCCTGTCTCGGCCGTTGTGGGGACGGACCGATGGTCGCCGTCTACCCCGACGGGATCTGGTACGGCGGCGTCGAGAGCGCGGACGCCGAACGGATCGTTTCGTCCCACCTCGAGCGGGACCGCATCGTAAGCGACATCGTCGACCGGACGCTCTGAGTCCGGTTTGGATCCATGAGCTGTTACGAAATCGAAGCACTGAAACTCGGACTGATGAACGTCCTCGGTGGCGGGGACGGACACGCCCGCGAACACGCGGAGAAAGAACTGGAAGGGCATCTCGAGGGGCCGATCGGCGCCCTCGCGGCCGCCGAAACCTTGGCCGACGTCGAGAACCATCTCGACGCGGCGCTGGTCGACCTCGAGGAGGACGTCGCGACGATGGACGCGGACGATCCGGAGTACGACTACACCCGCGGGCGGTTGCTAGCCGTCCGCGACGCGGAGCGGGCCGTCCGGCGCCTCTCCGTCCAGGGAGAGAGCGTCGTCGACGGCCTCGGCGACGCCCACGACCTGCTCCACGAGACGTTTCCGGAGGAGTGAGGATGGCGGAATCCAGCTTCGACGGCCGGCGCGTCTCTCTCGGCGAGATCGACAGCGCCCGGAGCCGACACATGTGGACGCGCTCGAGCGTCCACCTCACCGACGACCTCGTCGTCGTCGGACGGTGGAACGGGACGGTTTCGGCCTACGATCGCGACTCCCTCACGGAGCGGTGGGCCCTCGACCACCCCGGAAGTGCGACCGGGCTCGACGCGGTTGGGGATCTTCTCGTCGTCGCCGGACGAGGAGAGAGTGGGACGGTCGCGGCCTACGATCTCGAGTCGGGCGAGCGACGATGGAGCTACGAGACCGCGGCCGACGTGGGCGAACCCGAACGCGATGACCGCTTCGCGCGTCCATACGTCGTCTCCCTCGCGACCGACGCGGACCGCGAAGTCGTCTACGCCGCCGCCAGACGGTACGAACGGAACGGGCAGGATCGACGCTGGCACAGTACGGTCTACGCACTCGAGTTCGATGGACGGGTTCGCTGGCGGTACGAAACCGACGCGTCGCCGATCGCACTCGCACTCGACGACGCCGGCAACCGTCTCGCAGTGGGTTTCAACCGCTGTCTGGGCGACCACGACATCGGACTCGTCGTTCTCGAGTCCGAAACCGGCGAGCCCCGCTGGCAGTGGGATCCCGGAACTGACGGGGATCGGCGGGTCGGCGACGTGGCGTTCGACGGCGACCGCCTCGGCGTCGCGAGCCACGGCGACAAGCGCGGCTACCTGCTCGGTCCAGGAGGCGAAAAACGCTGGCAGGTCGACCTCGCGGTCGAGACCGAAATCGGAGAGGAGACGCTGTACGCGTACCCGAATCACGTCCACGCGAGCGACGGTGACGTCGCGTTCGTGACCGGAAACACGTACGCACTCGAGAGCCGCGAGACCGGGAGTCGCCATCCGAACGAACACCGTATCGCCTGCTTCGATCGCGGCGGAAACCAGCGGTGGAACGAATCCGTCCGCGGGTTCGTACACGGCCTCTCTGCCGACGAAGGGACCATCGTCGCCCCCTGTGCACAGAACTTCCGGGTTCGCGATCCGGCAACCCACGCCGTCCGGCAGTTCGATCTCGAGACAGGTGATACCGCGACGTGGCGGCTCGACGGAATCGCGACCGCGGCGGCCGTCGACGGCGCGACGGTGGCGGCGATCGAAGAACCAGTCGCGTATCACGACGACGAGTGCGTCCGCGGCGAGTACGCGCTCGTGATCGGATCGGTCACGTGACTCCGGGTGAGTGCTCGAGGGAGGTAAACGCCTGAAGGGTGTCGAGATTGTCGATCCAGATCTCGTGACCACCATCGGGTCGACGGAAATTGTGCAGACAGAGCAGATCGTACGAGAGGACGGGACGGCGGCCCAGCCAGCGTGACGACCGATACAGTGGCCGGGCGAGCGACGCCGGCGGCCGATCGACCGGATCGCGTTCGGTCTCGTGGACGAACGCGCTGGCCAGAAACGCGGTGATTCTGCAAACGCGTATCGTCTCCCGACGGCTCAGTTGGTCGAACAGTCCCTTCGGCGGCGACGTGAGGTCCTCGTCGATCGATTCGATCGTTCCGCCCTCGAGTCGAGATGGGAGCGCATTCCCAAGCGCATCGAAGCCGCCGAGATACGATCCGATCTCGCTCGAGTGACCGTCCACCTCGAAGCGCTCGAGGGGGTCTCTCCTCGGAAGGTAGCCGCGAGTGGCGGTGATGGGGCTCGTTTCGATCTCCGTCACGGTGTCCTGATTCGTGTCATTCCGAACTCCTGTCGGAAGTTCCGAACTTGGTGGCTATCAAACTGATACCACCATGCGAGGGTCTTCGAAGATCGGATCGAGAATCCACCCGGCGATTGGGAATCGTCCGATCGGTATCCCAGGGTGAAAAGCGACGTATACGCCCTAATGGCAGATTTATTTATTGAAAAGTGAAGTGTTATATATAGCGCAGGTACCGAGCGAATCGGAAAGTCAAATCGCAGATATCCGTATCGGGGGTTTGTGAGTGAAAATGATTGTTCATATAGCGATTCATACGTGCAGTAATATCCTTCTAAGTAAGCTATTTCTAAATGATATTGCAGAGTGTCCCCCTCTGGGCACCAATATCTGGATGTATCCATACTTCGAGGACCACCACAAGATTTTATTACATGAAAAACATAATATGGGAGCCCTCAGATTATAGACAATAAGCCACCATCGCGGCGGGGCACGCACGGGAGAGAATGACAACGGATCCTCGAGTCACTCGCGCACAAGTTTTACTACCGTACACTAGTAATCCGCACATCGTTCGGCAGAACTGGTTCAACGGTATTGAACGTCCTTCGAACGTGGATCCTTCCATCATATAGGTTGTTGTTGAATTCTCAAATGCAGAGGAGAAACGTAGTTTCGTCCCATAATGATGGAAACCGGTTCAAAACCGGTGGACGAGGAAAGACGACGAGTAGAGAGAGAGAGTGAAGATTACCGACGGGTCGTACTCCGAATGAGAACTACGGCTGCGAACGGGGAAAGGCGACCCGTGAGTCGCAACGTGAGCGAGAACCGCGGCGTGTACACGTTTAAGGTCCAACAACTGGCTACCGCCGTATCACCGGAGTCGAAAGAAACACACGCTCGAGGGGTTACAGAACGATACTCTTGGTTCGCATCAACTCGTGGATCGAGGTATCGATCCCCTCTCGACCGATGCCGGAATCGCCGTTTCCGCCGAACGGGACGTCGCCGAGGCCATGACTCGGCGCGCCGTTGATCCGAACGCACCCGGCGTCGAGACGGTCCGCCACCTCGAGAGCCCGTTCGTACGTTTGGGTGAACACGGCGGCGTCGAGTGCCAGTTCCGAGGCGTTCGCTCGAGCGATCGCTTCCGTACTGTCGTCGAACCTCGTGACGGCGGCGACGGGGCCGAACTGTTCTTCGGAGAGAATCCGGGCATCCTGGGGGACGTCCGCTAGAAGCGTCGGCTGGAAAAACAACGAGTCCAGTTCCGAGGGGGCGTGATCCGGCGCGATACGAGAACCGCCTCGGACGAGAGATGCGCCCCTCGAGACGGCGTCGTCGACGAGTGTCGCGACCCGGTCGGCGTGCGTCTCGCTGATCAGCGGGCCGACTGCGGTGTCTTCGTCGAACAGCGGACCCACCTCCCACGTCTCCATCTCTCGATCGAGTCGGACAACCAGTTCGTCGTGGACAGCGTCGGCGACCAGGATTCGAGAGACCGCCGAACACCGCTGTCCCGCGTACTTGAGGGCCCCGCCAGCACAGGTCTGTGCGACCGACTGGACGTCGGCATCCTCGAAGACGAGCGCCGGTGCGTTGCCGCCGAGTTCCATGTGGAGCGTCACGATGGCGCTCTCTCGAGCGATGTGGCGGCCGACCTCGGACGATCCGGTCATCGCGATGGCGTTGATCCGGGAGTCACCGGCTAAAACGTCGCCGATCGCGCTTCCGGACCCGGGGACGTAATTGAACGCCCCGTCGGGAACGCCGTCGACACCGTCGACGATCTCGGTGAGCACAGCAGTGGAAACGGGAGCAACGCTTGCAGGCTTGAGGACGACGCTGTTTCCGGCGGCGAGTGCGGGGGCGACCTGGAGTGCCGCGGTCGCTAAGGGATAGTTGTACGGCGTGATGCACAGTACCGTTCCGATCGGTTCGGGCTTGACGATCGACTGCCAACCCTCGTGTCCGTCCGTAAATCCCTCGCGAAACTCTCCCTTGCTCGCGATCAGTCGCGCCTCGTCGGCCGCTCTCCGAAATCGCTCGACGGTGCTCTCGACTTCGCTTCGCGCGGATGCAATCGGCTTTCCGGCTTCACGGACGATGATTTTCGCGAGTTCGGCTCGGCGTTCGGCGACCGCCTCAGCGATCGACTCACACCACCTCGCGCGCTCGACGACAGACGTTCGAGACATCGTCGGTTCGGCGTCGGTCGCCGCGGCGAGTGCGCCTCGAGCGACAGCAGGGCTCGCCGCCGAAACGTCCGCGAGCGTTTTCCCGTCGGTTAGATCCGAAACCGAGAACGTTCCGTCGGTTTCGATCCAGTTTCCACCGACGTAGACGTCGATCTGGTGGTCAATTTGGTGTGTCGTCATACAGTATCGTTTCGTGGTCGAAGTATCCGAGCGAGCGCACAACGAGCGCTCGCAAGCGATTACCGGATCTGGCGATCCATCCGATCCAGTACGAACGGGGAAGGCAGATCCGTGAGCGATACGTGGCGCTGTGGCGATTACTGTGCAGTCGTCCCCCCGTCGATGTTCACGACCGTTCCGTGGATCTTCGCACCCTTCTCGGAGGCTAGAAACGTCGCCAGGTTCGCGATGTCCTCGGGGTCGTTCAGCTTTCCGATCGGAATCACGTCCTTGCGTCGGTCGACCCACTCGGGATCGTTCTTGCGGACCTCTTCGTTCATCGCGGTCTTGGTCGTCCCCGGGGCGATCGCGTTAATATTGACCTTCTCGTCGCCGTATTCGACGGCCAGCTGACGGGTGAGCTGGTTGACTCCACCTTTGCTAGCACAGTATACCGGAAGATCAGACACCGCTCGTTCGGCGGCTTCCGAGGAGATGTTGAGCAACGTCCCCTCGCGCTCGGAGAGCACCGGAAGACTGGCTTTCGCCAACCGCATCGGCCCGACCAGGTTGACGTCGACGACGACCTCCATCGCCTCCTCGTCGGTGTCTTCGATTCGTCCCCTCGTCATCGCACCCGCGCTGTTGAACACCGTGTCGATTCCGCCGAATTCGTCGACAGTCGCGTCGACCGCCGCCTGGACCGACGCCATATCTCGAAGGTCGATGTCGACGAACGACGCGTCACCACCCGCTGCGGCGATAACCTCGTGAGTCGGATCGCCGTCGGACTTTGGCTCTTCCTGTATATCTGCGATCATGACTCGAGCGCCCTCGTCCGCGAACGTCCGGGCGACCGTCCGGCCGATACCCGAAGCACCGCCGACGACGAGCACATCCTGCGCTGTCAATGGTGTCGACATACCACAGTGGAGCGGTTCTTAGGATAAAAAAGTATTGGTCGCGGACACATTCTCCAGCGCCGCCGACGAATCGAACGCTCACCAGCCACCGAGGACGATAGCTTTATTTGGAGACGGACGGATGACAGAACATGGGAGAATCCATAGACGGCAAGACAGCCATAGTGACCGGCTCGAGTTCTGGAATCGGGAAGGCAGTAGCGAAACGGCTCGCCGACGACGGCGCGAACGTCGTCGTCAACTCTCGATCCCGCGACCGAGCGGAAGCCGCCGCCGAGGAGATCAGTGGTGACGGTCGAACCGCCGTTCCGATCGAAGCAGACGTCACCGAGCACGACGACGTCCAGTCGCTACTCGAGCGGACGACGGACGAGTTCGAACGCGTCGACATCCTGGTCAACAACGCCGGAATGACAACGATCGACGACGCCGAGACGTTCGATCCGGAGGAGTGGAAACGCGTGATCGACGTCAATCTCAACGGAACGTTCTACTGTTCGCAGGCGGCCGGATCTCGGATGATAGAGCAGGGAGACGGCGGCCAGATCATCAACGTCTCGAGTCTGCTGAGCAAACAGGGTCTCTCCAAGCGGACACCGTACGCCGCCGCGAAGGGAGGTATCAACAGCCTCACTCGGTGTCTCGCGGTCGAGTGGGCCGACGAAGGTATTCACGTCAACGCGCTCGCACCGGGATTCATCAAGACGGACATCACCGAGCAAACCCAGGAGTCGGCTGGCTACACCGACGACGATATTCGGGACCGGACGCCGCTCGGACGGTACGGAACGTTAGCGGAGATGGCGAACTGCGTCTCGTTTCTCGCGGCCGGCGATCACTTCGTCACCGGCGAAGTGCTCCAGGCCGACGGCGGGTGGTTGGCGAACTCCTGGGGGCCGACGCCGTAAGGACGTCCGACGAATCCAACACCGACCGAGTGGATCACTAATTTCACGTAAACCGATCCGACTCTGACAGACGCTCGTTTTCGAAGCCACTACACCCAGGTTGACGACGCTCGAGGGGAAAGCAACGGTCGGCCCTCCGCAAGTCCGTGTTCGTTCGAACAGTATACGCAGTCGAAACGTCGAATCCGATCGCGCTACGAAGAGAGATCGTACCGTTCGTCGTGGAGAATACACCGTGCTCGCTGATTGTCAGCGACGTCGTACATTCGTGGCTCCCCTTCGCGACACTCCGCTGACGCCTCTGGACACCGCGGCGCGAACCGGCATCCGGTGGGAAGATCGACCGGATCCGGGACTTCACCCGAGAGTTCGATTCGATCCCGTTCGACGTCGGGATTGATTATCGGCGTCGAGGAGACGAGCGCCTGCGTGTAGGGATGTTGTGGATCGTTGATCACCTGCGTCGACGGACCGGTCTCGACGAATCGGCCGAGATACATGATTCCGATCCGGTCACAGACGTGTTTCAGCAAGGAGAGGTCGTGACTGATGTACATAAACGAGATCCCCTTCTCCGTCCGGAGATCGTCTAGTAGCCGGAGGATGCTCGCACGAATGCTCACGTCGAGCATACTCACTGGTTCGTCACAGACGACGAACGATGGATCGGAGACGATTGCTCGCGCGATTCCGACGCGCTGGCGCTCGCCGCCGCTCAGTTCCGACGTGTACTCGTCCATGTAGTTCTCCGGCGGGCGGAGTCCGACCTCGGCGAGCGTCTCACGAACCACCGCACGGCGTTCGCCTTTCGGACCGATATCGTGGATGTCGAGGGGCTCCCGAACCCACTGGACGACCGTAAATCGTGGGTTTAACGACTGGTACGGATCCTGCTGGATGATCTGAACGTCGCTCCGGAGCGCGTTTATCTCGCCTTTGTCCATCTCGGTGACGTCCCGACCGTCGATCGTAATCTCTCCGTCCGTGGGTTCCTCGAGTTGCAGGATAGTCTCGGCAAGTGTCGTCTTCCCACACCCACTCTCGCCAGCGATTCCGAACGCCTCGCCCTCCGCGATATCGAACGAGACGCCGTCGACCGCTTTGACGGATTTGTCCTCGCCGAACCCGAACAGGTTCGAAAGCGCTCCGTCGTCGACCGGGAAATGCTTCTTGACGTCTCGTACTTCGACTTTCGTCTCAGTCATTTTTGACCTCCGTTTCGGTTTTTCTTTCGTCGGATTCCGTCGATTCGAGTTCGGTCCACGTCTCGTGTTTCTTCGCTTCCGACTGCAGGTACTCGACCTCGTCGGCTCGGTGACACTCGACACGGTGCCCGTCTCCGTACTCCGCCGGTTCGGGTGCGACCTCCCAGCACTCCTCCTCTGCGAACGGACACCGGGGAGCGAACTGGCACATCTCGTCGGGGTCGACCAACGTAGGTGGGGCCCCCGGAATCGAGATCAGATCCTGGGAGTCTTCGGTGATGTCAGGAAACGAGTTTCGGAGTCCAAGCGTGTAGGGGTGACGAGGTGACTTGATGATCGTCTCCGCGTCCGCGTACTCGACGATACGCCCACCGTACATCACCGCGATGTTGTCACATCGTTCGGAGACGACGGACATGTCGTGGGTGATGAGCAACATTGCGACGTTCATCTCGTCTTGGAGGTCCTGGATGACGTCGAGCAGTCGGTCCTGAATAACGACGTCGAGCGCCGTCGTCGGTTCGTCGGCCAGGATGACCTTCGGATCAAGTGCAAGCGCCAGCGCAACCATCGCCCGCTGGGCCATTCCACCGGAAAACTGGTGTGGATAGTCGTCGATCCGATCGCCGTCGATTCCGAGCTTTTCGAACAGCTCTTTCGCACGCTCACGTGCCTCCGCTTTGGAGGTGTCCGACTCGTGGGTCCGAACGACCTCGACGATCTGTTCGCCGACGGTGTAGACGGGATCGAACCCGTTCATCGCGTTCTGTGGAATCATCGAAATTTCGCTCCACCGGACCTCCCGTTTTAGCTCCTTGAGGCTGAGATCGGTCAGTTCCCTGTCGTCGAGTTCGACCGACCCACCGGCGATGTTGCAGTTACTCTCGAGAAGGCGAATAAGCGACTTCGCCGTGGTCGTCTTCCCACAGCCGCTCTCGCCCACGAGACCGAGCGTTTCGTTCTCCGCTAGGTCCACGCTCAGTCCGTTGACCGCGTGAACCTCGCCGTGTTCCGTTTCGTACCTAACTTCGAGGTCGGATATTTCGAGCATTGTTAGTTGTGTCGTAGGTCCGGGTTGGTAACCTTTTCTAGGCTTCGGCCGATGAAGAACACCGACATCACGAACAGCATGATGCTCACTCCAGGTGGAATAACCCACCACCAGGCGTACCGAATCGCGCCGTTGATGTACGCCTCGTAGAGGATGGTCCCCCAGGAGTACATGTCCGGATCACCGAAGCCGAGGAAGGCGATGCTGGCTTCGTAGATGACTGCCCACGCGACGCCGAACGTGAGGTACAACACGACGAGCGGGAGCACGTTCGGGAGGATGTGCCGGAACATGATCCGAAAGTCACTCGCACCCGCCGCCCTGGCCGACTGAACGTACGGCCGTTCTTTCTGTGTCAACACCTCGGATCTGATCACGCGGGCACTAGAACGCCACATCAGTAACGATATCACGATGATGATATTGTAGAGACTGGAACCGAAAATGAACACCAGCGCGATGACGAACGGGAGAAACGGCAGGCCGTACGCGATGTCGACGAGTCGCATCAGGATGTTATCGATCTTTCCGCCGTAATAGCCCGAAGCCAACGCGACGCTCGTCCCGACGACGGTCGCGATAACTGCCGCGGTGAGGCCAACGATGAGCGAAACTTGTGCACCCATCATCACCTGGGACATGACGTCACGGCCGAGGTGGGTCGTCCCGAACGGATGTTCCGCGGTCGGTTCCGCCAGACGCAACACGTCCCCGTCCTCACCGTGGTTGATCTCGCCCGGATCGTGAGGAACGATAAACGGAGCGAACAGCCCCGCGAAGATGAACACCGCGAGTACGATCACACCGAACTGTGCTAACCGCTCGCCCTCGAGAATCGAGCGCGACTTCGAGTAGGCGGTAGCGACGCTGTTCCGAGCGGATTCTGCGGCCGTCGTGATGGTTGACTGTCGAGTAGACATGTTACTCGTACCTCACTCGTGGGTCGAGAAACGCGTAGGCGATGTCAGCGACGAAGTTCATGAATATCACGACGCTCCCCATCAGGAAGAACGCCCCCTGGGCCATCGGGTAATCGTTGTGGTGGACCGATTCGACCATCTCCCGCCCCATTCCGGGCCAACTGAATACCGTCTCGATGACGAGCGATCCACCGACAGAGAGACCGGCGACGAGCGCAACGACCGTAACCATCGGCAGGATCGAGTTCCGTGCGGCGTGTTTGTAGAGAATCGTGTAGTTAGAGAGACCTTCAGCTTTCTTGATTTCGATGTAATCCGTGTTGAGAACGCTTATCATACTGCTTCGCATCAGGAGAATGGGCTGGGCCATGTAGTATATCGCACCAGTAAGAACTGGTAACACGAGGTGGTAGACGAAACTTCTGTTGACGTAGCGGTCGAAGAACGACGTCGGTGCCTCGGCACCGATTTCCCTGATCCCGCCCCACGGGAACCAGCCGAGTTGGAAAACGAAAACCGAGAGCAACACGATTCCGATCCAGAACTCGGGCGACGATCGCGCGATCAGCGCCATGACCATCCCGTACTTTTCCTTGGCCGTTCCACGGAGCCAGCCGATGTACGCGCCAAATGCGATACCGAACGTGTACGCGAGCGTCATCGCACCCGCCATGAGGAAGATCGTATTCCAGAATTTCGTCGTCAGAACCTCCCAGACGGGTGCATTGTACCGATACGACGTCCCCAGATCGCCCGAGAGCAACATTCGAAGATAATCGACGTACTGAACGTAAAGCGGGTCCGTGAGGCCGTATCGTTCGAGAGTTGCCTGACGTTCTGCCTGTGACATTCCCTCCGGAATGTAAAGCGTCGTCGGATCGCCTGGCGTGACTCGAAATATAAAAAATAAGATAGTTATGAATGCCCAATACGTAAGGAGTAGGTATGCCACCCTTCGAATGATGAATTTCCTCATACAGGTCAATGGTAGCGTGTAACACCATATAATATTTTTGGATGAATAATTAGCGAGGTCATCCAGTCGAATTGGCACTCACGAACGCGAGTGAACGAATTATACGACACTACAACCACCGACCCACGAGGGAGGCCTGTCTCGATCTCGAGTCGACGAGATAGCCGACCAAGCCACGTTGACAGTCAATTTCGAACGTGTCGGTTACGACCACCGCTGGGATCGCTCACCGTCATCGATGCTCGTCGCTGATCGGGGACGTGGCTCCGAGAACACCTTACCGGGGGAACTGAACGCCGAAGTCGTCACCTAACTCCCGAAGGGCCTCCACGACGCCGTCCGGAACGGGTATGCCGTCCGAACTTCGCGTTTCCTTGCGCTTCGTCTCGATTTCGCCGGGTAGCATCAGTTCGTCAGCGCCGTCTCGTGGTTCCATTCCCTTGATGTCGGAGATGATCGTATCGACGTCCTTCTTGAACGCCGCTGTATCACGGAACGCCGAGATGTCGATCGCCGCGACGAAATGACCGAGATCCATGGGTCGGTCGTACTCGTCGTACAGCGGATTAACGGTCGGGCTCGGTCCTGAACCGGAGAGAACGCCGGCCAAGATGTCGACGACGAGAGCGAGGCCGTATCCCTTCGGTCCACCCAGCGGGCGGAGGGCGTTGACATCGTGTGGATCGGTGGTCGGGATCCCGTCGTCGTCTACGCCCCAGTGATCGGGAATCGACGCATCGGTCTCTTTTGCCACGTGATCGATCTTCCCCATCGCCACGACACTCGTCGCCATATCGAGCGTGATCGGATACGGTCGGTTCGTCGGTATCGCAAACGAGATCGGATTCGTACCGAAGTACGGTTTCGTCCCATTGAACGGAACGACATCGGGTCCAACGTTCGTCATCGCGATTCCGATACAGTCGTGTTCCGCCGCGAGTTCGGTATAGAACGCGGCCGTCCCGAAGTGATTGCTGTTTCGAACCACGCCACCAGCCATCCCCATCTCAGCCGCGCGTTCGACGGCAGTCTGCATCGCAGTCTGTCCCGCAGTCTGTCCGGGCCCGCCGTCGGCATCGACAGAAAATGTCCCTCGAGACGGGCCAGACTCGATCGTCGTCTCCGGATCCGGGTTGAACCCACCCTCGAGGAACTTGTTCACGTACGCGGTGAGACGCGCGACGCCGTGAGAGTCGACGCCGCGAAGATTAGCCCGTACCAACGCCTCTGCAACGGTCGCGGCGTGTGGTTCCGTTACGCCTGCCTCAGTAAGAACGTCGTGTGCAAACGTTTCTAACGCTCGATAATCAATCCTACTGACATTTTTCTGACCAGCCATTATTACACTTCCGTCGATACATTACGTGGTGACCATTATAAATATGGCCCTCATTTCGATAGGGGATCTGTTCGAGAAAAAGAAAATTCCACAACGGCCGCCGTCGCGGTGTGAAAGTACCAGAGGTGGCCTCCCGTGGCCGAACAAGGGTATGAAATCGTGTGGCAGGTGTAGTTCGCACGTCGGTCTACCCTGGGACGAGACAACACAGAATCACAGAAAGCCACAGGTCGATCGAACGAACCAGTTCAGTAGTCCGGTGGGTAGTGAAGGCGCATATCGTCGTCCCACTGGAACCCGACATCGTCCAACATCTGCATCGTGACGTCGGTATCCGACTCGAACTCGTCGACGTCGTTCCAGTACCACTCGTCGAACCCGGGCGAGAGGGGGTTATGGATAACCTGTCCAGTCCCGCCGTAGATGGTGCCGATGATCGTCTCCTGGGGAACCGCGTGTGCGACGGCCTGACGAACGTCGACATCGTCGAACGGAGGCTCACGGAGATTGTACCCCATGTGGTGGATCGACATCATCAACGAACTCTCGAGTGCAGTCTCGTCTTCCTGCTCGAAGCGCTCCAGATCGTCGACCGGCAGTTCCCAACTCATCATGTCGACTGCGTCGTCTTCGTACGCACGGATGCCGGCGCGGACGTCCGAGACGACCGCTCGAGTGAGTCGATCGACGTTCGGCGGTTGGAAGTGATCCTCGTAGGCGCTGAGTTGAATCTGCTCGGCGAAATCGGCGCTCTCGACCTGGAACGGGCCGCTTCCGATCGCCTCCGCATTTTGCCAGTCGATCGGCGTTTCCGCCTCGACATCGTCGGGAACGTCCTCCCAGATGTGCTGTGGAATAATGAAGACGCGACCGAGTGCGTTCGTGAGAAACGGCGCGTTCGGCTCTTCGAGGTTGAACACGAGGTCCAGATCGGTCTCCACGTCGATGCTCTCGATCGGTTCCGCGCGGGTCTCTTTCGTCGGGGAATGTTCGGCACCGTACTCGAAGGAAAATTGCACGTCTTCGGCGGTGACCGGCTCACCGTCGTGGAACGTCATTCCCTCACGAAGCGAGACGTCGATCGTCGTGTCGTCGATCGTCTCGACGTCCGAAGCGGCCCACGGCTCCGGTTCGAGGTCGGGGGAGACGCGGACGAGTCGGTCGTAAACCAGACGGAGCATCTCACGGTCCCCACGAGCAGTTTGATCCAGCGGGTTCAACGCGTTGATGTCCTCCGCCATCGTGGTTCGAAGGTGAGCGTCATCCCCGATGGGTTCGATGTTCAGGTAGTTCCAGAAGGAGCCGAGACCCTGTTCGATGATCGGAACCGGATTCTGGAACCGCTCCTGGTTGTATGGCATAATTCGCTCTTGGACCAGCAACGGAACGATCGGCATGTCCTCACGAAGATGCTCCTGAATTTCGTGAAGGATTTCTGTCCGCCGATCGGGGTCCATTTCACTGGCTTGCTCGTCGATCAGTTCGTCGACTTCGTCGTTCTCGTAGGCGTACAGATTCGAATCGCCGGGACCGATGTTACTCGAGTGGAAGAACCCCCTGAAAATCGCCTCCGCCGGTTCGAAGCCGTCGCCCGCACGGCGGACCTGAATGTCCCACGGGTACGGTGGCTCGGCTCTCGCCTCAAGGTACTCGACCGTCGGCTGTGCGTCGTACTCCACCTCGAACCCGACCTCCTCGAGATTGTCGGCGAACAGCTGTCCGTACTCGTAACGAGCCGGCGCATCGCCCTGTGCGATACTCAACAGCGTGATCTCCTCGACGGGAGCGCCGTCGGGATCGGAGACGACGTCGACGTCGGCATCCGCTCCGTTGTCACCTGTGCACCCAGCCAGACTCAGGCCGACAGCCGCTGCAGTACCGGTTTTCAGCGTGTGTCGCCTGGTATAACTTGACATGGCAATCGTCACGTTACCTCTGACACTATATATAGATTTCGGAGTTCATGATTTATTTGAGTGATTGTGAGATGTGGGGTACACTCAGTCGTCGAATTTGGGATCATCAAGCGTTCACTGGACGGGGTACTCCCATTCGTAATGGAGAAAGGGACCATCCAATTTAGTTGAACGAGCCTTTCCAGAACGTGTAGTGTTACCAAGTATCAACCACAGAACGGAATCGGTGATTTCTGGAGAAAGAGACCGTGAGACAGCCGGTACGTATCGGGCGAGAATTTGTCATTACAGCCGTACACGTGTAAACACGATGGCTCCAACGATATCGAATGGGGGTCACTGGCACAGCATCGACCATCCAAACCTGACGAGCGTTACGATACCCACTCGAGCCGTGGGAGTTCGGCGATCGTCAGTGAAACAATATCGAGCGTAACCAACCCGATTCGACGCGCACCCGGTCGATCCCAAAATACAATATTCTATTATTTATATTTGGAACCCACAACATTTGCCCAGACAATAAATCACCGAAACACGTTGTACAATTGGAGAACGAAATAACTACGAGAATGAACAACGATCAATCGAGATCGTCTCACCGCGCACAGTCCGTAACAAACGCAATTCGCGGAAACGTAACGAGAAAGTCATTAGTATCGCACGATGGCCGAGGTAGAACGTCGATGAGATTGAGTGGCGATGCGACCAACGGTATGCGGGGAATTCGTTCAACAGTTTTGAACAGGTGGGTGGGACGACCGGTCGGTCCGAAAGCCCTCAGTGACACAAACCAAAATTTCATAGGCGGTACACAGCTCTAGGCACACATGGGAATCACCAGGACGAACCTCCTCGCACTTTCGTTGCTCACGATCCTGTTGGCAGTTTCCGTTTGGTTTGGAAACGTTGACGAAGAGCTCGGGCTGACGCAAATGGGACTTTTCGTCGTTGCCGCGGCCATCGTCGTCGTTCCCATAGCGATCGTTATCCTCGTAGACCGCGTATCGAGTGACGATCACTAAGGGGACCGAAGCAGTTCGTTGACGGAACGATGTGATGGAATACTGTCGTACGCGCGGACGAGGGTCGAATATCTGGCGGGTTTTGTGGACGGCGATCGCTGTCAGTGGTTGACGAGCTACCGAAATGCAGTGTACACTCGATCGCACGGACTGTGTAATCGGTGGGCAGACAGTTTCGACCGGACTGGTGAAACGAACTCCCTCGAGAGCCAGCAAACTGAGACGAGCACGACGGCGAGCGATCGAAATATCGTCTGAACTTGGATCATGACCTGCCAATCTCCCGAACATGAAATGTTATCGATATTCCCGAGTGAGAGCGACACAAGTGAGTGGACAGGATAGCGTAGTCGACTCGCACCGTTGTTGTCCCTCTCGAGATCTCAGCGGCCCAGATCGGCACCCAGCAGTATCCATCGACAGCGAACTGCAAACGCGGTAGATTCAGTGGATTCGATCACTGCCAGTGAGCCGCCCGAAATTGACCGGACGACGGTGCCAGAAGCGAGACCGGTCACGTCTCCACGACTCGAGCGAGACGATCACACGGTACGTGGTCCTCGCCTGTGCCATCCACTCCATATCACCCCTCTTTCCGCGGTTCTCACTCGCTTCACTCGCTCCAAACCGCGCTCTCCCCGTGCCGTTATTACGTAGTAGGTGCGGAGAGTACCGTGGGTGATTCGTCACCAATCGTCGCGTCGACGCCACAGCGTTGATTGGACTCCGAGCGAAACCGTTAACTGGATGAGTAATATAGTTGATTGGATTCGATAGCTACATGATTTGAGAGGTATCTACGAAATCGAATTCGAGTCAGGTCGTCCATCGATCAGGACGAAAGCGGAACCGAAAACCAGCACATCTCACACGAGGTCAGAGATCGGAATGCGAACCATCGAGTTCAAAGATCAGTCGAGGGGTCACGGAAACGCTTGGCGACTATCGAGCCAACAGCAGGAGAGCAATCTACTTGTGAGTTTAGCTCCGATACGGAGTATGGCGATACTCGCTGCGATCGACGGTAAAGAACGATCCGAACGCGTCGCGACGGTCGCGTACGACCTCGCGGCCACGTACGACGACACGCTAATCCCACTTCACGTCGTTCCGACCGAGGACTACGATGCACACAAGGAGTCACTCGAAAATACCGACGAGTTTCGTGACTTTCCCATCGATCAAGAAGCGGCGAGTGCAAAGCGATTCGCACGGGAGTACGTCCTCGAGACGATCGACGACGTTGGGGAAGTTACACTGGAACCCCGAGGGCGCGTCGGAGATATTCCGACGGAGATACTGGACGAAGTCGAGTCGGTCGATCCCCGATATCTGGTGATCAGCGGGCGACGCCGCTCACCGACTGGAAAAGCCGTGTTCGGAAGCACGACACAGAAGATCCTGTTGAACGCCGACTGTCCGGTCGTCACGAATCTGGACGACTAGTACTCCGCCAAGCGTCGACTGCAGGGTCGAATCCGTCGCCGCAGGCCGGTTCGAGCCTGCAGTTCAGGCTTGCCAAAGCACTAGTGGCGGTCCAAACCTAAACCGATGGGCGAAATCGTGTGGGAGGTATCGGTTTCACCCATTAGTCGACATCTGAAACAAGAGGTCGTTCCCCCCTCTCGAGTGACGCGAAAGATATTAGACAGCTACCGGCGAACTGAACCTATGTCACTTACTGTCACGTCCGCGGAGTATCGGGTTGTCGAACCCGAGATGCGGATGCCGTTTCACTTTGGTAACGTCGCCATGACGGAGTGCCCACACGTCTTGCTCCGGCTCACGGTAGAGTTCGAAGACGGGACGGAACAGGGGACGTCGATGGGAGGATTGCTCCCGATGTGGTTCTACAAGGATCCGGAGATGGCGCTGACGGAGGGGTTCGCGGACATGGCCGAGGTGTTTCTCACTGCGGGAGCGTTCGCCGAAGCGATCGACCCTGCCCCGACCGCCTTCGCGTTCTGGACGGAGCTGTGGGCGAGACAGAAGCGATGGGCGTCCGAGACTGACTACCCGCCACTGCTCTGGGGATACGGCGTCAGTATGGTCGAACAGGCGCTGATCGATGCCGTCTGTCGATACGAAGGAACGACCGTCGGCGAGGCGGTTCGCGAGAACCGTTTCGGAATCGACCTCGGCTCGATCTACGACGAACTGGCGGGAGCCGAACCGGGTGAGTTCCTCCCCGACGAGCCGAACCGGGCGGTCGCGATTCGCCACACCGTCGGCCAGAGTGACCCGCTCACCGACGACGACATCGCGTCCGCGGACCGCCTCGAGGACGGGCTCCCGGAGTCGCTGTCGGCGTACGTTCGCGAAGACGGCCTCACGCGCTTTAAAATCAAGCTCTGTGCCGACGTGGAGACGGACGCCGACCGACTCGCGAGCATCGGCGAACTGCTCGAGTCCCAGGACGTAGACGAGTACGCGTTCACGGTCGACGCGAACGAAGGCTACGAGTCAGCGGCGGCGTTCAAACGCCAGTGGACGACGCTTTCGGACGATCCCGACTGCCGGTCGTTCCTCGAGAACCTGTTGTACGTCGAACAACCCCTCGCCAGAGACGACGCCTTCACCGACGAAACGCGAGCGGTGTTTGGCGACTGGGAGGAAAAACCGCCGATCATCATCGACGAGTCGGACGGCCTGCTCGACAGCGCCGGAACGGCTCTCGAGTACGGCTACGACGGGACGAGTCACAAAAACTGCAAGGGCGTGTTCAAGGGAATCGCGAACGCCTGTCTGATCGAACACCGAAACCGGACGGAACCGGACGAAACGTACGTTCTGAGCGCCGAGGATCTGACGACGATCGGTCCGATCGAACTCCTCCAGGATCTCGCCGTGGTCGCGACGATCGGCGCCGACCACGTCGAACGCAACGGCCACCACTACTTCCGCGGATTGAGCGAGTTCCCCGCCGAGATACAGGAGACGGTACTCGACGATCATGGAGATCTGTATCGGCGCCATCCCGACGGGTTCGCGACGCTCGCCGTCGAGGACGGTCGAATCGACGTCGGGAGCGTAGTCGACGCGCCGTTCGGGGTTGTCCCCGAGTTCGGGACGGACCGGTTTCGACCCCTCACGGACTGGGTCGACGACCTCGAGGCGCGGTAGGCGGGACGGATCGACGCGACGGTGGGGAGCGGGCCAGGTCGATGCGACGGTGGGGAGCGGGCCAGGTCGATGCGACGGTGGGGAGCGGGCCAGGTCGACGCGACGGTGGGGAGCGGGCCAGGTCGATGCGACGGTGGGGAGCGGGCTGGATCGGCGCGGCCCGACCAGTATCGAACGCGCCGGGCTGTCGCGTTGATCGGCGCGTCGTTATCAATCGAACAGACGCTCCGCGGTCGTCGACAGCACCGCTTCCTGCTCGTCCTCGGTGAAGACGGCCTCGAGGTCGGCACGCGTCGAGTGGATGTCGGCTTCGTGGAACGGGTAGTCGGTCCCGAATACGAACTGCTCCGGGCCGACCGTCTCGATCGCCGCCTCCATCGCAGGTCGGTGAAACGAGATAGCGTCGTAGTAGAACCGCTCGACGTACTCCTCGATCGGACGCTGTGGGCCGGTGTTCGCCTCCTGGGTCGTATCACGTGCGCGTTCGAGACGTCCGACGAGGTGGTGTAACGCACCACCCATGTGTGAGAGGATGACGTCGAACTCGTGGTCGTCGAAGAACCCGTCGTAGATCAATCGCGTGATCTGGAACGTGGTTTCGGTCGGGAAGATCACGAGCGGGTTGAGAAACGACTCGTCGTCGTTCAGCGTGTCGCTGAGCCGATTACCGTGGGGATGGACGAACGCAGGCAATCCGAGTTCGTCCAGCCTGTCGAACACCGGTTCGAGTTCGGGTATCGAGAGCTTCGTTCCGTTGATCGAAGTCGGCAGGGCGATTCCTCGGAGGTCCAGTTCGGTCGCGATCCGGTCGAGTTCGGCCAGCGCTTCCTCCGGTTCACGGAGCGGAAGCATTCCGAGCCCGATAAATCGATCCGGATACCGCGACTGGACGTCCGCGTACCCGTCGTTGATCGCCCTGATTAGCTGTGTCGTTTGCTCATCCGAGAACGATTCGTCGAGCGGGTTCGGCGTCGAGACGGAGACGGCCGTCCGTTCGATGCCGTGATCGTCCATCCATTCGAGTCTGACCGCCATGTCGGTGAACCCGTCGGACAGCGGAATCCTGTTCCCGCCGGCGACGCCGGACGTTCCGGATCGTTGGTGGACGGCAAACAGTTGCTCGCCGTCGGACTCGAGTCCGACCGGCGTCTCCCACTCGAGGAGCAACTCGACGAACGGCTCCGGAAGGAAATGGTTGTGAATGTCGTACGTCACGGACTGCTGTTTACAGTACGTCGTCAAAAGTATTTGGGATGTGTTAGCGTATTTCCTCGTCGCAGTAACGACGGTCACAGCCGGTCGTTCCGATCGGCCTATCACACGGTCTCTCGTCCGTCAGTTCCGGTGTGATCGCGGGGCGGGCGCAGTCGTACCCGTGAATCGGTACAGCGTTCCGTCTCAGCTATCGACCCACCGGAGGAGTGGAAGAGACCGCCACGGGACGACCACGGTCAGGAATAGGTGACGTTCAACTCGAACTCGTTGATGATGCTCAACAGTTGCTCCGGGATCTCCTCTTCGAAGCGCTCGCCGGCCATCCGGTGGGTCGGGCCGGCGACGCTCAGGCCACCCAGAACGTCTCCGTCGGGAGAGACCACCGGTGCGCCGACGCTCGACAGTCCTGCGGTGTGCTCGCCGATAGAGAACGCGACGCGTTGGTCCTTGATCGTCTCGAGTTCGGCGAGGAGATCCTCCCTGCTCGTGATGGTCTCGTTCGTCTTTGGCGGCAGACCGCGCTCGTCGAGGATGTCGTGGATTCGCTCCTCGGGAAGGTGTGCGAGCAACGCCTTCCCCGCCGACGTGTGGTGGAGATACGAGTGTTTCCCGACGTGAGCGCTCGAGCTGACGCCCTGTTCACCCTGAAGGCGGTAGAGGAAGACTCCCCACCCGTTTTCCTCGACGACGAACGAAACGAGTTCGTTCGTCTCGATCGCGAGTCGGAACACGGTCTGTTTCATTCGTCGGTACACCTCGAACTGGTTTCGGACGTTGATACCGATATCGAGAAACCTGAACCCGAGACGGTACTGCCTGTCCGCTTTGATCACGTAGCCGTGTTTCTCGAGCGTACTCAGATGGCGGTGGACGGTGCTTTTCGAGACGTCCGCCTCGTTCGCCAGTTCCGTGATCCCGACCGTTCCCCGCCGTTGAATGGTCTGGATGAGCACGAGCAGTGTTTCGGTCGATTTGATCGTGTTTCCGTCTTCGTCCCCGGGCATACGTACCATTTATAGCTGACCGATGAAATAAGTTCCGTAAGATGGAACGTCGTCGACACGGGTCGAAATCTCGATCAGCGCGGATACCCTCCGAGGGGCTCACTCGAGGGAGATTTCGACCGCATTCAGTTCGTGGGCCCGGTTCGCCCCATTTGTTCCACGTTACGGAACACACCCCAGCATTGTGGCTGATTAATCGAGATAGATACGGGCGACGAGTGGATCAGCGAAGACGACGAACCGGACGGGCATGCTCAACGGGTAGCAACCGATAGAAACGGGCTCTCGAGCCTTTGACACGGGTAAGCGATCGATACGATCTACTCGAGTGGACCGAACGGTTCACCTCGAGGAGGAGTTCGGGCAATCAAGGGGGACGATCCGCCCACTGTTTTACAACAGTATGGCAGTAAATTGCCGTTCGATCGGTTCCGGAACCATCGAGCATCAGGTAATGGCTCCCAAAATTCCACATCACGGAACGAAATGTGGGGAGGAGCAGTCCCAACCGAGTGTAGATATCCGATCAGTGAAACCAAATTCGACGCGAAAGAAATCGACCGACTGGTGACGGGGAATGCTAGCTACTGTCAGTGCAGGCAGGATGCGTTCGCACGTAAGCCGGGAAACCGTCACACCAGATCGTCTCGAGTCATTCGAAACACCATCCACGCGCTCGTTCGAATATCACGCGAACTGTTCACACATTTGAATTCCGCACGACGGAACAAAAGAGGCGAGCGAGAACGACACCGGAGCTGTTTCCGGCCGTCCACGTCGCCCCGCTCTGGGGCGAGGACGTAATCCACGACGCGCCCGCGACTTGCACCAATCGAGAACGAACGACCGTATCGACGCTCACGGAGGAAAGATATATTATACGCAGTCATCATATCGATACGTGAATGAGAATGGGTAACTACGTGCTCTGGGCACTTCTCGCCTGTATCGCCTACTCGTTCGTCCCGCCGCTCGTACGGGTCGGAACGCGGGAAATCCCCAGCAACGTCGCCGCATTCATCTCGAATTTCGTACTGATCGTGATCATCTTCGCCGTTCTGGTCTACAACAGCGAAAGCCTCGCTCCCCACGTGACGGCCAACGGAGCGATCTATCTCTACCTCGCCGGAGCCTGTCTCGGTGTCGGAATCCTCTCGTACTACCGGGCGCTCGAACTCGGCCCAGTGAGCATCGTCGTTCCGATCTTCGCCATGTTCATCGTCGGTGGATCGGTCATCGGGTTCGTCCTTCTCGACGAACCGGTCACGGCTCGCAAGATCGTCGGCGTCGTCCTCGGCGTCGTCGCCATCTATCTCATCTCGGTGTAGAGCCCCGGTTCTCGGTGCTCGAGCGACGTCGTGGGCCTGACCAGTATTATTTTGTAGGAGGGGTTTCAATGATTACGGGTACGACCGATGCAAGAGATAGGTATCATCATGAACGGCGTAACGGGCCGAATGGGAACCAACCAGCACCTCATTCGCTCGATCGTCGCGCTTCGAGAGGAAGGCGGCGTCGAACTACCGAGCGGGGAGCGGGTCGTCCCCGACCCGGTACTCGTCGGCCGAAACGAACGAAAGCTGGAGCGACTCGCCGACGAGCACGATATCGATCGGATCGCAGTCGACCCGGACCTAGAAGAGTGTCTGGACGGCAACGACGAGATCTACTTCGACTCTCAGATCACGTCTCGCCGGCCCGAAGCCGTCACGAAAGCCATCGAGGCCGAAAAAGACGTCTACTGTGAGAAGCCGCTGGCGACGGATCTGGAGACGGCGATGGACGTTGCCCGGACCGCCGAGCGTGCCGGCGTCAAACACGGAGTCGTCCAGGACAAACTCTGGCTCCCCGGTCTCATGAAACTCGACCGGCTCATCGAGCAGGACTTTTTCGGCGAGATCCTCTCGGTGGAGATCGACTTCGGTTACTGGGTGTTCACCGGACACGTCCAGCCGGCCCAGCGACCATCCTGGAACTACCGCAAGGAAGACGGTGGCGGAATCATCGACGACATGTTCGCCCACTGGAGTTACGTGTTGGAGAACCTCTTCGGCCGCGTCGAGTCCGTCTACTGCCTGGGCCAGACGCACATTCCCGAGCGGATCGACGAAGACGGGAACGCCTACGAAGCGACGGCGGACGACGCGGCGTACGCGATCATGGAGCTCGAAAACGACATCGTCGCTCAGCTCAACTCCTCGTGGACGGTTCGGGTGAAACGAGACGACCTGCTTCGAATCCAGGTCGACGGAACCGACGGTAGTGCCGTCGCCGGTCTTCGCGAGTGCGAGACCCAACACCACTCTAACACCCCCAAACCGGTGTGGAACCCCGATCAACCGACGGAACACGACTACCACGACGACTGGGAGACGGTGCCGAACAACCGAGAGTTCGACAACGCGTTCAAACAGCAGTGGGAGCACTTCATCCGCCACGTCGTCGCCGACGAGCCGTTCCCGTGGGACTTCCTCGAGGGCGCCAAAGGCGTCCAGTTGTCCGAACTCAGCCACCAGTCCTGGACGGAGCGAGAGCACGTACCCGTTCCCGAACTGTCGATCTGAGCCGGGTGCCACGTCGAGCCGATAGCCAAGGTGCCGTCGTGAGTCGCCACCTGCCCAATCGTGTGGCCACGTGAGTGAGACCATCCGTTCTCCGACGGCGTCGTCGAAGGCAATCAGGCGGGCGGTAGCGGACGCGACCATACCGAGGATTACAGGGTACTATTTTGACAAAAGATTCATTATGGTCTGTGATAACTAGTGCCACGTAATGGCATCTGGTGACAAAGCGGAGCCGATCCAAGAGCTGGATAGGGTGCTACCCAGCGGTATCGACAGACGAAAGTTTCTCCAATCGACGGCGGCGGCCGTCGCGGCGATAGGGGCCGCCGGTTGTACGGACGATGCGGACGGAACCGACGGGACGGGGGAGACGGACGGAACGGATACGGCGGATGGAACGGACGAAAACGGTGGTGTCGGGCAGATAACGTGGCGACAGCCGTGGGTGGTCGAACCGACCTGGGCGTTCGCATACGTTGCAGAGGACGACGGCTACTGGGACGACATGGATTTCGATCCACCCGAGGTGCAGTCGGGTGACGGATCCCCAGATACGGCCAGGCGCGTCGGAACCAACGAGAACACGGTCGGAACGGCCGAGATCACGAGCGTTATCGGCGGCTGGGCCGGCGGCCAGGAGAGTCTGGTCTTCGGTGCGACGAAACAATGGAGCCTGCTCGCATTGATGTGGCCAAGCGACGGCGACGTCGAAGACCAGACTGACCTCGAGGGCCACCACGTGCTTCTTTCATCCCCGTTCGCGGAGGATACGTGGCCGATTATTCCTGCCGCGTTCGACCTCGACCCCGACGAGATCAGCACCGAGTTCGCAGACGAAGACATCGCGCCCGCGCTTGCGGGCGGCGCCGACGCGGTGTACGGATCGATCGACACGGTCCTCTCGCTCGAGCGAGGTCTCGAGGGAGAGGGACGCGAAGGCGAGATGGAGATGTATCCCGTCAACAACCATTACGACATCATCGGGAATCCGTTGCTCGTCAGCAGAGAGTGGTACGAATCCCACGACGACGCAGACGACGTCCTCGCCGGCGTGTTAGAGGGGTACTCCGAGGCGGTCAAGTGGGTCAGTCTGAACCCCGACGAGGCGATCGATATGCTCGAAGAACGCGAACCGGAGGTTGGTGCACAGGAACGGGACGAACTCGAAGACCAGATGGTCTGGGGAATTACGCTGACGACCGGTGGTGGCGCACACGAAGAGGGTCTCGGATACCTCGACGACGAAGCGATGGCGGCATCGATCGACGTGCTCGCGGACGCCGCGACCGACAGTCCGGAAGACGTCCCGGACCCGGACGACGTCATCCTCACCGAACCGACCGAGAACGCCGATCTCGCGACGTTCGACGACGACGAGTGGGCGGAGGTCGAAGAGTACATCAGCCACCGGCTGCAGGTCTTCGAAGGAGAATAACGGGCTCGAGCCCTCCGTCCTCGACGTTCGTCGGCATCGTGGTGAAAAGAGATATCCGCGAGATGACCCGATCTCCGGTGGACCGACTCGAGAGAGACACAGCCGTCGACGGCTAACCAATCGAACGCGGGCTGGACGAACTACCCGGTAATTTATTATCGTAGCACAGATAACGTTCGTGCAAAGCGTACTCATACCATGGAAACTAATCAAAATCGAAGTCGAGATCCGGCCGAACGCGAGCCCACTCACGCCGTCTCCTACGAGGGCGTCTCGAAGCAGTTCGGCGACGGGGACGAAACGGTCGTCGCGCTCGAGGATATCGATCTCGACATCAATTCTCAGGAGTTCGTCTCGATCGTCGGCCCGTCCGGCTGTGGGAAGTCGACGCTTCTCAACATCGTCGCAGGATTGCACGAACCGACAACCGGTTCGGTCGAGTTCGCCGGGACGGACATCACCGAGACCGATCTAACGGGAGAGATCGGATTTATCTTTCAGAGTCCGGTCTTACTCGACTGGCGAACGGTCGAAAAGAACGTCCTGCTCCCAGCAGAGATCATGCTGAAAAACGGTGACATCGGCGAAGATATGGACTACTACCGTGAGCGAACCGAGGAACTCATTTCGCTCGTCGGGCTGGATGGGTTCGGGGACTCGTACCCGCGAGAACTGTCGGGTGGGATGCAACAGCGAGTCTCGATCTGCCAGTCGCTCGTCTACAATCCGAGCATTCTCCTCATGGACGAGCCATTCGGCGCACTCGACGCGCTCACGAAGGACAAACTCAACATCGAACTGCTCGATATCTGGCGGCGAACCGAGAAGACGATCCTGTTCGTCACACACGACTTAGACGAGGCAGTGTTCCTCTCCGATCGCGTCGTCGTGTTGAGCGAACGACCCGGACGGATCCAGGACGTCATCGACGTCGATCTCGAACGGCCGCGAAACGAGGAGACCAAACAGACGGAGCAGTACCACGAACTCGTCAACGACGTCTACCAGTACTTCCGATGACCATGATGGGCACCCTGAACGAAAAACGAGATCAGCTACTCCTTCCGATCGTCGGAATCGTCGGAATGCTCGCCCTCTGGGAGGGCGTGACCAGCGGTCTGGGAGTGGTCAGCGAGATCGTCCTTCCCGCACCGACGACGGTCCTCGCCGAGTTTAGCGACACCAGCGATCTGATCATCCAAAGCACGGAGACGACCCTCTTCGCCGGCGTCGTCGGATTCCTCATCGTCGTCGTCTTCGCACCGCTCTGTGCGATCGCACTCACGCTCAACGACCGGGTCGAAAAGGCGTTCATGCCCCTCGTAGTCGGCGTCAACTCGATCCCTCGAGTGACGGTTATCCCGCTTCTCGTCTTCTACTTCGGAGACGACATCGGTACCGGCTACATCATCGCCGCGTGGGTCGCCTTCTTCCCGATGTTTCTCAACGCGTTCGAAGGGTTCAGCCGACTCAACGAGGACCATCGAAGTCTACTCTCGATGTACAACGCGTCCGTCTGGCAGGAGTACCGGTACGTCCGGCTACCCAACGGCCTCCCGCGCGTGTTCGACGGGATGAAAATCGCCTTCACGCTGGCGATGATCGGCGCGGTCGTCGGCGAGTTCATCATGCGCGAGGGCGGCCTCGGCCACCTGGCGATGATCGGGATGCGAACCGCGAACACGGGCCTCGTCTTCGCGAGCGTCTTCGTCATCGGGATCATCTCGACCGTCTCGATCTTCCTGTTGTACCTCCTGCAGGATCGGCTCGTGTTTTGGGAGGAGACCAACTTCTTCACCACGGAGTAATCAAATGAGTCAACAAACCACCTACCGAAACCGAGCGCAGGAGTCGACGCTGGTCGCGATGGCAGTCGGATGGCTCGAGCGAAACGTCGGCGCGATCGCGATCGTCGCCGTACTCGCCCTCGTCTGGGAAGCCTACGCCGAACTCGTCGTACAGAATCACGCCTATCTCCCGAGTGCGACGTTCACAGTCGAACAGACGCTCGAGAACGCGGATATGGTGCTGACGGGAATGTGGGTGACGTTCACCGCGATACTGATCGGGTTCACGCTCGCCGTCGCCGTCGGCATCCTCGTCGGAATCGTCATCGCCGAGTCCTGGGTGATTCGGGATCTCTCGATGCCGATGCTGATCTTCGCGTACTCGATTCCCCACGCGATCCTCGCGCCGATGTTCCTCATTTGGTTCGGCACGGGCGTTCGCGGCGTCGGCATCTTCGCCGCCTGGCTCGCGTTTTTCCCGACGTTCGTGAACACGCTGACGGGAATCAGCACGATCGATCCCGACATGAAAAAGCTTGGAGACATCGTCGGCGCGACGAGCTGGCAACAGCTCAGGTACATCAAGTTCTGGAACGCACTGCCGGACATCATCAGCGGCGTCAAAATCTCCATTCAGATGACCATCGTCGGCGTCATCATCGCCGAGTTCCTCGTCGGCGGTGACGGGCTCGGCTTCCTGATTATCCGCTCGACCCAGCGGGCTCAGCTCGGCTTGACGTTCGGGACGCTGATCATCATCGCGCTGTTCGCCGTCGTCCTGTTCAAGGCAGTTGGCTACGCAACCGACAAAATAAACCCCCACCAGGGGTAGGCATCTCTCGTTTCTCCCTCGTACGCCTCGAGTTGTGTTCGAGCGAAAACGGTCGAATTCGAGGCCGAATCGACGAGCACGGATAGTAGCCACTGCAGGTCTTGCACACCTGATCGCCAGACGAAAAGCGCGGTTCGGAGCGAGCGCGGTTCGGAGCGTGCGCGGTTCGGAGCGAACGGAGTGAGCGAGAACCGCGGGAATGCGAGCGGGGAGGAACGACCCGTGAGTGAACGAAGTCGTTCGAACGACCAGCGGTCGTTCGTGATGACGAAAATCTTTGATTTTCGAACCATGAGCGAGAACCGCGGGAAAGCGAACGGGGAACGAACGTGACCCGTGAGCCAAGAAACGAGCGAGAACCGCGGAACGGCGAACGGGGAACGAATGTGACCCGTGAGCGAACGAAGTCGTTCGAACGACCAGCGGTCGTTCCTGATGACGAACATCTTCGATTTTCGAACCATGAGTGAGAACCGCGGAACGGCGAACGGGGAACCCAGTGACCCGTGAGCTCGGCCATCAGTGTGTACGTCGTTTCAGTCGTTACTATAGCAGACTCGAGTCCGAGACAGTCGGAGCCGACGGGAGCGACTGACCGACAGCAAAAAGAGCGCGCCGTCTACGCGACGTCCGCCCAACCGCCCTGTTCGGCCGACTCGTAGGCGGCATCGAGGACGCGGAGCAACTGGACGACGTCGTCGGCCGTCGCGGGCACGTCACCGGTCTCGACGCCGTCGAAGTACGCCTCGAAGTAGTCCTGGACGTAGTCGCCCCACTGCGGGAACCGATCGTACGTGAACTCGTACTCGATGGTTCGGCGAGGCGCACCCGACCAGTCGTCGTGTTCGGACGTCAACTCGAGTGCGACCGTCGGCTCGTGCTGGAGCGAGTCGTGGTGGACCCCCGTCTGGGCCTGGGCCTTCTCGCCGTAGATGCCGAGGTGAGTGTCCTTGCCGCGGTCGCTCAGGTAGTAGCCGGTGTGGTACGTCCCCAAGGTTCCGCTTTCGGTTTCGAACTGAACGACCGCACCGGCGTCGACGTCACAGGAGTCGGCATCGTGGAACCGGGCGTTGACGCTCGCGATCGGATCGTCGAGTACCCACGGCATCATGTCGACCCAGTGGGGGCCGATCCACTGCAAGGCGCCGCCACGGCTCGTCTCGCGGTCGTAGATGTAGTGATCCGTGTTGCGGTAGGACAACTGGCTGGCGTTGAACCGCCCCTCGACCGTCCACACGTCGCCGAAGAAACCGTCCTGAATCCGCTCGCGCAACTCCATCGTGATTGGGTTCTTCCGGTAGAACGTCGACGGTGAGACCGTTACGCCGCGGTCGTTTGCCTTCCGTGCGACGTCCTCGAGATCCGCCGCGGTTCGACCGATCGGTTTCTCACTGATGACGTGGACGCCGTGGTCGACCGCCGCGTCGACGATTTCCGGCGTTTCGTCGTTCCGGTAGGTGATCCAGACGACGTCGATATCCGCCTCGGCGACGAGACGCTGGGGGTCTTCGTACACCGTTGCGTCCCGAACGAGCGTCGCAACGTCTTCACCCTCCGTGGTGATCTCGTCGGGCCGGTCGTCCATCGCGGCGAGGTTCGCGACGTCGACCTCGCGGCCTGGTTCACAGACGGCGGCGATCTCGATGTCGAGAGCGCTGGCGATTGCGAAGTACGGATCGCGGTGATGATGATCGATGCCGATGTAGCCGACACTAGTAGGCATGGAAGGTAATGTATGACGAATGTATTTAAATTATCGGGTCGGAAGCCACGTGCACGAACGAGTTTGTACCGAGTGGCCGCGGCGAGAGACACACGAGGAGAGACGCCAGGACCGATGAAGCAGTCGGCGACCGACCGCACACGGGTCAACGCGTCGCGTTCCGAGTTCGTATCGTCGTCATCGATCGGCGGGCAGTCAGTACCTGCCAAGAAGTCATCGAAAATAGACAGGATTCAAAAGTAGACAAATTTTGTATCGTTCAGGCGATGGAAATGGGCCATTCGGAATGATCTCCGGGGTTGGAACCGTGAATTGGAACAAAATTGGTGCAAAAGCGCCGATAAAACCAAAAATTTGAGTGAGAATGGCTGGTTGACTAATAATGGTTGTACTGAAGTTCGATAACGTTCGCGGTTTGTTTGACGGCATCGACGAGCTCCGTTTTGATCCCGTCCTCGCCGGTAATTCGCTTTTTTGGCCCGGATATGGAGACGGAGTGGATCGTCCCATCGTCACTTTTGTCCTGGATGGGGACCGCGATCGCGACGACGCCATCTCGTCGTTCCTCTCGCTCCACCGAGTATCCATTTTCTCTCACAGTTTCGAGCTCCGAGTGGAGCGTGTCGGGGTCGGTTATCGTCGTTGGCGTTCGCGAAGGAAGCCCGTGTCTATCGATGATTTCGTCGACCCGTTCGGGCGGAAGGTGGGCGAGAATTGCCTTTCCGAGCGCCGTCCAATGCATGTTCGTGTGCTCCCCGGTCGGCGTGTTGTCGTAGATCGCGTCCGGCACCTCCGATTTGTAGACGAGAACGCGCCGACCGCGTTCTTCGACGCCCAAATTACCGACCTCGCCGGTGTCGTTTGCGAGTTTGTCGACGTGAGTCTTCGCAGACCGATACAGTTTCAACCGGTTTCGAGCCTTGCCTCCGTGTTTCAAAAATCGTAAGCTGAGTCGATAGGTGCCGTCGTCGTTTATCGCATACCCCTCGGACTCGAGGCTCTTGAGGTAGACGTGTGCCGTACTCTTTGGCATGTCCAACCGATCCGCGACTTCCGAAACCCCGACCGACTCCGACTCCTCGAGCACGTCGACGACATCGAATACGGTCTCGACTGCACCGATCCGCCCGTTGGAATTCGTCTCACCCATGGGCGGCAGTACGGTATTCTCCCTTGTAAAAATATCCAATAATATTGGACAGGAGATCATATAGTATCCTTGAAATTTTGGGGAAGAGAACTGCGATGTTCGGGTCAACCTACTGTAACGATGTACTGTCAGTGATCAGAGCAATTGAAAGAGTAAAGCGTGGTGTTTTCAAAGTGTTCTATGCCGGAAAGCACACGTCTTCCTACAGCAGCCACTGAGCGTCGACATACCTCCGATTGGGCGACGTGGGTGGGACCGGTGTGCAAATCATTTCAGCGGTTACGATACGGATCGGCCAGTTCAATCTGGATTTTGTGGGGCGAGAGCCAACATCACGGCCGTTGATGATGTGCAGTACCCATTCTCATACAGGGTTGTAACACTTTCAGATACTGTTTGTGTTCTATGAATGTTTGGTGTTAAACGGGTACTCTCGATCGTTCATATCATCGGCCACATGACAGACTCACAGCGCAAGTCCTATCGATGTTCGAACCACATTACGGACGGCAAAACAGTATTCTGATCCAGGAATGAACGTGGCAGCCGTACCTCGCTTTCGAGCCAAGCTCGAGCGATTCATCCCATACAATTCCGATTAGTGAGAAGATCGATACAACATCCATTATATATTCTGGCAAAACAGTTTCGGTTCCAGATGTGAACGGTGCGGGGATTAGAACAACACCAAACAAATAGATCAAGGAGAAGATACCAAACAGCCACACATTCAAATATTTTTAAGAACTCGGACACGGATACCGCCGATCAGCGGCGTAAATCATTCGTGTTCGCGTAGTGTGCCCGAATACGACGGATAACTAATACAATAATCATATAATGGGGCAGGCCTATGTCTGAGTATGCCTGAGACACAGAGCGATCTGTCCCTTCCGTACAACGGGAAATTATTCATCGACGGAGAATTCATCGAGAGCGAGGGTGGCAATCGGTTCGACGTCGAGGATCCAGCGTCTCGAGACGTCATCGGATCGGTTGCTGACGGGACCGCTGAAGACATCGATATCGCTGTCGATGCGGCTCGAGATGCGTACGAAACCTGCTGGCGCCAGCTCAGTGCGCGCGACCGCGGCGAGTACCTGTTTGCGGTTGCAGACGCGATCGAAGACGAATTCGAGGAGTTCGTCGAGTTAGAAACGCTGGAGAACGGGAAACCACTCGAACAATCCCGATCGGACGTTCGAGAGGCAGCGAAGACGTTCCGCTACTACGGCGGTGGCGCTGATAAATACCACGGCGACACTATTCCGGAAAAACGGGATCTGTTCGATTATACGGTTCAGGAGCCCTACGGCGTCGTCGGAAGTATCATTCCGTGGAACTGGCCGCCGATGCACACGGCCGACTTCACGGCGGCCCCGATCGCGTGTGGAAACACGGTCGTGTTAAAGCCGGCACCGGAAGCGCCCTTGTCGTCGCTGAAGATGGCAGAGATTTGGCAACGCGTGCTTCCGGATGGAGTCGTAAACGTAGTGACCGGCAGTACTGAACCGGGCGTTCGCCTCAGCAGGCACGACGGAGTGAACAAGATTGGGTTTACCGGACACACGGAGACCGGGACGAAAATAATGGAATCGGCAGCACAGACCATCACAAGCGTGATGTTGGAACTCGGTGGGAAGAACCCGAATATCGTCCTGCCGGATGCTCCACTCGATGACGCGGTCGCGGGGACGGTCGCAGGCCTGTTGACGAATACGGGGCAAGCATGTGCTGGTTGTGAGCGTCTCTTGCTCCACGAAGATATCGCCGACGAGTTCTTGGACGCGTTCATCGATCATATCTCGGCTCTCACGATCGGTCCGGGAATTGACTCCGAGACGGATATCGGACCGTTAGCAAACGCGAAACAATACGAGAAGGTTACCGACTATATCTCCCTTGGAAAGTCAGAGGGTGCAACCGTGTTGTACGAAGGTGAGGTTCCAGAAGAACTCGGAGACGGCTTCTATGTACCACCGGTCGTGTTCGGCGATGTCGACGGTGAGATGCGTATCGTCAACGAAGAGGTGTTCGGACCGGTGATCGTGGTCCGAAAATACTCGTCGGTGCGAGACGCGATCGAGATCGCGAACGACACCGAATACGGATTGACTGGTGCTGTGTGGACCCGAGACGCCCGCGTCGGAAATCGACTGGCCCGGAGAATCGACGCTGGAATCGTTTACATCAACAACTACGACAACGGAACGTTTCTGGGAGCCCCGTTCGGTGGCTTCGGACGCTCGGGCATGGGAAAGAAATTGGCGTTCGAAGAGACGATGCAGGAGTTCACGCGGACGAAAACCGTCAGGACGCGGGTCGCGTCGGAGGACCTCGACGAACTCGACGACTACTACTAATTTATCTCAGTCCCGTTCCAGCAGGATCCGCCGTGAATTCTCTCCGAGTATGCCATCCAGTGCAGGACCATCGACGAGCGATTCTATCGATCCGATCAGATCGTCCATTTCGGTGGGCGTTCGTGGTTCGTATGGGTAGTCGCTCCCGAAGTGAATATTCTCCGGCGACACCCTCTTCAGCGTTTCACGGAGTGGAGCCCCGTGACCAAAAAAGCCGCTCGTATCGACGTGAACGTTCTCCCGGACGCGCCCCGCAAATTCGTCGAACTCCACGGAACGATCGTACGCTGGCCACCGATCAGCATCGAGTTGTAATCGAATCCGTCCGTACATGCTCGCGACATTTCCACCCAGGTGGTGATAGACGAGCGAGACGTTGGGATACGACTCGAGGAGGTCGTGTTGAACGACTTTACAAATGCTCTCGGCTAACGCGACTTCTCGACCGAAAATAGCGTTCAGTCGGTAGGAATCGTCGAGAACACCGGCGGACAACGAGTCGTCAAGTTTGGGATGAACCAAAATCGGTGCACCGAATCGGTCTGCCCGTTCGAGCACTGGTTCGTACGACCGATCGGTCAGTGCGGTCTCGAGCGGAGATACCTCGATTGCCCCGCCGTTACATCCGTCGGATATTGCCCGTTCGAACTCTTCTGCTGCGATCTCACCGCCAGCGGCGATCGGAATAGCCGCGAGACAGTAGAACTCGTCGTACGCACCAGCTACTTCACTGAGAGACTCGTTCGCTTGTCTCGTACGGTCAACATCGTCCGATCCCATGTAGTACGGCTGTGAGAGCACCATTCGATCTAGCCGGCTTGCCTCGATGTACGTCTGAAGGGTTTCCGGATCGGTGAGACGTGATCCGATTTGCTTTGCGGTCGGGTTATCCGTGACGGTGGATGGATGGCAGCCGTGCGGGTAGAGATGTCCCCCGAAATCAACGATCATCGATACAACGTCTACTCTGAGTTACTATAGCATTTGTGCTTAGTCGTACAGGAGAGATTATTGACTGCTGGAGTAACCGAAACGCAAATGAACGCGTTCCCAGTCGAGTTCTCGTTTGTTAATATTCCCAAATAACATCCGACAGTTCAGTAATTCCCAACTGTAGTGGACGTACATGCGGGAAATAATCCATTCGACCCAGTTCTGTCCATAGTAGTAAGATTTCCGATGCGTCCGACATGAGTGGATAAAGATAAGTGGTGCAGGGACTAGAGATGACGATATATGAAGCCAAAAACGAACTCGGTAGGCACTATCGAACTGACGTTCGAGATCATCGAGATCGTAAAGGAACGGGGTGAGGCCGGGGTTGCCGAAATCGCGAAGGTACTGGACCAGCCGAAAAGCACCGTCCACAGCCACTTGAGCACCCTCGAACAAAACGAGTACCTCGTCGCCGAGAACGGGTCGTACCAACTGGGGCTTCGATTTCTCGATCTCGGAGAGATCACGCGAAAGCGAAAGAAAATCTATCGGGAAGGAAAGGACGAGGTAGAAAAACTAGCTGAAAATACTGGTGAGCTCGCGTCGATACTCGTCGAAGAACACGGGAGAGGCGTCTTCCTGTGTCGACCAAAGGGGGAAAACGCCGTCCAACTCGATAGCTACGACGGCTATCGGATTCACCTCCACACAACGGCGGCGGGAAAGCCAATTCTCGCCCACAAATCGAAAGCTGAGATCCAGCGGATCATCGACTATCACGGACTACCGCGACGAACGGAAAACACGATCGTCGACACCGACGAACTCTTCGAACACCTAACGGAAGTTCGAGAGCAAGGCATCGCCTTCGACGACGAAGAACGCCTTCGAGGACTTCGATGCGTCGGTGCACCCATCAGAAACGGTGAAGACGAGGTCGTCGGTACCGTGAGTTTAGCCGGGCCGACGAGTCGGCTCCAAGGAGACGTGTTTCACGAGGAGTATCCAGATCTCGTCCAGCAAGCCGCTAACGTCATAGAGCTCGGAATCACTCACGGTTGAGCCTGTTCGACACCAGTAACTCGGTTCCACCGGACTGGCAGTTGGAACGTCCAGTGAGTGGCGCCACAAATCATAGAATTGTTGTCGTGGAAATACCCAGCGTCCGACTAGGCTGAACGCTCGATTCGGTGGAGGGGCTCGTACTCGAATCGAGTCCGGTGTGACCGCTCCAGTGCGAAACGCACGCGCTTACCTTTACAACCGTACTATCGTAACACATTTCGCGAATGGCGGATATTCGGGGGTTCAAAACGTTCACTATCGGACACATCGAGTTGCGCGTTCACCATCATCGGATGTAAATTAATACTGATATGTATGATTCTGTGGTTTTGTGGCTGAAGACGACATCCCTTGACGATGTCTGTACAACCAGCTCATCTTCGGTATAATCCACAATCTCGTCCCGCCGCATCAAGAGTCCTGATGGAGTATCCCCGAACGCATCGACACCTATTCTCGTCAAAGGAGCGATCGAACTGTCCCGACGGACCGAGTTCCGTCTCGCGCGAGTTACCGATTCTCACTCACCAATCGGCCGTTTCGTCCGACCACTCGAGCAAATGCGCCCGGAGAGTGCTGAACAGCGTGTTCATGACGAGTCCGAGTATGACAGCGGCGATTACCGCGCTGAGAACCTCTGACGTCCGGAAGAAGCGAAGCGATCGGATCAACAGCTGGCCGAGCCCTCCCGCCGAGGTGAGCATCTCCGAAATGAGGGTGACGATGATCGACGAAAACAACGCGATGTTCAGGCCGTTGAATATCGAGGGAAGAGACGCTGGCATGACGACGTTCCACGTCGACCGAAGTCGCGACATCCCCATCGACCGCGCCGACCAGATGAGTTCCCGTTCAACACTCCTCGCGCCTTCATACGTCGCAATTATGACGGGGAAGACCGCAGAAGTTGCAGCCAAGAGGACGATACCCCTAGTGCCAAATCCGAACCAGAGTAAGAACACGGGGACGAAAATGACCTTCGGCATCGGAAAGAGGATCGAAACGATCGGATCGAAGAACCACTCGACTGGCCTGTATCTGCTCATTGCGAGTCCGATCGAGATGCCGACGACAGTGGCGATTCCCAGCGCAAGGAGAGCACGGTAGGTCGTAAGCGCAGCTGCATTGACCAGTTCGCCCGATCTGACGAGCGAGACGAACGTTTCGGCGACCTCGTACGTGTGGGGTAACGCTTGGCGAGGAACGAGATCGAGTTGTCTGATCAACTCCCAAACGAGTAACAACCCGACGATCGGTTTGAAGTACTGCATCCTGGTGCGCAATTCAACGCGCCGGAACTGTCGGCGCACCCGGCCGAGCGGCCCAGAGGCTTCGGTCTGTGTACTCATATTCCACCGACGTCCTCCGTACTCCAGCGGACTAGATATCTCGACGTCAGTAGGAACGTACGATCGATCGTCCCGACGATCACGGCGATCCAGAAGGCGGTAGCGAACACCTGTGGATACTGACCGAGCGCGCCGTATTCCATGATGAGAAAGCCCATTCCGGTCTGTGCCATGATCATTTCCGAGGAGATGACCGTAACGAACGAGAAGATTATGCCGATCCGAACCCCGGTGAGGATCATCGGAAGTGCGGCGGGAAAGATGATTTTGTAAACCTCCTCTCGTCCATTCAGACCCATCGCTCGTCCAGACCAGACGAGTTCTCTATCGACGCTCTTTGCGCCGTTGTACGAACTGATAAGCATCGGGAGTATCCCGCTGACGAACCCGAGGACGATACGCGACAGGTGACCCATTCCAAGCCAGAAGATCACGAGCGGGATTAGCGGCGATTTCGGAGAGGGATACGTGAGGCTGATAACCGGCTCCATATTTCGCCGAACGAAATCGCTTCGTACCATCCCGACTCCGACTGGAATCGCAACGCAAAACGCGAGGAATGCAGCACTCAATCCTCTGAAGATCGTGTGCGAAGCGAAAAAGTGGACCTCCGACGACGTGCCAAGCGTGATGATCGCCGAAAGGGTCTCGGTGAACGACGGGAGAATACGCGGGTTGACGATCGTTCCCGACGCCCACTCCCACACCACGAGACAGATCGCGATCGGACCAACTTTGTTGAACGTCTCTCGGAGAATCCATTTCCCGCGCGAATTGAGTCGATCGGTGACGACTCGTGTCGAATCTGTCGTGTAATTTGCCAATATCATCTCTGTGTGTCTCAGCCACTCCGTGGCCAGTGGTGTACTATAAGATAGTAGTCGGATCTAATAAACTGTTCGATTCGCCCACCCCCTCGAGCAATAGCAGTACCATTTCAAATTCGAACACGCAGGAACAGAGGTCCCGACTCACCGTCACCCACTGTGCTGGAGGAGGCGAATACACGTAGTGGAGGTCAACGGTTCGACCACGACACCGCTCGTCTGTTCCGGATCGTTCTCCGGTCGTTCGAGACTGCTACGTGAGTTTCGACGGGATCATAGGGATTCCCCATCGAAGATCACCTCGGTGATGTCGACACTCCCTGCCCGACGAACGACGCTCGCCACCGGGTCCCGAGTACCCCGAAGTTTCCGATCCGTGTCGAGAACCACTAACCGAGCTCTCTTCCCTTCCTCGATACTCCCGATATCGTCCCGCCCTAGTAGTCGTGCACCGTTCACCGTCGCCATTCTGAGGACGTCAGTATCCGTAACGTCGTACAGTTTGCTCGTAAATTCCATCTCCCGCCACATCGACGCCGAGTTCAACATGACGTTGTCAGTTCCCAACGCGACGGACGTCGTATCCACGAGTTCTTCGACCGGCGGTATTCCGGTATCCGTCGTGAGGTTCGAACGAGGACAGACGACCACAGGAATCTCCTCGTCCGCAAGCGTTCGGAGATCTCGAGGGCGAGCGTGAACCATGTGAACGAGAAAATCAGGACGCAAGGCGAGTGCGTCGTCGATATCGTTCGCGTTCCGCTCGCCCGCATGAATTCCGAACGGTTTCTCGGCCTCGTTCGCGGCGGCCCGGGCGGGTTCGAAATCCCGATACCCGACGACGCTCGCGCCGTACCCGTCAGCGACCGGGAGGACGGTCGTCTCTCCTCTGCCAAGGACGAACGACTCGATTGCCACAGGCTCGGTCGCAGTCCGTAAGGCTTCGACCCCCGAAACGCCGTTTTCCCGGAAGTCGGCGAACAGACCAGTCCCACTTCGCGCCATGTACTCGGCGGTGTTTCGCATCGCCCGTGCGAGTTCGTCCCGCGTCGCGTCCGCGAGAATTCTGTGTTTCAAGCCATCTGGTGGCTCGACAACTTCTTTTACCGAGAGGCCGCGACCGGCTTCCTTGGCGATCGAATCAGCGATGTGGGTGTGAGCGTTTACGAACGCAGGGTGGACGATATCGGTTGAGTCGACCGACTCCTCCCGTACCGCTTCGATCCTCCCATCGTTTACGATGACCGTTCCTTCGATCGGTTCCATCTGGTCGCCGTACAAAATCGTTCCGCTGATCTCCATCGTTTGACTCTCGGTGATCGAAGACATAAATTCATCGGCGGTCGCCACCCTGCGTACACAGTCATTCCGGATGAATCGCTCGTCTACCAACAGGTCCGAACCTGTGATGTTCGATCAATCATCACACGGTGGCTGGATCTGCACTACTGATTGCTGGTATCCGGGAACTCGAGGTCGTCCTCGGTAACTCTGACGTCGACGAGCGCGGCTCGCTCTTCCTCTCGAACGATTCGAAGCCCCTCTTCGAGCGCTCCCTCGATCTCGTCAGGTTCGTCGACGGTGAGACCGAACGCGTCCCACGCTTGGACCTGCGTAGTGTAGTCCGGCGTCGGGGATATTCTTACTTCCTGTGGCGGCTCCTCGCCATAGTAGTTCGTATACGCGGGTTTCATCACCTGATACGCACGGTTGTTGAAGAGTACGACCAGTATCGGAAGGCCGTGTTCCTGGGCGGCGCCGAACGCAGCAGACACGGGCGAGTAGTTGAACGTCCCGTCGCCGAGGAGGGCAACGACGGGACGGTCCGGTTCGGCAAGCTTTGCGCCGAGAGAGACACCTAGCCCACCGCCCAACCCTCCTGCATTCATCTTCTCCGCCGAGAGAAACGTCCGATCGCCGCGGTCGGTGAGGAGATTGCTCACGATGGCTGCGTGCGAGAGCGTCTCGTTGACGACGATTGCATCCGACGGAACGATCGTATCGATTCGGTCAACCAACCAGAACGGATTGATCGGCTTCTCGTTGCTCGTCTCCCGCGCTTTCTGAGTCCATACGTCGGCACAGGAACGACGATGGTCGCCCTTGTAGCCACCCTCGGTACGTGCCCCGGCCTCGAGTGCGTCCAACAACATCGGGAGAACCGCTTTCGGCGACCCCGGCGCGAGTACGTCAGCGGGATAGTTCCAGTAGAGGTCCTTTTGTTGTGGCGGATCCTCGACGATCATCAGTATCTCCGCATCCGGTTTTGCTTCCTGGGGCGGATACCACGGCCGGATCGAATTGAGGACCAACACCGTGTCGACCGCTTCGGGCAGCACCTCGTTGGTGGGGTTGTGACCGCCGGTATGGGAATTTCCCAGATACAGCGGGTGATCCATCGGGAACGCGTAATTCCACTTCCGACACTCGAACACCGACGCATCCAGACGCTCCGCCAGGTCGACGAGCATCGGTCTCACCTCTTCTATCGCTCGTGCATGGGAGGCGAGTCGTCCGACGACGATCGCTGGGTTATCCGCTGCGTCGAGTCGAGACGTGATCTCCGCCAGCGTGGAGTTCTCCGGCGCGACGGGGGCGACCGGTTCGTGTGTTAGGACGTCCATTTGGTCTCGTGGTTCGTAGCTGAGTTCCCGTGCGATGTTCAGGTAGACGGGACCGGCTGGAGCCGTCTGTGCGATCCGGAATGCTCGAGCGATGTACTGGCCGATATTTTCGTTATTTTCCGGTGAGATACCCCACTTCGTGTACCGATTGAAGTTGTTCTCGTGTCCGCCGGGATGGGCGAAATCGAGGTAGTGCGTTCCGGGCGTGCCTCCCCGAAGTTCGTTCTCGTGGGTGGTCAGGTGTGATGAGAGAATAATGACCGGGAGCGATCCATGGTGAGCACCCCAGATGCTCATCGCTGCTTTGAGTGGGCCAACAGTGACGTGTAGCTTGACGATCTGTGGCCGTCCCGTCATCGCGGCGTACCCTTTGGCCATGTCGACAGCGAGTTCCTCGTGTCGACAGTTGATGTACGAAATCCGCTCCTCGTCCGAATCGGCGTTAGCAATGTAGTGCCAATACGGTGCGTCGTCGGACCCGGGAGATCCGAACATGTAGTCGACGCCGTTCAACTGAAACGCTTTCAGGTATCCCTCCGCGGCTTCGTCAATTGACACTGTCTGGCGTACCATACACCAACAAGTGACCAATCCATATTAAATATGTATGGGTCCAACCAGTGAAATCGTTTCAACGACTACGACAGCAATAACGAGAGTCAGCGGCGTCTCGTTTCACCGAGAGGCCAATTCGGTTCGGTGATGGCCTCGAGGAGGAAAACGAGAACGAACGTCGCGGATCGAACCGAACAGAACGGGTACAACCGGCCGCTACGTGGTAATCTCCGCTCTCGAGATCTCCTCCCGCACGGCGCTTCGGGCGTGTGCTGAAATGGCACTGAACTCTTCGCTCGCGAGTATCTCCTGGCGGGACTGGTCGCGGTCGAGATCGACATCGATCGTCTCCTTTTTCGTACCGGGATGAGCCGACATGACAGCGATTGTATCCGAGAGGTAAACCGCCTCGTCGATACTGTGGGTTACGAATACGACGGTTTTTCGGGTTCGTTTGCAGATCTCGATCAACTCCTCCTGGAGGATTTCTCGAGTCTGTGCGTCGAGCGATCCGAACGGCTCGTCCATCAACAGGATGTCCGGATCGTATGCGAGGGTTCGGGCAGTGGCAACACGTTGTTTCATTCCACCCGACAGTTCCTTTGGATACTTATCTTCGAACCCCTCGAGACCGACCTGTTTGATGTGTTGACGTGCGATTTCCTCACTGTTGTTCTTCTCCGTCGCATTATCGACACCGAACTTGACGTTCCCGAGCACCGTCTTCCAGGGATACAGCGCGTACTCCTGAAAGATGATCCCACGGTCCGGCCCGGGCCCCTCGATCGGTTCGCCCGCCGTGGAGACTGTTCCCTCCGTCGGCGTGATGAACCCGGCGATAATGTACAACAGGGTACTCTTCCCACAGCCGCTCGGTCCGAGCAACGAGACGAACTGTTCGTCGGGAATCTCGAGCGAGAAGTCGTCGACAGCTTTGACGACGTCGTTCCCGTCCGTGTTGTATATATGTGTGAGATCGTTGATTGAAATGTTACTCATGTTCACCTCTCTATCAGAAAGAACCCAGCGACGGTGACTCCTGTGCCTCCTCCGGAAGGTAGGAGTTATCGATCACCGAACCGACGTCGGGAGCGTCGTCGATGAATCCGATGTCGGCCATGGCGTCGACTGGGTCTTGAACCCACTCGGGCTCCATCGCCATGCCGTCGTGACCCCCATAAATCTCCCACTCCTCCGGGCTCTCGATCTGTAAGCGAACGGCTTCCTCGGGGACGTCGGCCGCCTCGAGGTAGACGTCGACTTTCTCTTCGTCACTCGCCTCGTTGTGCCACCACTGGTGACCCGCCCACAGATCTTCCAGCATCATCTCGATTACTGCCTCGTTTTCCTCGAGGTAGTCGTTTCGGACGGTGTAGAAAATCTGTGCGTGATTCTGAATCGAATGGGAGTTGTCGAAGATCACCCGCAGTTCGTCCCTGTTGGGTAAGTAGAAGTCCTGAAGGAACGTTCCGACGTCGACTCGCTCTTCTTCTACTGCAGCCATCATCGCCCCAAACCCGATCTCACGCATCTCCACGTCCTCTTCTGGCTCCAGACCCTCCTGGAGAAGCGACAATCGAGCCGAGATATCCACGGCAGAACCGAACGTGTTGACTGCGAGTTCCCTCCCCTCGAGGTCCTGAATCGTTTCGACGTCCGAGTCCGTCAACGCACAATACGTGTCTTTGGCACCCCATCCCTGCGTGATGAGTTTCAACGGTGCGATGATCGTAAATCCGCTCGGGATTCGATCCTGTAACATCGCGTTCGCAGCGGACGAATACGCGAGCTGGCCGGTCATCGCTTCTCCCGCCCCCATTGCTTCGACGACGAGCGCCGACCCGTCGGCAGGAACGAACTCGACATCGTACTCCTCACCGAGATTCGGCAAGCGCTCGACCATACTGTCCGACGAGAAAAATCGCTGGAATCGATCGCCGGCCACCGACCCTGGAATACTCGAGTACGTCAGCGTTGGAACGTCGTCCGTCGTATCGTCAGTGGTGTCTGTGGTATCGGTGGTGCCGGTGGTACCGCCGGTATCGTCTTCATCGCTCGTACACCCTGCAACCCCGATCGTTCCTGCGGCACCGATCGTCGTAAGCAATCGTCGTCGGCTAGTGCTTCTCAGCCCATTGTCTGTGTTTGACATAGTTGCGATCCAGTTAGTCCACTCCTGGGAGAAGATATAAACATTGTGTCCAGGGCAAAATTACCCCAAGCATGTATAACGTCACGCGGCCACGGCGTTCGATTGTCGAGTTTTCCCGTCTCACTCCGCAGAAATCGTCGCTATCGGTGAATCGATAGGAGCCTTCGAACGGTATTGCACTTCCGTCGATTGCCCCGAATTGCGAGATCGACAAGTGGCAGTCTCTCCGCCAGCCTCGAATAGACCGTACTACCGCGATTGTTGTGATATCCACTCCGGTTGAGGGGACACGAACTGAATGAACACGGAGTTAAGTTCAACTCCGTACTGAGAGGAACAATTCAAAATATTAATATCACCCCTTTGTGTGGGTAGCGTATGTCCGATCTGCTTATCGATAACGTCCGGGTTATCACCATGGCCCAAGACGAGACCTGTCCGAACTACATCGAGGACGGTGCTATTCTCATCGAGGGTGATTCGATCGTCACAGTTGCTGACCGAGCGTCCGTTACAGGGGACGTCGATCGCGTGGTCGATGGGGACAGAAACCTCGCGCTTCCTGGGATGCTCAACGGACACAACCACTTCGAGCAATCGTTCATGAAAGCGAGTGTTCGCCTCTACGAGGGAACGACCGCCGAGTGGATCCAAAACTACAAAATTCCGCTCACGAACGAGATGACGAGGGAAGATTACTATCTCAGCCACATGCTGACGTGCATCGATCTGATACGCAGTGGCGTGACGTGTAGCGTAAATCACGTCTGTCAGCAACATCCGGACAAGCTGCGAGAGTTCGGCCTCGAAGAAGGAATGCGTGCAATTCGCAAAGCAGGGATTCGGAGTGTGGTACCGATCGGGCTCGCCGGAAAGAACGAGCCCGACGACTTCGTCGTTCCAGCTGATGTGTACGAATCCTTCCTTCGAGATACGATGGAGAAGTGGCACGAATCCGCCGATGGCCGGATACGGGTCTGGCCGGGTCCGACGGGGTTTTACTCCGCCACGGAACCGATGTGGGAGACAGCGAAGGCAATTTCGGAGGAGTGGGAGACGGGAATTCACACCCACATTGCGACGTTTGAAGACGGCGATATTCAACGGGCTACCGAACGGGACCTGTTAGGGCCGAACTTCGTCGGTGCACACTGTGTGTGGTTGAGCGAACGCGACGTCGTCGAGATGGCCGATGGCGAGATGAAAGTCGTTCACAACCCGACCTACAAACTCGGTTACTCGGTCGACAGCACCGTCGAGGAGTTCGGTGACGGGATCGCACCAATTGCAGACATGGCGGACCACGGATGCACTGTCGGGCTCGGTCAGGACGGGTGTATGGGAGATACCCAAGACATGTTCAAAGAGATGCGCGCACTCGGGTTGACCCAACAGTACAGATATCGGGACAAAGCGCTCTTCCCGCCGACGAAACTCCTGGAAATGGCCACGATCGATTGCGCGAAGACGATGTTGTGGGACGACGAAATTGGCTCCCTCGAACCCGGCAAGAAAGCCGACGTCGTCCTCTTGGATCTCTCCGAGTCGAAGTTCACGCCGCTCCAAAACCTCCCGGCGAACGTCGTGTATCAGGCGAACGCAGAGAACGTGTCGACCGTTTTCATCGACGGCCAGGTTGTGCTCGACGATCGCACAGTGACGACCGTCGACGAGGGAAAACTTCTCGGACGCGCACAAGACGCTGCCGAAGCACTCTTCGAGCGGGCCGGTCTCGACGACCTCGTCGACAAGGGATTCGATCCCTGGAATTCCTCCTGCCGGCACACGTCTCCATAGAGATCACACGTCTCGCCCGGCGACAATCGCTTTCACGATCAGTTCTCGAACAGTCACCGTCTCGTCGTTCGATTCATCCGTACTCGAGAGGAAGCGCCCGCCATTTCATCTGTCCTGCCTCGGTCTGAGGGCAAAATAACCGTCTCAACGTTTGTATAGACCTGTCATGATACCCGATTAGCGATCGGGCTACCACCCAGAAGGCGTTGATCACCGTGTTGAGCACTTCGTTAGACGGTATTCGCCAGCCACAATTACAGACATACGGTCGTAAATATATTTGATCCATAAGGAGGTCATTATATACCAGTCGAATGTAGCATTGTGGTGCTCAGTATCCGACCCATCCACACATACTATCATTTTTGAACACTGTATATAGTATCGAGTGTTTTGGCATAGTTGTTCCCGATAGGTGCAGAAAACAGATCACTGGCCCAGAGACGGTACTCACTGGATCTCCTCGCCGTAGACGAGGCCAGGGTCCAACCCGCTTACGAACGATTCTGGCTGTTTGCAACAGTCGGTCCTGAAACGAACGAAACCCCCAATTCACGCCAATACCGTGTTGGAACCGGTATTCAGGCGTTTTCTCTACGTTTTTCGGACTCTTTCTCGAGCACCCTATCGAAATATACACCGGTAAAAGTGCCGAATTTCTCGTCGGTTCCACTGACTGGAGACAAGCAATACTTCACTGACGCGGCGACGAATATCGGTACGAACGTCACAGCCAGCACGACAGCATCAGTAGTATATGCAAAGGGATCAAACGTCGGATCTAATAGGAAATGGATATTTTTCCACGCGGCCCCAGAAATGGTCAAAACGTGGTTACAGAGTTATACATACCGGTGGAACCAGCCAATCGAAACGATGCCGTTCGATACAGCCGGTGAACGTGGCTCGTCTTCGGTCATTAATAGCCAATATCATTGTAGTGATTTGGATAAAGACCGCCCTGACTCCGCTCCAAACCCCTAATGCCGGCATAGCGAAGCGGGACTGTAACCATTGACGTCGGTCCGACGCTGGCCGAGTTGGTGCTGACGGTCGGTGCGCCGGTCCTCGTGATCCTGTACGTGTTGGAAGGGCTGTTGGTCGGAAAACTATAGTAGCCACTGAACGTCATTGCACACCTGATCGCCAGACGGACCGGCGATCAATGTATAAATCGTTTCAGTTGTTACTATATCAGCGCTTGGCAACACGAACTACATGGCCATCCGTGTAGCAGCCGCAACCGGCCTCCTCGAGGCTGTCCGGTTCCTTCCCGACGTGGAGCAACTACTGGCGGGATAGCTGGAAGGAGTCTCGAGCCGAACGCGTACTCGAACGATCTACTTGACTCTGTCTGTCACAGCGACCCAGTCCTCGAGTTGGCTCGCGAGGGTTTCGGAGACTTCCGTGAGGTAGACTGTTCCCCACGTCGCGACGATGAGTGCTCCGAGTGTATTGAACATCATGTCGACGATCGTATCGTCGATACCGTGTTGTGCCAGAATGGGCTCCATCCCCAGTGCGAGTGCGCCCTGATCGACGAAGAACTCCAGAATCTCCCAGATGACGCCCATCGCGAGCACGAACACAAGTGTGAACGCGAACATCGCCCACCGTGGGAGGTGAATCGCCGGATCGTGAAGGTGGACCGCCCGAATCGCGGCGTATCCGGCGGCGGCGACGACCGTGGCCGAGAGCATGTGCGTGAGGTGGTCGTAGGGGGCGATTGCGTCGTACAGGCCTGCGGTTCCGAGCGCGTGTAAGAAGACGGCGCTTGCCACCCACAACGCGAGCCCTGGCTCGATTGCGATCTGATAATCCCGTTCCAGCACGGCCGGGATGAACGTAATGGCAAGCGCGAGTGCGGCGTTGGTTGCAACGGGGACCTGGAGCGTCAGTATTCCATAGATCAGGATGCCAACGAGTACGATCTGCATGAACCGAACCAGTTGGATCTGCCACCTCACTGAGAGTCCCAGCCGGTCGCTAAGGACGACTCCCTCGACGTCTTCGACGTCTGTCGCGTTCGACCTCGATATCGGTGGGACAGCCATCGGGGAGTCGGATCGCGAGGCGATCACTCGAAAGTACACATAGAAGATTCCGCCAGCGAGGACGCCGGCGATCGTCACGTAGATGAGTTCGATCATCACCGCCGCGTTGATCGCATTCTGCGTCCGGCCATCGAGCAGAAACGCCGTTCCGAACAGCACGTCCGACGACCAGCGGATGATGTTCAAGAGGCCGCCCATGGCGAGTGCGAACAACACGGTGAGCGTAACGGCGAACCACGGGACGAGACGAAGTGCGGTGAATCGGTGGAGTTCGACTGCGAGTAACAATCCGAGCGTTGCGACCGCCAGACTCGACGCCAATGCCGTCGTCAATGGCTGTGGAACGAACGCCTCCCACAGGATCGGGAGACAGATCAACCCGACGAAATACCACGGCGGCATAACTCTCGGGTCGCGGAATGTAATCGCTGGCGTGACGATAACCGCGATCGCGACGACGCCGAGCAATACTGGCTCGTACCGGTCGAAGATTCCACCTCCAACCAGACAAATTACCAAAATAGAGACGAGGAGCCACGAGAGAACCGTATTTCGTGACGATCTGTCGAATAACACGGCCAAGGGATCCCCAGTATTCATTAGCTACGTGAATCACGCCAGTCGGTGCCTAATAGGATTCGGGTTTCGATTCGTCGGTTCCGTGCGTGCTTCGAGCACCGTCTCCGGAACGGTCATCCGCACAGCACTCGAGACCGAACGCAGGAATATCGGTATCCGAACCGATCGAACAGCGTCAGTGTGACGGATCGAATTCACACCGCGTTCGACTCGTCGAATGTCCTCCTCGGATCGGCCGCAGGAACGATCGGCCGTCGGTCACTGACCGTCGTCGTCGCCAGTAATCGGACGGACTTTGTGGCTTTGTTGAATCGCTGTAAGGCGGTGGATTTCACTGTTTGACGGCACGTTTGATGTTGTAGACGACACACATCAG
>NZ_JBGFCC010000007.1:0-325554 GCF_041205745.1 Natrarchaeobius versutus | reverse complement strand
CGCCAGGCGGCGGAACCGAGACCGGATACGTCGGCGCTGTCGCCGATCGCTGAACCAGCCTCGGTAGTGGCAACACTGTTCTGACGGTTCATTTCGACAAACCAGGTTGTACTGTAATCGTTACTGTTCAATTTTGGTTGTAGTTCGCTCCTCGAGCGGGGGCTCTCCGGCGCGATCGCGCCGGACCGCATGCGGGGTCGGTTCGCGCTGCGCGCGAACGCCCCCTTGGGGGGTGTCCCCAAGGGGACAGAACCAAAAAATTACACCACCCCGCTCCCACCTCCGTGCAGCAGATCTCCAGTTGAACCAGGCGAAATAATGGTGTCTTCGGAATAGCCTTTGGCGCAGAAACTAAGAAGGAAGGAGACCACTGTATATAATATTGAAGCAATTGCGTCAACGTATTTTCTCGAAAAAGAGTTAAGTAAGAAGGATATACGTTCAGAAATGAGAACGTCCATGACCCCTCAACAGACGGACGTAGCGATTGTCGGTCTTGGACCCGCTGGAATTGGTGTGGTTCATCGATTATTAGAACAGGATACGGACTTTGATATCGCTTGTTTTGACCTCGGGCCACGCCCAGAAGAGAAGAACTGTGCAGTATTGAATGATGCAGGCTGTATTAGGCGTACTGGTTGCCATATTTTAACCGGATTTGGCGGTTCGTCCCTACTCTCTGGAGGAAAATTAAGCACATTACCCGCAGGAGATTCACTAATTGACATAACGGAGGATACAAATGATGTTGAAAGAACAATTACAGAAGCTCTTGCATTTTTCAATGATTATCTCGCCATTGCGGAACCTACCATTTCACCTGAAGAGATTGAGGCCCACCGATTACGATTCGAAGATAATGGCTTTGATCTGAATTATTATGACGCCCATGTCATGATTGAATCAGAGGAGAAAATCCGACAGGCATATTGTGAAATGTGTAAAGACCTTGAGTCTGCTAGAACCTCATTTCATTTCAATACTAAAGTTGTGCGAATCGAAGAAACTGAAGATCATTTTACGCTTTATACTACTAACAGCAGAGGGGAAGAAGAGAAATGCGTTTGTAACAATATAATCCTTGGTGTCGGTCTTTCTGGTGATGTCCTACTTGAAAACTTACAACGTCAGTTCGATATTCAGACGAAGCCTAGTAAACTCGAGATGGGCGTTCGACTTGAGTTCCCCAGGGATGTGTTTCCGGAAATAGATCAGGGTCATAAGGACCTTAAGTTACACCGCGGAAACTGTAGGACTTTTTGCGTCTGTAAAGGGGGTCAATTAGCACCTTATTTTCATGATAGTATGTCGCTTCTAGACGGCCATGTTGACCGAACGAATCTAACAGACTTTACGAATCTTGGACTCAGGTTGAGGCTCCCTTCTTCAAAGGACAATGATCGCATATATTCCGTGATTCGAGAAAACTATTTAGAGGCAACGAGTGGAATTCCAATCAGAGAAAGCTATACCTCATATGTTGGAAACGCGAACAAAGATATCATGACACGTGACGAATCTTCCATCAACTACTGGAAGCCAGGGGATATTAACAACCTGTTCCCGGAGAAATACGCGGAGGAACTTCGCCAAAATGTTATTAAGTTTGTGGATGAAGTGATTCCCGAGAAGCGTCATTCCGAAGTGAACGTTTATGCGCCCGGGCTTTACTATCCAGGTTTTGAGTTCGAGGTAAATCGGAATTTTGAGGTCAGTGATAGTATGTATATAATTGGTGAAGGGACAGGCCAATTTCGAGGTATCCTACAAGCATTTAGTTCTGGGTTACTTTGTGCGGAATCAATAGCCGAAAAACTCCAATGAAGATCACCAATAACTCCCGGTATTCATATGACACGCTCTACGGTCAAATCCGATTAGATGATTGGCCCTGGGAGAGCGAGATCAACGAAGATTTTTGGGATTATTATACCAGTCCAGAACTACAGAGATTACGAGAGGTACGGCTTTGTAATATTAATTCCCTATTTTTACCTGGTGGGGCGAATATTGATCGTTTCGAACACGCTCTTGGGACATATTACTTGGCGAAAGAATGCTTGAAGAACTGGCCCGCACTCGATAAAATAACACCGGAACAGAAAAGGAATTTTTTAGTGGGCGCGTTGTTTCATGATTTTAAGACCTCTGCGTTCGGCCACTCAGTTCAATATATAGAGGAAAAAGAGGGCTTCAAGCACGAGGGTGATTTCTTTGCGGCAATTCGTCCTGGTATTACGGAACCTATCGAGCCGGAGGAAGGAGATGAGGCCGATTCAAGTTATGAATATAACATGGCCAGTACCGATCCAGTCTACGTTGGCAGGACGCCAAAACTCAATACACTCCTCACTAACGAGGCTTTGGAAGATGTCGGATCATTGATCAATGGGGATGGGAAGCTCGGTCCACTAATTAGTTCCGATATGGATTTGGACAATATTGACAACGTGTTCAGACTAGCATACCATATTGGTCTCACTAATGACACAGAAACCCCCCTTCAATTAGCCAAGGCCCTTTATATTGAAGATGGTAAAAAAGTAGTCCCATCAGAAAAGATTCATCTTGTCAAGAAATGGTGGAAAGTACGTGAGAAGTTATATAAATATCTGTTACTGAATCCCGGGGAGTTCTCTGGTAAATGTATGCTCACAGAGACTGTTGCATTCGCTAAGCGTCAAGATTACACTCTGACCTGGAATAAAGTCGATCGAGAACTTATAGATTCTCTCAGACAACGTCCTAATTATGAGAAGGATGATTTACCTATTTACCAGTTTGAATTCCAGGACGAAGGTTTGAGTGGAATTCCAAAAAGTGTTCCAGAATTCGTCACCAATTCTTTTGAAGATAATAAGATATCCTTAAATGAAAGTGTGGAGATCGAGAAGCATGAGCGTGGATATGCCCTTCTGGAGTCCAACAGACAATTTTTATTAGAGAGGGAGGGCGACATGCTCAAAGTGTACCGAATTGGCGTCGAGTCTTATTCCATCCAAGATACGATTTCAAGGTTAATGGTTGGAGAGTTATACGGTTGTCTCTCCATCCTTTCCATAACTGGCGAACTTGAGAGTTTAGATCGACTATTTGACAAATTTAACAATCTCGATTGGCGATTAGAGAAGTCGCGGGAACTTTCCGCAAAATTACCCGACGATCTTTGGAGTTTAAGAATTCAGACCAGATTCCATCCTATTCGAGATGTTGATAAAACTCGACGAACGGTAAACCTCCAGCTCCCCACCGGAGAAGCAAAAGAGGTTGGAGACTCGAGTCAGAGGGTACTAATTGGTGTATTCGCCGCCAATAATAATCTCACTATACACGATATCGAAGAGCTACCACGGGAAAAACGAGTGCGATTGGAAACACAGATAACTGAATTCGTTCAATCTCTAGCCGATGAAATCAACACTGGGATAAAAGTAATGACGCTTGAAACATATGGTGAATCTAAGGATGAGTAATGGGTCGGAATCTGTTGTTGATGATGTGAAACAAGCGAAAGCAGCTCTCTCCAATATTGATTGGAGTTTCCATCCTGGTCCCGCTCTATCAGAGACGGAGCTAAAGCCGTTTAATGCTAGGAAATATCACTGGTACCCCGCGACATTTGTCCCCGAAATACCGTTCACTCTGATTGAGATTTTAACCTCTCCAGGTGCAACTGTCTACGACCCTTTTAGTGGGATCGGGACTACATACTTCCAAGCATTATCACTTAATCGAAAGCCAATTGGGACAGATATCTGTAAAGTGGCTGTAGATTATACAGAGAACCTCTCAACGTTGTTCGACCCGGACTGCGATCATCAGAAAGTCCTTCATAGTCTGGAAGAGAAGTTCGACGAATACTCGGATGGGGTAGATTATTCGACCGAGGTTTCCGATGAAATTCTCCTCGATGAACTCCGTCCCTGGTACTCTGAACCCGATTTCCAGAAATTCTGTTTCCTCTTCCAACTAGAGGCTGCAAATGAAAACCGATTCGAAAAGGCGGCTCTGAGAATTGCTATCTCGGATGCCCTGAAGTCGCATTGTAGTCAGAATCGAGGATGGGGTTGTGTCGCAGATAATATGCATCCGAAAGAGGAGCAAATTATGGACAAACGCGCGCTCTCTGGGGTGAGCAGTAAGTTACAGGTTCTTCTTCGAGACATTGATGATCACCTTGCGACCGCAGGCGATTACTATGATGAAATATATTCAAGTATTCGGGACTCGCAGACTATCTTCCACACAGATGTACGAGAGTTTACTGATATTGTTGACGAAAGCGTTGATTTAGTGGTTACGTCTCCACCGTACCCAGAGATGACCGATTATGTCGCTGCCCAGAGATTGTCTTACTATTGGTTGGGTGAAAAAGTTGGTCTAAGCGATCGATTCAACAACGATATGAATACTGAAATCGGTGCTCGCAGAAAAAGAAGCCGGGGATCATCTAATAGAGAGTATTTAGAGATGATGTACGAAGCAAACGAAAACATTGTGAGCAAAGTGGCTGAAGGTGGGTACCTTTGCTATGTATTGCCTGAAATAGACGATGACGAAGATGAACGGAAGGAAATCGTCTCAAAAGTACTGACTGATATCGAAAACCGAAATGAAATGTCTCGTATTGAAGATTACATGCGGGTGATTCCTTCTAATAGACGCTCACACAATATCAAGTGGACCTCCCTGAATCAAGAGCGTATCAGTTTATTCAGGAAAAACGATGAAAGCTGAATCTATCATCCTCTCTGGTCCCTCTGGAGTAGGCAAGTCTACAGTATCTAACAAGCTGAGTGATCATTATGATTTCCAGATTGTTCAGTCAGTCACTACGCGGGATAAGAGATCTGATGACCGAAACGGTCGCTATGAATATATTGACAAATCTGATTATGAAAAGTTAAAGGAAGATGATGAACTACTTATCTGGGCAGAATACCGAAATGAGTACTATGGTATTAGAAAATCAGAGTATAATTCTGTTTTAAATAGTGGTGATAATCCAATCCTTGTAATCACTGCTGAATCAGCCGTTGAATGTATAATTGAAAATGAATATATTGAAGAAGAACGGTTTCTCTCGATCTTTATCGACTCTTCTGACGAGGAACTCAACTCGAGATTAGAAAATAGGGATGGGGATGTCGATGCAGAAGAGTCCAGGAGACGTGACGGCGACCGCAAATTTAAAAGAAAATTTATTTACCAACTTCAGAATCGAAAAATCGACGATACCATTGATACTATCAGAATTTTATGGAAGTATTGTGACCGCTCTGGCATCCTTCCACGAGAATATATTGAGAGTTTGATTAACTGTGGCACATTGATAAAAAAGAATGCTGATATGGATTCAGTATCTCATGCTTCCTATGACCTGAGTGTGGGGGATGAATACTATCATAGTGGAGAAATACAACAACTCGATACTTATGACCCATATATCACTATCGAACCTTACGATTATGCAATTGTAATGAGTAAAGAAACCGTCTCTTTTCCTCGAGATATCGCTGGTCGATTTGATCTAACAGTTGGTCTATTCTGTCAAGGAGTTATATTGTCAAATGGACCTCAGATCGATCCTGGTTTTGAGGGTCGATTGTTCTGTCTTCTATTTAACACATCTGACGGAAAAGTTCAATTGGGTCGTGGAGACAAATATGCTACATTAGAAACCCGAAAACTCCTCGCCCCAACTGATCCATATGAGGGGTCCTACCAGGGGAAGGAACATATTCAAGATTATTTACCGGATTTGAGGATGCAAGGCGCAATTTCGCAGTTGAAAGAGGAAATAGATCAGATGAAGGAAGAGCGTGAGAAACTCCAGCAGGTAGTATTTACTAGAAATATCACTATTGCCCTTGGATTCATCTCATTCATCCTCGCACTGATTGCTATTCTGGTGGCACTCTTTTCCAGTAGTGGATTGTAGTAACAAAGAATACCCTGCTAAAGCACCGCCTGCTAATAATAATATTATACTCCCGCCAGAATTCTGAATAATATGTACCTCAACCATACCTCCCAATCCAATTGCAAATATCACTAAACCAATACCGATTGACTGAGGTATCTGAGACGGTGGTTTAGTGCCGGGCCGCCGATAGTCTGTCTTCTGAATTATTTGGAGTTGTCGTCTATGCCAGAGAAATTGGTTGAGAGTGAGGATTCCAAGAATTATGATAACTAGCGCAAGAATAGGCACCTGCGTAATTAATTCAGAAATTAGGGTCATTTGACTAACAAGGATATGTCGTTTTATACATAATACTATTGCTATTCCTCCGCGTTAACGATATCTCGAGAGTGCGTGGTATCGATATTGGATGCCTCAAATATATACTGGAAGCATTAGCACTGAGTCCAAATCTGTATCTGTCACGAGACCTACTTGAGGTATACATGGGCTCTGAGAAAGCAGACCTCAATGTACGGCTCCCCCCCAGGGGTTGTACGTCGACAGAATCCGATCCTCGAATATGCACACGAACCGCGTGATTCGGTGTGCATATCTCGAGTCGGAAATTCGTTCAAACCACCGCATTTCTCTGACTGATCGACACTTACAGCCGATTTTGGTCCAATAGTGGGGGTTGAGTGAGTCGAAAAAACTAGGATATCGGGGGTCGTGTGTACGAGTATGCGAATTCGAACTGACGGCGATTACGCCTACCGGCGAGATGTGATCGAACGAGCGGCCGACTTCTACGACTGCAACCGGACGACAGCCGTGGTGAGTGCCTGCGACGATATTCCTCAGTTCGTCGAAGCCGCTCGTAAAGTGCTCGCTCGCGACGATCTCACACTCGAGCAACGTCGAGAGATTGCCGAGACACTTTCGACGAGGGCTGTCACATTCGAGGTTAATACTGAAATCGGTGTCAATACGGATTAGTGCAAATGAGGACCTCATGAGACGGTTTGCATTTTTGTGACTAACCGACAACAGTACTGTAGGAATTAAACATCAACTGGGGGTTTCAATAAGGACAGAAAATTCGCTAAAAGTCACCTCACTCACCATGTCACACCATGAGAGTTGTTTAAATCAATCTAATCTGGCACCATTATCGATTACAGATCAAGAATATGCCCTGACTCGACTGACTCTGTGATCGACCTATATTCCAGATGTACGACGTCATCTTGCGGGTCCTCAGGTTGGTTCCCATCAGTTATTACGAGTCCCTCGAAGTCTACCGAGTCATCATCCACTACATATCCATCCGTATCCCATCGGTGAGACGCTGACCTACTAGGACGCGCGTATTCGAGATACTCGAAGATTTCTTGGACAGCGTTCGATAACACGCTCTGACTTGACGAGTGCTTGAACTCACCGAGTACGATCTTCCTAGGTGTCTCTCTCTTCTCCTCCCGTTTACGGACGATTATTACGAGGTCTGGTCTGCCTCGATAGAGGGGACGACGGCTTTCACGCCCCAGAAAGTCCCTGTGGCGATCAAGGACTCGCCCATACTTACGGAGATACTCGTCGGTCGGATCCTCCGGCAACATCTCGTTGAAAGTCAGTGGTCCCGTCTCATCATGAAACATCTCGACCTGCCAGCGTTCGTTCCGAAGTTCCGCAATCGCGCCGCTCTCGCCTTCGATCGGGTGAAGAGTCACATCGTATTCCTCTTCCAAGGATCGAAGTAGCCTGAAAACGCAGGCAAGCTCGAAGAGCGTTGGAGTGTCGGGAACGAATAGCGTCTCGAATAGGACCTCTCGGACATGCGGATCATCAAATTCGTTATTTCGGAGTCTGTCGTACTGCTGATAGAGGTCGTAGGCCTCGTAGTATAGTGGCTGTCTGGATCGGCGGGCAGCCTCGAGGTGTGTCGCATCGACGGGCGTATCTTCATCGGCATCGATCCGACTCAAGTGGATATTCCGCGAAATACGTCGAACGAACGCCTTTACATCGGTGTCCGACCACACGTCACGTCGCCACGATTGGTCGATGGCCGCGAGATCCGTTCTAACCGTCTCTGCGAGTATGCTCAAAAGCGTCTTCAGGAGGATGTTCTCCGGAAGCTGGTACTCGGTGTACGTTGATCGCGTAATGAAGCTCGAACGATCGTCAGGGTTCTCCGCGTAGCGTGCACGGTACGTCTGACCCCAGTCCACCCCTCCTCGAACCTCGCCGTGAACTTGCTCGCGTTCGACGTTGTTCGCGGTTCGAACCCGACGTAGTCGTTCTGGCAGTTCATCGAGGTAGTCCCGAACTGGTTCTGAGAGGGTGAAGTGGATTCTTTTAAGACGATCAAAATCGCTGATCGAGAGGCCGGTTGCGTCTAGCTGCTCGGTCACTGCCCGCTGATTGATTGGTCGCCCACTTCCAAGATACGCGACCAGATCGCGCTGAACCGTCTCTGCGAGGTTGCTACGACTTGTCTTGTTCATCGGTCAGATCGATGCCGAACATGTCTTCTGCTGTTCGGTACAGGCGCTCTGTTTCTAGTCCTGGTGCCTGGCCAGCAGCGATTGATTCCTCGTCGCCGTTGGGATCCAATAGCCGTTCACGCGAAGTGTCGAGTCCACGGAGAAGTACATCTCGCTCGTCAGGTCGCATTCCTTCGAGCTGTGGCAGCACAAGCGCGATAATCGCGTCGGTGAGCGCCGCACCGGTCGAACTCCCCTCGATATCGTAGGCATCGACATAGGTGACGATGTCGTGGAGTATAGCGGGCCCGACTGGTCGTTTCTCAGATAGGTTCGCCCATAGAACCGCCAGCGGTGCTGCAACCTCCTCAAGCGTCTCCTGAAGGCTTCCCGATTTGTCGGCGTCGGCCGCCGCGAGCCACGCCGTAGCGTAGTTGCTCGGATCCTGATCAGATTCGTATTTGGGATCGAACAACCATTGATTCGCGTAACCCTCATTCGTTCGTGCGCGCGGAATCCCGACGTGAATGTATGCGAATCGGCGCATAAACGCGTAGGACATCTCGTACAGCGACGCCTTGTCGGCGGTGTTCATCGTCCCAATAAGCCGCCAAGACGGTGTCATCGGGTAACGGTTCGGATTCCTCGCGATACGCGAACGCTTGTCCGCATCGACACCGTCGTCAACCCATTCGACACGGATCGGCTCCTTTTCGTCTCCGGATCCGTCATACGGTAGTTCGACGGAGTCGCCTGTCAGCACCGAAAAAAGCTGACCGAACGCCTTATCGATGTCCGAGCGATTGAGTTCGTCGATCACTAGCCAACGATTCACGATGTCGTCCTCACGCGAGCGAAAACAGTGTAAGAACTGTCCCGGGGAGAACTCAAGGCCATCGACTGACCCATCCTGTATGGGCATATATCCGCCGACTGTATCGTATGCGGTCCATTCGGATGTTGCCGTTGTAAATATCCAGTCGTCGACGGCTCCATTCGTGACCGCGTGCTCGCAGATAGCTTCAGCAAGTTCGGATTTCCCGGTTCCCGGCGGACCGGTGAAAATGATATGTTTACCTGAGTTTATCGCCGCACGCATCTGTGCAGTTAACTGTGACGCCTGCTCTGGTGGGTAATAAAGGTCCTGGGGGATGCTGGGAGCAAATAGCGGGTTAGAAAGCAGATCCTCGAGTCGGTCATCGTCTACACGTGTGCTGCCTTGTTCGACCAAATACCGACCAGCGCGATCAGGAAGAGGAAATAAGTAATCCTGATTCACCCCCTGCGGATTCACCGGGTTGTGTCGCTCGAATCGATAGTCTTCTTCGAGCAATTGCTCGAAGATCGAAGCAAAGCTGACGGGAGACTCGAAGGAATCGAAGTCGACATCGACCCGTTGGAATTCGGTGTCGTCTTCGACCCGGCGATACGCTGGTGTCGTAACAGTCGATGATCCGATTAACTCTCCTTCTCTGTAGTGGATGATCGTATCCCCTGGTTCCAACTTCCGTAGATCATGGGCCCAATACTGGTCAAGTTCCGCCTCAAGATACTCATCCTCAATTTCATCGGGGTTGTGATTCTGTTTAACCCAGTAGTAGTCTGCAACCCGAGAGATTGGTTCCTCGTTAATCCAGTCTTTTTTAGGGCTATCGTCTCCGTTACGGATGGCCAGACTCCGGCGGTCGAGCTTAATCAGGTCGTTCCCCAGGTTCTGTTCACGATTTGCGAGCGCACAACGGAGTTCCTCGAACGCGTTCGTTCGATCAAGCGTTGGTCGAGGGGAGAGACCAGTCCCCGTATTCCACTGTTGAGTGCGCGGATGATCCCCGGACGGAACGACAATCCATTCGACGGATCGATAGTGTGGATGGCTTACCGACACGCCGTCGATGCGTTCGTCGAGATATGTTTGATCGTACCAGTAACCGTCCGCGCCGAGTACGCCGATCCCGAGCATCTCCCCACCATCCTTCGCGACAATGATCTCGCCGGCGGAGAGTTCATTGTGAAAGCGCTTCAGGTAGTTCTCCACACGCTCTTTGTCATATTCGGACGATCGATCCGTAAGCTCAGCCATCGACAGTTCTGAGAGGTCGCCGACGTCCCAGCTAATCGAACAAACACCATGTTCTTTCCAAGCGGGCCAAAGGGAATCTGGGCCACCATCCGACTGATGGCCGGCGTTGAGTTGCCACACTGTTCGGTTCGGAATATCATTTGCTTCATACCAGTCGGTCGTGTCCGTGTCGCCGTTTGCCCAGTAGCAGAAGTTATCCAGATGTCGGTAATGGTCACGGAATCCGAAGTCACTCCGCACATCCTCGAGGATTTCAATGGCATCGAAGTATCGCGTTGAGTCCTCGGGTATATCGATAGCGAGACAAACCTCCAGGGTGCTGGTGATCTGGTCGTTGACAATCGGATACCGTTCCGGGTGAAGCAGGGAGAATATTGGCGATAGCGTGCCGAGGCCCACGTTCTGAAGATCGAGATCAAGTACCGTCCTAACCGCTTCGTCCCGCTCCTCGTTCGTAGCCGAATCTACAAGTAGTGTTTCGAATGACTCCAGGAGCACCACTTCCGTTTCGTCGTCCGGCACACTCGCGGGATAAGCGGTTCCGCCGACGATCCCGCACCCCTCGCTATCCCGAATCCCCTCGATGACGGTCTCCACTTTGGGAGATTCAATTTCGGTGTCACGGATACGTTCGATAGTTTTTTCAATACCGATTGTGCCTGAAAGCTGAATGACTGATTTGAGTGCCGTTAATTCCTCATCGTTGAACTTCTGTGCTTCGAGAAGCGCCCGCATCAGGTCCCTTGTAATCTCGGCAGTGTGATCGTGAGCGTCCTTGGTTACTTCCCAATCTTTGACTCGATTGTACTGATTGACCAAAAAGTAGGTGCAGTACCACCGTTCCTTTTCGACGTCGAGAGTAGCATCATCATAATGGTCAGGCATTAACAGGTCAGTTGGATGGTACAGGTAAGAAGCTACCCATCGATGGAGAAACCCCGAAAGTCGTTGACTCCCATGAACTATATCGACTATACATGGATGTTTAACCTGACCTCAGGTTCACTCAAGATACACGTCTTCTTCCAGCACAATTTATTCTAATTCTCATCTCTAATAAAATTCAAGAGACAGGAGTTAATTTACACTCATCTGGTTGGCCGAAACGTGAAACAATCTTGAGAAGATTTTCATGACTCTCTCACTGCGTATCAAAAGGGCCAGAAGCGACCAGAATCCTCACCGCGCCCAACACCTGCAGGCTCGCGTTCCTGGGTTACGAACTTTCCCGTCGCAGCTGATCGATCGACACCGATCACTGGGTCAGGGCGTGGGTCCGGCGGCGTGAACCATCCGGTTCGGATGTCACGCTCGAAGCGTACCGGCTCGAGCGGTTCAGGCGCTGGCCGCCGCTCGCGGTGACACTCCTCAGCAGCTCGCTCGACGAACTCGTGGCCGAACTCCGCACGGATATCCTCGATCGTCTCCTTTGCCCGTCGGATTCGAGCGCTCGAGACGCCTGGATCCTCGCCGGCCAGAATCGCACGGAACACCTCGGGATCGTGTTCGTCGCTAATCTCCATGCAGAGTTCGATCACTGCATCGGACGCACGTTGCCGTTGCTGAACCGGCGCACCAACGGCACCGGCGGCCATCGCTTCGAACGCACCTTCTCGCGCGTGTTCGTCCATCCGCGCGCCACGTTCGTCGCGACGGGCCTGTTCGGCGATCGAGCGATGTTCGTCGACCGTGAGTTGCGGATCGTAGTAGGCGATCCAGTCGTCGACTCCGGAGCCCTGGAGGACCGCCTTCGCTGACTGCGCGTGAAAGAGCATCCGGCCGTCCCAGTCGCGACGATTCTCGAGCTGGGCGCGCTCGGCTCGAGTGAGTTCGACCTGACCGAACTGATCGGCGCGGTGCGCTCGACTCTCCGCCGCCTCGAGCGCGATCGCGTCGACGACGTCGTCGGGCGCGTTGCCCCACACGCGGACCGTCTTCGTTCGACGGCTGTCGGAGTCGTCGAGCGCATTCGGATACCGATCGCGGATCGCATTCGCCGCATCGAGCGAGTGAAACTCGATTTCGATCGGATCGGGCTCGAAGACGTCGGCCGGGGCGTGCTCGGCGTCACCGTTCGGTCCAAGCGGCTCGAGGACACCGGCTTGCTCCGCCGCCGCGATGTTCTCCTCAAGGGGGACCGGTTCAGCCTCGACGGGCGGTTCGGTCCAGTCGGGAGTTTCGACGACGGTTGCGTCGTCACCGAACAGATCGGCCTGCCCCTCGATCGTCTCGGAGGTCTCGACGAGTGCTGTCTGTTCGCCGGGATCGATCGTTGCCTCACCGACGTTGACAAAGGCCTCGGAGCCGGCAATCTCGCCGCCGCGTTCAGCTCGTCTCGCTGTTCGTTGGGCGGCGTCGCCGACGTCGAGCGTCGCCTGTTGGGGACGATCGTCGAACCAGCCACCGCCATTACTGTCCTGTGGCATTGGTAGCGGTGTGTCAAACCCGATGTGAAAACTGTTGCTCTCACTCGAGCGTCGGCGGGAACGGCCGAGCGCGACGTACAGACGCGAATGGACCCCCCAAGGAACCGAAACCCGATCCCAACCGGTCTACATCATAGTATAGTATACTGGGCATCGTCGCCGCCGCCATCCCTCGACTGTCGACCTTTGTGCCGTCTTGCGGTTTTGTTCTCGACGAGTGGCGACATTCTCTCTATTGCGGTCTCACAAAAACACGAAAATCAAACGCAGTCTGTCGGTTTTGGTCGTCGCCACTCACTCGCCATTGACAATCTCGCCAACCCGTCGCCTCGAGAGGCCGATTGCGTTGCCGATGTCCTTCTGCGTGAGTTCGGTCCGCTCGTAGATGTTGGTCAGTATCTCGTTTCGCGTTTCCCGTTCAGCATCTTCTTCAGTCTCTTTGACGATCTGTTCGTGTTCGTCGCGATGGATAAACGACGACTCACCCATTCCCTCGTACACCTCTTCTTTCATCTCGTTGAGGATCTGGTAATCTGGATCCTCGTCGATCGGATCCCACTCGAGATACTGGAGAATCTTGGGGATCATCTCACCCGTCGGATCGGAGTCCGGAATGTCGTACCGGAAGACCTTGGCCTGGCCCTGCTCGGTAACGTGGACGCGCAGGTCTGCCATGTCGAGCAGTCGGATATCCAGCGCACGAACGCTCGGGAGCGTCGCCTGAAGCAGATACTGGCGATACCGACACATCTGAAGCAACTGCGTGAGTTCGACCGACTCGGTTTGCTGTGTTCGGCGTGCGTCAGCGATCTGTCCGATCTCGTCGAGAAGCAACGCCGCACCCATCGGCGCTGTTCGGAGCAGATGAATCGCCTCTCGTGAGTCGAGCGTCGCGTGTTCCTCGGCATCGAACTCCGGATAGTGCGCTTTCGCCACCGAAAGCGCGCCTTGCGTTTTCCCGAGCCCGACACCGGAGTTTCGCCCGGTCCAGATGATTCGGACGTCCCGATCGTTCGCCCGCCGCCGTTCGATGAACTCGTGAATGTCGAACGTCGACTGAGACCGTTCGAAGTCCTCGACAGGGAGTTCGCGAACTGCGCCCTCGGTCCGAAGTCCGTCGGTCGAGATCGTCGGTTCGGGTGCTTGAAGCGGTCCCGCCACCTCGGGATCGACCGTCGGATCGAAGGTCTCGCTACTCATCACTTGTCTCCAGAATATCCTGCTGAACGGCTCGCTGGTCGAGTTTTTCGCGTTCTGGGGCAGTTTGCTGACCAGGGGCGAACGGCGAATCTCGGAACAGTTGATCTAACACTAAGATCGCCCGTGCGGCGATCTGCGGGGGCATCGTCCGAGCGACCTCTTTCGTCTCTGTTGACTCGCCTTCAACTGCGTCCTCTTGGTTGATTTCGACCGTCTCAACCGAGTAAATCCACGGGTCGAGATTCTTCATCCCCTTCACCCAGCCGTCTTCGTTTTTGTAGATCTGTACTTGATCCCAGTAGTAATCCGACGTCGCCGCCCACGGTCGGAGCGAAATCCAGTAGTGGACCACCGCGACGTGGAGGGTCGTTTTTGCGGCCTCGAGAGCGTCCTCTTCGTGCTGTCGCGCCAGTGTTTCGTTGAAATTTCGGAGCGCAAACCGGGCTTCTCGAGCGGCCTGTTGGACGTCCTGTACAACCATCGCGCCGTTATCGGCACTCTGCATGGGACGTTGCTGTCAAATTCCCCGTCTTATATTTTCGGTAAAGACATCACTTACGGATACGATCCCACCGGTCACAACATCATAGATTCAATGATATTTGATTGATCGATTCTATGACTAGGGGTTATTTGTTCTATACTGTGGGAGAGGTTCACATGGTGGGTAGAAGTCCAATTTCACGGCGTACCGTACTGCTGGCTCTCGGTAGTGGTGCCGTTGGAGCAACAACCGTACAGGCACAAGATAGGCCCTATACCACCGAGGAAAATAATATCGAATGTACGTTTTATGACTGTGCCCGTGTCGAGGTTGACGCCGGACACCAATCGGCACACAACACCGTCCGCTATTTTGTTCGATACAATGGCCATGATGGGGCCGAGGTTAGAGAATTTGAAGTAAGCTATCCACAGTATCCACACGAGTTTGTTGCTAATTGCCACCTCAATGACCTAGATACTGCACATGGTTCGGCTGTAATTGAACGTGTGGAAGTGTGGCATGATATGCACCACGATGCTACTTTCCATCCACCGATTAATTGGTCGTGTGAGATGGTAGCGCAGGAAGAAGTTGATCCATGGGTCCTTGAGGAGTTCTGCTGATTGATATTTCACTTCTGTTCTCAATCGGTCACATCCTCATTTTGGAAATGATTTCTGTTGGTCGAAAAAAGTTAATTAGATCTATTTGAGCACACGGCGAGCATGGCTGTATCAAGCCAGACGCCCGCCGAGATTTCCATCGAGGTGGCACAACCCGAAGCGGAACAGAGCTTCAAAGAACGAATCGCGGACGTCGCGACTGTCGGACGAATTTCCGGCCCGGCAGAGGCGGCCGTCGCGGCGAACGAACACGCCGAAGAGTTCTCTGACCAGCACTTCGACAACGTGCTGATCAACGGCATCATGACCGTCCTCATCGGCGGGATTCTCCTCACGCTGGCGGGGGTGATCATCACCGACTTCGTCGAGATCATGCCCGAAGAAGGGTTCATGGATCAGTCGGACATCACCTCGCCGCTCGCGACGGCGCTCGGACTGGCGGCGATTTCGCTCGTCGTGCCGATCGTCGCCGGCGTCGTCGCACTGCTCATGGGGTCGTTCGGCGGCTTCATGGGCAACGGTGGCGGGATCGCCAGACGGGGACGCTAACCCACCACTGCTGATTTTTTATGAAGACCACCGGGACACTCGCCTCGCTGACACTCGTCGCTGTTCTAGGAGTGACTACGACCATCGCCGCCGCCGGGTTTTACGCCGGAGACGGTGAGGCAACCGACGTCGAGCAAGCCCTGTTCGGCACGCTCGAGACGATCTCGGCACCGTTGTTCGGGGCGCTGATTCTGTTGCTGTTCGTCGTCTTCGTCGTCTCGGTCGCAATCGCCGCTCGAGACAGTACGTACGGAGGCGGCGGCCGATGATCTGGCCGGTCTTCCTCTCGCTATTCTGGGCGGGACTCGGTGCGGCGTACGTGTCCGTTGTCCGTCGCGAAGCCGAGTTGCTGTTTGGCGGGCTTTCGTTTCTGTGCTGGCTCGGTGTCGCGTTCTCCGCGACGTCCGTCCAGGTCGCGACCGGCGACTCACTCGAGACGGTCGGCGAGCCCGGAATCACGGCGATCGGCCTGTTCGGCGTCGTCGGAATGCTGTACTGGATTATCCTAGTCATCGCCGACCGCGTTCCGACGGACGGCGACCCGACCGACCGCGATCACGAACCCGACACTCATGACTACGAATACTGACCGCTCCGGAGCCGCATCGAACGCACAGGCAAGCGGCCGAAGCCCGACCAACGGCGTCGCTCGTCGCGCTCGAGCGAAACCCGAGTCGCTGGGCTCGAAAGACAGCGAGTACGTTGACACGATCGTCGAGGCCGACAAGATCCACGAGCGCTGGGAATCCTGGCTCGAGACGGACTTTTCGAAGGACTACCCGCTCGCGAAGTACCCCGCCGGCCACGCCGAGAACGAGGAACTCCTGGTGCTAAACCGGATGGACCTCTTTCGGAAGTCACATCCACCGGATCAGTCGGCGATTCAGGGCGAGATTCGCGAGAAACTCCTCGGTGATCAGAAGAAGCCCGTCGGCGCTGACGATCTGTACCTGCTTCAGAGCTATCTTCGGCGGATCGTCTCGCGGATGACCCGCGGTGAGGGTGGCTGGCAACAGGACAAGTTCGACGGCGTACTGTCGGTCTCGAAAAGCGAGAATTCGAGCGGGAGGTCGCTCAAAGAGAAGATTTTCGGCTAACCATGAACCTGAGAGAGAAGCTTGCACGATGGCACATGAACCGCGCGATGTCGACGATCGGGACCGCCGTCCTGGTCGAAGACGACGACAACCATTACACCCTCTACGGAGGTCAGTACGATCCCGAACTGAACGCCATCACCTGCGAATGGGGTGGCGACAAGCACAAGTTCAAACTCGACGGCGAGGGCGGCGTCGGATCGTTCTGTGGTGGTGGGCTGGCGCTTGCCTATCGCCGTCTCGGCGGCGTCGCCAGCGTCGCGAACGCTCGAGCCTCGAAAGAGGTCCATCGTGTTACTGACGGCGGGACAGTCGAAGACGCCGATCCGGATACCGAGGTCGAGGTGCCGGTCGAGGCGGCCGGCGTCAAGCTCGGGAACGTGATGAAGGCCAGCCCCCACAAGTACGATCCCGAGGATCTGGTGAAAGCCGAGCAACGAGGCTACCTTTTCGCGAAAGAGGAGAGTTCGATGCCCAGCTACGCGCTGGTTATCGGCACCCTGTTGCTCGGTATCATCGTCGGCGGTCTGCTGGTCTACTTCAGCATGGGTAGCGACGGCGGCTCGCCGGTTTCGTTGATGATCGGTCCACTTCTCACCGGGTGGTTCTGATGGCTCGAGACCGGCTCAGTGACGCACTCCGTTCGGGATACCGGGCCGCGTTCGGTGCCGGGGATCGCGCTCGCGATCGCGTCGACGACGCCACCGATCGAGCCCGCTCCGGTGTCGACGAGGTGGCCGACCGCGCCGATGACGTCACAGATCGAGCGCGTGGCAATCTCGAGGAAGCCGGCGAACGTGTACGAGGCGGCGTCGAGCGTGTCGGACAGGCTCCGGCAACCGTTTCCGAGCGAGTCGGTGACGCAGAGCTTCAGAGTGACGAGATCTCGCTACCGGTGACCGGTGGCCGAGTTCGGCCGAGACTCCAACATGCTGCCGAGCAGTGGGATGAACATGCCGACCTGGTCGCGGATTCTATTGGGCGCGACGTTGGACGGACCGGGGGCCAGGCCCTCATCCAACCAAGACACTACCCACGGCTTGCGACGAGTCTCGCAGAAGGGGTTACTGACGAAGTCACCGAAGATAGCCCTCCTCAAGGCAGGTCGTTTCCCGAAGGACGTGACCCTCGTGACGAAATAGGAGAGCAATTCGCCTCGGGTGTGGGCCGGGGAATAAACCCGGCTGGGTTAGCTGATTCGGCGGCTGGAACGGCCGAAGCCGCTGGATGGACAGCCGCGGGCGTAGCTGATGGTCCATCCGAACCCGTGAGACGTGCCGGTGTCGTCGGCGAACATGCCACTGCGATGGGAGGGATGGCCGCCTCTGCCGCTCGAGAACGGCCGATGCAAGCATTTGGGACGGTGATCGGTGGGGCTGGCGCAGGGTTAGGTATCGGTGGGGTGGCACGCGGAGTCGGAAGTGCTGCACGTGGCCGCTCTCCGACTGGACCACAAACGACCTCAGGGCGGACCGATGCGCCAACCCAATTCGGACTCGACGACCGCGCTCAGATGGATTTGACGTTTAGCGGAAGACAGCGCGATCGGACGACCGGAACTCGAGAACGGTCGGACGACCTTCTCCCCGAGAACATCGACGAAATGCTCGGGCGGATGGAACGCGGTCACGAGATTCGCGCGGCCGAGCAGCGAGGACGCCAACGAGTGATCGACGAACAGATCGAAGCGGGCCGACGACAGGAACCGGGGCGGGAGCCGACGACCGTCTCACGTCCGGAGGGGCGGACCGTCTCACGTCCCGACACCCGAACGGTTTCGCGAGAGCCAGCGACTGACCAAAGCGGTCCGGTCGCTGGGCAGACTCGTCCGCGGTCGCAGGCCGATTCGGATCTATCCCCGCGAGAGACACAACTCGCGGCACAACTCGGCCGAGAAACGCCCGACGTCGATGCTCGAGGCGTCGAGACCGTTCGACAGCAAACGCCGGAGACGGACCTTCGGACCGCGATGGACGGTTCGGCCACAGGATTCGGGCCGGGTGCGGCGATGGCCGGTTCGGCTGGTTTGGTTGCTGGCGAGCGCGGTCGGTTGGAACAGGCTCAGCGCCAGGATCTCGAGGGCGATGACCTCGAGCCGGGCCAGTGGGAAGACACCGCCGTCGCGCCGACCGACCGTGATAGAGATCTCCACGATGACGTGATGTATGGTCCGGCAGTCGCCGGCATCGAGTCTAATCTCTCCGAGATGCTTGGTGCCGCGCCGATCGATCACGAGGCGATCGATCCAGCGGAAGACGTGGCAGTCGGCCCGGACGTCGGTGTCGGTGTCGAGACTGGAGTTCAGCCAGTTCAGGACGTCTCGGCCGATATGGCCGTCGATCAGATGCAGGATATCGGGCAGGCCCAACAAGACCAGATGCCGCCCGCGATGCCTGATCCCGGCCTGATCGGACCGGGATCGCCTCCACCCGGGGAAGGTGGCGGACCAGCACCGGACACGCCAGTCCCGCCGGGGACCCCGCCGCCAGATGGGGGATCACGTCGGCCGCCTCGAGTCCCGAGGTTCGAGTTCGAAGACGATGAAGACGAGTGGTACCCGGACGAACCGGCCGATCCCGGTTTCGGCGAGTGGCTGAACCCGATGTGGGGGCCAGCCGAGATCGCCGGCTATGACGACCGTGGCGCTGAACCGGTCGACGACAATCCAGTCGATCGACTCTCCGAGCTGTTGGGTGGTCCGCGATGAGCGAGACGGTCGAGTACGCGATCGCCTGGGCGGTGATCATGATCGTGTCCGGATTGCTGTTGATCGGCTTTCTGTGGGTGGTCCTCGACGTCTTCGTTCAGCACGTGATGGCCGAAGCCGGTGACACGCCCGCGTACTCGGCCGACCGCGTCGACTACACGATGCACTGGCTCCGACGGTTCTGGTTGTTCATCCCGACGATGGCGCTCGGATCGCTGATCGCTTGGGGGATCGTTCGTGCCGTCGCCGAACGGGGTGGTCCTGCGTGAGCCATCCTGCGCTGGCCTGGATTCTCGTGATGGTCGTTTTCGTCATCCTCTTTTCCGTTACCTGGATGGCCGGCCAGCTCGTCGGTGAGTTGTTCCCCGCACTCGAGGCGATGGGGAACGACTTCGTGCCGGTATCGCTTGTCACCGATGCGATTCTGATCTGGATGCCGATCGGGCTCGGCTTCGGGTTCACGCTCTGGGCGATCGCCTACACGTTCCTCCGCGAGGCGGTGGTTCGATGAGCGTTCGCGGTGTCCCGGTACCGCCGGTCTCTGTCGGTTACGTCCGACCGATAGCGATCTTACTACTGCTCGTCGTGAGCGTGATGAGTGGGCCACTGGTATTGACCGGCTTCACCGCAACTGACGGGGTAGCCGTTGCAGAGGAAAACGACGACGAGATAGAGGTCGTCTTTGGTACTGGTGGTGACGGATCTGTCGCGGCAATCGATGGTGAAACGGGCGAAACGCTTTGGTCTGATTCGATCAGTGGCGATCCAGTACCCGCAAGCGCCGTTTCACAGGACGGTGAGACGGTCTATGCAGGTGATCAAAGCGGCCAAATTGTCGCTTTCGACGCGACAACCGGTGAGGAGCAGTGGACGTTCGAGTGGGACGGTGCAGAGTATCCGCAGGTGATCAGTCTGTACGCGGCCGACGGCGAACTCTTCGCAGGGACCGGTGGGCTGTCAGGAGAGGGAACAAGAATCCTCTCGATCGACAAAGGCGACCAGTCTCTGAACTGGGTAAGCGATCCGTACGATCAATCTCCAGAGGAACTCGCGATGACCCAAGGGGAATTGTACGCGATCATCGGCGGAACGCGCGGAACGCCCGCCGGACAAATCGTCCACGTTGACCAGACGTCTGGCGAGCCACACTGGATCAAAGACCTCGACTCAGGCAGTGGGTTGGGTCTCCACGTCGATAGCGAGGGGATCTACACCTCTTCAAGACACGACAACAATGTCAGCGCCTTCGATCGGGATACCAGGGATTTGCAGTGGGCGTTCACGGAGGTAGATAGCCCCCCAAACGCGATGAAGCACCGGCCGGGGAGCGACGAGCTGTTCGTCGGCGACGGTGACAACACGTACGTTCTCGACAAGAATAGCGGCACCCTACAGAAGACGTACTCGATCGGACCCAACGCGATGGCGTTTGGTCAGACAGGGGATAACTTGTACGCAGAAGAGATCGGAACTGGGAATACGATCGTTGGAGCGGATGCCGATACCGGTGAAGTGTTCTGGAGCAACAGCGCGTTAGATCGAAACGTCCGATCGATATCGACGACTCCAACGTACGAGCCGACCGGGATCGAAGGCCAGGTCGTCGACTTGCCACAGGGTGAAACCATCCCCGGACCGATCGACGGTGAGAACCGCACGGCGGTTCCGAACGCTACCGTCGAAATCTGGAGCGAAGACGGAACGGAACTCATCGACTCGATGGAAACCAACGAACAGGGTCGGTGGGCGACCACTGAGATAACGACCGACGACGACGTCGGGTTCTACGACACGCGCGTCTACGTCGGTGGAGAACGCCGCTGGGACGAAACATCGGCTTTCCCGTCGGAAGGTGATCACACCTGGATGTTCGTCCCGATGTCCGATCCGGAGTTGTCGAATCCCACGCCGTCCGACGACTTCGACATTCCCGGCGTCTCGGCTGGTACCGAACTCGAGGTGACGGTCACCGATCCGGACTTCCCGAGTTCGCACGTCCACGTCGAGTTCTACGACGGCGACGACGAGTTCATCGGTGACGATCTGGTGTTCGTCAACGAGAGCGGCGGATCGGCGACGGCCTCGACACCGTGGTTCGACGCGAACGAGCAGGGCGTCTACGAGTGGTATGCCGTCGCTTCGGATCCATACCTCTCGACGAACGATTCACAGACCGACATCAACACGTTCGAGATTCGGGACGATCCGCCGATCGTCTACGACTCCAGCGCATCGCCCGACGGTGAAACCGTCTCGGGAGACGTCGAGTTGTCGATCGACATCGACAACCCGAACTTCCCCGACGACGACGTTACCGTCGAATTCTATCGCTACGACACGGGCGACCCCGAAGTCGACGAGCTGATCGGCTCGGATACCCTCGAGAGCAACGGGACTGCCTCGACGAGTTGGCCGGTGACCGACGAATCCCTCGAGTGGTACGTGGTTGCCGAAAGTGAACTGGGTCACGTCGTCTACTCGCGGATCTTCTCGTTCGGCGTTGCTGGCGATCTCGAGATCCGAGACGCGACGAGTGGCGAGTTAGTTGACGATCGAACGGTCAAAGTCGACGTCACGGCACCCGGTCGGAGCTACACGACCAACCTGACCGACGGCGTCTTCGACATCAGCAACCTCGAGGCTCACGACGAAACCGTCCGGTTCGACATCACCGCGATGGACTACTACCCGCGCGTTGTTGAGCTTCGCTCGACCGTCGGCGGGGAAACCGTCTATCTGGAACGCGGGCCAGACTGGGAACCGAACCCGCCACCTGACGAGGACGACCCCGAAGACACTCCCGACCACGAAGAAGACGAGGACAAGGTCCTCGTCCGGTTCGAACTCACCGATCACACCGGGGATTTCCCACCGGAGGACACGACGCTACGGGTGAGCCAGCGCGTCGAAAACGAGACGCGCTTGGCACACAGCGAGACGTTCGGCCCGATCAACCGCGTCGACGTCGTCATGAACCGGAACGAACGCTACCAGCTCGAAGCCGTCAGTGACGACGGTGGCGTTCGTAGCCTCGGCGGATTCACCGCGAGCGAGTCGGAGGTCGTCCCGCTCGAAATCGGCCAGTTGTCGTGGCCGGTGCCGGTCGAGGATGGCTACGAGTTCGACGCCCGGTTCGACGAGGACACCGGCGACCTGGATATCCGCTGGATCGACGACGACGGACTCACCCGGCCGCTTCAGATCACCGTCAGCGACTACGAGACCGGACAGACGGTGTTCAGTGATACACACCCCTCGTTCCTCGGGGAGTACCGGACCCAAGTCGAACTCGATGGTGATCGCACGTACGAAGTCGAGGCGATCGCGACTCGAGACGGCGAGACTATCCACCTGACTCGAGTCGTCGGACCGACGGATATGGACGTCGAGCCGCTGCTCGGCCCGATGGCGATGGCCGGTATCTCCGCGATGGCGATCGTCGTCGTCGCGGGGATCGTCGGCGGACGGCTGTCTTCGATGGGCGCGGTGATCGTTTCCTCGTTCGCCGGCCTGCTGGCTGTGATGGGGTGGTTCCCGATCCCGTGGCCGGCGGTCGTCGTCGCGTTCGTCATCTCGGTGCTGTTCTACGTAGGTGATCGGACGTGATGAGCACCCGCGCGCTGGCCGTGTTCATCGTCTGTCTCGCGGCCAGCACGGCGTTCGTGTCGGCGATCGGCTTCTCCGCTGTCATCGGCGAGACCGAAGTCGGTGTCGAGGAGCGCGTCAACGAGACCGAAGAAGAGCTGCGGGACGTCGCTCCCGACGACGAGGACCGGTCCGATGAGGGTCTATTGGCGTTGACCTACGGGGCGATGAGCATCCTTCGCGACGTTGCGGGGATGATTTTCTTCTTACCCCAGGTGTTGCACAACCTGGGCCTTCCGCGGGCCGCAGCGACGTTCATCGCTGCGCCTGTGTACGTCGTCGTCGGGTTCGCACTCGTCGAGTTTGCTCGAGGTGATCGAATCCGATGAGCGACGAGTACGACGACGTCCCTGGATCGGATCCGAGCGACCTCCCGGAGAGAACGGAAGGTCTCGAGGGGCTGGTGCAGGGTGAAATCATCGAGTTGATGCTCTCGCCGTACCTGGACACGCTCGGTCCTGTGTTTGCCGTGGTGCTGATCGCCGGCGTCTTCGCGATGCTGTGGATCTGGTCGGGCGACATCTCGCTCCCGGTCGTCGTCTCGATTCTGCTCTCGGCGCTGCTGGTGACGGTGTTACCGTGGCAGCTCGTCGGGCTCCTCGAGGACTTGATCATCATCGGGATGGCCGTCGCGCTGTTCTCGGCCTGGTGGATGCGTACCGGAGGGTTACGATGACGGGGACGGCCTATTCTCGATAGAACGCAGTGACGTCGCGCGGACTTGGCGTCGCAAAGACGATCCAGCCCAACACCAGATACAGATCGACGGGATTGGTTACGACGGGATACCATCCCAATCCGACGATCGTGACGAACGCGACTGCGTAGCCAACGACCGTGGGGGCGAGCCCGACCCAGAGGTCGATGAGCCGATTCGGGTTCGTGAACGAGATCGATACGCGAGGTGGGTACACCGAAAGGGTCGCATCGCCGCTCCACGGGAATGCGGCCAGATAGTGAGCCAGTTCGTGAAGGAGTACCCACGGAAACAGCGCGATTACAGAAACGAGTCGGAGGCAGCCGACTACCAACGAGGCTGGGCGTTGAATCACAGTTGCGGCGGTGCCGTCCGTTGGATATGTGAATCCGGCGAGCGACCGGAACACGCCGGACACTCGTGAACGTTCCCCTGGTTATCCCCGAACACGCGGCAGAACCGCCGCGATACCGGTGCGCCACACGAGAGACACCGTTTCATATCCGGACTGTCGACCCCCGTTGCTCGAGACCACGTGCGTCGAGAAAGGAGAATGGAATATCATAGTCTCGTACTGGTGAGACCAATAGTTAAGCAGAGTCGGGCAAGTATTTGAACTCATGCCGATCCACAAGTTGGTTCAAGTTGGTCGTACGTCGGGCGGTGTCGTGCTTCCGAAGAGCGAGCTTCGGGCGCTTGGCTTGGTGGACGAGGACGGCAACGTGAAAGATCAGCCGGTTCGGGTGACGCAGACGGACGAAAAGACGTGGGAAGTAGCGGTCATTGATCCTGACGACTATCCGGTTTGTAATGGATAGGGAATACTTTTGCCAAGTGAATATTCTCTATAGAATATTTGAATAGAGTGAAAAGAACGTGCAAAATACCAATAAGCTACTTGATGGATAAATCTTTAATCAAGGATGTGATCAAGAAATATCGTTCATCATCAAGTGTAACTGTATTCGTTTTTGTGTTTGCGATTGTATTAGGGGTAGTCAGTGTATTTGCATATTTTTTCACTGACGCTCAGCTTATTGAAGTCATAGGGGTGATTGCAACAAGCACTCTATATGCAATTCTAGTCATCATGTATGACCAACAAAAGTCAATCCAAGAGGAGCAAACAGAGATCCAAATTCAGCAAGCAAACATCCAAGAGGATCAGAAAAACCTAAAATCATTAGAATATTCTCCACACATACGTCGGAAAGAATGGGACGAAGGTGAATTCGATCAAATATATATGGAAATAAAGAATATAGGAAAAGGATATGCGAGCGATCTCAGATTAGAATCTAGAGCAAAGTGTATTAGTCCGACCTACAATCTTAACCCGTATCGTGCGCCTCTTTATCGAATAAAAGATGAGAAGGTAGAACTACAAATGGCGGATCTTGAGCCAGGAGAATCAGGTACATTTCTAACTTATGTTGGAATTGAGATGATGTCAGAAACAACATTTTCTGATACGCATTCTCCGTTTACTTGTGCAGTAAATAAGCTCAGTAGTACCCAGATTTCACTAATCGAATGGGAACTTGATGTCATCTATACAAACCCCTTAGGGGAAGAGAACTCAGAAACGATATTGTCAACCACATTAGATGCGTCTGAAGGAATATCTCTTACAAGAGCCTTTCATAATCCTCATAAAAGAATGGTGGCGTCACGGTTCAAGATGATGGCAGAACGGCAAAAAAGAAATTCAAAGCTAAATCGGATTAATAGTGAGGTTGAAGACATTCTGGAACCAGATGATGACAACCCCTCTGTACAAGTATCAGGCCCACCATTCCCAGTGACAAAAGATCCGCTGCGATTTATGGTGACTCTTAAATGCGAATTGGGTTGTGCTGACCAAGTGAACATCTATGTTTCTGGTGAGAAAATAGCTACCTTTGACGAAGGAAATGCAGGAGAGAAGGTTACATACAAAGCTAGTGACGAGGAAAGAATTACAGAATTTGGTACAGTAGTTCAATCAACCGCGATAATTGATGGTGAGGAGTATAAATTAGACTGCCAGTCAGTTCCTGATCGACCTCCTGAGCGGTTCTATCAGCATACAGACTTTGAAGACATATCTAAATCTATTAAATCCAAATATAAATAAGATATAAAACAACACAGAATTGTGTTGTGGTTTTGAATTTAGTGTCGTGAAAGAGGCGGACCGGATCGATAATTCGGATACAAAGCTTCAACTGTCGCCTGCTGGGTTACTTGCCTGGAGTAGTGCATCTCCGAGCGTCAGACCTTCGCTCGCAGCGACTTCGTGGGCAAGTTCAATCGCTCGCTCTTCGCGATCACCGTCACAGTCCCAGCGGGCGTATCGAACGAGAGCATCGGCAACGAGTATGCAATCTTGTGAATCCCAATCCTGAGGCAATCGAATGTAGTTCATTTTTTGGAGTGGAATACAGCTTTGTTTAGAAAACTTTCGGCTGGAAATAGAGGGGACACACTCACGAAGAAGTTGATCTGACGGCCACGGCCGCTGTTCAACGTCGAAATCGCCTATTGGCTATTCTTCCCCTTCGCAAGTGATCTCTAATATTTCTCCTAAAATGTTATTAGCACTGCAAATTAGATAGCAGACAATGGGGCAGTGTGAGATTGAATCCTGCGGAAAAACGGAGAGTCTCATATATACCTGCAACTACTGCGGTGGGAAGTTTTGTGTTCAGCATCGACTTCCAGAACGCCATGACTGTATTTCTCTAGCGGTTGCTCGAACTCACGGTCCTGATTTCCGTACTGTAGATGATAACCTCAAAAGCACAAAGGAAACAACAGGTGGAGTGAGATCGGAGGATAGAGAAGTTTCTGAGCAACAGTGTTTGAATTGTAACACCCCTGTTTCTGAGGGTCAAGATCTCTGTCACTCATGCCGGCGGGTAGGGAATATTGCCAAATCACAAGGTGTGCACGAGAAAACAGAGAAGAAGTACTGCGATAAGTGCTCAAACCGAGTCCCGTCTAACAAAAACCTCTGCCTGGAATGTCGTCGAAAGGAGAAGACTATCGACTCGAGAAGCCCAGATGTGAAGCCAACTGGTGAGCTCAAGCGACCAGAAACGAATCGGAAGAGATCAGAACCAAATCAACCGTCTACATTGGGATTCTTTGACGAGCACACAACGGAGATCGTATTGATGCTGTTCGCTGTGTTCCTCGTCATTGGGGTTTGGGCGGCCGGAAATCTGGTTGTTGGTTGAATTTACCGGCTCTGTTGAAGTCCATGACTGATGATCGGTTATAGGGACTGAATATAAGGCGCGAATGTGGCACGAGATGAGACTGATTTGCGAAGGGAAGTTATCGGTCAGAACTGAGTATCTATGGAGTCATTGACGAAAACTGATATTCCTACCTCATAGGTCGGATAAGCTGAAATGGGGCGGTGAACCCTCTACTCGATGGCTGGCTCGAGTCATAATGTAGAAAGATTATTATTACTCGCGTAACTTAATTCGACAATGAAATTCCTCGTCTACACTGTAACCTCTCTGGACGATAATACCACTCTGGATGGGTTTGAAAAGGGGGTAGACAAGGATCTCGCCTGGGCCGTCAATCGTCTTGAGACGATGAATCTCGAACGTGTGATGGAGAACGAGACGATTAGTCTCTTGGTCGATAACGTAAACTACAAAAAAAGCACGGGTACTGTGACTGCAGACATTTATAAACAGGCCAACCCTCGAAGTGCGCTCCACCAGTTTGAGCAAGAGGGCGGTGAAGTGACGATTCAAGAAATCTTGTCAGAGCAAGAGGAAGCCTTTGTGAAGGGTCTTGTTGGAATGAAAAAAGTCGATGGTGAGCTACAGGCCGTCGTTGAGAAAGACTTTGGCTCCTACTTTTCTGCCGCGAGTAAAGGGTTCGACATCGTACCGCATTTTTCTGCGGAGGCGATCCAATCAATTCAAGACTCGGCAACAATCGGGAAGACAGAGTTGGATTTTGAGGATGACTACGATCTGACCGCATCTTTGTTCAAGCCACCTGAGGACGGCGATATTCGGCAAGAGGATGGGTTCGGGAACGTTGATGTGATGAATAAGCTCATGTCCGTCATGCGGATCTCACGGTCACACAGAATCACTCTGGATATTAACCGCCATGAGTGGCTGGACAACGTCGAGATGTTCGAGGAATTGATTCAGTCTGACCTCATTTCGACGATCCGAATTAAGGGTACTAAAGACGGCACGGTCAAAATTGGGAAAGGGCGTAATCGTGCAATCAGAGAGACTGTCGAGACCAGTGCAACCGGGAAGGCCTCTGTCAGCGAAGCGTTTGCCAAACTAACTGAATGATTCTCAACCTGATCCGGACCACGTTACAGATAGACGGCTATCTCAACGAACTCCGGTACCCCAAGACTAGGATGGCGATTTATCTCTTGACGAGCGTTATCGCCGGTGTTTGGTTATCCACCAGCACAAGAGCTACAGAGCTTCCTATCTTGACCTTGACCGCCATCCTGTTTGGATTCACAATTAACGCCGTAGTTATGTTGGGGAACTCATCTGAGCACTATCTTGCGAGCGAGACAAACCACAGTGAGCAGCTCAGGAAGTACTATCAGAAGTCCCTCCATATCTCGATTCACACTCTCGGTATCGGGATCATCACCATCATACTCACAGGAGTATTTCAGCTCTTCCCTAGGTTTAGTCTCTACACGATAGATGTGCAACTGATAGGTCACACTCTGAATTTCGAACTATTGGGAGCAGCTGTGTACTCTTTCACCGTCTACTATCTGATTGTCTTCTCAGTTGTTATTGCGTCGGTGGCGGAGTTGGTCAAAATACGAGTATAGCCGCTCTAGCTGGTGACTGTCACAAAGGAACAGTCCGTTGCTGTTCCGGAGCATCTCCTACTTGAAGTCGAATTCGACTGACTCACGGACTCGGAAACCGGTGATCAACAATACAAAGTCGGGTGCACGAAGTAACGTCTTCCCTGTGCTGTTTTCATGCTCTTTATTCAGCGCGAGAATCGCATCAAAATCAGAGGTTTCAACAGGCCAGTTTGCCCGAATCATCCGCGTAGCACCCGAGCTGACGGCCAGGGCCGATGCTCAACATCGAGATCGCCTGCCAAATATTCCTGACCCTCGCTCGTAATCTCGTACATAGTGCTATCTTCGAAAAGAGGGGCAATCAAACCGACCTGCGAAAGCATCTGACAGCGTTCTTCGATCCGGCGACGGGAAGCATCGAATCGCATTACTCGGGCCATGTGCCTCGGGGAGGACCACGAATCTTCTGCTAAGTGCTCGAGAATCCGTTCATCGAGTGTGCACATCCAGCGAGCAGGTTTTCGGTCTGCCATCTCTTACTTCGTCTCTGTTGATTGGGTCTCTACGACGTGTTTCACGACGCTATCTCGACTGAATTTTCTCACGAACTCTTGCGCGAGTCCACGGAGTTCGATACGCGATCTGCGATCGGCCCGATCGTAGCATTGCTCGAGACGGACCTTGTCGAAAATCTCCTGAATGTCGACTTGAGCTGTGCAAGTCGGTAATTCACCGGGCTCAGATCCGGTGTGGAGGATCCAAACGAGGCCGTCAGTCGCGATACCGAGAATGGGCCGATCGGTTGCATCCGTGATGTACGTGTACGACTCTTTTCGCGCGTTTCGAATTGCGCCTGGTTTCTTGACTTCGCCGAGATTTGTGATTTCGAGGTTTCGAGCGGTGAAGTCAGGATATTGTCCTTCGAGTCCGTTGAAGCCGGTTGGTTGAAACAGCGGCTCGTACCCGAGTACCCGTAGGACTGGATCGATCAGTTCGATTTCTATGAACCGTTCTGGTTTCTGCCCGAGTTTACTGCCGTCGAAAACTTCGGTTCTAGAAATAACTGCCGTTGCGTGCTTCTTGCCTGCCTGCACGTTCAGTTCGTGAACGAACTGCTCGATAACACGCGTGAGGTTCTGACATCGAGCATCGACCTGAATATTAGAGAGATCCTCTTGCATTCATGTACAGTCTTATTTTCTATCAAATGTAGCTATCGGCCATATCTAACGCCGGATTCGACGAGAAAATGGTGTGCTATCGTATAGCTAGGGCGAATTCACGTTTCAGTTGTTTCGGTCGGAACAGACGGGTTCACCGAATCGCTGTCGGTCAGGTAGACCTCGTTTTCAGCGTCGTATTCCTCATCGAGATACGCTTCACCTTCGTCCGTGATATCGTACACTCCATTTCCAATCGGCAGTAGTAGACCGTGATCCGCAAGTTTCTGGCAACGGCGCGAAACAGAAGAATGAGAAATACGAACGGCGTCCGCTTTTGCTAATTCACCAACAGGCTTTGCACCTTCATCACGAATGATCTCGAGTATCCGATCATCCCAGATGGTCATCCAGGTTCCCGATTGTCTCATTGCTTCCCAATTAGACATGGTCGTACCTACCTCTCAGGATCTTCTTACTAAATAGAACTTTGACCCTAATTGGTCAACCATTGCACTTATGCAATATGGGACTATAGTTAGAATCGCGGAGCTACTAAGTCGGCTGAAGATGACTCTTGTTGGTACGTGAAGACGGGCGGCGCGGCAACGCCGCCCAGAAGGTAGCTCCGTGGATCAGAGCATGAACCTTGGAACTACTGTGGGGCCGAAACCCCACGCACGGCAAGAGGTATCACCAGCAAATAGGTCTGACGCTCGCTGCGCCTGCGGCGCTCGAGCGGACGGCTACGACGCACGTCTCGGCGAACCTGCTTGTGAGCGCTGCGCTCGCGCTCAAGGAGACGGCGGCGTCTCGGACGAGATTGCGAACACACCGCGTCGACTTCGGGCCGCAACCGACGGCGGAGAAGAACGACCGCCGGCGGAACGGCAGGCTGACGCGCTCGAGGCGATCGTTGGAGAACTCCGCCACCAGAACGCCGCGCTCGCGGAGGTCATCAACACGCTCGACGCGATCCACGGTGAAGGATTCCGATCGCCGACGGCGATCCATACGGCGATCGACGACCACGCGGTTACCCGCCGCGCGCAGGGGGTGAGCCGATGAGGGACCGCGAACTCTATACCTGCGACACGCCCGGGTGCGATGGGCTGAAGGAGGTAATCACGCCCGACGGCTATGTCTGTCGCGACTGTGCGGACGAGCTGGCGAAGGGCTACGACGCAGAACCCGAGATGGTGGCCGACGGCGGGATCGGCGTCGACGAACTCCGCGAAGCCGTCGAGGAGATCGACGGCGGCGACCCCGAGAGCATCGTCACCGGCTTCGAGGCGTTCTTCGGCCACTTCGTCGTCGAAGACATCGACGTCGCACACGTCGAGGAGACGCTCGAGGAACACGGCTTCGAGGTGTCCACCATCGCAGACACTCCGTTTCCGCTGAGTCAGGTGAACGTCGAGATCGCCGACGATCCGGAGATTATGGCCGACGGCGGAACCGACTGGATCGATCTCACTGGATTCCAGCGGGATCTGCTCGAAACGATTGCTATCATCGAATCGATCGGTGAGGACCCCTACGGGCTCGCGATCAAGGAACGACTCGAAGAGGATCGTAAGGAGGTGCTACACAGCAGACTATACAATAACCTCGATGTCTTGATCGACGCCAGCCTTCTCGAGCGCAGCGAACTCGACGGTCGGACGAACCGCTACACGCTGACACCCGAGGCCAAAGCGATGCTCGAGGAGAGCATCTACCGCCGCGCGGAGGCGTGCGGGATCCAGGTCGCGGTCACCGACGGAGGTGGTGGCGAATGATTAACGCGGATGACCTCACGGATCAACAGCGAGAACGTCTCAATGAACGAGCTACTGATGCTGTTGCGGCAGTCTACGAGGAATTGGCAGCACGTTCTGTGAAGGAGCTTTGGGAACTCGAGAAAGAAAATCGCTCCGTGGAAAGCGGTTCAACAGATCGTCATTCGTCCGAGCTCATCAATGATCGAATATCGTCTTCACCCCACGGTAACAGTATAACAGGACCGTCTTCGATGCTACTAACCATCGTGTTCTCGCCGACCTCCAGTCCCGATCGTTCTAGAGCTGCTTTCGGGATTGTAACGACAACAGAGCTACCGTCGGTTCGGATCTTCCGCGTTGCGTGCATCTCAGCATCACCATCAGTACGCATGGGTTGCTTTTCACATTCGGATGTGTCATCTCTTTCGGTTGGAAATAACCGAAACGGAGGTGGCGGCGAGTGATCGAACTCTCGGAACTCTCCGACGAAGAGATCGAGGCCGTCGTCAACACGCGCGGGTTCCAGAAGATGCTCGCCTACCGACGACTCTCCGACGGCATCGACGTACTCGAGGACGAAGATCAGATCTTCGAGTCGATGGTCGCCTCGATCACGAAACAGCACTCGCAGGTTCGTTCCGAGGAAAGCACGCGAGAGTTCTTCCGACTCTTCCGCGGCGAGGTCGAGACGTTCACCGACGGCCTGGCCGACGAGGAGAACGGGGCCGACAACGGCGACCTCGAGGACCTGATCATCGACGACGGAGGTCTCCATGAGTGAGAACGGCCAGTCGCCCGCACGATCGCCGGGGGTAACTACAGAAAGCGATCAGCGCGGGCGGGACACTTGGCAGTTTGCGGCTTTCCCTACCGACTGTGTTCTTTGCGATTTCTCCGGAGAGACGCACGAGGAGTACGACCAACACATGGAGGAGGTCCATGAACGGTAACTGCACGACGAATACTGACCACGTCGGCGAAGCGCGCCGGATGGCGATGCGAACCATCGAAGACTGGGAGTACCTGAGCGATGAGGAGAAGCACGGAACGCTCCACGAGATTGTCGATCAACTCGCGAAAGCGGAGGCGGAAAACGACGAACGGGGTGAACCATGAGCGACGACCTCGAGCCGATTTCGCCCCGCGAAGCCGTCGACCTCTATGTCGCACACCGAGAACTCGAGGTGAGCAAGAAGACGCTGCAGAACCACAAGTACCGCCTCGATTCCTTCGTCGAGTGGTGCGAGGAGGCCGACCTCGAGAACCTCAACGACCTCACCGGCCGGGACCTCCACCGATTCCGCGTCTGGCGACAGCAGGACGTCAACCTCGTCACGCTCCGCGGCCAGCTCGCCACGCTTCGCGTCTTCCTCGAGTTCTGCGCGTCGATCGACGCGGTCGAACAGGGAATGCGCGAGCGGGTGAAGCTCCCCGAGGTCGACCGCGGTGAGGAAGCGCGGGACGCCATGCTCGACCAAGACCGCGCACACGCGATTCTGAGCTACCTCGAGCGATACAAGCGGGCGAGCCGCGAGCACGTCATCGTCGCGATCCTCTGGCACACGGGGATTCGCCTGGGCGGGCTCCGGGCGATCGACCTGGACGACTACGAGCCGGACGATCAGTGCGTCTGGTTACGCCACCGTCCCAAGATGGAGACGCCGCTGAAGAACAAGGAACCGGCCGAGCGCCCGCTCGCGCTCGACGACTACTACTGCGACGTCGTCGACGAGTACATCCGATTTCATCGCCACGACGTCGTCGACGAGCACGGCCGCGAGCCGCTCATCACGAGCGACCGCGGACGGCTCAGTTCCGGTCAGATCCGTTCGACGGTCTACCAGCTGACCCAGCCGTGTCTGTACGACGACTGTCCCCACGATCGCGATCCGGAGGACTGCGAGGCTCGGTTCTACGGCCACTACTCCGAGTGTCCGAGTAGCCTCTCACCGCACACCATCCGGCGCGGCTCGATCACCTACCAGCTCCGCGAGGACGTCCCCGAGGAGATCGTCAGCGATCGGTGCGACGTCTCCTCGGAAATCCTCGATCACCACTACGACCGACGCACAGACCGTGAGAAGATGGAACAGCGACGAAAATTCATCGCAGACTTGTAACCGAACATGACGTACGATCAGCGCGGAGAACGCATCGACTCGAACAGTGACATCAGAAAACCCCGAGGGAACGGATTTCGGGCGTTAGCGGCCCTGAAAACCTTTTTTGCTCATGGACTCGCCGGGATTTGAACCCGGGGCCTCTCCCATGCCAAGGGAGTGATCTACCTCTGATCTACGAGCCCTCGTTCGCACTCTCCACTTTTCCGGGCGAATAAATAAACCCCTCGAAACGCTCGAGCCGCGCCACGGAACCACAGGGTGGCACATCGATGGACATGGCAACGCTTTAGTCCGGGCCGACGGTACCGGTCTGTGGGAAGCGCACGGCCGCAAATCCGACTCGTCGTCCGCTCTTTCGGACGGCTTGGGATTGCGGAAGTGCACCGATAGCCGGGAGTCGGCTGTCGCACGTTTCGAGCGGTCAGTGCGGTTCCTATCCTCGAAAATGGCACGAATGCACACGCGCCGTCGCGGCTCGTCCGGTTCGGACAAGCCGGCGGCAGACGAACCACCGGAGTGGAGCGACGTCGACCCAGAGAAGGTAGAACAGCGGGTCGTCGAACTGGCGGAGCAGGGTCACGATCCGAGTCAGATCGGGATCAAGCTTCGCGACGAGGGCGTAACGGGAACGCCCGTCCCGGACGCCAAGTTGGCGACCGGGAAGAAGATTACCGAGATCCTCGAGGAGAACGACGCGAGAGCGGACGTTCCCGAGGACCTGCGTAACCTGATGGAACGTGCAGTGCGTCTGCGCGAACACGTCCGAGCGAATCCACAGGACTACCAGAACAAACGCGCCCTACAGAACACCGAGTCGAAGGTTCGACGTCTCGTCGACTACTACCGCGGCGACGAACTCGAGCCGGACTTCTCGTACTCCTACGACGTCGCGAAGGAACTCATAGACGAGAACTAGATGTCCACAGACGGTCGTTCCACGGACGCATCCGCCGCTTTCGACGTCGAGAGTGCGAACTTCGTTCAGCTCGTCACACGAGCGGACGGTGACGCGCTGGCGGCGAGCGGGCTCGTCGCGAGAGCGCTCGCTGGACGTGGAACGCCGTTTCAGGTGACGGTCACCGGGACCGTCACCGAACGAACCCGGCGAGTCCGAACGATGGCGGACGAATCCGCCAGCGCTCGAGATCTGACGCTTGCCGTCGGTGCGGTTGACGCGGACGTTCCGCGACTCGGCGCGCCGGATCGCCCCGCGACACTTGCGGCCGTCGATCTGGTGTGCAATCTCGACACCGAGCCCGACCCAGTGCTGGCGCTCGCCGGACTGGTGTCCGCCGGGGTCGATCCCGGCGCGGGCGAGAGCGAGTGGATCCTCGAGACCGCACGGGAACGCGGACTGGTCGATCGCCGACCGGGCGTCGCGGTTCCGACCCGTGATCCAGTCGACGGCATCGCACACTCGACGCGCCTCTCGGCGCCGTGGTCGGGCGATCCGGACGCGGCCCGAGCGGCGCTTGAGGCCGTCGACGTGGCGGTCGATTCGGTCGCCGATCTCGACGGCGACGACCGGCGGGCGATCGGCTCGCTCGTCGCCCTCGACGCGGTTGGCGCCGAGGGAGCGGTCGCGACAGCCGCTGAGTCGGTCGAACGGATCCTGCGGCCGTACGCGACGCCGGAGGGGCCGTTCGAGACGGTCGGCGGCTACGCCGACGTCCTCGAGGCGATCGCGCGGTCCGAGCCGGGGACGGGTGCCGCGCTCGCGATGGGCCACGACGCCCGCGAGCCGACACTCGCGGCCTGGCGCGAACACGGTCGAAGCGCACATCGTGCGCTCGCGGCGGCGTCGACCGGCCGGTACGACGGCCTGTCCGTCGTCGGCATCGACGACGGGCCGGTCGAGACGGTCGCCCGGATCGTCGCCGCCTACCGTGCTCCGGAGCCCGCGGTGCTCGCGATCGGTTCCGGAGAGGCCGCGATCGCGACCCACGGCCGCGAGTCGATCGCGGCGACCGTCGAACGCGTCGCCCGCGATCTCGCGGACGCGACACCTGACTCGAGTGAATCGAGAGAAGGGGACGAACCGAGCGTCGAGTACGACGTCGGACGTCGCCGAGGCTATCTGCGATACGACGCGTCGGTGGACGATTCGACGGTCATCGAGACGGTACGGGGTGTGCTATGAGTCGGCGAGCGACGATTCGAACGAGACACGACGAGTCCGAACTCCTCGCCCGGACACTGTGTCCGGACAACACCGACGAGATGGATACGGGCGTCGACCGAACGGGCGACGACGATGCGATCGTCACCCGAATCGAGCGCGAGACGACCGGCGGATTGCACTCGACGGTCGACGACTACGCGGTCAACCTCGAGGTGGCGATGGAGGTCGTCGAGTACGGACGAGAGACGCGGGACGACCGATCTGGGGACGATTCCGAGGACAGAGCGAACGACCGACGGACGCGGGAGGCGTCCGACAGTAATCACGAACACGATACACAATGAGTGAACGATCAGTTTCACGTGCGAAACAAGAAAAGCGGTGGTACACCATTCTGGCACCCGAGCAGTTCGACCGCCAGGAACTCGGTGAGACACCCGCTGACGAACCGGAAAAAGTCTACGACCGAACGATCGAGACGACGCTCGGCGAGTTGAACAACAACGCCAGCGAGAACAACACGAAGCTCACGTTCAAGGTGACCGACGTCGGGAGCGACTCGGCGTACACCGAATTCAAAGCGCACTCGCTGACCCGCGACTACCTGCGCTCGCTGGTCCGACGCGGCGCCTCGAAGATCGAGGCCTACGTCACCGTCCTCACGACGGACGACTACCGCGTCCAGATCCAGCCGGTCGCGTTTACGACGAAAAAGGCCGACGCGAGCCAGGAGCGAGCCATCCGCGAACAGATGGTCGAGATGGTCGAAGAGGCCGCCGCGGAGCGAACGTTCGAGGAACTCATCTCGAGCGTCGTCGAGGGTCGACTCTCCTCTGCAATCTACGGTGAATCGAAGACGATCTACCCGCTTCGACGCGTCGAGATCCAGAAGGCGACGCTCGAGGCCCACCCCGACGAAGTCGCGGAGGAAGAGGCGACCTCGGTCGACGTCGACGAAGGAGACGTCGCAGCAGAGAACTGAGTTCGACCGGTAGTCCCACATCGGTCCATCGGTTTCGATCGAGTGTGGCACCACCTGGTGTGTACTCCGATTTTTCGTGCGACCTTGACCACGCGACGTGTTGAACTGTGCCGTCGTGAGTTGTACGGCCGTCGTCCGGTTGCGACGGTGAGGTCTGTCGCGGTCGTAACTCTGGCCAGAACATTCATCCGTGCTGCACCTAAATTGTAAGATATTGTAACTAAATGTGCGTTTTGTCGCGTGATATGACACGAGAACCGATTTACGACCAGAATTATGTGCTGAATATGGTGGGGGAACAACTCTAATGGTTGATAATAATGCTAGATCGGTCTCGTCGCTTTCGGCGCGTTTCCTTCTCGAGACCACGGATCAACCGTGTCTAGTCGCGACGGTGACGGATCGACGGATCGTCTGGGCAAACGAGGCTGCGGAGGCCCTGTTCGACCGATCGGCGGCAGAACTGACCGACCGATCGTTGCTCTCTGTTCACCCGGCCGAGGAGCGTAAGGCGTACCGACGTGCACTCGCAAGTGAAGGAGAGGTCGAACGACTGGCGGACGGGTCGCCGCTTTCGGTCGAGTGTGGTGGCGCTCGTGAGCGGGTGAGCGTCCGAACGACACGCGTCGGCCGCGACGAGGACTTGCTCGTCCGGTGGTTCGACGTTCGCAGTACCGGGAAGAATCGATGCTTGGACCGTGACGAAGTCGCCGACGACGATTCGGGCCACGCGGATGACGGGACAGCCGCGGGAGTGGCGTCGGACGACCGCTCGGCGTCGATCGGCCAGACAGCGTACGAATCAGGCGGTAGTTGGCCGCGTCTCGAGGGGGTCGAGCGACGAGCACACCTGTTCGAGACGCTCCAGGAACTCGTCGACGTCGGCATTTGGGTGTACGACGTCGAGTCGGAGTCGCTCTGGTGGAGCGACCACGTGTTCGAGTTGTTCGACCGGTCGATCGACGACGACTCGGTCACCCAACCCGACCTCGAGGAAGCGCTCGAGGGATTTCACCCGGAGGATCGGTCGACGGTCAGAGTGGCCCTCGAGAGGGCGATCGAAGACGGCGAACCGTACGACGTCGTCGTGCGAATCGTGACCGACGACGGCGACACTCGCTGGGTTCGCGCTAAAGCCGAGTCTCGGTCGGTGGGCGATATCGACGCCGACTCCAACTCGCCGATCTGTGGGACGATTCACGACGTCACCGACAGGAAGGCTCGCGAGCGAGAGCGAGAGCGAGACCGGGAACGGCTCGAGGTGCTGTTCGACGAATCACCGGACGTGATCATCGTTCACGACGTCGGCGGGAACGTGATCGACGTCAACGAGAAACACCTCGAGAATCTCGGCTACGATCGAGAAGAGGTGCTCTCGATGCACGTTACCGAGTTCGAGACGGAGGCATCGCGGGTAAAACTCGAACGACTGTGGCGGGAGATGGACGTTGGCTCGCATCGGGAAATGATGGGGCGACACAGGCGAAAGGACGGATCGACGTTCCCCGTCGAGGTCTGGATGAACAAGATCGAGATCGACGGAGAGGAGCGGATCCTGGCCGTCAGTCGCGACATTTCGGAACGAAAGCGCAGGGAGCGAAAACTCGATCAGTTTCGCAAGGCGATCGAATCGGCTGGTCACGCGATCTTCTTGACTGATCGAGAGGGAACGATCGAGTACGTCAACCCCGCCTTCGAGGAGATCACGGGCTACGCGGCGAGCGAGGCCGCCGGCGAGACGCCGGCGATTTTGAACTCCGGGCGGATGGACGAGCGGTACTACCGGGAACAGTGGGAGACGATCCTCGCGGGCAAACGGTGGGACGAACAGATCGTCAACCAGCGCAAATCGGGCGAGACGTACCACGCTCACCAGACGATCGCCCCGATTACGGACGGGGACGCCGAGGCTGGGGATGGGGGTAACGGTACTGATGATAGTAGCGGCACCGACGGCGACCCCACCGTGACCGGGTTCGTTTCGATCCAGACGGACGTCACCGAACGGATCGAACAGGAACAGCAACTGAACACGCTGGATCGCGTCCTCCGGCACAACCTGCGGAATGGACTGAACGCGGTCAACGGGCACGCGGAGATAATTCGGGAAAATAGCTCCGACGACGTCGGATCCCACGCAACGGCCATCCTCGAGAACACGACCGAGCTACTCGAGACCGCGACGAAGGGACGGAAGATGACGACGGTACTCCTCGAACCGGATCGCCAGAAACCGATCGACGTTGCCTCGGCTGTCGAGAACACGGTCACGGCCGTCGGCGACGCGGATCCGGATGCAAATGTGACCGTAGACACACCAGATCAAGCGGTTGCGACCACCACGGACCGAATCGGCGACGCGGTCGCTGAACTGATCGAGAACGCGATCCATCACACCGATCGGGAGCAAGCGAGCGTTACGGTTTCAGTCGACGTCGATGAGACGGTTCGAATTCGCGTCGCGGACGACGGTCCCGGAATTCCCGAGATGGAACGCAACATTCTCGATGAGGTCAGGTCCGAAGACGACCTCTACCACGGGAGCGGGCTCGGTCTCTGGTTCGTCTACTGGGTCGTTCGGAAATCCGGCGGCCGGCTCACGTTCGAGGGGAACGATCCCCGAGGGAGTATCGTGGTGATCGAACTCGATCGGGCTCGCTCGGGGGAGTCGTCCTCACCGGCATGAGAGTTCAGAACGACTGCATCGATCAGTTCCTCCTTTGGTGACCGGGTGAGGCACAGTTTCGTTCGGGAGCATCGTCGAGGCGGAACCCGAACCACGCGACGATTGCCGAATTCTCGGTGGCCGAGACAGTGAGCCCGTAGGCGTCGACGATCGCGTGGCCGGCGTCTTCGATCGCGTCATACAGTTCGTCGAGTTAGCGTCGGCTTCTGGCTATCGTCATGCAGTGGCGGATCAGGTAGGCGAGGAGATCCTATCTGGCGTCCCCGGTGTATCCTCGTGATTGTTTCGTATAAAGACATCACCTTCTGACACCATCGGATAGCCGACTGTGTCGAGAGACGAGTCCCACCGATCACGGGCGAAGCTTCGAAGACGACTGGTTCGATGAAGAACGTTCGAGGACTGAGACGGTTTGCTGGGCCGGTGTTCCAGCACAACCGCCGTTTGAGTCGCGATTGCGCCGAAACTGGGGACAGCAGATCGTGCGAATGGTGTTATCCGAGATCGACGGGATCGACCTTCAGGTACTCCCGGGCGACGACGGTCGCGTACGATCCCTTCGGCAAGGAAAACGAGAGCGTCAGCGGGTCGTCGTCGAACTCGAGCGTCGTCCGGACGAGGATCGCACGGCGCGTGCCACTCGAGTGGAACTCGCCTGGAAGGTCGAAGTCGTCGGGTTCGAGGTCGAGATCGTCGAGTACGGCGCGCTCGATCTCGCCTTGTTCGCCGTCGGCGAGGTCGGTGTCGGTGCCGACGAGCGGGGCGGTCACGAACGCACGCCCGCGTTTGCAGTGTCGGGTCACCGAGTTCACGCGTCGGTCGTCGACGGGCTGGAGCCGATCGGTATCGGGGAGTTCGAGGCCGTCGGGTGCGTCCGTATCCGAAAAGCAGACGACGTCGCCGGCGACGGGCCGGTCGAACGCCAGGCCGCGCTCGAGTCGCTCGCTCAACATCAGGTTGAACGCGTACGACTGGGCGGCGTGGACGAACAGCCGCTGGAGATTCGAGGGGACGCGCTCGAGGGCGGCCCTGAAATCGCCCGATTCGGGCTCGCCGTCGCACTCGGCGAGTTCGTGGAGCATCGACCGCTCGTAGCGCAGACGGTTCGGAAATCGTTCGAGGGCCTCGTGCCAGTCCCGCGTCTCCTGGACGAATCGCCGGGCCTCTCGCGTCCCGTCGGGTTCGGCGTCGGTCGGGTTCCCGAGGTAGGCCATCACCGCTCCATCCCAGTCGCCGCGAACGATCTCGAGGCCGACCTCGTGGGTGACCGGCCGGCGGCTCCCGAACCGTTGCTGGCCGAAGAAGTTGGGAACGCCGATCGATCGGTCGGGGGTAGAATCCCCTCGGTCGTCACCGTCCGTCTCGAGCCCACCGAAGTCGCGTAGCTCGTCCGTGATCGCCGACGCATTCGCCGGTCGCTCGGGGTCAGTGACGACGATTTCGAAGGCGTTTCCGGCGAGGTCACCGAACTCGAGACCGCGCCCCGCGCGGCCGAGAGTCTCCAGGTCGGCGCCGTCGACATCGGGTAACTCCTCGGGATCGGCGCCGTAGACCGAGAACAACTGCGTCGTGACGGCGTACTTGTCCTTCGTCCCGGCCCAGTCGACCCGTTCGCGGGAGACGCCGAGTGCGTCGGAGAGTCGGGCGGCGAAGTCGTTCGTATCCCAACCCCGAAGCGTCGCCCGGAAGACGAGGTGGGGGTAGGCGTCGGTCGGGGCGTCGACCGGCTCCGTTTCGAATCGCTCGAGTTCGCGCACCCGGAACTGTTCGTCGTCCTCGCGCAGGCGGCCGCCGACGCCGTCGGCGTCACTGGCGTAGTAGGTCATGCCGACGGCCTGCTCTGTGGGGTGTGCCGGACGCATTCGTCGGACGCTTCGCACCGCCGGCGCAAAGAGTCGGCGGTTTGGGGCGAGCGCGATCGTTCCGGTGCGTTTCGGGTTCGTTCATAGGTCGGCCAGCGTTGGATCGCCGACGGATGCAAACGCCCGTCTCATACGATTTACTGACAGTATCATCTCCGGCGCGCCCGCGACCGGGGCGGCGGTTGCAACGGTGGACTCGCTGCACTCCTCCACCGAGACTCGTCTCACACGGTTTGACTCACCGCCGATACATCGGTACAGTAATCCGTATCAGGCGACAGCTTCGGCCGACTTCGTCGCGCCGACACGGTTATTATCGCTGCTGACTTCCGGGCGACAGGAGATCGAGCCGGCCTTGATCTACTTGTGCTATCATGGATTCGAACCCTACTCGGATGAACCGGGCTAACGCGACGAACGCCTTCGAAGCGGAGCTCGAACAGCTCGTAACCACGGCGTTCGCTCGAGGTGCCAGCATCGAGGCGGCGTGGTTGATCGAGACTCCCGTTTCGGACGCACCCGACTGGGTCGTGACGGTCGAAAAGCGCCCATCGCAAGGGAATTCGGGATTCGAACCGCGATTTCTCGAGGAGTAACACGAGGCCGTGACAATCACACGTTCCGAACAGTTATTTTCCCCCGGAATGACGAACAACAAAGGCTATATTGGTTGCGGTCTAGCCAAGACTGTACTCTGCTGAAGTCGGAACGTGAGAGTCGTCGGTAGACGGGAGCCGTGTAGGTGAAGTACGGAGACAGCATGAAGCCTCAAACACGTAATCCCAACGGTGGAGAGACCGGCACACCGCAGTTCGATGCCACGGACCTGTTCGCCGTCTTTTCGGCGGAGCGCCGGCAGTACGCGCTCGCGTATCTCACGCAGAAGCCGGCGGCGATTCCGATCGGGGATCTCGCTGAGTACATCGCACTCAGGGAGAGAGATCCCTCCTACGACCGATACGAGCGTATTCTGACCGACCTCTACCACAATCACCTGCCACGCCTGACCGGACTCGGGCTCGTTCGCTACGACGAGTCCGACGAACTCGTCGAACTCGCGGTCGAACGGTGTGTCGTCACGCCGTATCTCCAACTTGTGGAGCAAACTGACGCGTAATCGACGGTCTCAGGCCGTGTGCTACTCCATCGTCCGATGGTGAGACAAGAGATCGTCCGGTAGCGAGACAGGAGATCGCCCGCCCGGGACAGAGCAGGGTCGTCGCGTCCCCTCGAGACTTCTCGCCGAAATCAAAACAGAGAGAGATCGCCCGTGACGCGGTCGATCCGATCGTCCGCCGCCGGGCCGACCGCGAGCGCGGTCACGGTTCCGGGCTCGAGTTGGGTGTGTCCAGCGTCGCGGACGACGGCGTTTGGAATCCCCTCGCTGTCGGCGATCGCGGCGAGTTCGTGCAGTTGGCGCTCGCTTTTACCTTTCAGGACGACTTTCTTCTGTCCGCCGCGTTTCCACTGATCTCGAAGTTGACTGTCGGCCTTCTCGTAGGCCGAGAGCGACGCGTGTGCGACCTGTGCGGCGAGTTTTCCCTGTCCCATCCCGACGTCGGTACGGGCGACGATGGCCTGTTTCATGACCGACGTGACGTGGTCGCCGAGTATAATCTCGGTGATCCGCCCGCGCAGGCGACCGTCCGATTCTCACCCCATCGTCGGGACAATTCGGTAGACTTTACGAACGGTAGTGCCACTGACCGTCTATGATCCTCTCCGACACGGATATCTTGGGCCGTCTCGAGGACGGCGACCTCGTCGTCGAACCCATAGACGACCTCGAGTTGCAGATTCAGCCGGCGAGCGTCGACCTCCGGCTGGGTCGAGAGTTCCTCGAGTTCCAGCGGACGAACATCCCCTGTATCCACCCGAACTCGGAACGGGAAGTCGACGAGTACGTCACCGAGACGGTCGTCGAAGACGGCGACGACTTCATCTTGCATCCGGGCGATTTCGTGCTGGGGACGACGTACGAGCGGGTCGAGATTCCGCCGGACCTGATCGCCCACGTCGAGGGACGGTCGTCGCTTGGGCGCCTCGCCGTCGTGGTCCACGCTACCGCAGGGCTGTGCGATCCGGGGTATCGGGGCCAGATAACCCTCGAACTATCGAATCTCGGGACGGCGCCGGTCGCCCTGACGCCGGGTATGCGAATTTCTCAGCTCACCTTCACGGAACTCAAGACGGCCGCCGAGCGCCCCTACGGCAGCGAGCGCGGCTCGAAGTACCAGGATCAGGACGGTCCGCAAGCCTCGCGCATCCAGAGCGACGACGAGTTCGGCGGCGACCAACTCGAGCGCGAGGAGTAACTCGTCGACTCGAGTGCGATCAGCGTCGCGGGCCGGCCTGAGAGTCCGTTTCGGCGGAGAGGCCGACGGGACCCACAAGTTATTCCCGGGGAGGCCGTAGGTATCGATAAGAGATGCAATTCGTCGAAGAGATCGTCGTCGACGAGTTCCTGCCGACGGTGCGCTCGATGCTGGCCGCGGCGTTGCGCGAGCGGGGACTCACCCAAAGCGGAGTCGCCGAGATGCTCGGGATCAGCCAGAGCGCCGTTTCGAAGTACGCCCACGGCGACGTGACGACAAACGACCGCGTGGCGTCGGACGAACGGGTCGAAACACTCGTCGAGGAACTCGCTGACGGACTTGCGGCGGGTGACGTCACGCCCGTTCGGGCGCTGATCGAGATCGAAGTCCTCGTCCGGGAGCTCGAAGGCGGCGGTGACCTGCTCGCACAGCTCCACGAGGAGGCCGTCCCCCAGCTCGCAGAACACGACTCGAGCTTTCGGGTTCACGACCCGGAGAACGAGCTTCGAACGAGCGAGCGCGTCCTCTCGTCGCTCCGACGGGGCCTGCGCATTCTGGAGAACGCGAGCGGCTTTACGGCGTTGATCCCTGCGGTCGGTTCGAATCTGGTCGCCTGCACGCCGGACCCCGAAGGTGTCGACGACGTCGCCGGCGTCCCGGGTCGGATCTTCGACGTCAAAGGACAGACGACGGTTCCCGCGAGCCCCGAGTTCGGCGTCTCGGAACACGTTGCGACGGTGTTACTCGCCGCGAGAGACCGCGGCGCGGAGGTCTCGGCGGCGATCAACGTTACCTACGACCCGACACTCCTCGGAGAACTGGAGGAACTGGGCCACGTCGCCGCCGAGTTCGACGAGTCGGAGGACATCGGCTCGAGCGTCGCCGCCGCAGTCGACGCCGAACCCGATGCGACGGTGCTCTATCAGACCGGCGGGATGGGGATCGAACCGCTGATCTACGTCCTCGGGGCCGATGCGGAGTCGGTCGCAGACGACGTCAGATCGCTCTCTTGAGACGGAGATCCCGCTACCAATGAGCCTCGAATCGATGACCTCGGAAGGAGCACAGGAGTTCTACGGGCGCTGGGCATCCCTCTACGACGTGATCGCCCGTCGAGCGCCGGGGATCCCACGTCTCCGCCGGCGAGTGGCCGCGGCCTGCCAGCTCGAGCCCGGCGACACCGTCGTCGAGATGGGCTGTGGGACCGGCGCGAACCTGCCGTATCTGCGCGAGCGCGTCGGCCCCGAGGGAACGGTGGTGGGGATCGACTTCACCGGGCCCGTCCTCGAGCGGGCTCGGGAGGCGACCGCCGCCTACGACAACGTCCACGTCGTCCGGGCCGACGCGACGAGACCACCGCTTGCGCTCGAGCCCAAACGAAGGGGTGAGGATACGTCGGGGGACGATTCCGGCGCGACCGACCTCGAGGCCGTCGGCGTCGAGTCGGGAGCGATCGACGCGATTCTCGCGACGTTCGTCGTCGGTATGCTCGAGGATCCCGCGGGCTCGGTCGACGACTGGTGCAACCTCGTCTCCCCGGGCGGTCACGTCGTCCTCGCCAACGCCGCCCGGAGCGAGGCGTGGTACGCGCCGCCGGTCAACGCCGTCTTCAGGGCGATCGTCGTTCTCTCGACGCCGCCCACGGCGAAACTCCGGTACGAGAACGAACCACATTTACGACTCGACGAGAAGATCGACACCGCCCACACCCGCCTCCGGGAGCGATCGGTCGCTCTCGCCGACGAAACGCACGTTTTCGGCGTTGTTCGACTCACCGGCGGGCGACTCCGATAGCGTACGGTCGGATTGCGGCGTCGGGGAGGACCTGGTTTCGGGGGACAGAGACGGGAGACCGATTCGGGCGGACTGCCGGTAGACGGATTTGGAACGAACGCGATTTCCCGCCCGCGCTGGTAAATCGTGATAACGGCCAGTCTCAGTCGATAACGGCCAGTCTCAGTCGGCGGACTCGAGACCCTCGTACTCGACGATTCGCTTTCGAACGTCCTCGGGATACGGCGCGGAGCGTTTCGTCTCGGGATCGACGTACACCATGACGGTCTCCGCGGTCGAGACGACGTCGCCGTCGACGCGGATCTCGTAGGTCATCGTACAGCTCGATTCGCCCATCTCGGTGACCCAGAGCGCGACGATCGGTTCGTCACCGAGCGTGATCGGCCGGCGATAGGAGATCTCGAGATTCGCGATCACGAACGAAATCTCGTCTTCGGCGAGGCCGAACACCTCGTCGGCGTATGCGACGCGTGCGGCCTCGAGGTAACTCGCGTAGACGGCGTGATTGACGTGATCGAACGGGTCGAGGTCACGGTATCTGACGGGAACCTCGAGGGTGAACTCCTCGGTCATCGTGTCGGTGAACGGAACTGCGACAAAAGTACGCTCCGGTTCCGTGCCCAGTCAGTTTCGGCGTCGAACCGAACCGTCGGTGGCGACCGGCTCTCCCCGGCCGTTCGAGGAGAATGGGGTCGATCGGTCGACGTTCCGCGAGTGAGAGCTTCACAGACGACGATATATTCACGTATTTGTATACCGAAACCGAGAGCGGGACGAAAACTTTTAACTCTCCGCTCTATCTATGCTCGAGCGTCCAACATGGGGGCTTCCGATCCGATCGCGAATTACTTCGAGTTCGACGAGCACAGCACAAATTACGGACGGGAGGCGATCGCGGGGGTGACGACGTTTCTGGCGATGGCGTACATCATCGTCGTCAATCCGGCCATTTTGAGCGATGCGATCCTCTTCGACCACGAAACCGGGGAGTTCACGGACGAAACCGTAATAAACGGGGTGGCCTACACCGGGGCCGAGGTCGTCCAGATGCTCACCGTCGTCACCATTCTCGCTTCGATCGTCGCGATACTGGTGATGGCGCTGTACGCCAACCGGCCGTTCGGGCTTGCGCCGGGAATGGGGTTGAACGCCTTCTTTACGTTCACCGTCGTCGTTATTCTCGGTGTCCCGTGGCAACTCGCACTCGCCGCCGTCTTCGTCGAGGGAATAATCTTCATCGCGCTGACCGCGGTTGGTGCACGAAAGTATATCATCGAACTGTTCCCCGAACCCGTGAAGTTCGCGGTGGGGGCCGGTATCGGTGTCTTCTTGCTGTTTCTCGGATTGCAGGAGATGCAGGTCGTCGTCCCCTACGACGCGACGCTCGTCACGCTCGGTAACGTCCTCGAGAGCCCCGTCGCGGCGCTCTCGCTCGCCGGTCTGTTCCTGACGTTGCTGTTGTACGCACGCGGCGTTCGCGGATCGATCGTCATCGGTATCGTGACGACCGCGATCGCGGGCTGGGGGCTCACGATCGCCGGAACCGTCACACCGGGCGTCCTCACGCCCCCGGGGTCCTACGAGCAGGCGACGAACGACGGGATCCTCTCGATGCTCCTCTCCGTCCAGTACGACTTCACGCCGCTGTTCTGGGGCTTCGTCGAGGGACTCGGCATGATCGCCGACGATCCGATCATCTTCGTCCTGGTCGTGTTCACGTTCTTCTTCGTCGACTTCTTCGACACCGCGGGGACGCTCATCGGCGTCTCCCAGATCGCCGGCTTCCTCGACGAGGAGGGTGACCTCCCCGACGTCGAGAAGCCGCTGATGGCCGACGCTGTCGGGACGACCGTCGGTGCGATGATCGGCACTTCGACCGTCACGACCTACATCGAATCCTCGACCGGGATCGAAGAGGGCGGCCGCACCGGATTCACCGCGTTGATCGTCGGCGTGTTGTTCTTCCTCGCGTTGCTCATCGTCCCGATCGTACAGGCGATTCCGCAGTACGCGACGTACGTCGCGCTGGTCGTCGTCGGCATCATCATGCTCCAGGGCGTCGCCGACATCGACTGGCAGGACCCCGCGTGGGCGATCAGTGCCGGCCTGACGATCACGGTAATGCCGCTGACCACGTCTATCGCGAACGGACTCGCCGCGGGTATCATCAGCTATCCGCTGGTCAAAGCCGCGATCGGCGACGCTCGAGACGTCTCGCTCGGCCAGTGGATACTCGCCGGTGCGTTCGTCGCGTATTTCGTCGTCTACTTCGCCGTCGAGGCCGGAATGGTCGTCTTCTGATCTCGAGGCGTTTCACTCCCTTCGATCGACAGCACATCGATCCAAAACCCGATCAGTTCACACACCCAATTTTCGATGTGTCGCATCTCGTCGATGCCGGCAATCTGAGTGTCGACCGACGCTCTCTTAGGTTTCAACCGGTTACCACGTCCCATGGCAGATATCACGATGTACGAACTTCCCGGTTGTCCGTACTGTGCGAAAGTCCGCTCGAAACTCGACGAACTCGAACTCGAGTACGACGTGATCGAGGTCCCGCGGTCACACGACGACCGGACGGAAGTCGAGCGCGTAAGCGGACAAACCGGCGTCCCGGTCATCACCGACGAAGCAACCGACGTCGAGGGAATGCCCGAAAGCGACGATATCGTCGAGTATCTAGAGCGGACGTACGCCTGATCGATTGGCATCGACTCGCTTCGATCGAGGCGACAAAAAACGCCGAACGGGAGCGACCTCAGGCCGCTTCTTCGCGCTCGGCTCGTTCCCGGATGACGTCCCGGAGATCGTCGGCGTGACGGAACTGCTCGAGTTCCTCGCGCTCGACGAGTGCGGTGCCGTCGACGGAGTCGCGTTTCGCGCGGTCGACGACGTACACCGACTGCGTTCGGGTGACCCGACTGATCGAACTCATGATCCGGGCGCGTTTTTCGGCGGTCTTTGTGAACTCAGAGTGACCGGTGAGGAGAACCTCCTCGCCGACGTCCTCTTCGTCCCGGCTGACGGCTTTGAACGGCGATCTGACCGTCGGGTGAACGCGGTATCCGGCTCGGGTGAGGACGGTGACGACCTGTTCATCGTCCGGATCGGCCTCCGGATCGTCAGGGGTGGCCTCGGTCTCGTGGACGTCGTCGGCCCCCTCGAGGACGTCGACGGGATTAGTCAGCGGCGCGTCGAACAGTTCCTGAAGCGCCATGGCAATCTCGACGGAGGCGTTCATACCGTCTTCGTACTTCGAGACGGTCCGCCGGGAGACGCCGAGTTCGTTCGCGAGTCGGCCGAGACTCCAGTCGCGGTCCTCGCGTTCGTCGGCGAGGAGGTCGCCGTCGATGTTGACGTAGAGCCCGCCCGGTGCCGCGTAGATCAGCGGCGGAACGTTCTCGATGAAGAGGTTGTAGGCCGTATCGGGGCTGAAGACGGGGACGCCGTGGCGAAAGTATACCACGTCCGGTTTCAGGTCCTCGTCGCGACTGCGCAGGCCGATGACTAACGGCGTCGCCTGGAGGTAGGTACCGAGTCGGCGCATCTCGTGGCCGGTCGCCTCGTTGAACGCGTCGATGTTCCCCAGGATCTTTACGAGGATGAGATCCTCGCCGCGACGCGCGGCGACGTCGAAACTCTTCGGACGGATCGCACACCGGTCGCTCACCACGAACCCAGCGTCCTCTAGCATCGCGGTTACGTTTCCGACCAGTGCGGAGCGAGACATAGGGTGATGTAAGCGATTCCTCATACATCAGTGTTTCCCCCGGATACCCGGATGCTGTGTCGCAATTTTGGTCTCGAGTCGACAGTACGCTTATATATGAGTTCCGTCCCGAGGGAGTCGTTCGATCCGCGGAACCCGACGCTTCGTTGCGAAAGGCGTTACGTCCTCGCGGTCTAACCACCGACGATGACCGTCGTCGGACTGGACGATACCGACTCGCGAGAACGCGGAATGTGTACGACGTACGCCGCCGCACGGATCGCCGAGCGGCTGTCTCAGGTGGCGGCGGACGATGCGTCCGAAGACGTGACCGACACCGTTCGCCGGATCCTCCTCGTCAGGCTCAACCCCGCGGTCGAGTACAAAACTCGCGGGAACGCCGCGCTCGCGATCCACACCGATTGCGACCTCGACCGGGCGTTCGAGGTCGCACGCGCCGAACTCGAGTCGCTCGCCGAGACCGCCGACGACCGAACGAACCCGGGACTCGTCGTCGCCGACCACCCCGCCGAGCCCGCGGCGATTCCCGAAGACGTCGGTCAGTTCGCGCGCCGAGCGATCCGCGACCACCTCGAGATAGACGACGCGGCGGCGCTCGTCGACCGCCACGATTATCGGTCCTGGCACGCCGGCGACGGCCGCGGGCGCATCGGCGCGCTCGCCGCCATCGGAAGCTGGCGCGAACTCGAGGAGTGGACCTCCGAACTGATCGCCTACCGCGAACGAGGAACGTGGGGAACGACCCGCGACGTCGACGTCGAGAGCGTTTTCGCGGCGGCCGATCGCGGCTATCCCGAGGCCTGGGACACCGTCGATCGGGGCGAAGGTGAGACCGTCTGCGTCCCGCACACGCCCGGACCGATCCTCTACGGCATCCGCGGCGACGACCCCGAGACCGTCCGGCGCGTCGCCACGGAAATCGAGAGCGAACCCGTCGCCTCGAGGCGCCTGTTCGTCACCAACCAGGGAACCGACGTCCACCTCCGGGACGGAACGATCGCCGACGTTCGCGACGGCCGCGCCTACCGACTCGCGGGTCACGTCGCGAGCGATCCCGAAACCCGTCGCGGCGGACACGTCTTCTTCCCGCTCGAGACAGAGCCGCCGGTCTCCGACGACGACACCGATGGTGACGGCGCGGGAGGCGTCGAGAGCGACGGCACCGGAACCGTTGGGACCGACGACGCGCCCACTCTCGAGTGTGCCGCCTTCGAACCGACCAAGCGCTTCCGAGATCACGTCCGGGCGCTCCGGGCCGGCGACCGGATCACCGCCTGCGGCGAGGTGTCGGACGGCACGCTCAAACTCGAGAAGTTCGCCGTCCGCGAACTCGTGCGGACCGAGCGGGTGACGCCTACGTGCTCCGATTGCGGGCGGACGATGGAGAGCGCCGGCCGGAATCAGGGCTACCGGTGTCGCGAGTGCAACACTGACGCGCCAGGAAAAACAGAGATCCCGCTCGAGCGCGACCTCGAGGAAGGGTGGTACGAGGTGCCGCCGTGTGCCCGCCGACACATCGCAAAGCCCCTCGTCCGCGGCGGGTTCGACGCGCAGACGCATGCCGAACGGTGAGTGAGGATTCGATCTTTCCCCTCTCGGAAGCGGCCGCTCACCGCCGAACCCACACCCAGACGGGGTCCCCCGGGACGCGACGTCAACGCTGGTGTCGGCGAAAGTGCCGTTTCCTCGACCCGTACGGATCGGCGGATTCGGCCGAGGACGAGCCGAGGCTCGAGCAGGGCGAATCGCCGGCCGATACACTGTCGTTCGCCGCCGCCGAACGGGAAATACGCGTACCGGAAGCGATTCGCGCACCTCCGCGATCCACCGACCGGGCCGGAACTCGAGCGGCGTTACTGCCGGTCTAGACCGGCCATTTCTAAATAAATGTGGGTCCTATCGGACGCGCATGAACTACGTTCGTGCCCGACTGCGGCCATCCACGCCCGAGTCAGCGGAACGCACTCCGGGAGATGAGTCCGGCGGCCGGAGAGATGAGCCCGGCGGTCGGAGAGACGAGCGCGGCGATACCGACGATCGCTCCGGCGGCGGCCGCTCCGCCTCCGGAGTCGGGGACGAACAGCAGGCCCCCACAATCGGTACCGAACAGTACGACACGCCGATCGCGGATCTCGCGGGGTGCGAGGGGGTCGGCACCGTACACCTCCTGGCTGGCGGCGTGGCGGATACCGACACGCCGACGTACACGCTCTCGATCGAAGCAAACGAGGGGACGGTTCGCCGGGTTCTCGAGTCGGATCCGGGCGTCCTCGAGTGGGAGATCGCAAGTGCCGAGACGGGCGTCGTCTACGCGTACGTCCGGTTTCGAGCGCCGCCGGGGGTCGGCGAGATCCGCGAACGGTTCACCAGCGATAGCCTCGTCGTCTTGCTCCCGGTGACGTTTCACCCCGACAGCGTCGAACTCACCGTCGTCGGAACGCAGTCGGATCTCTCGAGCGCCTTCGAGACACTCCCGTCGTCGCTCGAGGCGACGGTGCTCGAAGTCGGCACCTACCGGGAGAGCCTTCATCGGGGACGATCGCTAACCGAACGCCAGCGCGAGGTGCTCGCGGCGGCCTACGAACTTGGCTACTACGACCAGCCGAGCGAGACGAGCCACGAGCAGATCGCCGATCGACTCGAGTGCGCACCGAGCACAGTCGGCGAACATCTCCGCAAGGCGGAGAGGCGGCTCGTGAGCGAACTGTTCGAGAATTCGGCCGAGGGTATGAGGACCGGATCACGTTGACGTCGGGCGATGACGCGACGTTCATCCGCCGACACGACGCCGTTCTCGTTCGATCGTCGTCACGTAGATTCCGCCGAGGACGACGACGCCGCCGACCACCGTGATCGCGTCGGGAACCTCCGCGAGCAACGCGAGTGCGAGTAGCGTCGCGCCGACCGGTTCGCCAAGCCAGGCGACGCTGACGACGACCGACTCGAGGTGTTTGAGGACCCAGTTGATGACGGTGTGACCGAAGACACCGGGGCCGACGGCCATGCCGAGAAAGAGTACCCACTCGCGGGCCGGGTAGGCGACGTACTCGTGACCCTGCGCGCCGACGAGGACGAACAGCGTCGCCGCGCAGGCGGTGTAGACGACGGTGACGTAGGGGAACAACGACACCCGTTGGCGGATCGAACGACCCGCCAGGACGTACCCGGCGACGGTGACAGCTCCGAGGATCGCGAGCGCGTTGCCGAACGCCGTCGCGTCGGAGATGGGTGCCTCACCGGCGCCACCCAGGGACATGATCGCCGCGCCGACGAGCGCGATAGAGATGCCGACGACGGTCTCTCGCGAGACCCGCTCGCCGAGGACGAGCGCGGCCCCGAGCGCGACGAAGATCGGTTGGGTCTGGACCAGCGTGACGCTCGCGGCGACGCTCGTGTGATTTAGACTCTCGAACCAGGCCGCGAAGTGAACCGCGAGGGCGACGCCGGCGACGACCGCGAAACCGCCGTCGCGCCAGGAGAGTCGACGAAACTCCTCGCGATACCACACGAGCGCGATCGGAGCGAGCAGGACCGTCGTAAACAGCACTCGGTAGAACGCCGCGACCGACGACGGCGCGTGACTCCAGCGAACCAAAATAGCGCTCGTGCTCGCCGCGAACACCGCTGCGGCGAGTGCGGCGTACGGCGTCGTCGGTCCCTCGAGGTCCCAGCCGTTCACGTCGGAGAGCACTCGCTCCGGGGAGGAAACAGTTTTCGAAGCGGCGCTGACCGTCGATATCCATCGGAGAACAGTTCGTCCGAACCCAGTTGTCGCCTCAACCGGCGCGAAGAAAGCTACTCGTCGGGAAGCCGGTTTCCACGGTAGATGGCGGCGACGTCACGGTCGACGTCCGCGAGCCCGATAATATCGTCCTCCGTCAGCGATTCGGCGTCCCACTCCTCGAGGTAGGCAACGGCGTCCTCGCGGTCGGCGAACGGTCGGGGATTGAGCCCCATAACCTCGCCAGTGACCGCGTTCTCGTCTGTAACGATCACGTAGTGGGCGGCCGTCGCGTCGATCAGATCACCCGTCTCGAAGTCCGTCACCCACGCTCCCTCGACGGGCGACTCCGTGGGCGGTGCGGCGTAGTACGCGAACAGACAGCCCGGCGTGTCGAACGCCGCACCCGTTCCGTCCTCGTGGCCCAGTTGGCTCTGCCAGCTAGGATAATCCGCGGGCTGCATGTTACAGACCGGACAGCGAAGGCCCTCGAACTCGATCGGTTCGTCGCCAGGATGGGCGAGATTCGTCGCGTACTGATGGTCCTCGTCGGCCTCGTCGGTGCCGTCGCCGGTGTCGTCACCACCCTCCCCGCCGTCGCCGTTTGCGTCGCCGAAACAGCCGGCGAGGCCGGCGGCCGTTCCGGTCCCGAGAGAGGCGAGAACTCGTCGCCGCGTAGGGAGATCGCCCCCGTATCCACTCATACACTCTCGTAGCGGTTCCGACACCAAAACGGACGTGGTTCACACATCGAATGGGAGCGTATCACGTCCCCTTGTTCGCCTCACCGGTCGAATCCCGCGGGCGTAAGCGCCCCTCGAGTCTCGCTTTCGTCGCCCGGTGGCGCTCCCGGAACATCGCCTCGAAACCGAGCAGAGAGAACGGCGATGCGGGCTCGGCGAGGGGGCCAAGCGGGAGTTCGTACGCGACGTGATCTCGGAGGATCGTCCGGTCGCCGTCGGCGAAAAACGAGTGGGTGTGCACCCATCGATCGAAGGGGCCATGGACCATCTCGTCGCGAAAATACGCCACCCCTTCTCGACGTTCGACCTCGGTGATGAGAGAGGTCCAGTACTGACGCGGACCGACGCCGAACGGCCGCATCGACAGCGAAATCTCCGTCCCCACCTCGAGTCCGTCCGGGTCGAGATTGCCGTCCGAGCCGATCACCGATTCGACGCGAAGTCCCAGCCAGTTGGGCGTCACCGCCTCGAGTCCGGAAACGTCCGCTGAAAACTCCCAGACGTCCGCGAGAGGTGCGTCGATGGTCGTCCGTCGTTCGTAGGTCGCCATACCGTCTCTTCGTGAATGACCGACAAAACACCGATGCCTTCGATCCGGTGGTCGTCGGTAGCGAACGCGGAACCTCGACACGGACGGACGAGCGGGAGGCTGGCGACGGTTGTGTGTCCTCCGAACTACTTCAACCGCTCCTGTAAGAACGAGGGGTGTGCGGCCGTCACGCCGTCGATCTCGAGCATCTCCGCGGAGATGAACTCGCCCAGGGCGTCGCCGTCCTCGGCACGAACTTCCGCCATCAGCATGTGGTCGCCACTCGAGCTGTACAGCGCCTCGATCTCGTCTAAATCTTTCAGCGACTTCGTCGCCTCGACGTAGCGCTCGCTCGCGACGTCGAGACCGACGAGTGCGATAGTCTGACTCGAGAGTTTCTTCGGGTCGACGTCCGCGGAGTAGCCGACGATGACTCCCTCTGCTTCGAGTTGCTTGATGTACTTTCGAACCGTCGGCTTCGAGACGTCCGCCCGATCGGCGATCTCGGCGTAGGATGCCTGGGCGTCCTCCTCGAGTACCTGGAGGATCCGGTCTTCCGTCGCCTGCGTGCTCATACTACTCCGTTTTGCTCCGACGGGAAAATATCTTTTGTATACGAAAACGTTGGCTTCCTCGTCGGGAGCGACGTCGATCGCTGGACTTATTCGACCGCTTTCCCCACGTCCGCGAAGAGGATGGTCGATTTCAACGTCGTCAGCGGACTGGTCTGGTTCGGCTGTGGGCTCCTCATTTTGTATCTGGGCTATCTGATCGCCTTTCGCGGCCGGGCCGACCTCCACGCCAACTACGACGAGTCCGTCGATCCGGCGTACGTCTCGCGGTGGGCAGGCGGTACCGCGTTGTTGATGGGCGCTCTCGTCGTACTCTACGGCATCCAGGAGATCTACTACGGATTTCGACCGTACGCACTCGGCGGACTCGTCGTCTCGTTGCTCGTACTGAGCTACGTCTCCAAGCTCTTCGCCGGCGGTTTCGGCTATCAGGAGTAGCCCGTTCGTCGAAACCGCGATCGTACCGGTTTCGCGGGCGTTCGGCCGACGCCTGCGAAGATTCGTCGACTATTTGGTCGTTCACGTCAGTCTCCTGTGTGATGCCCTCGAGTCCCCTCCACCGTCGGTCGCTCCCGATCGTCGTCCTCGTCGTCGCCCTCCTGGCGGCGGGCTGTGTCGCACTCCCCGGCGATGGCGTTACTGGTGAGGAGATCGCCGATCGCTTCGAGAGCGACGAAGCCCCGACCGAGGTCAGCGCCACGCTCGAGGTTCGGACCGTCGTCGACGGCGAGACGACGGAGTACGAAGAGGAGGTTTGGCTCCGTGAGGAGGGTACCTCACGGATCGAGACTGGAGACGGCCACCTGATCGTCACCGACGGCGACCGACGGTGGCACCACGACCCCGAGACCGATTCGGTGAGCTACGTCGAGATCGATCCCAACTCGCCGTCGGCACTCGAGGGGCTGTACGGACAGCAAGAACGGTATCTCACGGACGACTCGTACGCCCTCACCGACGTCGAGGAGACCACTTTCGGCGGCCGCGAGACGTATCGACTCGCGTTCGACCCGCCGGAAAACGAGACGATCGAGCGGTCGATCGACGTCCTCGTCGGGGACACCGAGTACACCGTTCCCCTCGAGACGAGCGACCGCGACGTCGCGGACCGACACACCGAACGGATCGAGGTCTGGCTCGATCGGGAGACGCTGTTCCCGGTTAGCCACCGCGTCGTCGGCGAAAGTGCCGAACTCGAGACGACGTACACCGACCTCGAGATCGAACCCGGTCTCGAGGACGACCTGTTCGAGTTCGATCCGTCGTCGGTATCGGACGAGGCGAACGACGAGAGCAACGACGGTAGCGAAGCTGACGAGTTCGAGGAGATCGTTCTCCCATCGATCGAGGAGTTCGAATCGGTCGGCGAAGCAGACGAGACCGTTCCCTTCGCCGTCGCAGAGCCCGAACCCGACGCGGTTCCCGACGGGGTCGAACTCGACGGTGTGAGCCGCTACGAGTTCCCCGACGAGAACCGGACGCAAGTATCGGTGTTCTACCGCGGTGGGGACGGAACGACGTCAGTGACCACGAGCGATGGCCCCCGAACGTTCGCCACCGGCGGCGAGTCGATCGAGATCGGAACCGCGACGGGATCGATCGCGACGACCGACGAGGGAACGGAACTCCAGTGGTCGTGCGAGAACCTGTACTACTCCGTGTTCGTCGACGACGCGTTCGGGGACGACGCGGCGGTCGACCTGGCGGAATCGATCCCGGACGGTTGTTCGTAGCTGGCCGCGTGGGGTCTCGACGTCGGACGTTGACCGGGTTCGTTTTCGAGGCCAACGGATGCACGCCGGGCAAGCGTCTGCTCACACGACCGGACAGTATCACGAGCCGTCGTCGTTCGATCCGCTCTCGTCGTCACCGCTCGCCTCCGCATCCGATCTGTCGCCAGTCGGTTCCCGGTTGCTCACCCCGTCGGTCGACGCCTGGCCGCCCGCCACGTCGTCTTCGGGGCCCTCGTCCACCACGCCACTGCCACCGCTCGAGTCCGCGGCGTCCGTCTCGTCGTGATCGACCGAACGCTCCGAGGAATCCTCCTCGGGGGTCGTCTCTGGCTCCGTCGCTTCGGTCCGGGCCGGCTGGGCCTGCTCCGGATCCGGACCCGTCGCTTCGCCCGCCTCGTCGGCCGTCGCCGAATCCGAGACGTCGATCTCGACCGGTCCGTCGTCGACGGTTCGGCGCGGATCGTGGGGCTCCTCGTCGCCGGCTCCGGGCCTCGAGCGTGGCTCCGAGATATCCCCGTCGTCGACGAACTCGATCCGCGACTCCTCGGGTTCGTCGTCGTCACTCGGCTCGAGTCGCCCCTCCCGGCCCGAGTCGGGTCGCTCCGAGGCGGCCGCCGCCTCGGACGACGGTTCGGACTCCCAGCGCTCACCACTCACGCCGTCTCCGTCGTCCAGTTCCTCCGTCCGGCCGGTCGAACGGCGGCGCCGAACGCCGTGGCGGACGAGCGCGACGCCGACGAGCCCCTTCGGAATCGCGCGAAGCTGTCCGCGAAGCGCCGAGCGAAGCGCGGACAACACCAACACGCCGCCGCTGGCCAGCGGAATCGCCCCCGTGTTCACCCCTTCCGTCACGGTCGAACGGACGCTTTCTGCGGCCCCGTCGGCTGTGACCGGTGGTTCGTCGTCGGACGAAACGTCTCCCATCACGTCGTAATCGTGTTCCTCAGTCATCGAGTACACCGAGCGATCGTGCTCGCGTAACTCGTCCATCGTCCAGACGGTTCAAACTTCGACTGGCAGACGAAGCCGAATGCGCCAAACTGCGATCGGCCTCGAACGAAACTCAGTACGATACGTGTAAGAGGCCGTAGACGACGATTCCGAGCGAAAACGAGATCAGCCACAGGCCGGCGGCGAAACGCCCCACTCGAGCGTGATTCGTCCGACGGAGTTCCTCGATCGGATACGCGAACGCGAGCAACAACGCGTAGTAGAGAAGAGGAATACAGACGACCGCGAGGAGGATGTGGATGGCGAGGACCGGCAGGTAGACGAACTGGTAGATCGAATCGGGGCCAGGAAACGGCTGTGGGCCCCCGGCCGCGACGAGTCGGTAGAGATACAGCGTGAGAAACGTCACGAACAGCCCGAAGGAGGCCACCATCGCGGCCCGATGTCTCGCGACGTTACCTCGCCGGATCGCCCGCCACCCGACCCCGATCGTGACGATCGCCGTCGCACTGATGACCACGTTGACGTGTGGAATCGCCGTCAAGACCCATTCCGGCGCACCCGGAACTGCCGACTGCGGGACCCGACCCCCGGCCGCCGCGAAGACGACCGCGAGCGAGACGACGCTCAGCGCCGCCGCGATCGGGCGGACGCGCTCTCGAGGAACGTATTCCATACGTCGTCGTTCGCTCGAGACGGGAAAGTGGTTTCTGTCGACCCTCGAGGACGCGAGAAACCGCACCCCGATTCGCGATCGGAGGAACCGATCGCTCACCGGCGGACCCCGACGGGATAGCGCCCGTTCTCGAGTCCGGCCGGTCTCGAGTGTTAGGTTCCGAAGGATTATGCGTGGGTGATGTCCTCGAAGGGAAATCACCTGCATCGTTGTGCTCGGCGGTTACACCGTGTTTCACGGGTGCAAAGCACCCGTTCAACGGCTCGCGGAACCGAAGGTTCCGCGCTCGCCTCGCTATTGGTGGACGACGTCCACCCATGCGATGCGTGGGACCGGATTCGAACCGATGCAAGAAATGCTCGCTCCTGACGTCGCTGCGCGTTCCTTGCAGGGTTCGCGATCGGAGGAACCGATCGCTCACCGGCGGACCCCGACGGGATAGCGCCCGTTCTCAAGTCCGGCCGGTCCCGAGTGTTAGGTTCCGAAGGATTATGCGTGGGTGATGTCCTCGAAGGGAAATCACCTGCATCGTTGTGCTCGGCGGTTACACCGTGTTTCACGGGTGCAAAGCACCCGTTCAACGGCTCGCGGAACCGAAGGTTCCGCGCTCGCCTCGCTATTGGTGGACGACGTCCACCCATGCGATGCGTGGGACCGGATTCGAACCGGCGGACCCCTACGGGACAGCGCCCTCAACGCTGCGCCGTTGGCCTGGCTTGGCTACCCACGCTCGCGTTCTCTGTCTGCACTCGAAGGTATCCAGCGTGATTATAAAAGCCCTTTCCTTTGAGTCCACGCCTGCGGCCAGGTCACACGGAACCGGCCGAGCGGAGATTTGAAATGCGACAGTTGCCAAAGGGTACCATGGCTAAGTACTCGACCGGTTCGTCCTCCGGCGGCGGCGGGACGAACTGCGAACTCTGTGGAGCGGAGAGCGACTCACTTCGACTCGCGTCGGTCGCCGGCGCCGAACTCGAGGTCTGTCCGGACTGTGCGCCCCACGACGATACACCGACCAAAGGGAGAAAACGCGGATCGAGTAGCGCGTCGGGATCGACGGGCGGCTCCTCGAGCGACGGACCGAGCCGAAAGCAAAAGGCCGCACAGAACGTCGCGAAGGCCAACCCGGTCTGGGACGGCGACTCCGAACACTGGGAGAAAGAGGGGACGAACTACGACGACGACCCCCTCCCCTATCTCGTCTCCGAGTACGGCGAGACGGTGGTCGACGCCCGGCGAGACGCGGGTCTCCAGCGCGAGGAACTCGCGGACGAACTCGGCATCCGCGAGAAGGACTTGCTCGCAGTCGAGCAAGGCCGAGCGACCCAGGCCGGAATCGGCGGCGGCGTCATCGCCGCCCTCGAGGAACGCCTCGACGTAACGCTCTCGGAGTGATACGGATTACTGTCGCGATGTACCGGTGAGACCGCAACCTGGGCGACGGTCTCAGCGGAACTGATCGACAGGAATCCGTACGAGGGGACTGTTGGGCACCAGCGGGCAGTTGGACGCCAGTCCGAACCGGCGGCGAGCAGACTTTTAGTTCCGGACCGCGGAGTCAAACCGATGAGTGGGCAACTGGCGGCGGCGGAACCGTACGCCACGCGATTCGAAACCGAGGTGACGGCGGTCGATGGCCGACAGGTCTGGCTCGAGCGAAGCTACTTCTATGCAGAAAGCGGGGGCCAACCGGCCGACCGGGGGACGGTCGGTGACGTCGACGTCGCCGACGTCCAACTCCTCGACGGCGAACAGGTACACGTCCTCGAGTCCGAGCCGACGTTCAAGGCGGGACACCGGGTCCTGTGTTCGGTCGACTGGTCGTTTCGGATGTACTGTATGCGCGCCCACACGGCCAGTCACGTCCTCTACGGGGCCGGCCGGCGGATACTCGACGACCTCGGCTACGGCGGGTTCGACATCGGCGAGCGAAAGGTCCGGGTCGACCTCGAGACGAGCACGGAGATCGACGACGACGTTCTGATCGAACTCGACGAACTGATCAACCGAGCTGTCTGGGAGTCGCGGCCGGTCTCCTGGGAGGACGTCCCCGTGACCGAGGCTCGCGAGCGCGAGGACGTCGCGTTCAACGAGGCGACCGAAGACGGCGCGTTCCGGAAAGGGCGCGTCCGGCTCGTTACCATCGGCGAAGACGACGCGGGCGCCGGAAACGGGACCGCGATCAGAACCACGAAAACCGGCTCTCGAGCGGAGCCCTGGGACGTCGCCGCCTGTGGCGGAACGCACGTCAGAAACACCCGCGAGATCGGACCCGTGACCGTCCTCGGTCGATCGAACCCCGGCGAAGGGCTGACCCGGATCGAACTCGCGGTCGGGCCCCGTGCGATCGATCGTCGCACGGCGGAGAAACGAGCCGTCTTCGACGCCAAACGAGCCCTCGGGACGGGAATCGAAGACGTCTCGAGCGAACTCGTGCGTCTGACCGGCCGCCGGGACGACCTCGAGGAGCGACTTCGGCACGCGGAGAGCAAACTCGTTTCCGCCCGACTCGAGGGCGGCGAGTCGTTCGAACGCGAGGGCGAACACTGGCGCGTCGCGACGGTCGACGATGCGGACACGGAACTCGTCGGCGACGTCGTCCGGAGCCGAATCGACGCTCGAGAGAACTCCGAGGGGGACGACGTGATCGTCGCCATCGGCGAATCCGGCGCGCCGTTCGCCGTCGTCGGACGAGCCGGCTCGAGGTCGGCGACCGATCTCCTCGACGAACTCACGGCGTCGTTCGGCGGCGGCGGTGGCGGGTCGGAGACGCTCGCCCAGGGCGGCGGGTTCGATGCGTCGGTCGACGAGCTATATGACTCGCTACGGTAGGGAACTTCCGTCGAAAACCGGGGTGTATCGACTACACCTCGGACCTCGAGGGCCTCAAGCCTCGAGGAGTGAGCCGGATTACCGTCCCGACGCGCCGGGACGACCGCGAACGGTCCGGGTTCGTGCCGGCAGTGTCTGATAGCGATCCGGCTGAATGCGGGGTCGAATAGGCATGACCCGCACCAACGAGTTATCGCCACTGGAAATAACTAAATGTTTCTATTCGGAACGGCGAATACTCTCGGCGGATGCGATCGATAGCAGTCGACCGGTAGTTCCAGAACCGCTAGCACGCGTGGTAGGTGTTTTATTGTTCTCGTCGGGGTGGCACACGGCATGTCACCAGACCGATCCCAGCATAGCCGCCGCCGGTTTCTGTCCGTAAGTTCCGGACTCCTCACGCTAATCGCCGCGGGGGAGTCGGCGGGTGCGGCGGCGGATTCGACGAGCGCGAGCGGAAACCGGCCCACGGGGGCGACGGCCTCGCGGATAACGGGACAGGACGACCAGCCGACCGACGAAACGGGGTACACGAGTCTCTACGAGGAGGCCATCGGTGACGTCGTTCTCGTGACCATCCCCGGAGAGGAAGGCGCACCCGGCGGGATCGGTTCGGGATTCGTTCTCGAGAGTGGGGACGTTCTCACGAATCACCACGTCGCCGGCGGCGTCGACGAAGCCGAGTTGCAGTTCACCGACGAGACGTGGCGAACCGGAACGGTCGTCGGTTCGGACGTCCACAGCGACCTCGCCGTCGTGAGCGTCGACGACGTTCCCGACGTCGTCTCGGGGCTCTCGTTGTCCGAAGCCGAACCGGAGATCGGTCAGGAGGTACTCGCACTCGGAAACCCGCTCGGACTCGACGCGTCGATCTCACAGGGGATCGTCAGCGGCACCGACCGATCGCTTCCGAGTCCGACGGGGTTTGCCATCCCTGCTGCGATTCAAACCGACGCGCCGGTCAATCCGGGCAACAGCGGTGGCCCGCTAATCAGCCTCGAGGGGGACGTTCTGGGCGTCGTCTTCGCGGGTGCCGGTCAGACGATCGGGTTCGCTATCTCGGCGCTCCTCGCGGATCGGGTGGTCCCTTCGCTGGTGAGCGAGGGCGAGTACGAACACCCGTACATGGGCGTCGGCGTCGACCCCGTCGGCCCACAGGTCGCCGAGGCGAACGACCTCGAGGAGGCCGGCGGCGTTCTGGTGACCGAGGTCGTGCCGGACGCGCCCGCCGACGGCGTTCTCGAGCCGGCGACCGATACGACGACCATCGACGGCGAACTCGTCCGTACGGGCGGCGACGTGATCATGGCAATCGGTGACCGAGAGATCCCGAATCAGGATCTGCTCTCCTCGACGCTCGCACTCGAGACGTCGCCCGGCGAAACGGTCGAGATAGAAGTCGTACGCGACGGCGAGCGAGGAACCGTCGAGTTGACACTCGCCTCGCGACCCGACGTCGACGTGCCCTGAAGATGATCACGCACGGCGCCGACCCCGAGGAACACGTCGAGACGGTACAGGAGTTCGTCGACGCCAGCTTCGACCGCGTCACGATTCACCAGATCGGCTCGAACCAGGCCGAATTCGTCGAGTTCTACGAGGAGGTGGTACCGGCGGTGGAGTAGCGTCGTTAGCTTTCGGACTCGTCTTCTTCCTCCGGATCGATATCCTCGATGCCTTCTGCTTCGTCGAGGTCATCGAGATCCTCGGCCTCCTCTCGCGGAGCGTTTTGCGTTCCGAGGTCGCTATCCCCGTCGTCGACCTCGTCGGGGTCACGATCGATCCGCTCGAGTTCGTCGTCGATCTCTGCTTCCCGTTCGGCCTCGTACTCGTCCGCACGGTCGGTGTCGTCTTCGGCCATACTGGGCCTTCGTCGTCGAGGGCTTTGGCGAACAGGCCGTCGACTGCAACCCTCGGCCGATATCGGCCGATCGCGACGATCGACGATCGGCCGGACACGAAAGACAGATAAAAGGTGCCGGGCTGTGAATAGACATATATGGACGTTCCGTACGACCTCACCTCGTACGTTCGGGTGTTGAAAATGGCGACGACACCCACGACTGAGGAGTTCCTTCAGGTATCGAAAATCGCCGGTGCAGGCATCCTACTCGTCGGATTTATCGGATTCATCATCGGCGGGATCATGCTACTGTTGACCGGTGGTATCTGATGGGAATCTACGCGGTCAAGACGACAGCCAGCCAGGAGCAAACCGTCGCGGACATGATCATCAACCGCGAGGAGGCCGAGATTCACGCCGCGCTCGCGCCCGACTCGCTGACGTCGTACGTGATGGTCGAAGCCGACGGTAACGCCGTCTTAGAGCGCGTACTCGAGGATATCCCCCACGCACGAAGCATCGTTCCCGGCAAGTCGGACATCTCGGAGGTCGAGCACTTCCTCTCGCCGAAGCCGGACGTCGAAGGGATCGCCGAGGGCGACATCGTCGAGCTCATCGCGGGGCCATTCAAAGGCGAGAAGGCCCAGGTCCAGCGCATCGACGAAGGCAAAGATCAGGTGACGGTCGAACTGTACGAGGCGACCGTTCCGATCCCTGTGACGGTTCGGGGCGATCAGATTCGTGTCCTAGATTCCGACGAGCGGTAGCGAGTCGGTTCCCTCGGAACGAACGAGATCGACTGACGCCGAGAATAGAACGATAACGGCGCCGTGGGGGGCAGTTGCTATCCGAGGAGGTCGACCAAAACGGCGTTATCGCGTCAGTTCGTTCGCGATCAGTTCCATGTCCGCGACGTCCTCGATTTCCTCGACGAGTTCCTCCCGCTTGCGGACGTCTTCGGAGTCCGCACCGTATGCGCGAACGTACTCCGCGCGGCTGTGTTCGTTGAACGTGTGGCGGAGCGCGAGGTAGCCGTCCGGCACGATCGTTCCGCACACTTTACACTCCGGGCGCTCGTGGTCGGTCGCCTGATGGATTACTGCCGACTCGACGTCCTCGAACACCGCACCACAGCCGTCGATTCCGCATTCCCAGGCCATTGAATGCTCGTAATCGATTGTCAGACCTCTTGGTTTTTTCGCAGTGTCCGTGACCGGTTCGGGGCCCAACCGGCCGTAGCCGAATCAGAATCCATAACTCGGCCGTCCCGAAAGAGACGCTCGTGAACGACGGAGGAGTCACCCGCGTTGACTGTCACGTCAAGGTACTCGACGACGCAATCGTCGAGCGAGCCAAGCGCGTCGGTCTCGACGCTATCGTCTACGCGCCGCACTTCACCCGTCTTCCCGACATCAGAGAGCGTGCCGCCGCCTACTCGAGCGACGAGTTGCTGGTCGTTCCCGGCCGTGAGGTGTTTACCGGCTCCTGGCACGAGCGAAAGCACGTCCTCGCGCTCGGACTTGAGGAGCCCGTTCCGGATTTCATCCCGCTCGAGGCGGCCATGGCGGAGTTCGAACGCCAGGGGGCGGCGGTGCTCGCTCCCCATCCGGAGTTCGCGACGGTGAGTCTAACGCGGTCGGACGTTCGCCACTACGCCGAAACGATCGATGCGGTAGAGATCTTCAACCCGAAACACCTCCCGTGGCACAACCGTCAGGCGCGCGAACTCGCGGACGACCTCGACATTCCGCCGTTTACGTCGTCGTACGCGCACCTCCACAACACCGTCGGAGCCGCCTCCACAGCCTTCCAGGTGGCGATCGACACCGAAGCGGACCTGCTGGATGCCCTCGAGGAAGGGGCCGCCCGACGGATCGTCTACGAAAACGGTCTGGAACGGGCGCGAACGACGGCGCGCGAACTCGCACACCTCTGTTACGAAAATACCTGGAAGAAAGCCGATCGCCTCTTTTTGTCTGGTCTCGAGCCAACCCACCCGAGACATATCGCCTACGATGGGCGGTTCGACGACGTCGCCGTCTACTGATCCTCGAGGGCGTCGGCAATTCGCTCGAGTTGGGCGCCGACGTAACAAAGCGCCTGCGTCTGCATAATCGCGGGGTCGTCGCTCCACTCGTTGGCGATGTACGCCGCTTGTTTTCCGGCTCGGTCGAGATGGTGGTCGTCGTCGGACATCGATCCTGCTTCCACGTCGAAACGTGAAACGATTCGGGGCCGGTCAGAAACGGATCCGCGACTGTACAGTATCGAGTATCGATGCTCGAGAGCGTTTTCTCGACCCGGTCCCAGTGGCTCCCGCGCCAGAAGTGCTGGCCGCAGGCCCGACACCGCCAAACTGCCGTCTCTGCGGGGTCGGGGGCGTACGCCGGCGTCGACACCGATCCATCGATAGACGCGAGTGGCCCGTTACACCGACCGCAACGCTCGGGTTCTTCGGGGAGTGTCAGCTCGACCCCGGCGGCCGCGAGTTCGGCGAGTTGGCTCTCGACGTCTCGGGACTCGAGCAGAATCGATCGGTCTGCGCGGTTCGAAAGCGCGACGTCCCGCGTGACGATCGTTCGGTCTTCCTCGCGGGCAATCACGAGCAGATCGTCGTCGGATTCGAGCCCCCTCTCGACGGCGTACGCCGTATCGTGGGTACACATCCGCAGGTAGGCGGGGAGGCCACCGCACATGACGTCGAGGAGAAGTCGCACGGGGTCAAAATCGGGCGGACATGCAGAGGAGTCACTCGAGGAAGCCCCGGAGCTCCGCGATATCCCAGGTGTTGATCACGTCCGCGGGCTCGGCCCAGCCCCGGCGCGCAGTATGAACGCCCCAGCGTACGTACTCGAGGGTCGCGGGCTGGTGGGCGTCCGTGTTGACCGCGATCGGTGCGCCCTCCTCGATTGCGGCCTGGACGGCGCTCCCCCAGAGATCGAGTCGTCTCGGATTGCTGTTGATCTCCAGGGCCGTCTCGTGGTCGGCCGCGGCCCGCGCGAGGGCCGTCGCGTCGAACTCGAGTCCGGAACGCTCGTTGAGCAGTCGGCCGCTCGGGTGACCGAGGACGTCGACGGCCGGGTCACCGACGGCCCGAACGAGCCGCTCGGTAGCCGTCTCGGCGTCCTGATCGAGCGCGCTGTGAGGTGAGGCGACGACGACGTCGAGGGCGTCGACGACTTCACTCGAGAGGCCGATATCGCCCTCGGCGTCGACGTTCGCCTCGATCCCCGCGAGCACCGCGATATCGCTCGCCGCGTCGACCTCGCGGACCGCCTCGACCTGCTCTACGATCTCGGTCTCGGAGAGCCCCATCCCGCCGACGACGCCGGGGCCTTCGGCGTGGTCGGCGACGGCGTAGTAGTCGTAGCCCCGACGCTCGGCTTCAGCGACCATCGCCTCGATCGAGGTGTTGCCGTCGGACCACTCGGTGTGCGTGTGGAGGTCGCCGCGGACGTCTTCGCGGGTGAGCAGGTTCGGGAGCTCTCCGGCCTCGGCGGCGTCGATCTCGCCGCGGTCTTCCCGGAGTTCTGGCGGAATCCACGGGAGGCCGAGGGCGTCGTACATCCCCTCCTCGGTTTCGCCGGCAACACGGTCCCCGACGCGCTGGCCCGCCTCCTCGTCGGGGACGCCGGAGACGTCGAATGCGCCGTACTCGTTTAACTTCATCCCGCGGTCGATCGCGTAGTTTCGGAGCCTGACGTTGTGGTCTTTACTCCCCGTAAAGTACTGCAACGCGGAGCCGAACTCCTCGGGGACGACGACCCGCAGATCGACGCGGATCTCACCGACGCGGACGCTGGCCTTCTCGGGGCCCGACTCGATCTCGCCGTCGACGGAGTCCCAGTCGACGAACGCGTCGACGACTGCCTCGCCCGACTCCGTGCCGACCAGCACGTCGACGTCGCCGATCGTCTCGCGCCACCGCCGGATCGATCCCGCTACCTCACACCGCTCGATCGCCTCGAGGGATTCGAGAAAAGCGAGGACGTCGTCGGCGAGTGGACGCCCCTCACCGAGGAGATACCGCTGGCCGATCTGGCGGGCGAACTCGAGGTTCTCGCGGATGTTCTCCTCCGTTTTGGGACCGAATCCCTTGACCTCCTGGATCTCGCCGGCTTCGGCCGCCGACTCGAGGTCGTCGAGGGTTTCGATTCCGAGTTCGCGATAGAGCGTGCCGGCGGTTTTCGGCCCGACGCCCTCGACGCGAGTGATGTCGGCGACGTCGATCGGGAGGTCGGCGCGGAGTTGCTCGAGCTCCTCGATCTCGCCGGTTTCGACGTACTCGACGATCTTCGAGGCGATGGCGTCGCCGACGCCGTCGATTTCTTCGATCGTCTCGCGGTCGCCCTCGACGACGTAGTTAGCGATTGGTGAGGGGTGTGCCCGGACGTTCTCCGCGGCACGGCGGTACGCCCGGGGCTTGTACTCGACGTCGTCGGCCTCGAGGAGGTCGGCGAACTCCTCGAACCGGCCGGCGATCTCTGCGTTGGTCGCCATCAGCGTCCCCTCCGGGCGCTGGCGTCGTCCTCACGTCCAAGCGCCTTCTTGAGAAACGACATCCAGCGCTTCGTATCGGCGGCCTGCTTGGCCTGCTGTTCGCGCTCTAAGTCGGTCGGACCGAGGCTCTCTAAGGCGTTTAGCGCGCGGTCGATTCCGATAACGTTCCGGGCGAGTTCCTCGCCCTCCGCGCGGCTGATGTCGCCGTCTTCGATCCGCTCGAGTCGGTCGCTTCGCTCGCGTCGGAGGTTGCGCTTGGCCTGCTCGACGCGATCACGTTCGCCCGCGGGAACCGTCTCGCGGCGTTTGATCTCGAAGACGAACGTCCGGAGGTCGATCTCTTCGCCCTGGACGGCGATCGTCTCCGGAATCTCCGCGCCGACGGTCGCACCGTCGCGTTCGACGCGCTCGAGCAGCTGTTTGCGCTCGTACTCTTGCACGACCGTTCGTTGGAGCCAATCGGGCAAAAGTGTGGTCGTGGTGTGTCGCGGTGGCCTATCGTCACAACTGTAACGATTGACACACTGATCGCCGACACGTCTGGCGATCAGGTGCGGAATGACGTTCAGTGGCTACGATACTACAACGCGCTCGGTCGCCGGCCCGTCTGCGACGTTCGAGGACGTCTCGAATCCGACCATCACAGATGGCACAAACACGGCATATACACAAACTCTTTCACACAAATGTGGTTCTAAATGTTTTTACGCAGTTATTCCACCACATCAACAAATAAATCCCACTCTCCATGTCGTTGTAAGAATTAAATACGTCCGAGTGGCCGATACCGACGAATGCCCGAACGTACCGCCGTCGTCCTCGCGGCCGGGGAAGGAAAACGACTACGACCGCTTACGCGCCACCGGCCGAAGCCGATGTTGTCGGTCGGGGTTCGACCGATTCTCGAGCACACGCTGGACGCGCTGGTCGACGGTGGGGTCACGTCGATCGTCCTCGTCGTAGGATACAAACGAACGGACGTCCAGTCGTATTTCGGCCACAGTTACCGGGACGTCCCCATCACGTACGCCGCCCAGGAGAAACAGCTCGGAACGGGCCACGCCGTACTGGCGGCCGAGCCGTCCGTCGACGACTCGTTTCTCGTCGTCAACGGCGATCAGGTGATCGATCGCCGGCTAGTTCGCGACGTCCTCGACGCACACGAGGGGAGCGATTCGATCGCCACCCTGGGGTTGATCCGCCGAGTCGACGTCGGGGAGTACGGAGGCGTCATCACCGACGACGACTCCGTCACCGAGATCGTCGAAGCGCCACGGGACGACCGGGACTATCGACTCAACGCCGGCGTCTACGGCTTCGAAAGCGGGGTGTTCGACGCGATCCGTCGAACGACGCCTCGAGCCGGTGAGCACCTGCTCGTCGATGCGATCGAACATCTCGTCGAGAACGGCAACGTCGTCCGCGGCGTCGAATCCGACGGGTTCTGGGCGGAGGCAAACTATCCGTGGGATCTGCTGGGTGTCTCCCAGACGATCGTCTCGAACGGTGAACGGACCGAGGTGCCGCGAATCCCGGAGTCGACGAGCGTTCACGAGTCCGCGGAGATCAGGACGCCGATCGTCACCGGCGGCGATTGCGAGATCGGTCCGGGTGCGGTCGTCGGACCCTACACCTGTCTCGGGACGAACACGACCGTCGAATCGAACGCCGTCGTCGAACGCTCCCTCGTCGATACCGACGTTCGGGTCGGCCCCAACGCGACGTTGGTCGACTGCGTGATCGGCCGCGGCGTTCGCATCGGCGCCGGGACGGTCGCACCTGGCGGTCCCGCGGACGTTCGCGTCGAAAACCGAATTCACGAGGACCGACAGCTGGGTGCCCTCCTCGGGGATCGCGTCGACGACCGCGGTGGGTCGACGTACGCGCCCGGTGCGGTCGTCGGCGCCGATGCCACCGTTCGGAGCGGATCGATCGTCGACGGCTGTAACAGGGACGTCATCGAGGTCGGTCGCTAATGTGTGGGATCATCGGCTACGTCGGTACCGATCCCAATACGACGCGAAACGTCCTGTTGGGGGGGCTCTCGAGTCTCGAGTACCGCGGCTACGATTCGGCAGGAATCGCGGTCGTCGACGGGACGATGAACGTCTCCAAGCGAGCCGGTGAGCTCTCGGCGCTCGAGGCGGCCCTCGACGGGGAGACGATGGCGGGATCGGCCGGTATCGGACACACACGATGGAGTACCCACGGACCGCCGACGGACGCGAACGCCCACCCGCATACGGGCTGTTCCGACCGAGTTGCGGTGGTCCACAACGGAATCATCTCGAACGACGAGTCCCTCAAGGCGGAGCTGATCGATGCGGGACACACTTTCGAGAGCGACACCGACACCGAGGTCGTCCCGCACCTGATCGAACGGTTTCTCGACGGGGGCGATCCACCGGCGAAGGCCTTCGAACGCGCAGTCGAGCGCCTCGAGGGCAGTTACGCGCTCGCGGCGGTCTTTCTCGGCTCGAGCGAGATCTACGCGACGCGTCGCCACTCCCCGCTGGTCCTCGGTCTGGGGAGCGAGGCCAACTACCTCGCGAGCGACGTGCCCGCGTTCATCGAGCACACTGATCGCGTAATCTACCTCGAGGACGGTCAGTTCACCCGGCTGACGCCGACGGACGTCGAGATTACGGACAGTGGTGGAGAGCGAATCGAACCGGCCGTCGACACGATCGACTGGGACCCCGAAGACGCCGGGAAGAGCGGCTACGACCACTATATGATAAAGGAGATATACGAACAACCGCAGTCGATCCGCCAGAGTACGAGAGGCCGAATCTCGGAACTCGACGGATCGGTCACCTTGCCGGATCTCCCCGCCTCGATCGTCGAGGAAACCGACCGCGTTCAGTTCGTCGCGTGTGGCACCTCGTACTACGCGACCCAGTACGGCGCGACGTTACTTCGCGAACGCGGCATTCCCGCACAGACGTTCGTCGCGAGCAAGTACGACGTCGATCGCGTCCCCATCGAGGACGGCACGCTCGTCGTCGGCGTCACTCAAAGCGGCGAAACCGCGGACACCCTCGGCGCGCTCAGGGGCGCAAACCGGGTCGGCGCGACCACACTCGCCGTGACGAACGTCGTCGGCAGTTCGGCGGCACGCGAGTGTGACGCCACGGTCTACATCCGCGCCGGTCCGGAGATCAGCGTCGCCGCCACGAAATCGTTCGCGAGCCAGCAGGCCACGCTAGCGATACTCTCGAGCGTCCTCGACGGCCGTCGACCAAACCCGTTTCTCGGCGGGCTTCGGGATCTGCCGGCGGACATTCAACGGGTACTCGATACGTCCAACGCACGCGAAATCGCCGAGGAGATCGTCGACGCCGACGCCTACTTCTTCATCGGCCGGAGCTACCAGTGGCCGGTCGCCCTCGAAGGGGCGCTCAAGATGAAGGAGATTACCTACGCACACGCCGAGGGGTTCCCGGCGGGCGAACTGAAACACGGTCCGCTCGCGCTGGTGACCGAGCGAACGCCGGTCGTCGCGCTGGTGACGGGAACCGACGAGGTCGTCGAGAAGACGATCGGCAACGTCAGGGAGGTCGAATCCCGCGGTGCGCCGGTCGTCGTCGTCACCGATTCACCCGACGACGTCGCTCACCTCGCGGACTTCCTTCTCGAGGTTCCCGAGACCCACCCAAGCCTCGTTCCGGTGGTGACGAACGTCCAGTTACAGCTACTCGCCTACTGGATGGCGTACGAACTCGACCGACCGATAGACAAGCCCCGAAACCTGGCCAAGAGCGTCACCGTCGAGTAAGGTGGTCTGCGATCGGCTTGTTCCGGCACAACCGCCGTCGATCGATTCCGGCCGCACCGATCCGCAATAGCTATCCGTCGACCGGCGGATACGGACGACTGTACAGGTGTTCCGAAGCACCGAGAGGTCGATCCCGGTCGCTTTGGGAGACGGAGACGCGACGTTCAGATCGACCCGATGAGTTCGTTCGAGACGATCACCCCTGCCGCCAGCACCCCTTCGATCCCGGTCGAACAGTGGTTTCTGTTCGCGATCACGCTCGCGATCCTCGGAACGTTGCTGGTCCGATTGCTTCGTGCGACGACGTTTACGACCGACACCGATCGCTATCAGTACGTCGTCGTCGGCGCGGTCTGGCTCGTCGCCACCGCCGCCTACGTGCTCATCGACGTCCCCGGAGCGATCACTCGACTGTCCGCCCTCGATGCGCTTCCGAACGTCGCGGTGACGATCGTCGCCTGGCTTCCGTTCCCCGTCGGACTATGGATCGCAACCGTCGGAACAGATCTCGGCAACGTCGCGGTCCACGAGGATCGATCGGCGTACTCGATCCGCACCAGAATCCGCAGACGGGCACAGTACCTGGCGCTCGGCATCGCCCTCCTCTCGGCGGTGGTCGCGACGATCTACGCGCTCGTCGTCACGCTCGGCGTCCTCGGCGGCGCGCTCGTCGGTCTCGCCGTCTTCGTCCTCGGCTCCGAGTGGGTCGAACCACACTCGCTCGGCCAGTCGGGGACCCTCCGGGAGCCGAGCGAGGACGAGCAACGCCGCCTCGAGACGCTGTTCGCGGACGCACCACCGGTCGACGTCCCGATCCTCGTCTACGAGAACTCCGACTGGACCGATCTCGGGGTGCTCTCGGTCGGGCTTCCCCGCCGTCGGCGGCTTGTCGTCGCCGCGGAACTGCTCGAGGACGAACCCCTGGCCGAGGGACTCCTCGCAATTCAGGCGGCCCGCCTCGAGTCGGGCGTCCACGACCGGCGCCTCCTCGCGGAGATCGTCCGATTGCAGGCGCTCGTGGGCGGCGTTGTGCTCGCGGTTCCGCTCGTCTCCCCGACCGTCGGATTGGAGCCGATAATCGCCGTCGTTGCCGGCGTCGTCGGCCTGCTGTGGGGCCTCGACAGGTGGGTTCGGGCAGGGATGTACGACGCCGACGAACGCGCGGCGCGGGCGCTGGATCCCGAACAGATCGCCGACGCCGTCGAGCGGACCGCGACCCGACTCGAACTCCCGCGCCGGCGGACCCGGATCGGCGAACACGTCCACCTGGCGCCGTCGATCAACGATCGCCTCGAGCGGCTTCGCGGGCTCGAGGGTGGAGATAGCTCGGATCCGTTCGGTACGGACGACGAGGCGCCGGTCGGGAGTGCGGGCGACCGCCAGGAACGGTAAACGGGGGATCGGTCGCCTCGAGAGTCCAGCCTCGAGGCGACGGTGACGCGACCGCGGCGACGTGAGGACAGCGTCGACGCGCTTCGAGACGTTTACCTTCGATGCGTTCACACCTCCTCGCAATGACGCTGTACTCGCGGGTCCGTCCGCTCGCGTTCAGGCTTCCACCCGAGCGCGCCCACGCACTCGGGAAACAGACGCTCAGGGCGATCCAGTCGACGTATCCGACCCGCGCCGCGGTTTCTTACGCCTACCGGTACGACCACCCGGCACTCGAGGTCGACGCCTTCGGAACCCGGTTTCCGAACCCCGTCGGCGTCGCGGCCGGCTTCGACAAGAACGCCGAGGTGACTCACGCCCTCGCATGTGTCGGCTTTGGCTCCGTCGAGATCGGGACGGTGACGCCGTACGCCCAGGCTGGCAACGATCGACCGCGGCTGTTCCGCCTCGCAGAAGACCGGGCGATGGTCAACCGAATGGGGTTTAACGGCCACGGAATGGAGGCGGTCAAATCCCGCCTCGAGCGTGACGGCGTCCCGGACGTCCCCCTCGGCGTCAACGTCGGCAAGATGAACACCTCGAGCGAGGACGAAGCGATCGAAGACTACCGGCGGGTGTTCGACCGTCTCTCGCCTTTTGCCGACTACGTCGTCATCAACGTCTCCTGTCCGAACACGCCCGAGTCGTTCGACGAGTCCTCGCCCGATCACCTGCGGACGATCTTCGAGACGCTCGAGGCGGAAAACGAGGCCGGAAAGCCGATCCTGGTGAAGATCGGGCCGGACTCCCCCGAGGAGTCCGTCCTCGAACTCGTCGATATCGTCCGCGAGTTCGACGTCGACGGCATCGTCGCGACGAACACGACGACCGAACGCGAGGGACTCGAGTCCCCGAATCGCGAGGAGTGGGGTGGGCTGAGCGGTGCCCCGCTCGTGGATCAATCCACCGAACTCGTCCGAACCCTCGCGGCGTACACCGACGGCGAGTTGCCGATCGTCGGCGTCGGCGGCGTCGACTCGGCCGAACGCGCCTACGAGAAGATCCGCGCCGGCGCGTCGCTCGTCCAGCTTTACACCGGCTTCGTCTACGAGGGACCATCGACCGCGAAACGGATCAACCGGGGGCTGGTCGATCTGCTCGAGCGCGACGGCTTCTCGTCGGTCGAGGAGGCCGTCGGCGCGGACCTCGAGTGACCTCGGAAGCGACTCGCCCCGGGCGCGCCGGGAGTCCCGAAGGGGGCTCTCGAGCGATCAATCGAAGTGATACGACTCGACGGTACGAACCGCGTGGCGAGCCGAGAGCGCGCTCGCCGGGAGCGCGATGGCGACGGTCACGACCGTGCTTGCGGCCGCGACGAGGGCATGTGACGTGCCGAGGAGTGATGCGATCCAACCGCCGACGAGCGCGCTATGGCCGGCGAGCAACGGGACGGCGACCACGGAGAGAACGAGAGAGAACACCCCGAACGCGACGACGCTCGGAACGACCGCGCGGGTGCTCCGGGAGACGTTGACCGCCTCGAACTTGGGGATGGACGCGCCGATTCCGGAGGCGATCAGCCCGGCAGACGCGACGAGGACGACGGTTCCGAGGGTCAACGAAAGCGTCGTTCCGATCGATTGTGGGCTCAAAAGCGAGAGGACGAACGTCGCAGGGACCGCGATCGGTGCGACGAGTGCCGCGCCGGCGAAGGCGTGTCCGAGGACGACCGCCCGGCCGGGTTCTCGACTCAACAGCGTCGTCGGAAGCACCGCGCCCTCGTTTCCGAGGGCGTTCAACGAGAAGAGAACCCCGGCGATCCAGGCGCTACAGAGGGCGATCCACAGCGGGAACGAACTCCCGACCGCTCCCGTTCGGACGACCGTCAGAATCGGGTTGATCAGGAAAATTAACGGATAGAGAACGAACGAGAGCGTGATCGGCGCCCGTTTCGCCCGCTTCCAGTCGGTCCAGACGACTCCGACGGCCGATCGCGGGAGGATCGCGGCGAGACGGGACTGCCCCGTCGCGGACGATCCAGCCGTCGACTCCACCTCGTGTTCGACGTGGACCCCGTCGGCGTACCAGAGCAACTCGGCGAGTCGCGGGAGAACGAACGCGGCGACGGCCAAGACGACGGCACTCGAGACGACGGCGCCAGCCGCCCGGCCGACCGAGACGTCCGATGCCGTCCCGAGAAGCGCCAGATCGCCGTACCAGCCGACCGGCGTCGGCTCGAGCGCCCACAACAGCGGATCGAGCACGGCCGCGAAGTTCTGCGTGAAGATGACCGCCAAGTAGACGAGACCGATCAGGATGAACACGACTGTCCGGAGACGACTCAGCAGTTTCGACCGAACGCCGGCGTTCCGGACGACGAGGGCGACGAGCTGTCCGGCCGCGAGCGCGGTCGAAAGCGCCAGGACGAGCGCACCGAACGAAAACGGTATCGCCCACAGAGAGCGAGAGCCGGCGGCGAAGGCGATCGACGCGAGGGCGCTGTAGACGACCGTCGGGATTCCCCAGAGAAGCAGTTCGGAGTAAACGAGCCCGCCGAGAAACTCCCGGTGGGAGACGGTCGTCAGCATGCCGTCGAGGCGATCGGGTCGAAGCGCCGTCGAGTAGGCCCGATAGCCGCCGAAGCCGGCGGCGAACACCCAAGCGTAGACGAGAACGAGCCGACCCCACGACCGCGGCGACTCGAGCGAGCCCGACGCGATGCTGTGACCGAAGAAGAACGCGCCGACCAGGCCGGCGAGTGCCATCGGGACGAAGAAGATCCCGGCGAACAGGAACCCGATGAGCTGTGTCGGGTTCTCCTGGAGGGCACGCCACTGGCGTCGCAGCTCGGTTCGACCGATGGCGTGGACGTGATTCAACGACGTCATGGTCACTCGGCCGGTCGCGCCTGGCGGGAGCCGTGGTCGGTCGTCACCGAGAGGAACACGTCCTCGAGCGTCGAGTCCGCCTCGCTTTCGATCTGGGCGGTCAGCGCTTCTGGGCTTCCCTCCGTGACGATGTGGCCGTCAGAGAGGACGCCGACGGTGTCGGCGAGTTCCTCGACGACGGGGAGGATGTGCGTCGAGAGGAAGATCGTGTGACCCTCGTCGGCCATCTCCGCGATGGCGTCGATGACAGTCCGGGCGGCACGCGGGTCGAGCCCGCTCGTCGGCTCGTCCAGAAAGACGACCTCCGGTTCGTGCAACAGCGCCTGGACGAGGCCGACCTTCTGTCGCATTCCTTTCGAGTAGTCGTCGATCCGCTTGCCGGCGTCGTCGGCCAGCCCGAAACGCTCGAGCCAGGCGTCGATCCGGGCGTTCGCCCGCTCGGCGGGAATGTCCCGAAGCCGCGCGGCGTACTCGAGTTGTTCCCACCCGCTGAGCTCCTCGAAGACTGGCGGTTCCTCGGGAAGGTAGCCGATCGATCCGCGGACGGCGTCGCGATCGGTGACTGGGTTTCCGACGATCCACGCCTCGCCCGAGGTCGGCCGCGTCAACGTAGTCAGCATCCGCATCGTCGTCGTCTTCCCGGCCCCGTTCGGGCCGAGAAAGCCGTAGACCGTTCCGCGGTCGACTGTGAGATCGACGCCGTCGACGGCGACGTCGCTCCCGAAGCGCTTGGTCAATCCGTCAGCCTCGATCGCGAGCGGAGAGGAGGGCATTCGTGTCTCCCGGTTCGGGACCGATCCACACTAATGTTTGGTTATCCGACACCGAGCGAAATCGCCTATCAGGAACGAAACTGCCTATCAGGAGCGAAACCGCCTATCAGAAGCACCGCGCAGAGGGGCGCCAGGTTAGTCGACGTCGACTCGAGTCCCGTATCCCGACTCTCCGACGACGTCGCCGTCCTCGTAGACGACCTCGCCGCGGACGACCGTCGCGACCGCTTTTCCGGTAAAGGATTCGCCTTCGAACGGCGTCACGCGGGTCTTCGAGTGTAACTCCTCGCGGTCCTCGAGCGTCCACTCCAGATCGGTGTCGACGATCGTGAAGTCCGCATCCGTGCCGATCCGGAGCGATCCCTTCTGCGGATACATCCCCCAGATCTGGGCCGGACGCCGCGAGTGGCGGCTGACCCACTCCTCGAGCGTGAATCGGCCCTCGTCGACGAAGGTGAGCATCGCCGGCACCTCCGTCTCGAGGCCGACGAATCCCGAGATCGCGTCCCAGGTGTTTCCGAACGGGTCCTCGACCAGTTTCTCCTCGTCGGTGTGAGGGGCGTGGTCCGTCGCGATGCAGTCGATCGCGCCCTCGTCGATGCCGACGCGCCAGAGGTGTTCGTGCTCGTCGGCGTCCCGAATCGGCGGCTGAATGCGGGCGACGTTTCCCTTCTCGCGCAGAACGTCTTCGGTGAACCAGAGGTAGTGTGGCGTCGTCTCCGCGGTGACGTCGACGCCGCGGCCCTTGCCGCGGGCGACCGCCTTCGCGGCCGATCCCGACGAGACGTGGAACATGTGGATCTTCGCGCCCGTTTCCTCGGCGAACGTGATGGCGCGTTCGACCGCCTCTCGTTCGGCGATCACGGGCCTCGAATGGGCGTGATCGATGGGTTCGTTCCGCCCCGCGGCACGAAACCGCTCGGTGTAGTGATCGACGATCTCGCCGTTTTCCTCGTGGAAGCCCAGTCGTTTGCCAGTCTCACGGATCCGCTCCATCGCCTCGAGGATCTCGCCGTCGCTCGGCGGCGGGACGTCGCCAACCGTCGAACCGAGAAAGATCTTGAACCCGAGCGCGCCGGCCTCGTCGATGTCGGGGATCGACTCGAGGTTCTCGGAGGTCACGACGGCGTAGCTCTGGAAGTCGACGTGTGCGCTCGCCTCGCCGCGCTCGAACTTCAACTCCAGATGCTCCGGGCTGTCGATAACGGGATCGGTGTTCGGCATGCCGACGACGGTCGTCACGCCGCCGGCGGCCGCGGCCCGCGTCGCGGACTCCCAGTCCTCTTTGTACTCGAGGCCGGGTTCCCGGTTGTGGATGTGACAGTCCACGATTCCGGGGACTAGCACCGCGCCGCCGCCGTCGAGGACCTGGTCGCCGTCGGGAAGTCGGCCGCTCCGGGCGACGGCGACGATCGTTCCGTCCTCGACCGCGATTCCCGAGTCGGGTGAGCGGCCGTCGGGTGTGACGACGGTACAGTTTCGCACGACGAGATCGACGGTCATTGCCGTGGCGTTGCCGAGGGGCGCGCATATAGCTTCTGTTGGCTCCTCGAGCGGCGGTCGAACGCTTCATACGGATTGCTGAAGCGATTACCCGGTGAGAGCGCCGCCCAGGTCGCAGTTTCACCGGAAATGATCGACAGTAAACCGTATCGGCGTCGCTCGGTTCGTCCGTTCGTCACCCGCTGACGCCGAGTAGGTGGCGGTTACAGCGCAGTAGGACTTCCATACTAAACGGAGGCCGGGTGCTCCAGCCGGTAATGGGATCGCCAGCGATTCGCGATAACACGGTGCTCGTAACCGGCGGTGCGGGGTTCGTCGGCAGTCACCTCGTCGACGCCCTCCGGCCGAACAACGAGGTTCGCGTCCTCGACGACTTCTCGAACGGCCATCGGGAGTACGTTCCCGACGACGTCACGGTGATCGAGGGTGACGTCGGCGACGAAGACGTCCTCGAGCCGGCGATGGACGGCGTCGACCTCGTCTTCCACCAGGCGGCCATCGTCAGCGTCACCGAGAGCGTCGACGATCCGCGCCACAGTCACGAGACCAACCTCGAGGCGAGCCTCAAACTCCTCGAGCGAGCGCGTCACGAGGACGCGCGCGTCGTCGTCGCCTCGAGCGCCGCGACCTACGGACATCCGGACGAACTCCCGGTAACCGAGTCCGCGTCGATGGATCCGACCTCTCCCTACGGCGTCCAGAAACTCGCGCTCGACCAATACGCGCGCCTCTACGCCGATCTGTACGATTTACCGACGGTGACGTTGCGCTACTTCAACGTCTACGGACCCCGTCAGCAGGGGCCTTACAGCGGGGTCATCGCGACGTTTCTCGAGCAAGCGCGTGCGGGAGAGCCGATCACCGTCGAGGGTGACGGCTCACAGACTCGTGACTTCGTCCACGTCAGCGACGTCGTTCGGGCGAACCTCCGGGCGGCGACGACGGAGATAGTGGGTGGCGCGTACAACGTCGGGACCGGTGAGCGAACGTCGATCCGGACGCTCGCGGAGACCGTTCGGACCGTGGTCGGCTCGTCCTCGACGATCGTTCACCGCGATCCGCGGCCAGGTGATATCAGACACAGCCGTGCCGACGTCTCGAAGGCGCGCCGCGAACTCGGATTCGAGGCGCGTATCGGCCTGGAGACGGGGATTCGAGCGCTCGTAAACGAAACCGATCTGGGCGTTTCGATCGACTCCGACAGACCGGTCGTCGACAGCCCATCGGATCAGCGGTGAGTCCTGCTCGACTTCGATCCGTGGGTCGAGTGATCGTAGATAAGTTCCGTCAACCGTTACGGAGACACTGACGTATTTCGCTCGAAGCCGTCGGCTTCGGTTCGGGAATCGATCGACGTTCGATCCGTTGAAGTCCCGTACAGGTCCCTGTAGGTGAGAGATAACTATCGGTATTCGGGCTCCGTATCCAGAAGTATGATCGACAGCCTCATCGTATTCGTCGTCAGCCTCCTGATCGGCGCGCTTGGGATCTTCGTCGGAGCGAAACTGATCGTCGATGCTGAAGACTACACGTACGCGATCATCACCGCACTGATCGGAGCGATCGTCTGGGGCATCGTCGGGTTCTTCTTCGGATGGATCCCGTTGCTTGGGCCACTTCTCGTATTCGTCGCGTACCTCGCAGTGGTCAACGCCCGATACCCCGGCGGCTGGGTCGATGCGGCCGCGATCACCATCGTCGCCTGGCTCTCGGTACTCGTCGTCCTGTACGTGCTCGCGTTGGTCGGCGTGACCGGGTTCGATGCCGTTGGCGTCCCTGGTGTGTAGATCCCAACCCCCTCTCGAGATCCCAACGCTCTCCGTACAGACTCTCATCTCGATACACCACACAACTGTGATCCGTCACTGAATCTCCCGGAGCGATAGTAACCACTGTACGTCGTCGCGCACCTGATCGCCAGACGGAAGCGTGGTTCGGAAACGAGCGAAGTCGTTCGAACGACCACCGGTCGTGATGATGAAAATCTTCGGTTTTCGAACCACCAGGGAGAACTGCGGAGTAGCGAGCGGGGAACGCAGTGACCCGTGAGCTCGGCGATCAGTGTATCGATCGTTGCAGCTGTTACGATAACGGATAGCAGTCCGTCTCGCTCGAGGCGAGCTGGCAGTCGTTTCGCGATCGAGGATCGACTGGCCCGTACGATGGCGACCTCGGTACCGACGATCAGGAAAATCGACTCTTACCGCGTGAACACGGCGAGAATTCGAGCTAGTTGTACCGAACGTCTGGCCGAGTTTATCCGGATAGTATGAGAACGCTTTCGAGAGACGATGCATCGGATGGACGGTGAGTACTCTCCACGACGCTACTCATCGGATCTTCGAACAGTTGATTGGAAATGATATACAGATAAAACAAAATACTATATGATCAATAAAAAATACTTAGGTGGTTGCCATCGATCGTACCGTATCGAGTGACTGCATTCGAACACGTTCAGACGTCATGACTGCTCACTTCAGTAGCCGGATACCTTCAGATCCGCTCACAACGACGCCGTTTGATTCCGTTCTCTACGGACTCGAGACCGGACAGTGTCTCGCGTTCGGTTCACTCGTCCCGCTCGTGGTCGGTGGTCAATCACACCTCGCGGCGCTCGTCGGGATCGTGGCACTCGCGGTATTCGGGGGGGCACTCGTCCTCCGGAATCACATCGAGAATCGACGATCGTTTGCAGGCGTGGGTGAGGCCGCGCGTGAGGAGTTCGTGACCGATCAGGAGAGAGTTCAGCAACTCGTCAGTGAGAACGGCGGGCGGATGAAGCAATCGAAGATCGTCGACTCAGTCGACTGGTCCAAAGCGAAGGTTAGCCGACTGTTGGCAGAACTCGAGGAGGACGGTCAGATAACGAAACTGCGTCTGGGGCGGGAGAATCTCGTCTGCTTGCCGGATCACGAGCCGACCGCTTCGAAGTCGCCCGAACAGCCAAAAAACGAGTGATCCGCGACGCCGCTAATCGCTCTTTTCCCAGCGACAATTCGACGGCATGTCGCATAGTGATCTGTTTCTCGGCGAAATCGATGCGCCGGTTTATGCGCTAACGCCGCGTTGAACCGGTGCCTTCACGGCAACTATGAACGCACGCAAGAAGCTACTCGTAGTACTCACTGCGCTGATGATGGTCGGCTCGACGGGGGCGATGGCCGTGGGAGCGCCTGCGGCGCTCGACGAGCACGACACTGACGCCGGTGACGAAGAACTGATCGAGGAAGAGAACGACCTCGACATGGAGGACGTATCGTGGACAGTGACGATCGAACACGCGGACATATACGTCGTACACGACGTCGGGGATATCCCCGATGAGGACGAACTCGACGACGACATCGACGACAATGACAATGGCATCGACGACGACGACAACGGCGTCGATGACAACGATGTCGACGACGAGTACGAAGACGATTACGACGACAACGACAACGGCGTCGATGACAACGATGTCGACGACGAGTACGAAGACGATTACGACGACAACGACGAAGACGACTACAACGACGAAGACGACTACGGAGAGTACGCCGCAGTCGGAATGAGCGACGTCAGCCTCGACGTCACAATCGAACAAGCGACCGTTACGACGATCGGAGAAGACACCGAGGACGATGACAACGGTGTCGACGACGAAAACGGGCTTGAAGACGACGAGAACGACGTCGACGATGACAACGACGATGGTCTCGATGACGACAACGACGTCGACGATGGTCTCGATGACGACAACGACGTCGATGATGGCCTCGATGACGACAACGACGTCGACGACAACGACGATGGCCTCGACGACCACACCGAGGTTTCGATCGACCAAGCAACCGCCTTCGTCGTGCTCGAGGCCGATTCCCTGCAGGATGAGGCCGACGACGACCTCGAGGAAGACAACGACCTAGCGAACGACGACGAGGACGAGATGGACGTCACCGTCGATCAGGCGTCGATCTTCGTCGTCGTCGACGGACTCGACGACGAGCACGACGATGACAACGGCGTCGACGACAACGATCTCGATGAAGACAACGATAACGGCGTCGACGACAACGATCTCGAGGACGACGAGCATCAAGTGACGATCGAACAGGCGACGATCTTCGTCGTCCATCACCTCGACGACGTGCCGGACGAGGAGATGCCGGCTGACGACGAGGACCTCGAGAACGATGTCGAGGAAGATGACGATGTCCTGAACGACGACAACGGCATCGATGACGACAACGACGTCGACGACAACGGCATCGATGACGACAACGACGTCGACGACAACGGCATCGATGACGACGGCTACGAGGAAGAAACGCACGAAGATCTGCGACTCGAGGTGACGATCGAACAGGCGAACGTCTTCCTTCTGATCGAAATTCCGGACGAACCCGTCTTAGAGGAACCGGTCGAGGAAGAACCTGTTGAGGAAGAACCGATCGAGGAGGAACCTGAAGAACCTGAAGAACCCGTTGAGGAAGAACCGGTCGAGGAGGAGCCTGAAGAACCCGAAGAGCCGGTCGAAGAAGAACCGGTCGACGAGGAGCCCGTTGAAGAAGAGCCGACCGAATCGTTCACCGTCGATGCACTCGACGCACCGGAGACCGCGGAAGTCGGTGAGACGATCACCGTTACGGCCACGGTCACCAATCCCGGTGACGACGAAGCGACACAAGACGTTCAGTTCCGACTCGAGGGCGACCTCGTCGAGGCACAGGAAGTAACGCTCGACGCCGGTGAGACTGAAGACGTCGTCTTCGACGTCGAAACCGAGGGTCTCGAGGCTGGAGAGTACATCCACATGGTACTCACCGACGAGTTCGGTGAGGTGGCGACCCTCGAACTCACCGACGAGGTCGAGGAAGAACCGGTTGAGGAAGAACCGGTTGAGGAAGAACCGGTTGAGGAAGAACCGGTTGACGAAGAACCGGTTGACGAAGAACCGGTCGACGAGGAACCGGTCGACGAGGAACCGGTTGACGAAGAACCGGTCGACGAGGAACCAGTCGACGAGGAACCAGTCGACGAGGAACCGGTTGACGAAGAACCGGTCGACGAGGAACCGGTTGACGAAGAACCGGTCGACGAGGAACCGGTTGACGAAGAACCGGTCGACGAGGAACCGGTTGACGAAGAACCAGTCGACGAGGAACCAGTCGACGAGGAACCAGTCGACGAGGAACCGGTTGAGGAAGAACCACAGCCAGCACAGGTGACGTTCGAAGACCAGGCATCCGACGGACAGACCGTCGTCGTCGACGAGGTCACGATGGCCAGCGGCGGATTCGTGGCGATCCACGACAGTAGCCTTCTCGTCGGAAACGTCGTCGGAAGCGTTATCGGCGCCTCGGAGTACCTCGAGGAAGGGACTCACGAGAACGTCGAGATAACGCTCGACGAGCCACTCGAGGAGGACGAAACGTTGATCGCGATGCCCCACCGCGACACCAACGATGACCAGGAGTTCGACTTCGTCGAATCCGACGGCACCGTCGACGGCCCGTACGAGTTCGCCGGTGAACCGGTGACCGACGACGCAGTCGTCACCGTCGACGGCGAACACGACGAACAGCCTGCGGACGACGAACACGTCGATGACGGGGACGACGATGGCGTCGCCGAGCCGATGATCAACGTCCCGGCCTGATCAGCCACTAGTCCAACGGACGGAGCGCATGCGGATTTTCTCGTCGGTACTGTGGCCGTCTCTTCTCGTGGTAACCGATCGCGTCAGAGCTATCGTGGTCGTTGAGATCAGTGTACAACACCGTGGGATAGCTGTGAGATCGGTGTCCAAACAGTGTCAGCGATAGTAGCCACTCACGTTATCCACGACTCGTATTATACACGAACTGACTGACCGATCGGCGATCAGTGTGTCATACGGTCTACTGTAAGCCATTTCCGGTGCGACCGCGACCCCGTCGTGCGGTCACACCGGCAAATCGTTACAGCAAACCGTATCAATCGTTGCAGTCGTCACCTGATACGAAAACGACTACGACGCCAGCCACTCGAGTCGGCGAATCCGGCCGCGATCACACTCGATCGAGAGGAAACACCGACCGGGCCCGGGCGAGGATCAACTCAACAACCGATAGAGACTACTGGCGGCCACTGCGAGCAACACCAACACGCTCGAGAACACCGGATCCAGACCCGAGACGACAGGGAGCTCGAGGCCGGCGAGTGCGATCAGGAGCAGACCAAGCACGCAGACCGCGAGGTGAAACTGCAGGGTCGGTGACCGATCGTCCCCGTGTCCGTTGATGTAGGTGAGCACGGCGACGAAGTTAGCGCCGGGTTCGATCGTCTTGGCGTCCGAGTCGTACTCGATGACGCCGTCTTCCTCGAGTTGCGGGAGGTGAGTCTGCTGTAAGGAGACGTAGACGCTCTTGTACAAATTGTTCGGAACGGACGACGCATCCGACTCGTTCGCCGCGATATCGGACGCGACGTCCGACACGTCGACCTGACCCGACTCCTCCGCGAGGAGTTGAACGATCGCTCGGCGGCGGTCGTTACCCAGAATGTGAAAGACTTCGCTTTCCGCGAGCGAATCCGATCTACTCGTCTGGACAGACATCGTCAAGAGGAAATGGGAATCGCGTACTCGACAGACTGTCCGTCATCGACCTTCATACACGTACGTCCGTTTCACCAACCACCGACTTTAAGCTCTGGTATTTTTTACTAACCGTATATTTTGAAAGTTAGTCGTGTCCGTACCACTGTCTTCGCACAGAAACGTCACAGGACGCCTGGGACGAGCTATCGAGGCTCGTCACTGGGGAGGTGTCCGCCGGATTGCATCTCCCGATACGTCGTACAGGACGGACAGCCGTGGACGACGTCACCGTTGTCACCGAAGACGCGCGCGAACTGTTGTGTGACGTGCGTGCCACAGTTTCGACAGCGTGCGCCTGCCGTCGACGATTCCATTGGCCGCCAGTTGTGTCGTGTGGATTTCATTGGTGGGGGTTGAGTTACTCGGACGATTTCGATTGGTTTCAGGTTCGGCGTGATAGTACTCGTCCGGGCATCATCGGATTCAGGGGGTCAGACGCGAATAAATGACGTAGACCGTTCACCGACCGGGGGCCCTAACGGGGTGAGAAACGTCCGGTTTCTGTCCGATTTCGGCGGTTTCGACCGGTTTATCGGCGGTTTCTGGAATCGAGCCTCGTTCGATCTCAACGCGAGTTCAGATAAGTTGCGTCGTATTTGCCCTGCAAATCGGGTGTTGCCCGCCAAATTCGAGGGTCGAAATACCGTATTTCGCAGTCAAAATACGAAATTTCACGAGAGAACGAGAGACCTTCGATCGAGAAGGTACATCGTTATAAAATACCACTATCGCCTACCGATCGTGTCGCTGGAACGCTATGGTGTCACCGAACGCGGCCTCACGACGGTCCGGGCGACCCGTATCGGATCCCCTCTCATCAGAGGGAGAACAGAACGAGCCCTTCCAACGGAGTAGTGACGATGTCAACGAAAGCGAGTAATACACAGACAGAAGCGTCCGTCGACCCCGCAGCACAGCTCGACGTCCTCGGCGATACGTGTGCACGGACGATCCTGGTTGCCACGAGCGACGGGCCGAAGACGGCAAAGGAACTGACGGAGCGGACCGAAAGCTCGTCCGCGACGGTGTACAGGCGGATAAACAACCTGCTCGAGAGCGATCTCCTCGCCGAGTGTATCCGGTTCGAGGAGGACGGTTCTCATACGACGGCCTACGAGGCGACGGTCGATCAACTCGACGTGAGAATCGGTGCCGGCGGAATACGAGTCTCCCTGTCACGCACCGACGATTGAACGTTTGGTCGTGGGACTCCCGTGATCGACGTACCTGGATGACGGGCGACGGTCGTCCAGCGAACTGAGAATCAGGATCTTGGAACGGGAACGACGCACCGTGGACGGGTCGCTACCGATTTCGACGACGCCACTTCCGTCTGGCTAACCGACGTTCACGAAACCGAGACGTTCTCGAGAACGCACACTTTAGTTCTCCGAACAGTTCCTGAAAGATGCCCCCACAGGCCTGTATGATACGGATAACAAATATCTACTCACTGGAACGGTCACTGTGATTGAGCAATGCACGATCTGACCGGCTTTCAGCGAGACCTGCTGTACGTCATCGCGGGCGCAGATCGACCGTCGGGCCAAACCGTCAAGGACGAAGTCGAGAAGTACTACAGTTCCGAGATCAATCACGGGCGGCTGTACCCGAATCTCGATACGCTGGTCAACAAGGAGCTGGTCGAAAAGGGACAACTCGACAGGCGCACGAACTACTACGCGATCACCGACGACGGGCGCCACCGTATCGACGAGCGCCGCGAGTGGGAAGAGCAGTACGTCGAATTCTGACGGTACTCGAGGAGGATCGGCGCTCTCTCGCGATCACGGAACCGTCCTGGCAGTGCCAGAGACGTCTCCGGAATTACACACATCGGCTCGCCGGTCGTGCACTCACCCCGGTCGTGACCCGGTATTGTCGTCCGTTTTCTGCGTCGACGCCAGATTGGATAACTCGGCCATAACAAAACAGCGGTGTGTCGAAAAACGATACCGAGAATGGTACGGATATCGTCGATAGTCGGTCGAAGGGACGCCGAAACGAACGCGGTGTTCGGCCGATGAGCTTTCGAAGCTACACACGAACTCGACTGGAGTACGTACTCTCCTACCCGGTCGATCTCGCGGTCGTTTCTATCCTCGCCGCACTCTCTTACGTCGCCGTGACGTCCCTCTCTACCGGGAGCCTCGCGGCGTTGTTCCTGGCCGTTCCGCTCGCGCTGTTCTTCCCGGGGTACGCGCTGGTGTCGGTGCTGTTTCCGGCCGCAAAACGACCCGCCAGCGAAGCCCCTGGGGTGAACGCCAACCCGCGTGGGATCGACACCGCCGAACGTCTCGGTCTCGCGTTCGCCCTGTCGTTGACGATCGTCCCGCTCGTCGTTCTGGCACTCCCGTTCACCGAGTGGGGACTCGAAACCGAACCACTGGCGGCCGCTCTCGCGGTGTTCAGCGTCGGTTTCGCACAACTGGGTGCCGTTCGTCGCCTTCGAACCCCCGAATCCGATCGGTTTACCGTTTCACCGGTAACCAGCGTGCTATCCATTCGACGCGAGGACGATGCTGTGGTGACGGCCTCGTCGATACTGCTCACCGTTGCGATCGCGACCGTTATTGGCGCGTTGATCGTCGGATTCTTGCTTCCCGCATCCGCTGGCGGGTTCACCGAACTCGGCCTCTACACGGAGACCGAGGACGGCGAACTGGTCGCCGGAGACCTTCCCAGCGAGGTCGAGCCCGGAGAGTCGGTCCCCCTCACGATTTCGATCGAAAATCAGGAGGGCGAACGCACGGCGTACACGGTCGTCGTCCAACAGCAGAGCCTCGAGGACGAGTTCGTGGTCGATCGAACCGAGCTACAGGAGATCGACGCGGACGTCTCGGACGGTTCGACCGTGACCAGTCAACGCCAGATTACGCCGACCGCCGGTCCCGGAGAGACCGTTCGGATCAGTGTCCTGCTGTACGAGGGCGATTCCCCGGCCGTCCCGACGAACGAGAACGCCGACGAAGAGACGTACTTCTGGGTGACGGTCACTGACGACGGATCAGCCGGTGACGGCTGAGAGAAACGGACGGCGACCCCGATCGAGCCGGCCACCCGTCGACGAGACCGACAACCGACCTCGAGCCGCGATCGAGACGTCGAAGGCCACTCAGTCAGTTCTCCGTATTCGTCCAGTCTGTCGTAACGAATTCCGGGATGGGATCCGTGACGAGTTCCTGTGGCGAAGACGGCCAACAGCAGTCTAGCTCGGCGAATTTCTCCACCCTCTGATGACTCGTGGCCGTCGTGTGTGAACGAGCGATCGAGAACCGTCTCGAGTGAGCGCGAGGCGTGGGGACCGTCCTGATCGGGTGTGGGGAGGGCGACGAGAACTGGCTGTTATCGGCTCGCACGACCGAACGGGAACTGCCGGTCGGGCCGTCGCGAGACGTGCTGTACGAGCGAGAGCGCGAGGACGACGATGCAGACCGCGATCGCGACGAGCGCCGCGACTGCGGACGTACCGATTGCGACCCACGCGAGTGCGAACACGGACACGCCTACCGTGGCTACCGCGAGGTAGAGACGATGCCACTCGCGTTCGCTTCCGAGGTTTCGATCGAGGTAGGGTTCGAACACCTCTTCGCTGGGGAGGAGTTCGATCCGGTGGGCATCCGGATCCCAGTCGACGATCCCGTGGTCTTCGAGCATCGGCAGGTGCGTCTGGTACAGCGAGATGTACACCCGGCGACGCTGGGTTCGCGTGATCTCTTCCGGCGGTGCGTCGTTTTCCCAGGCCGCGACCCGTTCGACGAGTGCCGTGAGGTCGCAGGAACCGCCCTGTCGTTTCAGGAACTGGACCGTCCGTCGGCGACGGGCGTTGCTGAACACGTCGAACAACTCGGCCTGGGAGAGGTCGTGCTCAGCCATGGATGCCCTCGCGTTCCCGAGTCGAGCATCGATCGGGTGTGGTCGGATACCTCACAAGAACACGTGTCACACCCGTTCCCTTTACTATCACACGGCTACCCTCCCGATAATCGAATTGTACCGGTTAGCGGGCGTGACTGACGGCTAATCCAACGTTTTTCGGACGGTCGCGACGGATCGATGGCGACGACCGGTGGGTCCATCACCGGGAACGATGGTCGGAAGATATCACTCACATCGTTCAGTTCGAGATCGACTCCATTCGCCGTTCCGTGTCGCGGTTTTTCTCAGTTTGTTCACCCGAACGCGTTCATCGGAGCGCACACGACGTCCCGATCGATTCGCGTGATCCGATCAGGTTCGAGACCCGACGATCACCGAAACCGACGGTTCGGCGCGTGTGGACGGTCGCTTTCGATCCGATCGCGGCCATCACCGAGGCTGTAGTTCGTGGCTACGGACCCGTCAAGCCGGGGATAACAAAACCTCGTTACCGGCTGTATCAGGACGATTCCCACCCGGGTATCGAGCTACCGATGACACAGCGACACCGACGACGACGACCACGAGTTCGAGCGCGGAAGATGCCTCCCTCGAGACGCTCGGGAACTGACGGAGGTGAATCGTGACGGGCGAACTCGTCCGGGGCGACGACTGTACGATCGACGAGGGTGCGACGGTCGGCTACGGCGAGTTCGACGAACCGACCCGGATCGGACGAGACGCGACGATTCGATCCGGATCGATCGTCTACGGCGACGTGACGATCGGCGACGGCTTTTCGACGGGCCACGACGTCCTGGTTCGCGAGGGAACCCGAATCGGCGACGACGTGCTCGTCGGCACCAAGACGGTGATCGACGGGAAGACGACGATCGGCTCGCACGTGAGCCTCCAGACGAACGTCTACGTGCCGACACAGACCACGATCGGGGACAACGTCTTCGTCGGCCCCGGAGCCGTTCTCACGAACGACGAGTATCCCGTTCGAAGCGACGCGAGTCTCGAGGGACCGACGATCCGCGACGGCGCCTCGGTCGGGGCGAACGCGACGCTGTTGCCCGGCGTCACGGTCGGCGAAAACGCGTTCGTCGCGGCCGGCGCAGTCGTCACGTCCGACGTCCCAGCGAACACGCTCGCCGTCGGATCGCCCGCCGAAACGCAGTCGTTACCGGGGCCACTCGAGGGGCCCAACCAGATCGCATGAGCGAAACGACCGACGCCGAACGCGACGGACCGATTCGGATCGCGGACCCCTCGATCGACGCCGCCGTGGTAGAACGGATCGAATCGGCACTCGAGGATGGCGCACTCGCCGACGGCCCGGAAGTGCGGGCGTTCGAATCGGAATTCGGCGCCTACTGTCGGACCGACCACGCCGTCGCGACGTCGAACGGGACGACGGCGCTCCACGCCGCCCTCGAGGCCCTGGGTGTCGAGGACGGCGACGCCGTGATCACGTCGCCGTTCTCGTTCGTCGCGAGCGCCAACGCGATCCGACTGGCCGGCGGGACGCCCGTGTTCGCGGACGTCGATCTCGAGACGTACACGCTCGATCCCGACGACGTCGAACGCGTCCTCGACGAACGTGACGACGTCGTCGGCCTCCTGCCGGTCCACCTCTACGGACTCGCCGCCGACGTCTCGGCTCTCGGCAAACTCGCTGACGAGCACGACCTCTTCGTCCTCGAGGACGCCTGTCAGGCCCACGGTGCGGCGGTGGACGGCGACCGGGTCGGCGGCTTCGGCGACGCCGCCTGCTTCTCGTTTTACCCGACGAAGAACATGACGACCGGCGAGGGCGGCATCGTCACCACCGATCGCGAGGACGTCGCCGAGCGAGTTGCGAGCTACGTCAACCACGGCCGAGCAGAGAACGGAACGGGCAACTACGACCACGTCCGGCTCGGGCACAACTACCGGATGACGGCGCTCGCCGCGGCGATCGGTCGGAGCCAGCTCGAGCGGTTGCCCGCGTTCAACGAGCGCCGCCAGGAGAACGCGGCGTACTACGACGACCGGTTGGCTGATCTCCCGCTCGAGACGCCGACGGAGCCCGACGGGTACAGACACGTCTATCACCAGTATACGATTCGAACTGACGACCGGGACGCACTCGCCGACGGACTCGCGGCCAGAAACGTCGACGCGGCGATCTACTACGAGACGCCGATCCACCGACAGCCGGCATACGAGACGGTCAGTACGGCCGCGGCCGAGCTTCCGCGAGCCGATCGGGCCGCGGAGACCGTACTCTCGTTGCCGGTCCATCCCGGCCTCACGGATCGCGAGCGACGTGCCGTCGTCGAAGCAATCTACGACCATTTCGATAACCAATGAGTACGGAACGAACGAAGACGTCGCCCAGACCGGTTCGGGTGGGCGTCGTCGGCGTCGGAGCGATGGGGGAGAATCACGCACGCGTCTTCAGCGAACTACGGACCGCCGACCTCGTCGGCGTCACCGACCACGACATCGACGTGGCGAGACGGGTCGCCGCAGAGTACGGGACCGAGTCGCTCGAGATCGGATCGCTCCTCGAGCGCTGTGACGCCGTCACAGTCGCGGTTCCGACCCACGCACACTACGAGACGGTCTCGCGGTGTCTCGAGGCGGGCGTACACGTGCTGGTCGAGAAGCCGATCGCGGAGACCGTCGAGCAGGGCCGAACGATGGCCAAACTCGCCCGAAACGCCGGGCTCGTCCTCCAGGTCGGCCACATCGAACGGTTCAATCCGGCCGTCCAGACCGTGGGCGATCTGATCGACGATCTCGACGTGATCTCGCTCGAGGCGGAGCGACTCGGCCCGCCGATCGATCGGGCGGCGCCGGGGAACGTCGTCTTCGATCTAATGGTCCACGACGTCGACATCGTCGCCTCGTTGCTCGAGGACGACCCCGAATCGATCTCGGCGATGGGTACGGAGGACGGGCGATACGCCACTGCGACGATGGGCTACGGCGACGTCGTCGCGACGGTGACGGCGAGTCGGGTCACCCAAAAGAAGGTGAGAAAACTCACCGTCACCGCCCGCGAGTGTCTCGTCGAGGTCGACTACCTCGAGCAGTCCGTTCTGATCCACCGCGATTCGTATCCCGAGTACCTCGTCGACGACGGCAAGCGCCGGTACCGCCACGAGAGCGTCGTCGAACGACCGCGAGTCGACAACGGCGAGCCGCTTCGGCACGAGCTCGAATCCTTCGTCGAGACGGTCCGCGAGGAGGCAGAGCCGACCGTGACGGCGGAGGACGGTATCTCGGCTCTCGAGACCGTCCAGCGGATCGACGCACTCGTCTCGGGGGAGGAATCGCCGAGACGACTGGAGCGCGAACGCGAGGTGGAGATCTGATGGCCGGATCCGATTCCGATTCCGGTTCCGACGTCATCGCCGACGCCGACGGTGTCGGCCTGTACGACGCCACGGTCCCCGAATCCCGCCAGCGAGAACGGTTGACGACCGGCCGCGTCCCCGTCGCCGTCTACGGTCTCGGGAAGATGGGCCTCCCGCTCGCGGGCGTCTACGCCGAGACGACGGGGAACGTGATCGGCGTCGACGTCGACCCGTCCGTCGTCGAGACGGTCAACGCGGGCCAGAGCCACGTCGTCGGCGAATCCGGGCTCGACGACCTCGTCGCCGAGCAAGTCGAGAACGGCCGACTCGAGGCGACGACCGACGGCCCGGCCGCTGCCGAGCGCGCCCGGATCCACGTCGTCATCGTCCCGACGCTCCTGACTGACGACCGCGAGCCGGATCTCTCGACGGTCGAATCGGTCGCCGACGATATCGCCTCGGGTCTGGCTCCTGGAGATCTCGTCGTCGCCGAATCGACCCTTCCTCCTGGGGCGTGTCGTGACGTCCTCCGCCCTCACCTGTCGGCGGAAAGCGGCCTCGCGCCCGACGAGTTCGGACTAGCATTCTGTCCGGAGCGAACCTCCTCCGGCACGGCCCTCCGGGACATTCGGGGGGAGTACCCGAAGGTCGTGGGCGGCGTCGATGACGAGAGCACCCGGGCCGCCGCCGTCGTGTACGACGAACTCTCGTCGAACGACGTCCGTCAGGTCTCCGATGCCACGACCGCCGAGGCCGTGAAGGTGTTCGAAGGGGTCTACCGGGACGTCAACATCGGGCTCGCGAACGAACTCGGCGCCCTCGCGGACGAACTCGACATCTCGGCCCGCGAGGCGTTTGCCACCGCGAACGACCTGCCGATGTGTCAGCTCCACGACCCCGGTCCCGGCGTCGGCGGCCACTGTATCCCCTACTATCCGTACTTCCTGCTCTCGTGGCTCGAGACGCCCCTTGCGCTGACCGAGACCGCTCGAGCGGTCAACGACGGCATGCCTGCACTCGTCGTCGACAGGCTCACGACGGAACTCGAGTCTGGGGGGATCGACCTCGCCGAGTCGTCGATCCTCGTCCTCGGATTGACGTATCGCGCCGACGTCGAAGAGACGCGGGCCTCGCCCGCACTCGACGTCGTCGCCGAACTCGAAGAGCGCGGCGCGAACGTGGCCGCCGCCGATCCGCTCGTCGACCCCGCCGAGTACGGTGTTCAGGCGGTTGACGTTACTTCCCTCGAGGAACGACCAACGACCGACGAGGTGTCCCGGTTCGACGCCGCCGTGCTCGTGACACCACACGAGGCGTTCGACCGAATCTCGTGGGCGTCGCTCGATCAGACCGTCGTCGTCGATACGCGAGACGCCCTCAAGCGTTCCGAGGTCGGACGTCGGATCTACACACTCGGCGGCTCTCGAGACGGCCATCGGCCGGCGAGCGCTCGGATAGACGGGGCGGCCTCGGTCGACGGATCGGAGCGTGGAGAGCCGGACGATTCGCCCGCAAACCCGCCGCCAGAGGAGCCAGCCGCCGACGCCCGGCGAACGGACGGTGGTGGCGATGTATAACGGAACGTCGGTCGCCGTGGTCGTCACGGCCTACGACGAGGAGGCGTTCGTCGGCCGCGTTATCGAGACCGTCCCCGACTTCGTCGACCGGATCTACGCCGTCGACGACGCCTCGCCGGACGGAAGTTGGGAGGTCATCCAGCGCGTCGCCACACGGATCAACGCGACCGCCGAACCCGAACGGGCGATCACCGACGGCGGCGACGCCCGCAGAGTCGTGCCGATTCGCCACGAGGAAAATCGCGGATACGGCGCGGCCGTCAAGACGGGCTACGAGCGCGCGGCGGCCGATGAGATGGACGTCGTCGCCGTCATGAACGGCGACGGTCAGATGGATCCCGCCATCCTCGATCGGATCGTCGATCCCGTCGCCACCGGCGAAGCCGACTACGCCAAGGGGAACCGACTGCTTCGCCGTGAGGACCGCGAAGGGATGTCGACGTTTCGGTTCGCCGGAAACGCGATGCTCACCGGCCTCTCGAAGTTCGCCTCGGGATACTGGACGGTGGGCGACCCCCAAAATGGCTACACCGCTATCTCTCGAGAGACGATCGAACGCCTTGATCTCGAGTCGATCACCGACCAGTACGGCTTTCTCAACCACATCCTCACTCACCTGAACCTCGAGGGCTGTCGCGTCGCCGACGTTTCGATGTCGGCGGTCTACGGCGACGAGGAGAGTAGCATCCGTTACGTGCCGTTCGTACGCTACGTCTCGTTACTGTTGCTCCGGAGTTTCCTCTTGCGACTCAAACGCCGCTACGTCCTCGAGGGATTTCATCCGGCGGTCGTCTTCTACGGCGCAGGCTCCTCGGGGCTTGCAGCAGGCGCGCTCGGCTTGCTCGGCTCGCTCAAGCGATCCCTTCGCGGATCCGACGGATTCACCGGCGCACTCGTCGCGGTCGTCGCTTTCCTGATCGGACTCGTCTCCCTCGGTATTGCCATCTCGATGGACGCCGAGGAGAGCGACTCACTCGAGGTGACACGCTACGATCGACGCGACGGGCCAGCCACCGTCGAGGCGACCGACGGCGTGGACGAGGACATCGCGACAGAAGACGAGGCGGACGAGGACGGTGCGGCCGAAGACGAGGCGGCCGAAACGACGGATACCGAGTCGCCACTCCAGCCATCCCAGTCGATGGACTAACCGTTTTATGGGCGCGGCGCGGACGACCGACGATGGCAGAACTCGCGCTCGAGGACGGGACGATTTGGTACGAGACGACCGGTGAGGGGCCTCCCCTCGTCTTCGTTCACGGTGGGTGGCTAAACGGCAGGACCTGGCGATCACAGGTCGAACACTTCGCCGACGAGTACCGAATCGTCACGGTCGACGTCCGCGGCCACGGTTACACTGGATCGACCGACGTCGGGCGCTACTCGATCGAACTGTTCGCCGACGACCTCGAGGCGGTGTGTGCCGAACTCGATCTCGAGCGTCCCGTTCTCTGTGGCCTCTCGCTCGGGTCGATGGTCGTCCAGGAGTACCTCGCCCGTCACCCCGATCGCGCCACGGGGGCGATCCTCGCCGGTGCACTCAGATCGATGCCGTCGATGGCCGTCCCACCGGCGATGAAACCGTTCCTCTCGCCGACGCCAGCGCTCACGACGACGCTGTCTACGCTGGGACCGACGGCGACGTTCCGGTCGATGCTCGGCTCGATTCGAGCCACGACCGGCGGGCGCTGGCTAACCGTCGATCCGGCGGTCAGAGCCGAGGCCCTCGAGGCAGTGGGTGACGTCTCACCCACGGAGTTTCGGAAGGTCTTCGACGCGCTCTACCGGTACGACCCGCCGGATCTGTCGAACGTGAAAACCCCGACGCTCGTTATGCACGGCGACCGAGAAGCACCGATCGTCGCGCGTCAGGGCCGACGGATCGCGACGATGGTCGACCGCGGCCGTCGAATCGTCGTCGACGACGCCGGCCACCTCGTCAATCAGGACCGGCCCGCGGCGTTCAACGCGGAGAGCGAGGCGTTCCTGTCGGAACTCGACGCCGGAATCGGATCAGAGTCGACCGCGGCGTAACGAGATCAGCGCAGGTCCCTCGACCCCACCAACGTGTTTTGGCGACGATATCAAGACGACAGGCATCGAACTCCAACGAGTGGTCATCCGACTGACACACCGCGACCTCGAGAACGCATGAGTAGCAATCCTTCCGACTCCGAGACGACCGACGTCGGCCCACAGTGGTCGACCGTGTCGAAACACGTCGTGAACAGTTATCTGGAGGCAAACAACGCGTTGCTGGCGGCGATGGGGCTTGGCACCTCGAGTCGTGCCGACACCGGCGACGAATCCACCCCCGAGGACTCGTCGATCGCCGAGCTCTCTTTCGGCGACGAAAGCTGGTTCGCCGAGCGCTCCACCGACGAGTACGACGACCTCGGCATCGGTGACTTCGTTCGCTTCAGCAAGTCGATCGAGGACGGTGACGTCTCCGCGTTCGCGACGGCCACCGGCGACACGAACCGACTCCACCTCGACGAGGAGTTTGCCCACGACACCAGATTCGACGGGCGGATCGCTCACGGAACGCTCGTCGCGGGCACCATCAGCGCCGCCCTGGCCCGATTCCCGGGGTTGACAATCTACCTCTCGCAGGATCTCGAGTTCCACGCACCGGTCGAGATCGGCGACACCGTCACCGCCGACTGCGAAATCATCGAAGCCCTCGGTGAAAACCGGTACCGGATCGAGACGACGGTCTCCGCCGATGACGATCGAACGGTGATCGACGGCGAAGCCATCGTCATGATCGAGGAACTCGAGGAGTAACGCACAGGTGGCCGTGGAGGTCGTCGAACCGATTTCACGCTCTTCGGTACTGGTCGGGTTACCAACCGTCCGAAGCCGGAAATACCGACGTATCTGGATGTGCCGTATTTTATAGAAGGTGTTAGTAGCGGACCCGTGAATACGATCGGACCTCGTCCCGTGGTTGGGGAAATCTGACGGTAGAGTCCCTACTCCTGGGTAATTCACACGATTACCTGTAACTCACCTTGATCTTATTACGGCCTAATGATGATTTTATTTCATGTCGGGAAACGAGAGGGGCTGTGACGAACCGATCGAGAACAGTGCGGCAGAACGCGGCCAGCGACACACGGTGGGGACGACAGTGAACCGTCGCCGTCTGCTTGCAGGACTTGCGGGAACGGGTCTCGCCGGGCTCGCAGGGTGTGCCGAACTGACGGACCTGACCGAACATACGTTCGAGGCCGATCCGGTTGCCGTTCCACCGGACAGTCTCGAGCGGTTCGGCTTAGAGGGGGTCGAGGAAGACGAGATCGTCGTCGAGGAGGAACGAACGATCGGCGGTGAAGACGTCCGCGCGGAGATGACGAGCCACGTCGTCGGATACGAGGCGACGGGGGAGACCGGAGGTGAGACCCAGATTCGGACGACGCGGGACGTCGCGGCCGAGGAGGTGCTGGTGACGATTCCGGGCGAAGAGTTGCTGGGAACGAATCCCGACGACGCCATCGACGAGGCACTCGACGTCGGTCGGCTGATGGTCCCCGGCGACCTGCTGGTGGAAGACGGTGAGTTCGACCCCGAATCGATTCCAGGCGGTTTTGGCCTTGGTTTTCAGGGGGAAGGAGAACATGCGGGAGTCGTCTTGTTCTCCGAAATCGATGGGGGCTACGATGAAGGCGACCTCGGCGAACTTCGCTCCGCCATCGAGGACGACGTTATGCCGCCCCACGAAGGGATGCTCCTGCCCAAACGAGGGTTATTGGACGAGGAGATCGAGGCCGTCCCGTTCGAAGCGCTGGAGGAAGCACTCGAACGCGGGGTCTCCGAGGAACAGGTCGGGAGGCTCGTCGGAAACGGCGTCGTCATGTATCCAGAACCTGGGCTTGTCGTCGACGAAGAGCCGGAACTCCTCGAACAGGGCGTGGTGATGATCCCCGGCGACTCCTGGTTCCCCGGTGACCACTGGTTCCCCGGTGACCACTGGTTCCCCGGTGACCACTGGTTCCCCGGTGACCACTGGTTCCCCGGTGACACGTTTGACGAGGACGCAGCGTTTGTCGAGGGCACCGGTGGACTCGAGGACCATCACGAGATCGAGGTCGGTCGGCTCGACCTTCTGGAAGCTGGCGGCGTTCTGATTCCGGCTGGCTCCTACGAGGAAGCTGGAGACGACCAGGTAGGGGGGGCAATTTGGACGACGCGGAACGTCGGGGGCGAGGAAATACTGGTGACGATCCCGGGCGAAGAGTTGGCGGGAACGAACCCCGACGACGCCATCGACGAGGTGCTCGAGGTCGGTCGGCTGATGCTCCCCGGCGATGCGTTGCTCGGTGACGACGGAACGCTGGAGACCGGTGAGTATCCGGTGTCGGAGCTCACTCCGACAGCCACAGACGTCTTTTTTCCGGGTGATAATTGGGACGAGCTGGATCTCGGTGAACTTCACCACGCCGTCCACGACGATGTCCACACCTTCGCGTCGGCGACGGACCTCCCCACGGAGGGAATCGTCGACGGGGACTTCGAGGCCGTTTCGTTGGAGGCTCTAAAGGTGGCGCTCGAACGCGGCGTCTCCGAGGAACAGGTCGGCCGACTCCTCGAGAACAGTGGGTTGATGCCCCCACAGGATTGGGAAGACCCACAGCCAGAACTACTCGAACAGGGAGTGGTAATGATCCCGGGTAACAGGTACGTTCCATCTGGTTGGAGCGACTGGTACCCGGCCGACTGGAGCGACTGGTATCCGGCTGGCTGGAGCGATTGGTACCCCCAAGGCTGGAGCGACTGGGCCGAATTCATTACGAGCGACGCGGCGTTCGTCGAGGGCACCGGTGGGCTCGAGGAACTCCACGACATCGATAACGGGCGGCTAGAACTGCTCGAGCAGGGTGGCTTCTTCCTCCCCAAGGGAAGTTGGGAGGCAGCCGGATCGGATTCGGCCGCGCCGTCCGCTCCCTGGCCGATATTCGAGTCCACCGCCGTCGGCGCGCTTGCCACCCCGAAGGCGGCAGTGATGGGCCAGACGCTCAACCCGGTTGCGAACGCGTCGCCGGCAGAACTACTGACCGACGAGGAGATGCGGTCGTTCGTCGGCCGGCTCGGCCTCGACGGCGTCGAGGACGGCTGGGTCGAGGGGCCGGAAAACGTGAACTCGGAGGTGGGTCGGCTCCTGGGCGAAGACACCCCCGTCGAGACGTTCGTGGGGGTGACCGGCTCCCGCGAGGATGCCGAGTTTGCGGTCGTCCACGTCGGCAGGCTCGAAATCGGCGACGACGTGGTCGTTACGGCCGTCAGCTCGACCGAGGAGGTCGATCAGGTTGGCCGAGTGTTCGTCGGCGAGGATGGGTACGTGAACGAGGGCGACTTCGAGGCCGGTACCGAAACAACCCTCGAACTATTCGGGACAGTCGAACACGAGTGAGACCGGAAGTGGATCGAAGCTCGGGCGCAGACACCCCGTCGGCCGGTAGCCATCGCTGATCACACTACCCGACCAGCCCATCCCACGCTGTCCATCTCGAGCAGTGGCGAGGACGCTCGAGACCGTCGATACACCGGCCGTGCGGGATATTTATTCACCATCGAAATTGACACAACGCCCCATCAACACTCGAACGTCACCCAGCCGTCCAGATCGTAATCGAACGCCGAGTACTCCACGTTCGGATCGTGCAGTTCCTTTCGATAGATTCTCTCGTTTGTCACCAGATAGGCGGAGTCGATGTCGCCGCTCGTGCCAACCCATTGATCTTCCTCGTCGCCGTCGTTTCCGTACGTAAGCCGGCTGACGAAGACGATGCCGACGACCGCATCCTCGTCGTGACGTTCGACGTCCCGAGGCCATACTGACGCGCCCCGAAGGTTCGAATTCGTGTCCGTCCGCTCGAGGTACGACCGCTCGAGTTCACTGACGGCGTCGACGATTTCGTCTTCAGTGTCCGCGTCGACATCGATCGACGGCACCGATTCCGTGCTGTCATCCTCGTCCGAGACGGGACAGCGGAGCGTTCTGTGTTCATCCGGAAGCGGACCACCGTTCTCGGCGCCGGTATTCTCTCCGCTCGAGTGGTCAATCGTTTCCCCGGTCTCTTCGGAAGACGAATCATCAGTCCGCTCCCCGTGGTCTTCGGTCGACGAATCCCCCGTCGCTTCGCCGTCAGTTCCCGAGGAAGGGTCGTCGTCCTCTAGTAGCCCCGTACAACCGGATACAGCGACCATCGCCGCCGAAATACCTGTGTTCGAGAGGATCGTCCGTCGGTTCATATCCGAATGTTTGTGTTAGCACATAAACTCCTTCTCCATCCGCCGTCGGATCGGTTCTCTCCGCACTGGTTTTGCTCTCGAGCGGATTGCAGTGCGCTCCCGGGTGGAGTTGCGTTTCAGACGTCGCGAACGATCCTCACCACCGACCGGTAACGGCCGTCACGCGGTCCGGGTTGTTGGATCAGGTCACCGGACCGGCTGCTCGAGCAGTCGGTCCCCGCTTTCGGTACAGACGACGGAAACGACCTCGTAGCTCGAACAACAGGACTCGCGGGTCTCCGTGGCAAACTCGACCGGTCCGCCGTCCGGACACTCCTCGAGAAAGATCCGGACGCCAGCGACGAGTTCGCTACGGGAGGTTGGCTGGAGCTTACGCCAGTAGGGGACCCGATCGGCGATCGGACCGGACGCGGCAGTATCCAACCGGAGGGCCGTCGCCGAGGGCCACTGGCCGATTCGTCGTCCGTCGCGTTTGACGGCGACCGCGTCGTCGTAGCGCTCGACCTCGACGTCGTCGGACTCGATCCCCAGTTGATCGAGCAACGCCGCCGGGTCCGGCTCCTCCTCGACTGCCTCGAGTTCCGTCCGCCACTCCCGGTCGAACGCCGCGGTCAGACAGAGGTCGTCGATCTCAGCACAGGGTTCGAGAACGCCCGACTCGAGCAACGTCTGTTCGGTATCGATCTCGTCGGGCACCGCGACGTCCTCGAGCGGGTCCTTCCCGAACCACGACAGCACTCGCCGCGGCAGATACCGCTTCGTCAACGTCGGCGTTCCCGGCACGAGATACCCCCGAAGCCAGATAACACACGACGAGAGTCCGAGGACCAATGCGCTCGCGAAAACGCCCACGGCGGCCGTCCACGCCCACGCAAGCGTCGTCCCGATCAGCGTGCTCACACCGAGGGCGATCAAGGCGTTCACGACAGTGCAGGGAACGCATCGATTTTCGCCGGTGTACTCCGTATTTCGGAGCGAACGAACGACGGTCATATTTTGCCTATCAACGTCATTGTATGAATCGGTTTCCCCCGCGGATCCACCTCATGGTGGAGAAACGACACCGTGAACCGATCGCACAAAGAGAAACCGAGACGGCCCACACGATGGCCGACTGGCAACGATCGCCGTCGTCCGCTCGAGTCAGTCTACTCCCGTTCCGTCCCCGAACTGGCGCTCGATTCACCGACCGAGGCTACCTCGAGAGGGCGCCACAGACGACGCCGAGGATGACGCCGTAAACGGCGTGGCCCATCAGGCTCTCTACGTTCCAGTCCGGGACTGGCGGGGCCATACCCGTCATCGCGCCGACCCAGGCGGGCATCACGAACGACGCCAGAATCACCCAGAGGACGACCCCGTAGACGAGGCCCGCGACGCCGATTTTGAGCGGTGAGTCCAGCCGGTCGCGAACCCCGTCCATTCCCACCAACACGGCGAACACGATCCCGAGCACCGCGGAGTGTCCGAGGTGGATGACCCACCCGACCGCGAGCGCTTCCGGACCGAGTCCGTACATGCCGGGGATCGCGCTCTCGATGATCATCGGCATCTGCATCGTCATCATGATGCCGAAGACGACGCCGCCGACGATGCCGCCGACGAGTCCCGCCTGCCAAGCCGCGAGTTTCACTCCGATCCCAGTCTCCGTTTGCGTGGCTGCTTCGGATGCCATACGGTTGGATACGCGAGTATCCGTAGTAGCGGTATGCCGGTCTGGCGCATGGGATGCACACCCACGGCATCACTTTGATCGTCTGGTCAGCGGATCTCTCGAGTCAGTCGATAGCCCGCCCCGGTACCGAAGTTGTGTCTCATTTCGTCGGCCATGTTCTGGGCGAGACTTCCTCACTGGTGAGCACCGGATCGACGAGAGCGCGATACGCGGATTCAGATCACCTCGAGGGAGATCCGGGCCGCTTCCTAGTCGTTCTCGACTACAGGAAGACTTAGTTTAGATCCAAACAGATGACAACGGTCGTTGCAGGATTTGAACTACGGTCGCGGCGAAGCCGCTCCCTGATTCAAATCCTTCGCGGTCCAGTTTTCACTTCTCACGTCCGTTTGTCGTGAAAACATGGGCGCTGCAGGATTTGAACCCGCGACAACTTGGTCCGAAGCCAAGCACTCTGTCCAGACTGAGCTAAGCGCCCTCACCAGTTCGTTTCCGGCGACTCCGTATAAGTCACTCGATTTTACCCTCTTTCGTCACCCGGAGACACACCGTCGAGCGGGCGCCCTCGAGCGGTCGATTCCCAGCCGCTGAAAATGACGGGGAAGGGTCTTTGTATTCGGGCACCTTCCTTCGGGCACACCATGACGGTGAACGACGCACCCGTTCCAGCGGACGGCCAGTCCGGCGGCGCACAGCTCGAGTTGCTCACCGACGACGAGGAGGTCTGGACCGTCGTGCCGGTCGACGCCTCAGGCGACGAACGGGTGAGCAAGTGGCTCTCGATCGACGGCGATGCCCTCTGCGATCTCGAGGAGTGGCGCTAACTCGCCGTCGGGAGTTGGTTCGGTCGGTTGCGTATTTTTCGCGGTGGTCTCCCTACCCGCCAGCGATCGTACCGTTTATCCGCCAGCGCTGAGCATTCCCGGTCGATGACAGCGGGCGAGACGATACGTGGGATGCTCGAGTTGACCCGCCCGGTGAACGTGATCGCGGCGAGTGCGTTGACGTTCATCGGTGCGTTCGTCGCCGGCGGGAATCTCGCGACGTTCGAGGTGTGGACTGCGGTCGTCGCGACCGGGTTGGCCGTGGGGGCTGGAAACGCGATCAACGACTATTTCGATCGAGAGATCGATCAGATCAATCGACCGGAGCGAGCGATTCCGCGCGGAGCCGTCCGCCCACGGACTGCACTCGGCTTCAGCGTCGTCCTCTTCGCTGGTGCGGTGGCGCTCGCGTTGATGCTTCCGTGGCAGGCGGTCGCGATCGCCACGATCAACCTCGTTGCGCTCGTCGCGTACACGGAGCTTTTCAAGGGGCTTCCCGGGCTCGGGAACGCACTCGTCGCGTATCTCGTCGGGAGTACGTTCCTCTTCGGTGCGGCCGCGGTCGGCCGCATCGAGCCGGCGGTCGTCCTGTTCGTGCTCGCGGCGATCGCGACGCTGACGAGGGAGGTGATCAAGGACGTCGAAGATCTCGAGGGGGATCGCGAGGAGGGATTGAACACGCTTCCGATCGCGATCGGGGAGCGTCGAGCGCTCCAGTTGGCGGCGGCGTTGCTCGTCGTTGGAATCCTCGCCAGTCCGGCCCCGTATCTGCTCGGCTACTTTGGAATCGCGTATCTGATTCTCGTGATTCCTGCGGACGCGATCATGCTGTATGCGGCCGTCCGGAGCTTCGACGACCCCTCGGTCGGTCAGTCGACGCTCAAGTACGGCACGTTTCTCGCGGCGCTCGCGTTCGTCGTCGGCCGGGCCGTTCTCGCGTTCGGTGCGGGCTGATTCTGTTCGGTGAGGGGGGCGATCGATGATAGTAGCCACCCCACGTCATCGTACATCTGATCGCCAGACGGAGCCGCGGCTCTCGCGTTACTCGAACGGAAACGGCGAGCGAAGACGACCCTACGCTGTGCGATCAGTGTGTGAGTCGTTTAAATTGTTACCATCGGTGCGAACGCCGACAGGTGTCGGAATTACCGAGTATAACAGTCCGCTAATCAAAAATACTATAAGCAGGATACGATATTTTCTTACCAGACGTGAGCATAGACGACGGTGTGCCTCGCCCGTCGGCGCGACTGTGTGTGGATGTGAGTGATTGGTATGTATGACCTCGTAGATGTCGTTCCTGAGACCGAAATCGATCCGGGGACGAACGTTCTCATCGCGGGCCCACCCATGACCGGGAAGCGTCGAATCGCGTTCGACATCCTGAAAAGCGGTGCGAATCGTGGCGACGGGTCGATCGTCGTCACGACCAAAGACAGTGCACAGAAGGTGCTCGAGGAGTTTACGGACACGCTCGAGACGGAAAACGCCAACATCGGTGTCGTCGACTGCGTGACGAAACAGCGAGGGATGGGAACGGTCGACGACGACCCGCGGATCAAGTATACCTCGTCGCCGATCGATATGACGGGAATCGGGATCAAGCTCTCGGAGTTTCTCCAGAAGTTCTATGAGGATCGGGGCGTGACCGAAAATCGAGTGTTGATGCATTCAGTGTCGACGTTGCTCATGTACTCGGATCTCCAGACGGTATTTCGGTTCCTCCACGTGTTCACGGGCCGGATCCAGAGTGCGGACGCACTGGGCGTCTACGTCATCGACTCGACCGCCCACGACGACCAGACGATGAACACGCTCAAACAGCTGTTCGACGGCATCATCGAGGTCGAAGAAGGCGACGGTGACGAGCCACAGGTTACGACAGCAGGGCTTTCCACCTGAGGAGTCCGACCGGCGGAGACTTCTTTCTGGGTTACGTACCGCATCGTATGACGATCGAATCCGACGAAGCACTTCGAGACGTCCTGTCCGCCGAGACTATCGCCGTCGTCGGCTGTTCGAGTACACCGGGGAAGGCGGCCCACGACGTTCCGGCGTATCTTCGCCGACAGGGATACGACGTAATTCCGGTCAACCCGTTTGCAGACGAGATTTTCGGGCGGGCGGTCCCGGACACGCTCGCGGACGTCGAAGCGGAGATCAACGTCGTCTGTATCTTCCGGCCGAGCGAGGAAGTCGGCGAAATCGTCGACGATGCGCTCGAGCGTGAGGACGTACAGGTCATCTGGACCCAGTTGGGGATTCGCGACGACGATGCGGCCGAACGCGCCGAAGACGACGGTCGGACGGTCGTCCAGGATCGGTGCATGAAGGTCGAACACGGTCGACTCGTCACTTGAGAAGCCGCTATGTGAAACGCGTCGCTGGCGGCGGTGTGGCTGTTGCGGTCGAACCGGTTCACCGACAGAGACTTACCCGACAGCGGAGTACGTGGTATCGATACGCATGTGTGACCGGTTCGAGAGCTGTTCGAACGACGGGACGTATCAACTCGTCCTCGAGAACCGGAATACCGGGATGGAGGCGGTCGAGTACTACTGCAAGGCCCACCTCGTTTTGCGAGTCTGGGAGGTCGAACGCGACGACGTTTTCGACGTTCGTGATGCGCGGGCGCTTTCGGCGTCCGAATCCGGGACTGGAATCGACGACACGACGACACAGGCGCCGGTCGAACCCCCACTGGACTCCACTGGCTCAGGTGAGTAGCGTCTGATCTGTCGGGACGGCCATCGCCGTCAGGAACTCCACGCGTCGAACGATCGGTAGATTCCCTTCGAGAGGTAGCGCTCGCTCGAGTCGGGGAAGACGGTGACGACCGTCTCGTGTGGCGTCTCGAGATCGCCGTCGGCGATCGACCGGGCGACGCGTTTCGCCGCGACGCTCGCGGCGGCGGCACTCGAGGCGACGAGGTGGCCTTCCTCGCGGGCGAGTCGTCGGAGTTCGTCGTGTGCGTCCCGGTCGGAAACCGCGTAGACGGCGTCGACGAGAGTGGGATCGAACAGTTCGTTGGTGTCGGTGTCGTGGGTACCGATGCCCTCCATCTTGTACTCGCCTTCCGTGCGCTCTTCGTCGAGAAGTTCGCCGTAGAGCGATCCCTCGGGTTCGACGGCGCCGACGTGGGTTTCGTCGTCGTGTTCGAGGGCGTAACGGGCGAGCCCCATGAGCGTCCCCGCGGTGCCACAGCCGGCGACGACCGCGCCCACCTCGCCCTCGAGTGCGTCGTAGATCTCGGGTGCGGTGGTCGCGTAGTGGGCCTCGGTGTTGAGCGGGTTCGAGAACTGTTGGGGGACGACGGCGTCGTCGAGTTCCTCGGCTAGTTCGTGGGCGCGGTCGATGGCACCGCCCATTCCGGCGTCTGTGGGGGTGTTGATGATTTCGGCGCCCAGTGCGTCCATCAGCTGTTGTTTTTCGACGCTGAATCGTTCGGGGACGACGAAGATGGCGTCGAGTCCGAGTTGCTGGGCCGCGATCGCGAGGCCGATCCCCGTGTTGCCCGCGGTCGGTTCGATGACGGTGCCGCCCGCAGGGATTTCGTCGCGTTCGAGCATCCGCTCTAACATGTACCGGCCGATCCGGTCTTTGACGCTCGCACCCGGGTTGAACGACTCGAGTTTCGCGTAGATTCGGATGTCGTCGGGACCGTCGTGAACCCGGACGAGGGGCGTCCGACCGATCGTCTCGAGTACCGAATCCAACGGTCGCTCGTGGGTCGTCATCGTGCTGGCAAATGTTGCCACTATTGTTAGCTCTTGCTGTTGTGGTCGGTCGGCGGGAAGGCGACGCTCGGTGCGATCGGATCGGCCGCGACGTCGAAACGGACGTTCGTCGCTCGACGGCGGAGTCATCGACGTGGCGACCGCCACGAGTGTCGATCGTGATCGGCACCTCGAGTATCGGTACCGATCCCGGCGTTACTCCGCCGAGGTGGGCGTTCCCTCGTCCGGTTTCTCCCCGGTTTCGTCCTCGGCTTCGGTGATGGCGGCGGCGCTCTCGGCGTCGTCCGCGTCGTCGTCATCCCCTGATTCGGCCTCGAGTTCGGCCTCGTCGATCGCGGCTTCGGCGAGGATCTGTTCACCGTCGAGGCCCTGTTCCTCGGCGATGGCGACCAGTAACGCGCGCTGTTCGGTAAGCTGGTGGTCGAGGCGTTTGACCGTCTCGTGGGTGTCGTCCATCTCCTCTTCCAGTCCGATGATCCGTTGCTGGAGTTGCTGTACCTGCTTGTACATCGCTTCGGCCCGATCCGAGAGTCCCTGGATCTTCTTTGCGGTGCTGCCGAGTCCCATGCCCGATAGATGTCTCGGACGGCTAATGGGCCTTTTCCTCGAGCGATGTCTTTTGCTCCGAGAGCGATCGTGATCGAGCGTTCGCGATGGATGTCGGATACGCGCGGAGGGCTACCCGGCGGCAGACCCACCGCCAAGAACGATAGTTCGGGGCGGGGATAGGGTCAGTATGTCCGGGATACGACCGACGACCGGGCTACACCGCGGGCAAATCGCAGGTGAGCGGCCGTGGTAAAACTGACGCGGCGTATCGCGGTGTACGTGGGCTCGCTGTTCTTGTTGATCGGCATCTACACGCTCGCGTATCGGTGGGGAATGGCGACCTACGAGGGAGAGTCACGCACCTGGTATCAAGCGCTCGAGATCGTCGTCCAGTCGATGACGACCACGGGATACGGCCAGGACGCGCCATGGGAGACGCTCCAGATGACCGCGCTGGTGCTTTTGATTCAGGTGACGGGGATCGCCTACATCGTGGTCGCTATCCCACAGTTCGTCGTCCCGTGGCTCGAGACGCTCGTCGAACCGGCGCCGCCGACGGAGATCGACCACCTCGAAGAGCACGTGATCGTCGTCGGCTACACGGACCTCTGTGATACCCTCGTCGGCGAACTCGAGGCCGACGGGACGCCGTACGTGATCCTCGAGGGAGACGACGACCGCGCTCAGAATCTTCACCAGGCGGGTTTCAGGGTTCTCTACGGCGATCCCGGCTCCGAGAGCACGCTCGAGGCGGTCGGTCTCGACGACGCGTTGGCCGTCGTCATCGACGCGACGGAACGCGACCCCGTCAGGACGACGCTCACGATCGAAGCCCGCGATCCCGAGGCGACGGTGCTCGCACTCGTCGCGGATCCCGGCGACGCGAGGTACTTTCGGTACGCCGGCGTCGACGAGGTTCTCTCGCCGAGACACAGGCTCGGCAAGGCGCTCGGGGATCGGATTCGAGACGTCATCAGCCCCGATCTCGAGGCGATCGAACTGGGTTCGAAACTCGACATCCACGAGTTCCCCGTCCCGCCGGGTTCGGACCTCTTCGGCGAACCGATCGCCGACGCTCACCGACTCGAGCGGACCGGAGCGACGGTGCTCGGGGCGTGGGTCCGAGGTGATTTTCTCACGACGCTTTCCGAGGACGTTACGGCCGACGAGAATACGTCGGTGCTCGTCGCCGGAGCCGAGGCGGAACTCGAGGCGGTCGCGGACCGAATCGGCACGTCCGGCGTCCGGTACACTACGGCGAGTGGCCCGGTCGTGATCCTCGGCGAAGGGCTGGTCGCGACGACGGCACGCGGGACGCTCGAGCGAGCCGGCGTGGACACCGTCTCCGTCGGGCCCAGCTCGGGCGAGTCGATCGACGTCGTCGGAGATTCGACCGACGAAGAGACGCTACTCGAGGCCGGGGTCGACGAGGCCGAGACGGTGATCGTCGCGCTCGAAGCCGACGACGCCGCGATTCTCTCGACGCTGGCCGCTCGTGCCATCGCACCGGACGTCGAGATCGTCGCCGGCGCGGTTACCGGAACGAGCGTGGACGCGATGCGAGCCGCGGGTGCGGATTACGTCCTCGCCCTGCCCAACGTGGCCGGACGCATGCTCACGATGCGGATCTTCGAACACGAAGTCATGACGCTCGAGGATCGATTACATCTGGTCGAAGTCGACGCACCCGAACTCGTCGGTTCGGAGCTGTCGACGGCCGAAATCCGCCGGGAATCCGGCTGTTCCGTCGTGGCACTCGAGCGCGGAGGGGATCTGGAGACCGATATCGACGAGACGGCCTTTCGAGGCGACGATCGGTTGCTCGTCGCGGGGACCGACCACCGGATCGGTCGGTTTCGAGAACGGTTCGGCGAGGGAGACCGGACGGACTGATCGGATGCGTGATGAGCTCGAGTGATCACTGGCGTCGACCGCGCGCTGGTTCGATCGGGAGACAGTCGCGTGTTCCGGACGGTGGCAAGGAAGATACGCGCACGCGTCCTACGAACGCGTATGGCCGAGGAGCCGGAGTTCGATCCGGAGGCGGCCGAAGAACGGGAGATCGGCCGCGAGATGGTCGATCAGAGCACCGGCCTCGGCTCCGTCGCGGCACACCTCTACAGAGGCGAGATGGAGCGAACCGTCGAGTGGCGCAGCCGTCTCGATACGACGACTAACTGGGCCGTCACGGTGATGGCGGCGATCGTCGCCTACGCGTTCTCGGGGGACGTCTCACACGCCGTTATCCTCGCCGGCGCGATCATGGGGACCGTCTTCCTGTTCATCGAAGCGCGTCGGTTTCGCGATTACGACATCTGGCGATCGCGCGTTCGAGTCCTTCAAGAGAACCTCTTTGCGAACGCGCTCGACCCTTCCGAGGGTATCGAACACGACACCTGGCGGGCGGACCTCAGCGAGGATTACCGCGATCCAGTGCCGAAGATCAGCTATCGCGGCGCGTTCAGCCACCGTCTCAGGCGGGTCTATCTACCGCTGATGACTGGCGTTCTGCTCGGCTGGGTGTTCCACGTCTGGGCGTTCAATCCTGACGAACCGTTCCTCGAGAGCGCCGGATTGCCCGGCGTCAGTGGAACGGTCGTCGTCACCGCGGTCGCCGTCTTCTATCTGGCGCTCGTCGTTCTCGCCGTGCCGCTGTCGGCGAAAGAGCGCGGCGAGTCGGGCGAGGCGGAACACGGCGACCTCGAGTGATCACGGGCGGCTGTCTCGATCCCCGCTCGTTCGATCTCGAGAGCCGATACGGCTGGGAACGAGGGTGAGTATTCGGGCGCTGTCGGTCGATTGGGGGAGCGAAAGGCCCTTAAGTTCCAACCGCCTACGATGGGATGGATAGGTCGGGCAGTTTGGCCCTGCTCGTTACCCGCGCTATGGTCATCAGCGGGGACCGAACGCCGCGGGCGTCCGGTCAGACCGATCGGGGCCCCGGGAGCCAACATGGAAGCCTCGTCCGTCGGGGACAGCGGTCCACGGTGGCCGTCCGCAGGGACGTCCCGTCGTGGTTAGTCGGCGACAGCCCATCAGGCGCGGAAGCGAGCAGTGGACCGCCGGACACCTGTCGCTCGACGGGTCGCGGGGTGGAGAAGGCAACCGGGATTCCCCCGGTCGGAACGCCGGGCAATCGTGGCCTCCACACTCATACTTCATACGGACTTTCGACACCCAGCGACGGGTTCGTCTGCAGGGATGCTCGAGTACGGACAGCCGTTCAAGCCGTGAACAGTAGAGGCCAGGGACAGTCTATCGAGCCGCGAACGCTCGAGGTCTGATACGGTTTACTGTAAGTCATTTCCGGCGCAACCGCCGCCCGTGTCGCGGTTGCGCCGGTAAATCGTTACAGCAATCCGTATGAGCCCTCAAATCATCGTCGCGAACACGATTAGGAACGGTCCCGCATTGAACCCGGCGTGGACGAGAAACGGAACCGTGAGATTCCGCGTCCGTTCGTAGACGACACCGAAGACGGTACCCATCGCGGTGTAGTAAACCATCCCGCCGACGAACGCGGGACTGGCGAACGACAGGAAGTAGACGTGGAACCACGCGAAACACACCGACGCGACGCCGATCGCGACGAGCGGGCCGATCGAATTCTGCAGGTAGCCCTGGAGAACGCCCCGGAAGAACAGTTCCTCGAGGAACACGGTGACGATCGAAAACACGAGGACGTACACCAGACCGATCGCGACCGACGAGATTCCGTCCATCGGAGACTCCGCTTCGCCACCGAAGTGAGCGAACGACGGCGCGACCGTCGTCACGACGATCACGTACACCGTGTACACGAGATACGCCGCGACGATTCCACCGACGACGGTCGCCGCCTCCGTCCGCGTCGGTCGCCGAATCGGGACGGTAATCGATCCCCGATACGCGAAGTACGCGACGGACGCCACAGCGAACGGCGCCGCGATGGACACCAGGTACCACCCCAGCGAAGGGAGCGGCCCCGTAACGTCGATGCCGGAACGGGCGAATCCGATCTGCGCAACGTACGCACCGGCGACAAGAGCGATGACGACTGCGATCGGGCGAACACGCTCTAGTCGATCGCCGGCAACTGATCCCCCGGCCCCGGGCGAGTCCGACGTCGTCCCGTCAGGACCCATCGGAACGCACCTCGAGCGTCGGCGGTTCGTCGACGTAGACGTCGGCCAGGACGTACTCGACGACGCTCTCGCGAAGCGCCTCGAGCGGGAGTCCGAGCGCGGCCCGGCCGGCCGCGGCGTCCGTCATCGACGCGAGGAAGACCGCGACCCGCTCGGGGTCGTCGGTTTCGAAAACGCCGACCTCGATTCCGTCGCGAAGCACCGCCGTGACGTGATCGACGTACGCCTCGAGGTAGGAGACGAGCGCGAGTCGAAGTTCCTCGTTCCCGGCTGACGCCACCGTCAACAGCTGGAATCCCGGAGGTGCGGTCAGTTCGCGAAGCGCCTCGGCTTGCTCGAACTGGTCGGCCACGATCGCCGCGAGTTGTGTTTCGGGATCGCCGTCGTGATCCTCGAGGCGCTCGCGGAACTCCGCTTCGAGGAACTCGATCAGGCCAACGACCAGATCGACTTTCGTCTCGAAGTGGTAGTGGACGCCGGCGTCGGTCATCTCGAGTTCCTGCCCGATTCGACGGGCCGTGAGTGAATCGTACCCCTCTTCGACGAGGATCGTCCGCGCCGTCTCGAGGATGTTCGTTCGCGTCTCACCCATACTTAGTTAGTGCTAACTAATCGGGCAGAACATTTACATTTTTCTCATCGGCGCTAACGGGTCACGACGCGAGAATATCGATGGCGAACACACAGATTTCGAGCGGCTTCGCGGACGATTGACTATCGACGGAGGTTCCCTATCGACGCAGAATTGGACGGCCCGTGACGAAACGTGCCGGTCGACCGAGACTACGACTCCCACTCGAACCGGTCCGGATTCCGCGTCGCCAGCGCCGTTCTGACCGCGGCGACGTTCTCCGGGCCATCGTGTACCCGAACGATGTCCGCACCGCGGTCCGTGGCGAGTGCACTCGCCGCGACGGTCGCCTCGAGTCGCTCGCCTGCGTCACAGCCAACGTGGGCGAACATCGATTTGTGCGAGTGGCCGACGAGGATCGGACAGCCCAGTGCGCGAAATTCCTCGAGTCGGCCGAGCATCTCGAAGCTCTCTCGAGCGGACTTGCCGAACCCGATACCGGGATCGACGACGATCCGATCGCGGTCGATTCCGGCTTTCTCGGCGAGCAGGATCCGCTCTGAGAGCTGGTCGATCACGTCCTCGACGACGTCGTCGTAGACGACCTCGCGGTCCGGAACGACCGGCGCGTCGATGCTGTGCATCACGACCAGTCCCGCGTCGTGGTCCGCGACGACGAAGCGCATCTCGGGGTCCTCGAGACCCGACACGTCGTTGACGACGTCCCCGCCGGCCTCGAGTGCGGCGTCCGCAACCGCCGCCTTCCGGGTATCGATCGAGATCGCAACGTCGAGATCGGAGAGTCGTTCGACGACCGGAACGACGCGGTCGATCTCTTCGTCGGACGCAACCGGTTTGGCACCCGGGCGCGTCGACTCGCCGCCGACGTCGATCACGTCGACGCCGGCGTCGATCATCGCCTCGGCGCGCGAGACGGCGTCATCGATCGAGTCGTACTCGCCGCCGTCGTGAAAACTGTCGGGGGTAACGTTCACGATCCCCATCACCGCGGTGCGGTCGTGCCACGGGTAGCGCGGATCCGTCTCGACGCCCGCCGACCCGATATCGAGGGTTTCCCGGAGGTCCCGCGCGATCGGACGAACGCCGTCGCCGCGTCCAGCCGGCCGAGACTCGAGGGTCTCGACGAGGCCGGTAAACTGTGCGAGCGTCCCCATCAGGACGGCGTCGACGCGCTCGTCGTTTCGGTCGCCGCCGGTGAGGACGCACTCGCCACCGAGACGGAGGAGTTCTTCTCGCAGTCGGTTCGCCTGGCCGGCCTGCAGGTTGGTTTCGACGACCCGGTGGAGCGCACTTCGTTCGGCTCGGTCGACGTCGAACGCGTCGACGTTCGCCCGCTCGAGGGCGTCGCGGGCGTCTTCCCGATTTCGGATTCGCTTCGGAACGCTCACCGCGGACCACCGCGAGCGCGCCTCCGCGACCGCGAACAGCGAGCCGGTGACGAGCACGCAGTCGTCCGGATCGGATTCGTCCAGGGCGGCCGTGAGCGCGTCGGGAACGGACGGATTCGTCCGTACGTCCGGAGTGGCGGCGTCAGCGAACACCTCCGCCAGCACTCCACTCTCCTCTGCGCGCTCGAGTTCCGGCTCCGTCGCGATCACCGTATCGGGGGTCGGTAACGCGGCCGCCATCTCGCGGTGGTCTTTGTCGTGCATCGCGCCGAAGACGACCACGAGGTCGTCGTACTCGTACGTGGCGAGCGTCTCGGCCAGTTGCTCGCAGGCGCCGGGGTTGTGCGCGCCGTCGAGGACCACCAGCGGATCGGTTCCCATTACCTCGAATCGACCCGGCCAGTGGGCGTTTCGCAGGCCCCGTTCGAGGTCCCCCACGCTCACGTCGGCGACCTGTCGTGCGAGAACGGCCGCGATCCCGGCGTTTTCGGCCTGGTGTTTCCCCGGGAGCGGAACGTTCGTCTCGAGTCCCCACCCATCTCCCTCGACCGAGACGGCGGCCTCGGTGTGGTTCGTTCGACCCTCGTACGTTACCCGAACGTCCGCCGCTTCGCCGTCGTCTCCAACGCCACCGTCGTCGGTCGTGCCAACCGTGATCACGTCGCCAGCGACCTCGCGGACCGCCTCGAGCGCCGATCCGGTGACGCCGGTGACCAGCGGGGCGTCGGTGGGGGCGACGTGTGCTTTGTCCCGAGCGATCGCCTCCTCGGTGTCCCCGATGATGCCCGTATGCTCTAAGGTGACGCTCGTTACCGCACTCGCGATCGGATCGACGACGCTCGTCGCGTCGTACTTGCCGCCGATTCCCACCTCGAGGACCGCGACGTCGACCTCCTGTCGGCCGAACCGCCACAACGCGAGTCCGGTCATCGTCTCGAAGAACGTCGGCGACTCGCCGTCGCTGGCTCGTTCTCTCACGTAATCGCGGACGGCCTCGACGTACTCGGTGACCGCCGATCGAGGGATCTTCCTCCCGTCGACCCGGACGCGCTCTCTGACGTCCGTCAGGTGCGGAGACGTGTAGAGTCCGACCGAGAGTCCGGCCTCGCGGAGCGTGCGTTCGACCATCCGGGCCGTACTCCCCTTCCCGTTGGAGCCGGCGATCTGGACGAACTCGATCGACTCGTGTGGATCACCGAGGTGTGAAAGGAGCCGCGCCGTCGACTCCGTCCCCGGCTTCGGGCGAAATCGCCGTAGACCGAAGAGGAAGTCAACCGCCTCGTGATACTCCATACTCGAACCACAGAGTCCGCTCGCTTTAGGGTGTCGAACTCGAGTCCTTCGGCCAACGCTTACGAGACGGTTTCGGCGCACAGTCCGACGGTTCTCCCACCGCGTCGGTCGCGAGTCGTTCGTCTTTCCAGTCCTCTCGAGTGGGACGCGACGAAACTCGACGGCCGGCGGTCAACGGCTGGCGGTCGGTCCGTCGGCTGAGTCTCGAGTCAGCAGGTCGGTGCCGGGATCGAGCAACGACGCCTCGGCCTTCCGGAGGTGCTCGTGGACGGTCGAGGTGCTCACCTCGAGTTCGTCGGCCAGGTCCGCCGCGTCCGCCCGCCGGGGGTGTTCGTAGTAGCCTCGTTTCTGAGCGAGGCGAAACACCTGGCGCTGGCGACCGGAAAGTTGATCGAGGGGTAATGGACTCTCCCGCTCCACTCGACTCGCGTGTGTCAGGCCCGTTACCGTGATCTCCGCGCCGCTCGAGCGACGGATCGCCTCGAAGAGGACGTCGACGTGCTCGCGGTCGTGGCGGGTGAGGACCGTCCAGTACTCGGTGTTCTCTCGCGCGTCGACCGGTCTGGCGGGCACGAACCCTCGATCGGTGAACTCGTGGCTGATCTGGGTCGTCGCGTCGTGATCGACGAGCAGTTCGCGGATCGCGTTCCCCGGCCGGGAGACGTTCCTGCGTCGGTTGTAGGACATCTCAGCGACGTCGTAGACCGCGTCTGACCGTTCGATCTCGACCATCCCCTCCTCGAGCGCGGCTGTCGTGTCGCCGTAGAGGGTAAACACCGTCGTGGTATCGCCGTTTGGCCGGCGAAAACAGCCGTAACTGAGCAATCCGACGTCGGCGGCGTCGGTCGTCTCGAGCACCCAGCAACCGGGGTGCCACACCTCGAGGGAGAGTCGCAACGCGTCGGTCTCCCTGAATTGTTCGAACGATTTCACGCGGTGTGGTAGGACGGTACCGAGGGTAAGTTCACCGCCTGTTCGGTACGGCCCGGTCGCCCGACGACCGACTCGCCGGTCATAGCAGGACGTCTCCTGATATCTCCCCCGGCGCTCGGAGAGGCCATGGCAACCGGGGAGAATTATTCCGACGGATCGGGACGGCGAACGACTATCGGCGGAGCGGGCGACTGCAAACACCCGCCCGAGGCGCTCGAGTATCTCGGGCAGATGGGCGAAGCGAGTTTTCACCGCTGTTCGGCCTGCGATGGTGCCCTCGTCAGTTGGTGATCGACGCCAGCGGATGCGGACGATCCGGTTCGTTCCGCTGGGTGCCGGCGCGAGCGTTCACGCCGCCCCTCGATCGGCGAACCGACCGCCGTCCCACCCGCGAACGCGTGACCTAACAGCCGACTCGAGCGCCCACGCGGCGGCGAGGACGAGCGCGTACGGGCCGAACAGGAGGATGTGGATCGGGCTGTCGGTCGTCGCGAAGACTTCGACCGTCAGGAAATAGGGTACGAGCAGTACGAACAGGATCGCCGGCGAGACGATTCCGCGAGCGTAGAGCGCGGCCAGCGGGACGACTGCGACGACGGTCGCAAACGCCAGAACTGCGATGGCGGTGACCGACGGGCGAATACCGGCCCGGAGGACCAACAGCGTGGTCGACACGCCGACGACCGATCCGAGGCCAAGCACGGACGACGCCAGCATCGGCCTCGAGAGCGGGAGCTGGGGGAGATTTCGGAGTCGGTCGTCGCCGACGCCGTAGCCGCGTCTGATCGCGAACTCGAGACCGCCGGCGACCAGAAATAACGAGAGCCAGACGTACCACGCGTTCGCGTAGCTTGCGACGTGCGTCGGCCCGTCGACGATCACGTATCCGTCGAGCGTGCTCCACTCCGGGTTCGGCGTCGTCAACTCCAGGGAGACGGTTCCGATGAGGACGACCAGGAACCCGACCACGGGAGCGAGGAGACGAGTGTGTGCCGAGACGGATAACGCCAGGAATCCGACGGCGAAGGCGGTCAACGCGAGCACCGCGACGCTCGAGGCCGACTCGAGCGTGGGATATCCCGCGCGGGCGTAGAGTGTGAGGACGGCGACGACGTTTGCGAGACCGCCGAGCGCACCGATCGCGACGGTCGTCGCGGAGGGGCGAGCCATAGTCGACTCGTCGGCATCCACCGACATGTACTTTTTTCCACCTGTTCGATCGGCCAGTGTGGATCGAACGCGCTCACTCGAGCGATCCGGAGTCCGCTGACGAACTGTGCTCCGTTTCGATTTCCTCGAGACTCGAGTCACGATCCGGATCGACCCCTTCGAGCTCCGACTCGCGATCCGGGTCGAACTCCTCGAACTCCGAGCTTCCGCGTTCGGCCTCGATCTTGTCGATGAGGAGGTCGACGGCGATCCGGTTCGATCCCTCGGGGATGATAACGTCCGCGTTCTTCTTCGTCGGCGCGACGAAGCGCTCGTGCATCGGTTTGACCGTCTCGAGGTACTGCTCGATCACGCCCTCGAGATCCCGGCCGCGGTCGACGACGTCGCGTTCGATCCGACGCAGGATGCGGACGTCGGCGTCGGTCATCACGTACACCCGGAGATCGAGCATGTCGAGGATCTCCTCGTCGTATAGCGACAGAATCCCCTCGAGGACGATCACCTCCGTGGGCTCGACGAGAACGTACTCGTCCGTCCGAACGTGCTCCTCGAAGTCGTACTGGGGCATCTCGATCGACTGGCCCGTCAACAGCGCGTCGAGTTGCTCGCGGAGGAGCTCCCACTCGAACGCCGACGGATGATCGTAGTTGACCGTCGCTCGTTCCTCGTACTCGAGGTGTGAGAGGTCTTCGTAGTAGTTGTCGAGTGGAATGCGAGTGAGCGGTTCGCCGACGGCCTCGGCGACGTCGTGGGCGACGGTCGTCTTCCCGGCGCCCGTCCCGCCCGCGATGCCGATGACGAACGACGGAATACTCATCGTCCGCATCTCGAACCGGTCGATAATCAATCCCGTGATACCGAGTCGGTCGGTTCGCTCACTCGAGATCGACTTCGATCTCGGCCGCGGCGGCCTTGTACTCCGGAATCTTCGCTCTGTCGTCGAGTACGTCGTTCGTGAGCCGGTTCGCGGATGCGGCCGCGAAGTGTGGCGTCGTCCAGACGACGCCTTCCTTCGTGTCCTCGGTGACCTGTGCGACGACCTCGATCTCCCCGCGCCGGGATCTGAGGGTGACCTCGTCGCCGTCCTCGACGCCGTAGCGCTCGGCGTCGACGGGGTGGATATCCACGAAATTCTCGGGAACCTGTCGCTCGAGCGTCGGCGATCGGCGGCTCATCGTTCCGGTGTTGTAGTGTTCCTCGACCCGCGCGGTCGTCAGGATCAGCGGGTACTCGTCGTCGGGCGTCTCTGCCGGCGGCGTGTGACTGACGCCTTCGATGTGACCCAGCCCACTCTCGGTGTCGAACTCCTCGGCGTAGAGGTAGGGGTCACCCTCGTCGCCGGGGACGTAACAGGGCCAGTGAAGCCCCTCCGTCCCGAGCGCGTCGTAGCTCATGCCGTGGTAGATGGGACAGACCTCCCGGAGCTCCTCGAAGACGGATTCGGGGTCGTCGAACGCGAAGCCGCCGACGGGAACCGTCCGGCTCTCCGTGGAACCCGAATCCCCGCCGTCGAACAGTCGGGTACCAATCTCCGAGAGGATCTCGAGGTCGTGTTTGGTGTTCTCGTGGACTTTCTCGACGCCGCGCATCCGCTGGACGCGCCGGTCGGTGTTCGTGACTGTTCCGTCGCGTTCGGCCCACGTCGTCGCCGGCAGGATCACGTCCGCGTACTCGGCGGTTTCGGTCAGGAAGATGTCCTGGACGACGAGAAACTCGAGATCCTGAATCCGTTCGACGACGCGGTTCGCGTCGGGTTCGCTCATCACCGGATTCTCGCCCATGACGTAGAGTCCGTGGACGGTGTCGCCGAATCGGTGGGAGATCTCGACGTTGGTCAGGCCGGGTTCGTCGGGAACCTCGAACCCCCAGACGTCCTCGACGCGTTCGCGGGCCTCGTCGTCGTCGACCAGCTGGTAGCCCGGCAAGACGTTCGGCATCGCGCCGACGTCACAGGTCCCCTGGACGTTGTTCTGTCCCCGAAGCGGGTTGACGCCCGTTCCGGGTCGGCCGAGGTTACCCGTTATCAGCGCGAGGTTGATCTCGTTTTGGACGTTGTCGACCCCACAGCGGTGCTGGCTCATCCCCATCCCGGTGAAGATGGCGGCGTTGTCGGCCTCGGCGTACTTCTCGGCGACCAACTCGATCGCCTCGAGCTCGAGGCCACACTCGTCGGCGGCCGCCGCTTTGTCGAACTCCTCGAGTGTTTTCACCAGATGGTCGAACCCTTCCGTGCGCTCGGCGACGAACGCCTCGTCGATCCAGCCGTCTTCAGGGTGATCCTCGTGGTGCTCGAGGATGGTTTTCAGGACGACGTTGAGAAGCGGAATGTCGGTGCCGGGGTTCAACTGGAGGTGCTGGTGGCGATCGGTGTCGTCGATCCCGAACGAGCGCGTGGTCTTGTTCGCGTGGGGGTCGACCTGGATGACGGTTGCGCCGTCGAGGACGGCCTGCCGGAAGTACTGGCTGTTCGCGATGGGGTGTTGTTCGCCCGGGTTCGCCCCCTGGATCCAGAACAGATCACACGCCTCGCGCAGATCGGCCATGCTGTTGGTCATCGCGCCCGCGCCGAGGCTCGTCCGGAGCGCCCAGACCGTCGAGGCGTGACACATCCGGGTGCAGTTGTCGACGTTGTTCGTCCCGTAGCGGCGGGCGAGTTTCTGAAGGAGGTAGTTCTCCTCGTTCATCGTCTTCGAGGAGCCGAAAAAGCCCATCGCGTCCGGTTCGTACTCCTCGCGGATCCGCTCGAGTTCGCTCACGACGTACTCGTAGGCCTCCTCCCAGGTGGCCTCGCGGAACTCGCCGTCTTCCCGAAGCAGGGGATCCGTGAGTCGATCCTCGTGGTCGACGACTTCGGTCGCCGCGCCGCCTTTGATACAGATGCGTCCCTCGTTGACCGGCGCATCGCCCCAGGGGAGAAATCGCACGTCCCCCGGCTGGTCGCCCTGTTGGACCGTGATGCCACAGCCGACGCCGCAGTAGGGACAGATCGTCTCGACGGTTTTCTGTTGATCACTGGACATGCGTAGCGTATCTCTCGAAATCGGACCGCGTCGCGTTCATTCACAACTCCAGTGTGCATGAGTGTTTCTCTCACAGGCGGGGCCGATTTCGTCGGTCGAGTTCGAGGCCGGCTGCCGCTCGAGACCACAGTCACACGCAGTCCTGGCGTTTCACCGGTCCCGAGTCGGCCGAACTGCTAACATCGACCACGACGAACACCACCGCGATGGAACTCACGCGTTCGATCGTCGAGGCCGAGGCTCGAGCGTATCGGGAGCACGCACCGCTGGCCGTCGTCGAGGCGGAAAACGTCGAGACGCTCCCCGGTGCGTTCGCGTCGGGCGAGTACGGCCGACGAGACGCCGCCTGGGTCGTCCGGTGGTACTACCGGCGCTTTCTCGGCGAGTATCCCGACGACGAGCGACGCGACGCGGAGGACCGATTCTGGAACAACGAGTTCGACGCGGTCAGAGCCGCCGTCGGCGACGCGGTACACGCGGACGACGCCGCGGCGGGAGTCGAGTCGCTGACGTGTCTCGAGGGTGTCGACGTTCCGGTCGCCTCCGCGTTCCTCGCGTTCGTCGCTCCTGAGGAGTACGTCGTCGTCGGTCCGCGGACGTGGTCGACGCTCGAGGCGGCCGGCGAACTCGAGCGAGTCTATCCCGATCCGCCGTCGATTCCGGCGTACGAAACGTACCTCGAGCGGTGTCACGAACTCGCCGACCGCTTCGACTGCGATCCGTGGACGCTGTATACGGCACTGTTCCGGCTCGGTGACGTCGGCCACCGTGACCCCGTGTGAGCACGTTCTGGCCGTTTGGCGCCCGCCGGACCGATCGTCGGTTCGCCCGTCCCGCCCGGACCCTTTTGAGCCGGCCCGACTAACTGGCGGGTATGACCGCGGAATCCAAACTCCCGGAGCGGTCCGCCGTCGTCCTCGCGGGCGGTCACTCGACGCGATTCGGAGAGGCCGACAAGGCCGTCGCCAACCTCGCGGGAACGCCGATGATTCGGCGGGTCGCCGACCGAGTTCGCCCCCTCGTCGACGACCTCGTCGTCAACTGCCGGGCAGAACAGGTATCCGCGATCCGTGACGCCCTCGAGCCCGGCACCCACTCGACGGATACCGACCGCGACCACGCGATCTGCTTCGCCGTCGATCCCGTCCCAGACCAGGGCCCGGTCGCAGGCATCGCGGCCGGACTTCGCGCGGCGAGTGGCGAGTACGCTGCCGTCGTCGCCTGCGACATGCCGTTCGTCGATCCGGATCTTCTCACGCACCTGTTCGACCGCGCGGTAGGCCACGACGCCGCCGTTGTGCGCGTAGACGAGTGGTTCCAGCCGACGCAGGCGGTCTACCGGTCCGACGCGACGGCCGAGGCTTGCGAACGCGCCCTCGAGCGGGACGAACGTCGGATCGTCGAGGCGATCGCCGATCTCGACTACGCCGTCCTCGAGGAGCCAGAAATTCGCGAGTATGCGGCCCTCGAGACGTTCGAGAACGTCAACACCCGCGAGGAACTCGAGGCGGCGGCCGAACGCATCGCCGCTGGAGGCAGGTCGAACTAACGAACGGTGTTTGCCGACGCTACGACCCCCGCTACTCGAACTCGAGGACGTCGACCACCGGATCGTCGGCGATCATCCGAGCGAGGACGACACGCGAAACGCGCGGTGTAAGGTCGAGCACCGCCGTCCCGATCTCACGGGCGACCGTTGTGGCCGCGGCGTCGTCGACCTTGTTGAGAAGCGGGACGACCGTCGCCCCGTCGGGGACGTTCGCGAGACCGCCTCGCTCGCTCGCGAGGACTCGAGCGACGTCGATCGGCCGGATCGGGTCGCCGATTTCTCGGTCGGTGATCGCCGCAACTCGCTCCGGGCGATGGACTGCGTCGGCCGAGAGCGGTGAGCCCGCGGCGTCGACGCTCGCGATCGGGACGACGGTGTCGGCGGTCCGGGGAATCCGGGGCTCGTGGTCGGCGGGTGCTTTGAGTTCTCGGGTCCGCGCGCCGTCGGCTTTGACGAGGACGAGATCCGCCAGCCCGCGCTGTGCGAGGTCGTCGATACCGTCCGGCTCGTAGCCGACGTATCGGTCCTCGCCTTCGGTTGCCGGAACGACGCCGATCGGCCAGCCGTCGACTTCCGCGCCGTCCCCACCCCACCGCTCGACGGTCGCGATCGGATCGTCGGTCACGACGACCCGTTCGACCTGGCGGTCGAAGATTGGGATCCGCACCGTCGCGGTGACGACCGCCCGCGTCCCCTCGGTCGAGGCACGCGTCGCGAGCGCGTACAGCGTCGTCTTCTTCCCGCCCGCGCCGACGACGGCGACGAGCCCCGTTTCGGCCTCGAGGGCCTCGAGAACGTCCATGCAACCGCTACTACTGCGGAGGACTATAGTAGCTCCTGACAGTCACTGCATACCCGATCGCAGGACGGCATTTTGACCGATGTGTCACTCGTTTCAGTAGCGACGATAACCGGTTTGGCCCTCAGAGTCCGAGGATGTCTCGGGCCTGGGATGGCGATGCGATCTCCCGCCCGAGTTCGTCTGCGACCCGAACCACCCGTTCGACGAGCTGAGCGTTGCTCTCGGCGAGTTCTCCGCGGCGGTAGTAGACGTTGTCCTCGAGACCGACGCGAACGTGGCCGCCAAAGAGGATCCCGAGCGTCGCGAACGGGAGCTGGTGGCGGCCGAACCCGATCGTGTTGAACGTCGCCCCGTCGGGGAGCGAGTCGATCGCGTTCAGGAGGTTTCGCGGCCTCGGTCTGCTGAGCGTCCCGGGGCCGAAGATGAGCGTCGCGTAGACGGGATCGGCCAGTTCGCGCCGCTCGAGCAGTCCGTACACTTCGTTCAAGTGACCGTCGTTGAACACCTCGAGTTCGGGTTTGATCCCCCGCTCGACCATCTCGGCGTGGAGCGAGTCGACCAGCGCGCGGGTGTTCTCGCCGGTCAGGTGATCGTATCGGTTGAGCGGCCCCATGTCGAGCGAGGCCATCTCCGGTGGCGGGTCCGTTCTCAACGCGAGGTGACGAACGTCCGCCGGCGCTCCGGTTCCGCCCGTCGAGTGCTGGACGATCACGTCGTCGGCGTGACGTCGTACGGCGTCGTCTACCTCCTGGAAGCGTTCGGTTTCGAACGACCGCTCGCCGTTCGGTCGTCGGGCGTGGAGGTGGACGACCGACGCGCCGGCCTCCTCGACCTCGGCCGCCGCGCGACCGATCTCCTCGGGTGTCTCGGGGATGTTCGGGTTCGCCTCCTTGCCGTGGACGCCGCCGGTCAGCGCCGCGGTAACGATCACCGGCTCGTTCGCGAGAAACGCCTCGTAGCTCACGAGTTCCCTCCAGCCCGGTCGACTTCGCCGTCCGCTTCGCTTTCGCCGTCGTCGGCATGTTCGAGGTATATCTCGCAGTGTTCGTCGTGTGCGAGGCCGTAGCGGTCGTTACAGACGTCGGCGCGCATCGCCTGGACGAAGCGATCAGCCGCCGTACAGTACGCGCGAGCCTCGTCGAAGCGCGCGTCGTCGGCCCGGTCTCGATACGCAAGATACGGACAGACCATACGACGAGTACGTCGGGTGGGGTGTTAACGATTCGCTGGGAAAGGCGGCCGTATCGGAGACGACGAGTGATCTGGCGCGGTCGGAGAAATCACCCCACGTTTCGGGAAATCGCTCTACGGGAGCGAAACGAAGCCGCTCGTCACCGGTAGAATACTGCCGTGTGCCCTCTCGTTTCGACCAGCTCGGCGCCGACCCGATCGGCCAGATCGTCCGCTTTTTCGTCGGTGGAGTCGCCGGCTCTGGCGGCTCGAAGGAGTTTTACCTTCACGAGATCCCGATTCGAGAGCTGATCGTCGAGTTCGTCGACGACCGATTCGATTCCGCTTTTCCCCACCCAGACGGTCACGTCGAGATCGTGTGCGCGTCGTTTGCGTTCTTCTCGGTCCATACCCCCGGTTGAGGGTATGGAGTGATTTGAATCTTCTCGAATCGGTATTGCGAGGTCGACCAGCACGACCGCAAAACAGGTCGCTGTCCCGTCGGAACTATCGTCGTCGTTGGAACGACCCATTCCTGACAGAATTCCGTCAGTCATTGTACGGGTACCGCGCGTGGGCACCACAGTCACAGGTAACGACGACGTGGCCGTTTCGAAGTCTGACGCGAGCGTTCGTTCCCGGCCGCAGGTACGCATCACACGAGTCACAGCTAAACCGGCGAAACGTTCGAGGAAGCTCGAGCCGATTTCGTTCGGCTACGCGGCGTGCGAGCCGAACGTAGTACCGTGCTCGGTCGTCGTCTCCGTCCGTGGCCGCCGCTCGAGCGAGGTCGTGGAGTCGGTCGATACGTTCGGCCGCGACGTCCATGCAATCCCTTTCGTCGGTCGACGTATTGGTGTTACGTTCGCACATCTGATACGGATTGTTTGCGGATTGCACCGACGATTGCCGACCCCGTCCGAGCGATCATCGGTAACGAACGACAACAATCCGTACGACGCCGCCTCCGAATCTCAACGAGGATCGCCCACGTGGTGTCGGGATGTACGGAACGTCACAGCGTGCGTGATACGGAAATACTGTTATACGCAGGTCAGTTGTATACGAGCAATGATCGGCCACCCTCCAGCGGACGTCGCCTCTTCGCCGGCGAAATACTGTTATACAGCTACTGGCCAACATCCACCGACACCGGATGACCGGAACTCCACAGTATAGCGGTTCGGATTCTGCCCCCAACGGGTCGGATACCGCTTTCGGCCGTCGAGCGATGCTCGCGGCGACGGCGGGTGCGACCGTCGCGACCAGCGGCTGTATCCGTCAGTTTCGGAGCACGGTCAACCGCGACGGTATCGACCAACTCTCGCTTTCGATCACCACCGTCCCGGCCGACAGCGACAGAGAGAGTATCCAGCTCGCTCGAACCCTCCGCGAATCGTTCGAGACCGCCGGAATGGACGTCTCGATCGAGATGAAAGCCCAAGAGGAGTTTCTGCGAACGGTCCTGATCAACCACGATTTCGACGTCTACGTCGCCAACCACCCCGGCGGCGATCCGGACTATCTCTACGAGAGCCTCCACTCGCGGTACGTCGACGAAGCCGGCTGGCAGAACCCGTTCGGGTTCGCGAACCTCGCGTTCGACGAGATTCTCGAGGTACAGCGATCCGCTGACGAAGAAGACCGCGAAACGGCTGTGGCGACGACACTCGAGGCGTTCGCCGCCGAACAGCCGTTCGTCCCGATCTGTGTCCCACAGGAGTATCGACTCGCGCGGACGGATCGATTCGACGGCTGGGACGACGACCTCGCGCCGACGGCGCTTGCGTACCTCGGCCTCGAGCCGACGGACGACGATATCGAAACCCTCCGACTCGTCCACACCGACGCCCGGTTGTCGGAGAACCTCAACCCGCTATCGGTGGAGTACCGGGACGCCGAAACGATCACCGAGCTTCTCTACGATTCCCTCGCCGTCGCGCTGCCGAACGAGGACGGAATCGCGGGCTGGCTGGCCGACGACTGGACGTGGGAAGACGGCGCGATGACCGTCGACCTGCGTGAGGACGTGACGTTTCACGACGGCGAAGCGCTCACCGTCGAAGACGTGGCGTTCACCTATCGGTTCCTCGAGGATACGACCCTGGGCGAGGCGAACGTTCCGGCTCCCGCCCCGCTGTTTCGCGGACGCGTCGCGGCGGTCGACGGCATCCGCGTGATCGACGACCACCGCCTCGAGTTCTCGTTCGGGGTTGGCGAACCCGCGGCCGAACCCGCGCTGACCGTTCCGATCCTCCCGGAACACGTCTGGCGGCCCCGGGCAACTCCGGCGACCGCGAGCGGGGTACAAGTTGCGGAGGGAACGACTGAGGCGCTCGTGACGGGGAACGTCCCGGCGATCGGAAGCGGCCCGTTCGCGTTCGTCGACGTCGTCGAACGCGAACACGTCACGCTCGAGCGCTTCGCCGACCACTTTACGCGCCGGGAAGACGTCTCCCTGCCCGAGCCGACCATCGAACGTCTCCGGATCGCGATCGATCCGCGGAGCACGTCCGCCATCGAGGTGGTCAACGCAAACGACGCGGACGTCACGAACCGGCCGCTCGAGAGCTACGTCGTCGACGGCGTGCTCGAGTCGACTCCCGATGACGTCGGCGTACTCGAGTCGCCGTCGCGGCGTTTCTACCACCTCGGGTTCAACGCGCGCAAAGCGCCGTTCAGTAACCCGCGGTTTCGACGAGTCGTCGCGGGGTTGATCGACAAAGCGTGGCTGGTCGAGGACGTCTTCGACGGATACGCGCGACCGACCGCCGCCCCGGTCAGGGCGGAGTGGATTCCCGAATCGCTCGCGTGGAACGGCGAAGATCCCGAAACGCCGTTTCTGGGGACCGACGGCGAAGTCGACGTCTCGGCCGCGGCGGCCGCATTCGAGGAGGCAGGGTTTCAACACGACGGCGAGCACCTCCGGGTGAGACGCTGATGTTGGTGCGCGTGCTCATGCAACTGGTCGCGGTCGTCGCCCTGTTGACGCTCGTCTCTATCGCGGTCTTCGTCGGACGGTATCGCCTTCGCGATACGCGCAAGGAGTGGCGGAGCCGAATTCGGGCGGCCACCCCGATCACCATCGTCCTCGCGGTCGTCTTGCTCGGAAACAGCGTCGCGAGACACCTCGTCCCGGAGCTGTCGTGGATGATCGGCTGGAACCTGACGTGGCCGATCTACGACCTTGAGGGGCAGTTCATCATCTGGCTCCAGTCCCAGGCGACGCCGACGCTGACGGCGTACTTTTCGTTCGTCTACATCTACGGCTACGTCTTCTTGCTCGTCTTCCCGGTGGTGGCGTACTTCGCGCTCTCGAATACGAGGCCGCTTCGCGAGTTGTTGACTGCTTACACGTTGAACTACACCCTCGGACTGGTGCTTTACGTCTTCGTGATCGCCTACGGGCCGCGAAATCTGATGCCCGAACTCGTCGAGGCGCTTCTGTACGATACGTATCCGCAGTACCAACATCTGACCCGGCAGGTCAACCGGAACACGAACGTCTTCCCGTCGTTGCACACCTCGCTCGCGGCGACCGTCGCGTTTCTGGCCTACCGAACGCGAACGGTTTACCCGAAGTGGTTCGTCGTCGCGGCGGTCCTCGCCGTCTCCGTCGCCGTCTCGACGATGTATCTCGGAATACACTGGCTGATCGACGTCCTCGCCGGCATCGCGCTGGCTTACGCGAGCGTCGCGCTCGCAGGCCAGTTCGTCGGTCGGTGGTCGCTTTCGGAGCGACTGAACGGACGCGTCCCGATCGTCTCCGACGCCGAAGAGCGACCCGGGCCAACAGAGGACCGAACGAACGAACGCTCCGGGAGTCACGGCGCTCGCAACCGGGAATGATTCCGAGAAGTGTCGCAGGTACGACCGGAGTGACCCCCGGTGTCGCGGCGCTCGCAACCGAAATCGACTCTGGGCACCGATCAGACTCGGCGCGTCAGTTCACAGCTTCGGTGGGGCGGCGACTACAGCGTCGACGAGGCGACGACTACAGCTCCTCGAGCGATCGGAACTTCTGTTCGACCTGTGGCGGTGCGGCACTCGGACCGTCGCGAATGCGGTGGTCGGGGATCAAAAGTGGCGCCGGATTCTCGGCCAGCGCCGTCCTCGCGAGAATAACGTCGTTCTCGTCGTCGGGGTCGAGATCCGGCGTCATCCGGACGAGGCTCTCGACGGTGACTTGATCGCCGTACGGTATCCCCTGTACCTGTTCTAAGACAGCGCGCTGGTCGGTCGGGACCGTGAGCCCGACCTGTACGTTCTCGAACGAGATCGGCTCGAGTCCGTCGAGGTACTCGAAGATGTGCTCGAGAACCGGGTGGTCGTCGTCGGTGGCCTCCTCGTCCGGCACCTCGGGAAACGAGACGCTGATGACTCGCCCGCTCGCCGCACCGACCTGCACGTACCGGTCTAAGTACGACGACTCCCGCGTGTAGATTCCGGCGTCGGCGTCGTCCATAGATAGTACCTAGCCGGATGGGACTTGAATATTCGCCGGTCGAGATCGATGGCGCAAGTCTTTTGTACATATGCGTACGTCGATGTACAACAATGAACTCCGACACGGCGCTCGCCCCCGCGGTGGAGTCGATTCTCGAGGCCGCCCGGGAGCGGGCCGACGACGCCCGTGATCGCGACAGGATTTCCGTCGACGCACGATCGTTCTCGGACGCGATCGCGCAGGCGGAGGCCGACGGTCGGGTTCCGGTGATCGCGGAGGTAAAGCCGACCAGTCCGACCGCCGACGGGACGCGGACCGACGATCCGGTCGAACTGGCCGAGGCGATGGTCGACGGCGGGGCGGCGGCGATTTCGGTACTGACCGAGCCGACGCACTTCGGCGGTTCGCCCGAGGCCCTGACCCACATCCGCGACGCCGTCGACGTTCCCGTTCTCCGGAAGGATTTCGTCCTCTCGGAGGCAGGTATGGATGTCGTCGCGGCCGACCTCTTCCTGTTGATCGCGCGGTTCGTCGACGATCTCGAGGGACTCGTCGCGGCCGCTCGGGAGCGCGGGTTCCAGGCGCTCGTCGAGGTTCACGACGCCGACGAACTCGAGACGGCGCTCGCGGCGGGCGCCGAAATCGTCGGCGTGAACAACCGCGACTTGGGGCGTCTCGAGGTCGACCTCGGGACGTTCGAGTCGGTCGCACCCCGCGCACCCGACGAGGTCACGCTGATCGCCGAAAGCGGCGTCTCGACGCCGGCCGACGTTCGCCGGATGCGGGCGGCGGGTGCCGACGCCTTGCTCGTCGGGAGCGCGATCATGGACCACGGCGCGGGCGAAACCGACATCCGCGAGAACACGCGACGACTGACTCGAGCCGAGGACGACGCGAGTGAGACAGCCACCCAGACATGAGCACGAGCGACCGAGACCACGACGAAGACGACAGACGCGATAGCACAGCCACGTTCGGCGAGTACGGCGGACGATACGTCCCCGAGGCGCTGATGCCAGCAATCCTCGAACTCGAGGACGCCTACGAGCGATACGTCCTCGAGAACGAGGACGGCTTCATGGACGAGTTTCGCGAGCGAATGCGGGAGTTCGGCGGTCGGCCGACGCCGCTCCAGCGCGCGGATCGACTGAGCGAACGCTACGGCCGAGAGATCTACCTCAAACGCGAGGATCTCGTCCACGGCGGCGCACACAAACTCAACAACGCCCTCGGCCAGGTGTTACTCGCGAAGTACATGGGCAAAGAGCGGATCATCGCCGAAACCGGCGCCGGACAGCACGGGACGGCGACCGCGATGGCCGCCGCACACCTCGAGATGCCCTGTGAGATCTACATGGGCCGGACCGACGTCAACCGACAGCGCCCGAACGTCTACCGGATGCGGATGAACGGCGCCGAGGTAAACCCGGTCGACGCCGGGAGCGGAACGCTGAAGGAGGCGATCAACGAGACGATGCGCGACTGGGCGACCACCGTCGAGACGACCCACTACGTCATCGGGAGCGTCGTCGGTCCCCACCCGTTCCCCAAGATGGTCCGGGATTTCCAGGCCGTCATCGGACAAGAGACCCGCGAACAGATCCGCGAGCAGGCGGGGCGACTGCCCGACAGCGTCGTCGCCTGCGCCGGCGGCGGTTCGAACACGATGGGCGCGTTCCACGCGTTCGTGCCGGACAGCGCGGACCCACGGTCCGTGGACGACTCGAGCGGGGAGCACGTCGACCTCGTCGCCGTCGAGGCCGGCGGCTCGAGCCTCGAGATCGACGAGGAGAACGGACTCGCGCCCAACTCCGCGACGCTCTCGACGGGCACCGACGGCGTCCTCCACGGCGCGATGACGAAGCTCCTTCAGAGCGGAGACGGCCAGATCATGGAGTCACACAGCGTTAGCGCAGGACTGGACTACGCTGGCGTCGGCCCCGAACTCTCACACCTCGTCGAGACCGGGCGCGTGACGCCGAGAAGCGTCGGCGACGAGGACGCACTCGAGGGGTTCCACCGACTCTCCAGGCTCGAGGGAATCATCCCCGCACTCGAGTCGAGTCACGCACTCGGCTACGTAGAAAACGCCCACGAGGAACTGGGCGACGTCGTCGTCGTCAACCTCTCCGGGCGCGGTGACAAGGACCTCGAGACGGTGCTCGAGGAGACCGAGAAACGCGATCTCGAGGCGGCACCGGACGTGGAGGTGTTCGATCGATGACCGACGATCTCCCGACCGAAAGCGACGTCGAAGCCGCCATCCGCGACAACCATCCCGCGCTCATCACCTACGTCTGTGCGGGCGACCCCTCCCTCGAGGCGACCGCGGAGTACGTGGAGGCGCTCGACCGCGGCGGCGCGGACCTGATCGAACTCGGCCTTCCGTTCTCGGAGCCGATCGCGGAGGGGCCGACGATCCAGGCCTCGATCAACCGCGCGCTCGAGGCCGGAACCACGCCCGAGGGCTTTTTCGAACTGGTCGACGGCCTCGAGACCGACGCGCCGCTTCTGGTGATGACGTACTACAACATGATTCTCCAGTACGAGACGGCAGATACGGCAGGTACGCCGGAAACCGACGGATCTTCTCCGCGGCCCGGACCGAGCGTCGGACCGTTCGTCGAGCGCGCGGCGGACGCGGACCTGTCGGGGATCATCGTCCCGGACCTCCCCGCCGAGGAGGCGGACCCGCTTCGGGACGCCTGTGACGAGTACGGCCTCGATCTCGTCTTCATCGTCGCGCCGACGACCGAGGGCGAACGCCTCGAGCGAATTATGTCCCAGGTGTCGGGCTTTGCGTACGTCCAGGCCCGACTCGGAACCACCGGCGCTCGCACGGACGTCTCCGGTGCGACCCACGACAGCCTCGCGCGTTTGGCCGAGTACGACGTCTCGGATCCGCATTCCGAAGCTCCTCGAGTGGAGTCCAACGGTGTCCCGAAGGCGGTCGGCTTCGGCGTCAGCGAAGGCGATCACGCTGCCGAGATCGTCGAAGCCGGCGCCGACGGCGTTATCGTCGGCAGTGCACTGGTCGATATCGTCGCCGAAGGCGGTTCCGACGGCGACACGCCGGCGGCCGCCGCCCTCGAGGCGAAAGCCCGCGAACTCAAGGCGGGCGCGGTCCGCGGCGCGGACGGGGACGACCTCGCGGAAGACGTACCGGAACCAGAACAGCCATAACTGCAAGCTTGTTACACACCCGCAATGACTACGACAGGTACCCAGGCACGACTCGACCGAATCGGCACAGACGGATCGTACGTTATCGTCCCGATGGACCACGGCATCACGATGGGCGCGGTCCAGGGACTCAAGAGAATCGAATCGACGATCGACGCGATCACGCGCGGCGGGGCGGATGCCGTGCTCACCCAGAAGGGAATTGCCCCGCGCGTCCACGAGAACAAAAACGGGAAGGGCTACATCGTTCACCTGAACGCCTCGACGACGATCGGCCCGGACGAAAACGACAAGCGCCTGACCGGCACCGTCGAGGAAGCGATTCGCGCCGGCGCCGATGCCGTCTCCTTCCACATCAACGTCGGCTCTGATCACGAACCCAACCAGATCAGCCAGCTCGCGGAGATAACCGACGACGCCAGCCGATTCGGTCTGCCGGTACTCGCGATGGCCTACGCCCGCGGTCCCGGCGTCGACTCCACGGACCCCGAATCGCTCGGCCACGCGGTCCGACTCGCCGAGGAACTCGGTGCCGACGTCGTCAAGACCGGCTACAGCGGCGACGCCGACAGTTTCCAACACGTCGTCCAGTCAACCAGACTTCCCGTCGTCATCGCCGGCGGCTCGAAAGGTACCGACCGCGAGACGGTCGAGATGGTCCGCGGCGTGATGGACGCCGGCGGCGCCGGCGTCTCGATGGGTCGGTCGATCTTCCAGCACGAAAACCCCGAGGCGATCACGCGCGCGGTCGCCGGCGTGATCCACGACGATCTCTCCGCCGACGAGGCCCTCGAACGAGCGGGACTGGCACTCGAGGCGTAGCGCTCGAGGGCAGAGTTTCGTCGCCGAAAGACGTCATACGGATTGCTGTACCGATGTACCGGCGTACCCGCCCCACGGGACTCGGGTGCGCCGGAAATGGCGTACAGTAAACCGTATCAGGGACCGACTCCGAGCGGATCGCTCGAGACGAGGGCATCTACGACACCGCCACCGGCGCGGGCGGCGTTTTCGATCGCGAGCGCCAGACTCGCTTCGTTCCCGTCGAAGCTCTCCTCGACCGACTCCTCGGGCGACGGGCGGTCGTAGTTCGCGATCGCACGCACGCTCAGGTAGCGCTCGAGCAGGCCGAACCGCTCGAGGGCAGTCGCCGTCGCGGCGTCTTCCATCTGCGTCGTGACGTAGGGGGCGACGCCGTAGCGCTCACAGAGGTGGTCGACCTCCCGTGCGTAGCGTTCGCCGTGCCAGAACTCGTCGCCCGTGACGGTCGTCCCCACGCCGACGATCGGTCCGGTCTCGGGCGCGTCGGGGTATCGTTGCTGGTACGTAAGCGCTTCGTCGTTCTCGATCAGCGGAACTGATCGGGCGCCGCGGAGGCCCGTCTCGACGACTCGGTCGTCGAGGTGGGAGACGTAATCACGCGGTCGATAGGCGAGGAGGTCGATCGAGCGGGACGCGTCGTCTCCCGACGCCTCTCCCCGATCCCAGCGGTGTTTTCGATCCCAGTCGACGACGGCGTCGGCGATCGCGACGGAGCCGAGTGCGGCCGTCCCCGGTGATGCGCCGGCGATTCCACAGGAGACGACGTACGCCGACTCGAGGTCGACGGCCGGGTTCGAGAGCAACGCGGTCGTGGTCGTGGCCGCGGCGGTCTTGCCGATCCCGGTCGTCGTGATCGCGACCCCATCGGCAGTGAGATACAGGGGCGTCCTGATCCCCGCGATCTCGTAGGCGGCCTCGAGATCGTGGGACTCGAGCCAGGGCTCGCGTTCGTCGAGAGGGTCCTCGGCGACCGCGGGGAGGACGAGCGCCGTCGGTCGCACCGTCTCGTCGGCCTCGAGTGATCGTGGTTTCGGTCGGCTCCCGTGGGAGTCGACGTCGGCATCGGTCGAGCCACCGCAGGCGATCCGATCGTCGCTCATGAACGCCTCCTCGTCGGGAAAACGGAAAGGATTTCGGAACGGCGCTCCCTCGGTCGGCCCGTGACCGACGGCGACGCGCTCACGATCGACGACGAAATCCTGGCTCGGGCGCGCATTCATGCCCGCGAGGTCGTCGACGAGCAGGATCTCGAGATCGATCTGTCGGCCCTCGAGTGGGAGGTCTCGGCGCGTGCGAAACGCCGTGCCGGCGCCTGTCGGTGGAACGCACGACGGGAGGTGGCGACGATCGTCCTCACGCGCCGCGCCTACGAGCGCTACGACTGGACGGAGTTCGCGGCGGTCGTCAGACACGAACTCGTTCACGCCTGGGAGTTTCAGCGCTTCGGCGAGTCGGGTCACGGTCCGCGATTTCACGAGAAGGCCGCGGCGCTCGAGGCGCCGCGTCACTGCCGATCGTTCGCCGAACCGCGGTACGTCCTCCGGTGTCTCGAGGCCGACTGCGAGTGGACGGCGACGCGCCACCGCGCCTCGAAGCCGGTGACCGCTCCCGATCGGTACCGGTGTGGCGCTTGCGGCGGATCGTACGAGGTCGAACACGCCGACAGCGGCCGGACGTGGACGACCTCGAGCGGCTACGGGGGCGCGAAGTCGGCACTCGGCGAGGAGTGGTAGCCGACGAGCGACTCGGACTCGATAACCACGAGTCCACCTCGGAGGGCCACCGGCTCTCGTCTACTGACGACCGACGGGTACCACCTCTCGACGTTCGAGCCGTCCGCGGAACACTTATTCGGCTCAGCGAGCCTGTTGTAGGCATGGGAATACTCGACCTGATGCTTGGGAACTCGGGCCCCGGCGAGCAGGGAGTCGAGGGGAAGTCGTACACGCTCCCGAAGGAGACTCACGAGTTCGTCTACCCCGTCGCCGTCAGGCGCGAGGAACTCGAGGCCTTCGACGCGTTGCTCGCGGCCGAAGCCGACGCGCCGTCGTTCGAGGAGAACGTCGACGAGGTACAGGCGGCCCTCGATTCGGTACTCGAGGACCACGACATCGACGCGGAGGAGCTCGCAGACGAACGACGGCGGCCGCGTCGCGTGGCCGAACCGGTGATCGACCACTGGCTCGACCAGTTCGAGGACGATGCGGACCTCGGGGTCGTCTACGTGCTTCCCGGAACGCGTCCGGCGCTCGTCTCGTTCGTCGGCCTCTGTCGGCGCCGCGACCAGGACTTCGATGACGCCTTCGAGCTTCCAGAGTCGGTTTCGCACGTGACGGCGTTGCTCGAGCGCCTCGAGGCGGCGACCGATAGCCAGTATCGGGCCGTCGTTCATACGGATCTCCTGGCAGCCCGAGAACGGTAACGAGTTCGTAACGAGTTCGTATCGGGTTCGTATCGGGTTCGTATCGGGTTCAGAAAAGGGAAACAGGTTCGCAGACGCTCAGTTCGACTCGCAGATCTCGAGGAAGTTCCGGAAGATCTCATCGCCCTCCTCGGTGTGGGCGACTTCGGGGTGCCACTGGACGCCGTAGAGGTCGCGGTCGGTGTCGCTCATGGCTTCGACGTCGCAGACGTCGCTTTTCGCGGTCAACTCGAACCCGTCGGGAAGCGCTTTCACCTCGTCGGCGTGACTCGCCCAGACGCGCGTCTCGGGGTGGAGCGAGCCCGTAAGCGGGTCGTCCTCGTCGACGACGTCGACGGTGACGTCGGCGTACCCGCCGTACTCGCCGCCGCCGACGCGGCCGCCGAGTTCCTCGGCGATCAGTTGCATTCCGAGACAGATTCCCAACACGGGGACGTCCCCTTCGAGGTACTCCGTCGACCTGCCGATGCGATCCATGTCGGGCCCACCGGAGAGGACGACGCCGTCGGCATCGACCTCCGCAGGTGGCGTCTCGTTGTCGATCAACGCCGTCTCGACGCCGAGATCGCGAAGCGCCCGACGCTCCAGGTGCGTAAACTGTCCGTGGTTGTCGACCACGACGATCTTCGTCATTGGCGGGTCCTAGCCAGTCAGCCGGTAAAAACGGTCCGAAAACCGATCCGAACTCGCGGCTCGCGGACCACTCGAGTGGTTGACCGATTCGAAGAGGTGTGACACGGACTGGCGTGATCGATCGACTCGAGCAGTCGGTCGTGACGGTTCGGCCGTTCCACCGTCGATCCCGGGAATCGATCACCCCCTCGATGTCTGGCACCGGTACGTTTATTCTCTCGAGTGCACACCGATTCGTATGGCAATCGATCGCAACGCATTCGATCACCCGTCGTGGATCGCGGCCGCTGGAACGGGTGTCGGCTACCTCCTGATTCTCGCCGTACTGACGCTCGCGCTGTTCGTCCTCCCGTGGCTCGCGTTCGCGGCGCTTTGAGTACGGATATTGCTTGATACGAAGGCAGTGAAAACGCGACTCGAGTGCGAACGAGCGCGAAAACGCGTGATTCGAAGCGGAAAACGAGAACTCTTATGCGAACGTCTTGGAGACTTCGTCGGATGCGTCCGAGTCGGCCTGGATCTTCTCCCAGGCGTCGCGGAAGTCGTCCATCCGGATTTCGGTCCGATCGTCACGGATGGCGAACATCCCGGCTTCGGTACAGATCGCCTTGATGTCGGCGCCGGAGGCCTCCTCCGCTTCGGTCGCGAGTTCGCCGAACTCGACGTCGCCGGCGACGTTCATGCCGCGGGTGTGAATCTCGAAGATGATCTCGCGGCCTTCCTGGTTCGGTTTAGGCACTTCGATGAGACGATCGAATCGACCGGGGCGCAAGATCGCGCGGTCGAGCATGTCGAAGCGGTTCGTAGCCGCGATAATGCGGATCTCGCCGCGTTCCTCGAAACCGTCCATCTCGCTTAACAGTTGCATCATCGTCCGCTGGACCTCGGCGTCGCCGGAGGTCTTCGACTCCGTTCGCTTGGCGGCGATGGCGTCGATTTCGTCGATGAAGATCACCGCGGGTTCGTGTTCGCGGGCGACCTTGAACAGGTCACGAACCAGCTTCGCCCCCTCGCCAATGAACTTGTGGACGAGTTCGGAGCCGGCCATCTTGATGAAGGTGGCGTCGGTCTGGTTCGCGACGGCCTTCGCGAGCATCGTCTTGCCCGTCCCCGGCGGACCATAGAGGAGGACACCACTCGGCGGATCGATCCCGACGTCGTCGAACATGTCGGGGTTCTCCAGTGGCATCTCGACGGTTTCGCGGACCTCTTGCATCTGGTCTTCGAGGCCGCCGATGTCCTCGTAGCTGACGTCCGGACTCTCGGTGACTTCCATCACCCGTGCGCGCACGTCGGTCTCGTTCGAGAGGGATTTGACGATAGAGAGCGAGTTGTTGACCGCGACGCGTGCGTCGGGCTCGAGTTCGTCGCGCATCTCGTCGGTGACTTCGGTCAGCGCCTCCTGATTGTTCCCGTGTTGTTTGATGATGACGCCTTCGTCCGTGATCTCCTGGATCGTGGCGACGAACAGCGGGGACTGTTTCAGTTTCTTGTTCTCGTGTGTGAGTCGCTCGAGTTTCTGCTGGTACTTGTTGTTCTCGGCGTTCGCGTCGAGGAGTTTGTCTCGCATCTCCTCGTTTTGCGCCTCGAGGATCTCCAGCCGTTCCTCGAGCGCCTGGATCTTCTCCTGTTGGGACGCCTCGTCCTCGTCGTATGGGAGGTCGACGTCGTCCACAGTGTCGGTCATCACCCAAGCTTTGGGTGTTGGTTCATAAGAGGCTTCGGGTAGAAACGATTCGTCGTGAATGATAACTCTCGAGCATTAAACGAAACAGAAAATATTATCACCTCGTATTCGGAATGGGGTATACGATGAGTGCTTCAGAGACGTTTCGACAGGAATCAGAACAACGCGGGACGTGGGAAGACGTCCGCGATCTCCCGCCCAGCGCCAAACTCGTCGCGAAGGTCTTAGAATACAACGAGACGATGACCCAACAGCAGATCGCCGACGAGACCCTCCTCCCCTCGCGGACGGTTCGATACGCACTGAACCGTCTCGACGAGGAGAACGTAATCGACTCCCGATTTTCCTTCTCCGACGCGCGAAAGCGCCTCTACACGCTCGATATTGAGTAACCGCTCGTCTACCGGTTGTCGGTTTCGAGGCTCCGCTCGACGGCGCGTTCGACGTGCAATCGCGTCGTATCGAAAAACGGCATCCCTGGTCGATCCGCTTGCTCGAGCAGTTCGGTGATCTCCGTACATCCCAGGACGATTCCCTCCGCGCCCGCCCCGACGAGATCGTCGATCACCTCGAGATACCGTTGGCGAGATTGCGCTCGGATGTGCCCGTGCGTGAGTTCCTCGAAGATGATCTCGTCCACGTCCTCCCTGGATCTCCGCTCCGGAACGACGACGTCGATACCGTGGTCAGCGAACCGGTCACGGTAGAACGCTCCCTCCATCGTCGCCTGCGTTCCGAGGACGCCGACCGTCCCGACGCCAGCATCGTGGATCGCGTCCGCCGTGACGTCGACGATGTGGACGAACGGGATCGAAAGCTCCCGAACGATGTGGGGTGCAACCCTGTGCATCGTGTTCGTCGCGAGGACGACGAACGCGGCGCCACCCGCCTCGAGTTCCCGCGCCGCCGCCGCGAGGCGTTCGCCCGCATCATCCCAACGCTCGTCGCGGATGCACCGAACGATCTCCGCGAAGTTGACGCTCCTGATGAGGACGTTCGCGGCGTTGTGACCGCCCAGTGCGTCGTTTACCCCCTCGTCGAGTAGACGGTAGTACTCGATCGTCGACTGACTGCTCATCCCGCCCAGGACGCCGACCGTCCGCGGCTCCGTTACGGAGCCCTGCTCGTCGCTCATTGATACCCGTTGAATACGATTCGTAATAAAGGTCGGTTCGATACCGTCCGTCGACCGATTACCTTATTTTCGAAGTAGGCAAAACAGACAGGGACGAGTTCCTCACATCAAGTTAAGACACCATTGGTAATAATTATTAAATATTATATAGACTATATTTTATAAGTAATGGTTAGACAAATATAAAAACCACCACCCATTACCAGAAGATATGGGTCGAAGAAATCTGATCCAGGCACTTGCCGGAGGTATTGGCGGATCAACACTACTCGTTGGATCTAGTAGCGCATCTGTATCAAGCGGTACTGAAAATCAGTCCGGCGAACAGTTTATCAGGGATCTTAAATCATCATGGATGGAAAAACATGGAAATGTTCAGGATATAACAATATCTAAGGAAAATAATTCAGAATATCTTGTCTCTGTTGAATTTGAAGATAAGACAGTCAAAGAACTGCATTATGAAATAATATCCAATGAAGAATATTATATCACGTATAGTGGTAAAACCGTTAAAACAATAGTCGATAACCGGGAACAATTCCAAGAAGATTTCACACGGACTAGTGTCAGTAAATCGAACGATGGTGGTGAAATCAGTCTTCATTGGTCAACTCCATGGACTAGTCCTGATTTCGGTGGCTACGATTCTGATCCAACATACGTCGGAGATTCAGAGAACTTTGGATCACTTGACGAAGGAAATACGTGGCAAGGTGGTGCTGGAGCACCAGGATCAAAAGCAGGATCAAGGAAACGGACGTCAGACCCATCAGGCGATGCTTGGACTGAAACAGTTGCTGCTGGTTGGACTAGGGCTGGTGTTGATCTTTGGTCAGATATTGAGCTAGATGCATCAGGCGATGATATTATTGAGGTTACATTTGATTGGTCATCGTATTCCGGTTTTGCCATCGCCGCAGGTTCTGGAGGGGTAATCATTAGTGCAGTACTGTATGATTTATCAAATGATGAAGTGGCAGTATCGAAAAATCTGGTTGAATTAGAGCCTAATGCAGCAGGTGTTGGTTATTCAGATAATCAAACCCGATCTGGGGATGAGGAACTGCTTACAACAGCAGGTAGTGGATCAGAATACCGCTTAGGATTTCGAATAGATACGGCGGCATTCTCTGCTGGCACTTCTTGGACGGTGTGTAATGCAGGATGGGATCATGGAAAAGACGGCCTGGAAATAAATGGCTTAAATTGCGAAGTTAGATAGCACTATGTGTAAGCAGAATTAGCACAGATTCAAATAGATCACATATGTCTGCAAAGCTCTTTCTGAAGTGGATGGCCGTCTCAACGCTGGTGTTCGCGCCGTTCGGAATGGTCGTCGCCGCCGTGACGCCGCCGGATCCACGGCTGTTTCCCGTACAGGTCGCGAGCATCGTCGTCAGTCTCGCTGTCGGCTTCTATCTCGTGTATTTTCGGTGGGACGATCACGACGAATCGCCGAGGTCGTGATGATTGCGCTCCACTTTCGCTCCGGTCGCGGAATCCCTATAGGGGCGACCCTCCAATGACGGGATAGATGACACGGGTGATACATACGGGCGACACCCACATCGGGTACCAACAGTACAACGCACCCGAGCGACGACGGGACTTCCTCGAGGCCTTCCGGGCCGTCGTCGAGGACGCGGTCGAAGACGACGTCGACGCCGTGGTTCACGCGGGCGACCTCTTTCACGACCGCCGGCCGGGGCTGATCGACCTCCAGGGAACCGTCGACGTGCTTCGGACGCTCGCCGACGCAGACGTTCCGTTTCTGGCCGTCGTCGGCAATCACGAAGGGAAACGCGACGCCCAGTGGCTCGACCTCTTTGCCGACCTCGGGCTCGCGACCAGACTCGGCGCCGAGCCGACGATGGTCGGCGACGCCGCCTTCTACGGGCTCGACTTCGTCCCGCGGTCGCGCCGGGACGACCTCTCCTACGAGTTCGCGCCCGTCCCCGAGGACGCTGATCACGCGACGCTCGTGAGCCACGGCCTCTTCGAGCCGTTCGCACACGCCGACTGGGATACCGAACGACTGCTCTCGGAATCGACCGTCGACTTCGACGCCGTCTTGCTCGGGGACAACCACGCACCCGACACCGCGGAGGTGCTCGACACCTGGGTCACCTACTGCGGATCGACCGAGCGCGCGAGCGCCAGCGAGCGCGAGGATCGGGGGTACAACATCGTCGAATACGAGGAGACGGTCGCGATCAGCCGCCGCGGACTCACCTCGACCCGCGAGTTCGTCTTCGTCGACGTTGAACTCGAGGAGGGAGAGGGTGTCGACCGCGTCCAAGAGCGCGTCCGCCAGCACGACCTCGCGGACGCGGTCGTCGTCGTCACGATCGAGGGCGAAGGCCACCCGATCGCACCCGCGGCGATCGAAGAACTGGCGAGCGACCGCGGGGCGCTCGTCGCGCGCGTCAACGACCGCCGGGACCTCCCCGACGAGGACGAGGAGGTCTCGGTCAGCTTCGCCGACCCGGACGACGCCGTCCGCGAGCGGGTCCGCGACCTCGGACTGAGCGACGCCGCACTCGAGATCGATCGGACCGTCCGCGAGGACGAACTGCCCGACTCGAACGTCCGCGAGACGGTCGAACGGCGGGTCCGGGACCTGCTCGAGGACGACGACGCCGCGTTCGAACCCGCACCCGACCGCGATCCGGAGACGGTGACGACGGTCGCCGACCACCTCTCGGAGGCTGAGGACGAGGATGTGACCACCGCTCAGACGAGCGACGATGCCGACCGGGAGGCCACCACCGACGAGGCGGACGGCGGCGCTGAGACGGACGCCGATGCCTCGTCGGGGAACGATACTGCCGAGTCGACTGCCACCGCCGAAACACACGATCTAGAGAGGACCGAGGACGCCGACACAGCCGACCCAGACGACCCGGCGGCCGACCCAGACGACCCGGCGGCCGATCCAGACGACACGGCGCCGACCGAGAACTCCGAGGAGACGAAGCCAGTCGACGAACCGGCCGACGCATCCCTGGGTGATTTCGCGTGAGAGTCGACCGGGTCCGCCTGGAGAATTTCAAGTGCTACGGCGAGGCCGACCTCCGACTCGAGGACGGCGTCACCGTCGTCCACGGCGTCAACGGAAGCGGCAAGTCGACGTTGCTCGAGGCGGTCTTCTTCGCGCTGTACGGCTCGAAGGCCCTCGACGATCGAACGCTCGACGACGTCATCACGATCGGCGAGGACGACGCCGAAATCGAGGTGTGGTTCACCCACGACGGTCGGGAGTTCCACGTCGAACGCCGCCTCTCGCTTCGGGGCGATCGGGCGACGACCACGAAGTGCGTCCTCGAGACGCCCGCGGGACCGATCGAGGGTGCCAGAGACGTTCGCCGGCGGGTGACGGAGCTCCTGCGGATGGACGCAGACGCGTTCGTCAACTGCGCGTACGTCCGCCAGGGCGAGGTCAACAAACTCATTCACGCCTCGCCGAGTGAGCGCCAGGACATGATCGACGAACTCCTCCAACTCGGCGCGCTCGAGGAGTACCGCGAGCGGGCGAGTGACGCCCGACTCGGCGTCAAGACCGTGCTGGACGGCCAGCGGGAAGTCTTAGAGGACCTTCGCGGGCAGGTCGAACGGAAAGAAAAGAAGGACCTCCACGAACGCTTGAACGGCCTCGAATCCAACCGTGCCGAGGTCGTCGAGGAGATCGACCGCTTCGAAACCCAACGAGAACAGGCCCAATCTACGCTCGAGACCGCCGAGGACGTCCTCGAGCGCCACACTGAAACCCAAGAGGAGATCGCCCAACTCGAGGCGGAGATCGACGATCTCAGCTCGAAGGTTTCCGAGACCGAGCGAGAGCGCGAGGAGGCGAGAGACCGGATTCGAGAACTCGAGGCCGAACGCGAAGCGCTCGCGGACGAACGTACCGACCTCCTCGCGGACGCCGATCTCGATCTCACAGCCCAAGGCGGTCCCGAAGGCGTCGGCGACGAGACGGTCGACGCCCGCATCGGCGAACTCGAGAACCGGGGCGAGGAGCTTCGGGACGCTCTCGAGGAGGTCAAGGTCGCGATCCAGACGAACACCGAAAAACGCGACCGCCTCCGCGAGGAAGCGGAGACGCTCGACGAACGAGTCGAGAACGCCCACGAGGAGGCCGCCGAATTCGCCGCGAAACTCGAAGCCGACGAGGAAGCGATCGACGACCGCGAGGTAAAACTCGACGAACTCGAAGAGGAGATCGACGCCGTCCGCCAGGAGTTTGTGGACGCTCCGATCGAGTTCGGCGAGGCCCCAGACCACCTCGAGGAACTCGAGGGCGAGCGCGAGGAGTTGGCCGACGAGATCGGCGACGTCACCGCCGAGATTCGGACCGTCGAGAACGCCATCGAAGAGGGTGAACGACTGCTCGAGGAGGGGAAGTGTCCCGAGTGCGGCCAGCCAGTCGAGGACTCGCCCCACGTCGACGTGCTCGACGACAAGCGTGAGGAACGCGAGACACTCGAGGAGCGTCTCGAGGAACTCGAGGCCGAGCGCGACGATCTCGACGAGCGGATCGACCGCGCCGAGACACTGCGCGAAGCCGAGAACCGGATCGACCGCCTCGAGGAGAACCGGGACAACGTCGAACAGCTGCTCGCCGAGAAGCGCGGGACGCTCGCGGATCGACGCGACCAGCGCGAGCAACTGCTCGACGACGTCGCCGACTACGAGGACGACGCCGAAGCGAAACGCGAGGAGGCCGACGCCCTCGAAGAGGAGGTCGCGGAAAAACGGGCCGAACTCGGCGAGATCAACGGCGAGCGCGGCGAGATCAAAGAGTCCCTCGAGACGCTCAGTCGAATCTCGGAAATCGCCGACGAGCGCGCCGATCTCGAAACCGAGATCGAGAACCTTCGGGAACGTCGCCAGGACTGGCAAACGTTGAACGACGAACGCCGCGAGACGCTCTCGAGCAAGCGCGACCGAAAACGTGACCTCGAGTCGGAGTTCGACGAGGGTCGCGTGGAGACGGCCCGCGAGGACAAGCAGAGTGCCGAGCAGTATCTCGAGAAGGTAGACGAGAAGCTCTCGGAGTTACGGAATCGACGCGACGAGCTTCAGAGCGCGATCGGGGCGGTCGAGAACGAACTCGAGGAACTCGAACGACTTCGCGATCGCCTCGAACGTCTCGAGCGCCGGGCCGGGCGACTCGAGTCGCTCTACGAGGAAGCGGAGACGTTGCAGGCGACCTACGGCGATCTGCGGGCGGAACTCCGCCAGCGAAACGTCGAGACGCTCGAGCGCTTGCTCAACGAGACGTTCGAACTGGTGTACCAGAACGACTCGTACGCCTCGATCGATCTCGACGGCGACTACCGGCTAACGGTGTACCAGAAAGACGGCGAGAGCCTCGATCCGGAACAGCTATCGGGCGGCGAACGGGCGCTGTTCAACCTGAGTCTCCGGTGTGCGATCTATCGACTGCTCGCCGAGGGGGTCGACGGTGCCGCGCCGATGCCGCCGCTGATCCTCGACGAGCCAACCGTCTTTCTCGACTCGGGCCACGTTACCCAACTCATCGCGCTCGTCGAATCGATGCGAACGCTCGGGGTCGAACAGATCGTCGTCGTCAGTCACGACGAGGAACTCGTCGGCGCGGCCGACTCGCTGGTTCGCGTCGAGAAAGACGCCACGTCGAATCGCTCCCGACTCGAGCGTGGCGAGACGCCGGAAGCGGCGTTACTCGCGCCGGAATAATCCGAGAAAGTGAACCGCGGGCGTTACAGTTCGCCTTCGACGCGCGTCTCTCGTTGGCCGTGGTCGTTCTCCGACGTCAGAATCGACTCGAGGGCGGTCTCACACCGTTCCGTGAGACGGTAGCCGCGCTCGCCGCCGACCTCGACTTCTTCGAGTAGATCGGCGGACGTCAACACCGTGAGTCGACCGTGGAGGTCACTCTCACAGAGGTCGTAGCTGTCGAGCAACGTTCTCACTCGGAGCGGGCCGCGATCGTCGAGTTCGAGGAGCAAGCCAAGCGTCTCCTCGTCGTGGACGGTCGAAAGAAACGTCCGGACGGGTTCGGAGACGGTTCGTGCTGCGGTTTCGAGCGCGCCAGCCTCGTCGACCGACTCGAGGCGGTCGTTCTGGACGTAACACTCGTTTCCGTTTCGTGGATCACGGACGAGACTCGCGTGTTCGGATCGTTTGAGCAACAGGTACCGTTTGCCGGTATCGTCCTGGACGGTTTTCATGATCGGTCGGTTTCGTCCGGTATCTCCCTTTCGGAGACGTCCCTTGAAGTCGTTTCGGAGCGTGACAGATCCGATTCATCTTCGTCGTCGGCCTTCGGTTCGTCCCGGTCGACGGCGGAATCTGAGTCGTCCTGTGAGGCACGATAGTTCTTGTAGCGACGGTGGGCCATCCCGAACAGGAGAACGCCACCGACCAACAACGCGATCGCGTGGTTCGAAATTCCGTGAAAGATCAGAAAGATGATGCCGAGTGAGACGGCGAAGACCGCCGCGTTGACGACGAGAACGATCGCCCAGAACGTCCGCTTGAGTTCCGCCGGCACGTCGGAGGTATCGACCGTCGGCTCGTGTGGGTTCCCCGATCCGATGCCGAAATCCGCCTTCAGATCCTCGGTGAGCGTCGATCCGGCGTCTTCGGTCTCGACGCGTGGGATCGTAAGCGAGTCACTGTTCGGGTCTCGAAACTCGGCCTCCGGGTCGTACTCGTCGGGTTCGTTCTTGGACCGCTCGTCGATCACGTTCGAACGGAGGGCAACCAAGAGGAAAAGGATTCGCGTTTCACCTGATGTGGTTGTCGATACCGTTCGGATAGTCGGCGAATTTCAGACCACGTCAGGCGAGTTCCTCGAGTGTGAGCGTCTGGGAGGTCTCGACCCAGGCCAGCGGGTTCTCGGCGTCGTAGAAGACGACGCCCTTCTCGGTCTCGTAGGACTCGATCGTCGCGGTCCCTTCGGGGACGGTTCGTCGCTCGCTCCGATCCATCACGTCGTCGTCGTTCAGGGAAGACACATCTGACACCTGACTCTATGCTATGTGTTACCATATTATATGTCTTTTTGCCTCCGCAATATCACGTTCGGACGACAGTCGGAGACGCGAAACGCGACCGACTCCGGTCGGATTGCAGGGGTTTTTATCCGGGGGTTGCAAAGTCGAATATCATGACTGAGGCGGGCCAGACCGGACTCACGGAGTTTGCCGCGGAGTCCGACGATCGGCCGGACGAGGAGGCAGTCGCCGTCGCGGGAAACGGTGGATCGAACGCCGCCGACGTGATCGACGTCGTCGCCGAAACCCTCCCGAAATCCGAGGGAACGCTCGAGATTGCCGTGATGCAGGTCGACTACACGATCGCCGGCTACGGTGACGAGGAGCGGCCGATCATGCACGTCTTCGGCCGAACTCCCGACGGGGAACTCGAGCACGTACAGGTCGTCGGCTTCGAGCCGTACTTTTACGCGCCGACGAGTACGCTCGAGCGCCCGCCGGAAGAGGAGTACGACCGGATTACGGGAAGCGAAGAGGAAGACGAGAACGGCGAGGCCTACGAGAGTATCCGTGGGGAGAAACTCACGAAGATCTTCGGTCAGACGCCCCGAGACGTCGGCCAGATCCGCGACGACTTCGAACACTACGAGGCGGACATCCTCTTTCCAAACCGATTCTTAATCGACAAAGACGTCCGTAGCGGCATTCGCGTACCCGAGCGCCGTGCGGACGACGATTCGATCGTCGTCCCTCACGAGGAAGTCGAACCCGCGGACGTCGCCGCCGACCCGCGCGTCCTGACGTTCGACATCGAGGTCGAGGATCGCCACGGATTCCCCGAGGACGGCGAGGAACCGATCGTCTGTCTCACGAGCCACGACTCCTACCGAGACGAGTACGTTATGTGGGTCTGTGCGGCCGACGAGGGCAACGGCGACATTCCCGACGAGATCACCGACTACGATCCGATCGAGGGCGACATCGACCACGAGGTTCGGGCCTTCGACGCGGAAGAAGCCATGCTCGAGGCGTTCGTCGACTATGTCCGAGAAACCGACGGAGACGTCCTAACGGGCTGGAATTTTGAGGATTTCGACGCGCCGTACTTCCTCGACCGACTCGAGGAACTGCAAGGTCCGCATCACGACTACAATCTGGAGATCGATCGCCTCTCCCGGGTCGACGAGGTCTGGCGGAGCAACTGGGGCGGCCCCGACATCAAAGGTCGAGTCGTCTTCGACCTGCTGTATGGCTACCAGCGAATGGTGTTCTCCGAACTCGATTCCTACCGCCTCGACGCCGTCGGCGAGAGCGAACTCGGCGTCGGAAAGGAGCGCTACACCGGCGACATCGGCGATCTCTGGGAGGACGACCCGACGCAACTGCTCGAGTACAACCTGCGAGACGTCGAACTCTGCGTCGAACTCGACCGTCAGCAGTCGATCATCCCGTTTTGGGACGAGGTGCGTTCGTTCGTCGGCTGTAAACTCGAGGACGCGCCGACGCCGGGCGACGCGGTCGACATGTACGTCCTCCACCAGGCCTACGGCCAGTTCGCGCTGCCCTCGAAAGGCCAGCAAGAGGCAGGCGAGGAGTACGAGGGTGGGGCAGTCTTCGAACCGATTACGGGCGTCAAGGAGAACGTCACCGTGTTGGACTTGAAGTCGCTGTACCCGATGTGTATGGTGACGATCAACGCCTCGCCGGAGACGAAAGTCGATCCCGAGGCGTACGACGGCGAGACCTACGAAGCGCCGACGGGAACCCACTTCCAGAAAGAACCCGACGGCGTGAACCGCCAGATGATCGAGGAACTGCTCGCCGAACGCGAGGAGAAAAAGGCACTACGAAACGAGCACGAACCCGGCTCACTCGAGTACGAGCAGTACGACCGCCAGCAGGGCGCGGTAAAGGTTATCATGAACTGCTTCACGCCGGATACGGAGGTGATGACTCCTGACGGCGTTCGTGAAATCACTGCTCTCGAGGTCGGCGACGAGGTGTACTCGCTCGATCCCGAAACGGAGGAACTGGAGGTCAAACCTGTCGTCGAAACGCACGACTATCCCGACTACGAGGGAGATTTGATCGACATCGAGACGAGCAAGATCGACTTCCGTGTGACGCCGAACCACCGGATGCTCGTCCGCAAGAACGAGACGAACGGGATCACGGAAGACGAGTACAGTTTCGTCGAGGCCGGAAACCTCGACCGAGCGACGAACTATGAGCTCCCTCACGACTGGGAGGGACCGGATGGTGAGCAAGTCAAGGAAATTGACCTCACAAAACTGATCGACGGTGAGTTCGAGGTCTGGGTTCGACCGTCCGTTCACGGACATACGTTCACCGCAGAGTTAGGTTGGACGCCGCGTCGCGTGCCCAAGGCCGATGTCGGAACGGTAGGATACGTCTTCACCGCCGAAGAGTTCGAGGAACACCGGGCGTATATCGAGGATGTCTGTGAAACGAGCTTCATTCACCGCGAATCCGGCCGGAAATGGATCCCTCGAACGTACGACGGAGACGATTTCCTCGACCTGCTCGCGTGGTTCGTGACCGAGGGGAACGTCTACACCTCCGAAGATAAGCAGTTCGGCGAGAAGTTCCGCGGCTCTGCAACGACGGTGAAACTGGCGCAAGATAAACTGCCAATCGCTGACGGTGGCGTCGACCATCACGCCACGATCGGTGAACTGCTCGATGAATTGGGATTCGACTACTACGTTGACAATCGTTCCTATACGGTCACGTCGAAACTACTCGGGAATCTCCTTACGTCGTACTGTGGCGAGGACAGCTTCGAGAAACGAATCCCCGAGTTCGTCTTCGAGTGTAGTCGCCGGCAGAAGCGTCGTTTTCTCGAGGTGCTTATCGACGGTGACGGTGATCGACAGACGAACTCCTGGCGATACACGACCTCGAGCGAGCGGCTTCGAGACGACGTTCTCCGACTCTGTGCACATCTCGGTCTGACGGCCAACTACAACCGAGATAGCGGTTCATGGCGAATCTACGTGACTGAAGATTCGAAGAATACGCTTCGGATGCACCGAAGTTCGTCTCAAAGTACGGCTGAAAACGGCGTGTACTGCGTTACTGTCGAGGACAATCACACGCTGCTTGCAGGCCGGAACGGAAAGTTCCAATTCGTCGGTCAATCGCTGTACGGCGTCTCTGGATGGGAACAGTTCCGCCTCTACGACAAGGAGGCGGCCTCCGCGATCACCGCAACTGGTCGCGACGTAATCGAGTTCACCGAAACGGCCGCGAACGAACTGGACTACACCGTCGCCTACGGCGATACCGACAGCGTCATGCTCGAGCTGGGATCCGGCGTTTCCAAAGACGATGCCCTCGAGCAATCGTTCGAAATCGAGGAGTACATCAACGGACGCTACGACGACTTCGCGACCGAGGAACTCAACGCCGAGTTCCATCGCTTCCAGATCGAGTTCGAGAAGCTCTACCGGCGGTTCTTCCAAGCGGGCAAGAAAAAGCGCTACGCCGGCCACATCACCTGGAAGGAGGGAAAGAACGTCGACACGATCGATATCGTCGGCTTCGAGTACCAGCGTTCGGACATCGCTCCGATCACCAAGGAAGTCCAGCACAAGGTCATCGAGATGGTCGTCAAGGACGGCGACGTCGAAGGGGCAAAGGAGTACGTCAACGGCGTTATCCAGGACGTCCTCGCCGGCGACGTGAGCCTCGAGGAAATCGCCATCCCGGGCGGGATCGGCAAACGTCTCGACAACTACGACACCGACACGGCCCAGGTTCGTGGCGCGAAGTACGCGAACCTCCTGTTGGGAACCAACTTCCAGCGAGGGAGCAAACCGAAGCGCCTCTACCTCGACCGGATCGATCCCGCGTTCTTCCGCCGGATGGAGGCCGAAGAGGGATTCGACCCACAGCGCGACCTCCTCTATGGCGCGTTCAAACGCGATCCCGACGTGATCTGTTTCGAGTACGACGATCAGATCCCCGAGGAATTCGAGGTGGATTACGAGACGATGCTCGAGAAGACGCTCAAGGGTCCGATCGAGCGCATTCTCGAGGCACTCGGCGTCTCCTGGGAGGAGGTCAAATCGGGCCAGGAACAGACCGGCCTCGACAGCTTCATGTAGTCCAATCGAACGGCCGAACTCCGATTGTGTTCCGAGGGCGAACCTGCTCCGTTCGCGGACCGGAGAAAGCGAAACTGGACGCTCATACGGTCTGTTGTAACGATTTACCGGTGTGCCTACAGGACGACCCGCGGTTGCACCGTCAATGACTGACAGCAGTCCGTATCAGTACCGGACCGTAAGAAGCAAGAGAACGTACCCGGCGAGGGTCGCGAAGACGAGTGCCAGTGACAGCGACGTGATGAGCCGACGGCGAAGCCCGTCGAACCCGAACCGACTGTCGTCGCCGCGCGTGAGCCAGCCCTGCGTGTTCGCGCTGAACAGCGCGTACAGGTACACCGGCGCCATCGCGAACGAACCGAACGTGTACAGCGGGACGAGACTGAATCCGCGCCAGTACATCGTGATGTAGGGATACATCTTCACGGTCCGCGAGAGCATCCACCAGCAAAAGATCACGAGGGCCGCCACGTACAGTCCGGCCGCGAGCGATACCGAAAAGTAAAGCGGTGCGATGATGATCGCGAACGTCGCGACGAACCGATCGAAATTGTAGTAGGCCAGTCCCTTCCGGCGGAACACCCATCCCTCGTACATCGCTTTGAGATCCGAGCGAATCGTGTTTCGCGTCCACCGGACCGTCTGACTCAGAAACGTGCGTAATCCGGGCGCCGCGCCGATATCGATGACGCTCGTCGACTGGTAGACCGCATCCCAGCCGTTGGCCTGGACGGCACGTGTCAAGAACTTGTCATCTCCGGAGATGACCTCCTTCCCGAAGAACGTCTCCTCGGTCAGTTCCTCGATAGCCGGTGCCAGCGCTTCTCGACGATAGACAGCGGTGCGCCCGGAGACGCACGACAGCGACCGTGAGACCTTCGACAGCGCGGGGTAATCGATCGCGAACTGCAGTCGCATCTGGACCTCGTAGAGCTTCTGTGGAAGCGTCGACTGATCCTGGACGACCTGCTTCGGGCTGACCGCCCCGACGTCGGGGTCTGCAAACGGCTTACAAAACTCAGCCATCGTGTCCTCGCGCCACTTCACGTCGTCGTCGACCAGCGCGATCAGATCGCCACTCGCCCAGTGGACGCCATCCTGAAGCGCCGGTCGCTTTCCGGGTTTTGACGTCACGAATCCCAGTACGTTGTCGTACTCCGCCTCGAGCGCACCGTATCGTTCGATAATCTCCTCGTCGCCTTCGTCGATCACCGCGATGATCTCGTGAGGATCGCTCTCGAGCCACGTTCTGACCGTCTCCATGAAATCGTCCGGGTCCGCCCGGTACACCGGGACGACGACGGAAACTGTCAGGTCCGGGACCTCGCCGTCGTACGGGTTGTATCGCTGTGCCACGAGGGCCTTGCCGGCCCAGACACTCCACCGCCAGATGCCAACGAGCGCGAGCGGGAGAAACGTTATCGGATTCAGTTCCATCGATTGTGCAGAGATGTGAGCGGTTTACGGACCACGTGACCGTTCTCGAACGACGCTGTTCGGTTAGTCGAGGACCGTCCGTGGACCGATCATCGTACTCGACAGTGACTTGCCGTCGACCTGTGCGTTCGTATCGACGATCGTTCGCTCGAGTTCGCAGTCGGTGATCGACGTCTCCGGGAAGATGATACAGTCTCGAACGAACGAGTCTTCGACGCGTGCGTCCGCCATGATGTGGACGTTCGGTCCGATGGAAGTGTTTTCGACGACCGCATCGGGGTGGACCTGCTGGTTTCCGTCGAGTTTCCAGGCAATCGCGTCGAGATAGCTCTCCGGCGTGCCGATGTCGAACCAGACTCCGTCGAAGGTGAACGCGTCGACGCGGCCGCGGTCGACGAGCCACTGGACGAACCATCCGGGTTCGTCGGGGTTGTTCTGGCCGGAGAGGTACGTCTCGAGGAGCTCGAGATCGTCCGCTCGAAAGCCGTAACAGGCGACCGAAACCAGCGAACTCGGTGGATCGTCGGGTTTCTCCTCGAAGGAACGAACCCGACGATCGTCGTCGAGTTCGACGACGCCGTAAGCGGTCGCACGGTCTCTCGTCCCGACGTCGTAAGCGGCGATCGTCGGCACCCGTCGATCGGTAAAGAAGTCGACAAACTCGCTCACCTCGAAGCTGATGAGGTTGTCACCGGCGATGATCAGCGTATCCTTCGACAGCGACTCGCGATCGACGAGTTGGGCGAGCGCGCCGACGACGCCGAACTTCTCGTCCTCTTCGGTCGTCCGTTCGATCGACACCGTCGCCTTCCGGTACTCCTGGGACTCGAGGTGAGAGGTGAACGACTCGGCGAACCGTTCGTTCGTCGAGACGTAAACGTCGTCGATCCGCTCGTCTGCCTCGAGCTGGGCCAGGACGTCGTCGATGACGGTCGATTCGCCGACGGGGAGGAACATCTTCGGGCGGTGGTACGTGACGGGCCAGAGTCGCGTGGCGTATCCGCCCGCGAGTACGATTGCGTCCATTGGTTTTCCTCAGTTGTAAATTACGCCGCGCAGTTACCGGGCAATCGCCGACGGATACGACTCGCAGACGCGGTCGAGGCCGTCTTCGAACTCGATCTGGGGTTCCCAGCCGGTCTCCTCGAAAATTCGCTCTGCGTCCGCACAGGTGTCGTGAACGTAGACGTCGGTCGGAATCGGATTCTCGACGTACTCGGGCGTCGCATCGGTGCCGAGACGATCGTTGATCATCTCGACGAGTTCGTTGAAACTGTACGCCTCACCGGTTCCGAGGTTGTATACACCGGTCAGTTGGTGGTCTGCGGCCGCCTCGAGACCGCGAACGATGTCGTCGACGTGAGTGAAATCACGGGTCTGCGTTCCGTCACCGTAGAGGACGGGCGAGTCGCCGTTGGCGATGTCGTCTGCGAACTGGGCGACGACGTTCGCGTACTCGCCTTTGTGTTCTTCGGCGCCGTTGTACCCCTGGTAAACGGAGAAAAACCGCATCCCGGCGACGTTCATGTCGTAGTGGTTGGCGAAGTACTCTCCGTACCGTTCGCGGGCGAGTTTCGATGCCTCGTAGCCGGTGTTGACGGAGACGGGCATACTCTCCGGTGATGGCTCCGTCTGACTGCCGTAGATCGACGACGTCGAAGCGTAGACGACCGTTTCACAGCCGTCGTTTCTGGCCTGTTCGACCGTGTTGACGAATCCTTCGACATTCACTTTCGTACCCCTGACGGGTTCGTCCTCGTGCATCGCGTACGAGGACAGCGCCGCCAGGTGAAAGACGACGTCGACGTCGGTCGGGAGACCGTCTTCGGTCACACACCGGGAGTGAAACTCGACGGATTCACTGATGTTGTCCGTCGTTCCGAGGGACTCGTCGTCGACGACGACGACGTCGTTCCGACGAGCGAGGTGATTTGCCAGGTTCGAACCGATGAAGCCGGCACCGCCTGTGACGAGTACGCGCTTGTTCTCCATAGCCGCCTTATATTTGAATTTTAGAGTATTAAATTTAATCTAGAGTAAAAATACTAATTATACTAGATATAGGCGTTATAAATTATTATAGTGTCTCATTAGTACCTGAACGTGAGCAACAGAAACACGTACGCCGCGAGCGTCACGAAGACGAGTCCCACGGACAGTGACGTGACGAGACGTCGTCGAAGCTGGTCGAACCCGAACCGACTGTCGTCGCCGCGCGTGAGCCAGCCCTGCGTGTTCGCGCTGAACAGCGCGTACAGGTACACCGGCGCCATCGCGAACGAGCCAAACGTGTACAGCGGGACGAGACTGAATCCGCGCCAGTACATCGTGATGTAGGGATACATCTTCACAGTCCGCGAGAGCATCCACCAGCAAAAGATCACGAGGGCCGCGGCGTAGACGCCTGCGGCGACGGAAACCGAAAAGTAAAGCGGTGCGATGATGATCGCGAACGTCGCGACGAACCGATCGAAATTGTAGTAGGCCAGTCCCTTCCGGCGAAACACCCATCCCTCGTACATCGCCATGAGGTCCGAGCGAATCGTGTTTCGCGTCCACCGGACCGTCTGGCTGAGAAACGTCCGTAACCCAGGCGCCGCGCCGATATCGATGACGCTCGTCGACTGGTAGACCGCATCCCAGCCGTCGGCCTGGACGGCACGCGTCAGGAACTTGTCGTCCCCGGAGATGACCTCCTTCCCGAAGAACGTCTCACACACGAGACCGTCGATGACCGGCTCGAGCGCCTCCTGGCGATAGACAGCGGTGCGCCCGGAGACGCACGACAGCGAGCGCGACGCCCACGACAGCGCGGGGTAGTCGATCGCGAACTGCAGCCGCATCTGGACCTCGTAGAGCTTCTGGGGAAGCGTCGACTGATCCTGGACGACCTGCTTCGGGCTGACCGCCCCCACGTCGGGGTCTGCAAACGGCTTACAAAACTCAGCCATCGTGTCCTCGCGCCACTTCACGTCGTCGTCGACCAGCGCGATCAGATCGCCGCTCGCTCGTTTGACGCCATCACGAAGTGCGGGCCGTTTTCCGTTTTTCGGCGTGACGATGCACGTCAGGGTACCGTGGTCTTCCGCGAGCGCGTAGTATCGTCGGATGATCTCCTCGTCGCCTTCGTCGATCACCGCGATGATCTCGTGAGGATCGCTCTCGAGCCACGTTCTGACCGTCTCCATGAAATCGTCCGGGTCCGCCCGGTACACCGGGACGACGACGGAGACCGAGACGTCCGGTATCTCGTCGTCGAACGGCTCGTACTGACGCGCGACGATCACTTTGGCGACCCACACACTCCAGCGCCAGATGCCAACGAGCGCGAGCGGTAGATACGCGAGCGGACTGAGCGCCATCTACTCGGCTAGAACCGGTTCCGGCTCCTCGGTACTCTTCTCGTACGTCTCGAGGAGTTCGTTTTCCTCGATCGTTCCGCTCAGCTGTGGGACCGCGACTCCGTGGTTGTTTTCCGCCCAGGCGCGCAGGCCCCGAGTGTCCTTCGGGAGGCAGTGTCCGCCGTATGGCCACCCGCCCTCGAAGGCCATGTCGGCTCCGGTCCAGGGGGTGATCTGGCGGAGACCGCTAAGAATCTGGTCCGGATCGACGTCCGAAGAGACGACGCGTTCGTCACGAAGTTCGTGGACGAGCCGCCACATCTCGTTCGCAAACGAGATCTTCGTCGCACCGAAGATGTTGCTTCCGAACTTGAGAAACTCGGCGCCCGTCGGTGTGAGTTCGATGAACGTCGAGACCTGTGGACCGAACGCACACTTGATCGTCTCGCGAGCGAGGTCACTTCGCGTTCCGATCACGATCGATTCCATCTCCTCTAGGTCCTGTCGTGCACTGTCGGCGAACAGAAACTCCGGTACCATCGCGTAGTCGGAGATGTCGTGTTCGGAAGCGAGCCGTTCGGTCGTTCCCGGCGGCACCGTACTCCGAACCGCGACGACGGACGGATCCTGTTCGGAGACCGTCTCGAACGCGGTCTCGACGACCGCCGTCTTCATCTCGTCGTCCTCCTCGTCGTACGGCGTCGGCACCGCGATGAGTGTTAGGTCGGTGTCGATCTCTTCGTCCGGACGCGCCGTCTTCCGGCCTTCGTCTTCGAGTTCTTCAAGGATCTCCTCGTCAATGTCCTTGAAGACGACGTCGTGGCCCCAGTCGTCGAGTGCACGGCCCGTTGCTCCGCCGACGGTTCCAGCACCGACGACCTCGATTCGGAGTGAACTCGCAAGGATCATGACCACACCTGTGCGACCGGGAGCCCACAGCTGTCACAGACAGCCGCGTCGTTTTCCTTGTACGTCCCCTTCCGAACCGATCCCTCGGCACAGAACTGACAGTCCTGTCCCTCGAGCGACCCCGTCACGTCAGCGTCGATCAGTTGCTGTGTTTGTGTCATCTGTATCACTCACGAATTAGCCATCTCGAGGCCTAATACTCGTGTAATATACGACAACTAATGGATTACATTTAAAATTTTCTTCTAGAAATATAACGTATGATTAATATTGGTGGATGGTCGAAATATCTCCAGGGGGAAGCGATCACCTCGGAACGGCCGATAGCGATTGCTAGCGGTATCTTCATTATACAGACGGGAGACCGGCCGACCATGGGAAGCGATGCTAGTCGCCGACGAGTGCTCGCGTGGAGTATTGGGCTGGCCGCGGTCGGTCTCGGGGGCGTTCGATACGGGGGGCGCGTCGGCGACTGGCTTCGGGCGGCGGGCGGTCGATCTGACGTGTCGGAAATGGACGCGTCCGACTCGGATCTCGACGTCGATTCCCTCGAGACCGGCGGGTGCGGTGAGGTGAGCGAGTACGATCTCGAGGTCGTCGACCCGTCGGATGGCTACGATGGGCTCGTCGAGGCACTGTCGGAACTCGGTGACCGGCCCGGTGTCGTTCGAATCGAGGAGGGGACGATGGACGGTATCGACGACAACGTCGCTGTTCCGGCCAACACGTGGCTCTGTGGCTGTCACTCCACTGAGACGACGCTTCGTTTCGCGGACGAAGTGTCGATGGATACGTCGGGGCTCGTCCGCATCGAAGGGAACAACGTCGCGGTCACCGATCTCGAACTCGACGGGAATCGAGAACACGTGACGCTCGGCGAAACGAACAGGGGCCAGGAGTACGGCGTCTACGTCGACGGCGCACGGAACGTCCGGATCGCTCGGCTTTACTGCCATCACTTTCCCGGCTACGGAATCGATCCCCACCCGACAGGGGCGATCCCGCCACGGGGGATTCACATTACCGAGTGCGTGACGATGTACAACGGGCTCGACGGAATCACCGTCGCTGGCGTCGTCGACGGACTCGTCGAGAACAACACCTCTCTCGAGAACGACCGACACGGGATCAACCTGACGAACGAACCCGGGTCGACGGTGACGGTCACCGGAAACGACGCCTCGCGAAACGGCGGGACCGGAATCGTCGTCCAAAACGAGTTCGACGACGTAACGGTCGAACGGAACCAGGTTTCTGCCAACGATCGGTACGGTATCAGACTCGGTGCGGGCGGAACGACGAGCGAATCGATCGGCGTCGTCGACAACGAGATTCGGGACAACGGCCGGGCAGGAGTGAACGTCCGGCGGGCACGCGACGTCGACCTCGAGTCGAACCGGCTGATTCACAACAACGCCGACGAGGACACGACGGCCGAAATCATCGTTCGCGGTGACGGGGACTGGTTCAGCCGGGACGTGAGGATCACCGGGAACCGAATCCATTGTCGATCCGAAACGGCGTACGGAGTCCACGAACGTGATGGCAGTGGACCGACGACGATCGTCGACAACACCGTCGTCGGTGCCGCCCGCGAGGCGATCGAGACGACGAATTCGGAGTCGACCGTAACAAACACGACGTCCCGAAACGACTGAGCTCTAGTAACAATTGAAACGGTTACACACTGGTCGCCGAGCTCACGGGTCACTGGGTTCCCCGCTCGCTATTCCGCGGTTCTCGCTCATGGTTCGAAAATCGAAGATTTTCGTCATCACGAACGACCAGCGGTCGTTCGAACGACTTCGTTCGCTCACGGGTCACATTCGTTCCCCGTTCGCCGTTCCGCGGTTCTCGCTCGTTTCACTCGCTCACGGGTCACGTTCGTTCCCCGCTCGCCGTTCCGCGGTTCTCGCTCGTTTCACTCGCTCCGAACCGCGCACGCTCCGAACCGCGCTCGAACCGCGCTTTTCGTCTGGCAAGCAGGTGTACAAGACCTGCAGTGGCTACTGTAGGGACTCGATTCGTTCGAGGCGCCGGCGTAACTGTGAGGGGTATGGTGGCGATCGACCCCCAAATCTTTCTCCATATGGAAAATATTATTTCTAATTAAACAATTTTAAATCCTTGGCATCGAACCAACATTCCTCATTCAAAACCGTATCCAATTGGATACGAAACCGTTATGAGTCGGACGACCCACCGTTCATACGACAGAGTACTATGGCACGTCTCGAACTACGCAACCTGCACGCGGAAGTAGCGGAGGGCGACGAGAAGATTCTCGAGGGCGTCGACCTCGAGGTCGAATCGGGCGAGATCCACGCCCTGATGGGGCCGAACGGCTCCGGCAAGTCGACGACCGCGAAGGTCATCGCCGGACACCCCGCCTACGAGGTCACCGACGGGGCGGTTCTGGTTCACCTCGAGGACGACGAGTTCGGTGACGAGATCGAGATCGACGAGGATCAACGGACCTGGAACCTGCTGGATCTCGAGCCAAACGAGCGTGCCGCACTCGGCGTTTTCCTCGGGTTCCAGTATCCCGCCGAGATCGAGGGCGTGACGATGACGAACTTCCTTCGGACGGCGCTCAACGCCAAGATCGAAGAGCGCGAGGAACTCTTCGAGGACGAGGGTGAAGAGGAAGAAGAGGAAGACGCTGGCTTCGAGACCTCGCCGATGGAAGGTCCCGCGGACGACGGCGAAGTCGGTGTCGCCGAGTTCCAGGAGATCCTCCAGGAGAAGATGGAGCAACTGGACATGGACGAGAAGTTCGCCCGGCGCTACCTCAATGCGGGCTTCTCCGGCGGGGAGAAAAAACAGAACGAAGTGCTCCAGGCCGCCATCCTCGAGCCTTCCGTGGCCGTACTCGACGAGATCGACTCGGGACTCGACATCGACCGACTCCAGGACGTCTCGAACGGCATCAACGCCCTTCGCGACGAGCAAGGCACCGGCATCCTCCAGATCACCCACTACCAGCGCATCCTCGACTACGTCGAACCCGATCACGTCCACGTGATGCTCGACGGTCAGATCGCCAAAAGCGGCGGCGCCGAGCTCGCCGAGGAACTCGAGGACAAGGGCTACGACTGGGTCCGCGAAGAGGTCTACGGCACGGCGTAACCAAATTCAGCTAGAACAACGGTAATAACCCTACAGCCGTAACCACATACACAATCACATTATGAGTTCCGAACAAGATCACCTCAAAGAGACCGACACCGAAGCCCGGTTCGAGTTCAAGAAAGAACAGAACGCCGCGGTGAAATCCGAGAAGGGCCTGACCGAGGAGGTCATCCGCATGATCTCCGAGGACAAGGACGAACCCGACTGGATGCTCGAGCGACGCCTCCGCGCGCTCAAGCAGTACCACAACATGCCGATGCCAACGGACTGGCCCGGCCAGCCGGATCTCACCGAACTCGATATCGAAGAGATCGTCCCCTACATCCGCCCGGACGTCGACAAGCGTGAAGGCGTCGACGACTGGACGGAACTCCCCGACGAGATCAAAGACACCTTCGACAAACTGGGCATTCCGGAAGCCGAGAAGAACGCCCTCTCGGGCGTCGGTGCCCAGTACGAGTCCGAGGTCGTCTACCAGAACATGCAAGAGCAGTGGGAGGAAAAGGGCGTAGTCTTCATGAACATGGACCGCGCGGTCAAAGAGCACCCAGAGCTCGTCAAGGAGTACTTCATGACGACCTGCGTGCCACCGAGCGACAACAAGTTCGCCGCACTCCACGGTGCCGTCTGGTCCGGTGGATCGTTCGTCTACGTTCCCGAAGACGTCACCGTCGAGATGCCAGTCCAGGCGTACTTCCGAATGAACTCCGAAGGGATGGGCCAGTTCGAGCACACGCTCATCGTCGCCGAGGAGGGCTCGGAAGTCCACTACATCGAGGGCTGTTCCGCACCGAAGTACGGTTCGCATAACCTTCACTCGGGCTGTGTCGAGGTCTTCGTCGACGACGACGCACACGTTCAGTACTCGACCGTACAGAACTGGTCGAAGAACACGTTCAACCTGAACACCAAGCGCGCCATCGTCGAAGCCAACGGTACCATGGAGTGGGTCTCGGGCTCGATGGGCTCGAAGGCGACCATGCTCTACCCGTGTACGATCCTCAAGGGCCGCGGCGCGACGGACACCCACATCACCATCGCCTTCGCGGGCGAGGGCCAGAACATCGACACCGGCGCGAAGGTCTACCACAACGCGCCCGAGACGAGTTCGACCATCGAATCCAAGTCGATCTCCAAAGACGGCGGCCGCACCAACTACCGCGGTCTCGTCCACATCGCCGACGGCGCCGAGAACTCTTCGACCGCCGTCGAGTGTGACGCACTGATGTTCGACAACGAGTCCACCTCCGACACCATGCCGTACATGGAGATCGAAGAGTCGAAAGTCGACGTCGCCCACGAGGCTACCGTCGGCAAGATCGGCGACGAGGACATCTTCTACCTCCAGAGCCGCGGCCTGGACGACGACGACGCCAAGAAGATGATCGTCGCCGGCTTCATCGAGCCGATCACGGAGGAACTGCCAATCGAGTACGCGGTCGAACTCAATCGCCTCATCGAACTCGAGATGGAGGGGAGTCTCGGATAATATGAGCGCAGGTACACAGGTACACGCCAATCTGACGGAAGAACAGGTACGCGAGATCAGTGGAAACCTCGACGAGCCCGAGTGGCTCGTCGAGACGCGTCTCGAGGCACTCGAGGCGCTATCCGACCTCGGGATGCCCGACGTTATCCGGACGCCGGGTCGGGACTGGACGAATCTCCACGAACTCGACTTCGAGTCGCTCGTGGATCCGCTGAACGCCGCCGAAAACAAGGATCAGGTCGGCCCCGACGAAGTCGACGTGCTCCCGTGGGACGAGGCGCTGGACGAACACGAGGACCTCGTCCGAGAACACTTCGGCTCCATCGTCGACCCACAGGAGAACTATCTGACCGCGCTCTCGACGGCGCTGTTTAGCACCGGGACCGTCGTCTACGTCCCCGAGGGCGTCGATGCCGAAGACGTGACGATCCGAACCGAACAGAACTCCCGGTCGCTGTTCAACTACACGCTCGTCGTCACCGAGGAGTCGAGTTCGGTGACGATCTTAGAGCGCCAGTCCACTGGTGAGAGCCCCGAGGCGGGGAGCGCCTCGAACAGTGCCAGTGGCGATGAGCCGCGAGCAGGGGACGAGCCGTACTACAGCGGGATCGTCGAGATCGCCGCGGGCGAAAACAGCTACGTCCAGTACGGCAGTCTCCAGAACCTCTCGGAGGACGCCTACAACTTCACCGTCAAACGCGGCGTCACGGATACCTACGCGACGATCGACTGGATCGAGGGGAACTTCGGCACGCAACTGACGAAGACCGAAGTGTCGACCGAACTTACCGGCGACAGCTCCGAGAGTCAGATCGTCGGCGCCTTCTACGGCCACGAAGACCAGCACTTCGACCTCGACGTGAAGGTCTGGCACCGCGCCGAGCACACGACGGCCGATCTCGTCACCCGAGGCGTCACCGACGACGTCGCTCGCTCGGTCTACGAGGGCGTCCAGGACGTCGGCCGCGACGCCTGGGACACCAGCTCCTACCAGCGCGAGAACACGCTGATGCTCTCCGACGAGAGCGAGGCTGACGCCTCGCCGAAGCTGATCATCAACAACCACGACACCGAGGCAAGCCACTCGGCGACGGTCGGTCAGATCGACGACGAAGACCTGTTCTACATGACCTCTCGAGGCGTCTCGCCGCAAGACGCGCGCAACATGCTCGTCGAGGGCTTTTTCGTCCCCGTCTTAGAAGAGGTCGACGTCGACGAACTCCGGGAGGATCTCGAGGAGCTGGTCGCCGCGCGACTCCGACACCGAGAGTAGCGGCCTTCCCGGTCCGGTTATCTTCTGTTATCGTTCTACGTACGATTCGATCCACACGAGGAAATCTGGTGTGAGCGGATACACCCACGTTCCACCGAAGATAGCCTTCGCCGTCGCGATCAGCGGGAGGATCAGGTTCAGTAACGTAGCGATCAGGCAATCGAATTTACGAAACCGCTCATCGACCGAACGGGGGAGAGACTCGAGGGCCGTGTGAGTGACCGTTCCTGACTGTCCGTTCAGCGCGACAAACCGTCGATACTTAGGTATCGTCTCACGAACGCATCAGGTATGACCAGCGCTGACGACGCCGACGGTGCCGACGGTCGGGCCGACGACGGGGCCGATGATTCGGTCGGTGACGAGCCGGAACGCGCACCCGAAAGCGAGTCCGATGGGGCCGAACGGTCGGAATCCGGCGAGAGCGATCGAACCGAGGAGTCGGAATCGAAAGCGGATACCGAGTCGGAGTCCGCCTCTGCGGACGAGTCCGCGGGGGACGCACCCGAATCTGGCTCGAGCGACGCCGAATCGGACGCGCCCAACACCGAATCCGCTGGGCGAGACGCCGAAGCTGACGAACGCGAGAACGAATCGGTCGGGAGCGAGGACAGCCTCGACGGGAGCGCCGCCGAATCCGACGAAATCGGGGACAGCCCCGGCGAGGACGACGCAGAATCCGACTCGCGCGACGGCTACTCTACGGCGCGTACGCCCCCCTCGGACGACCGGTACGTTCGAAAGGACTGCGTGTTGATCACCGGCTGTTCGTCTGGCATCGGCCGCGCGACTGCGCGTACCTTCCTCGAGGAGGAGTGGCAGGTAATCGCGACAGCGCGGAACGTCGCGGACATCGAGGACCTCGAGGAGGAGGGGTGTACGACGCTCGAACTCGACGTTACCGACCACGATCAGGTCATAGACGTCGTCGAGCAAGCCGTCGAGATCGGCGGCGCGATCGATTGTCTCGTCAACAACGCCGGCTACGCGCAGATGGGGCCGATCGAGGACGTGACGATGGCCGACCTCCACCGACAGTTCGACGTCAACGTCTACGGCCCCCACCGGCTCACTCGCGCCGCGCTTGCGCACATGCGCGCACAGGGTGACGGACGGATCGTCAACGTCTCGAGCGTCACCGGGCGGGTTTCGTTCCCGGGATCGGGCGCCTACTCGGGGTCGAAACACGCACTCGAGGCGATGAGCGACTCGCTCCGGGCGGAAGTCGAGGAGTTCGGCATCGACGTCGTCGTGATCGAGCCAGGTCCGGTCGAGACGAACTTTTCGGACCGGGTCGACGACGAACTCCCCGAGACCGGTCGGACGCCGGCCTACGAGTCGCTGTACGAACTGTACGACGACATGCAACTGATCGGCGGCGGAAGCGGGGGACCGTTCGCCTCCCAGCCCGAAGACGTCGCGCGAGCGATCCTCGAGGCGGGGACCCACCCCGAACCGCCGGCGCGCTATCCCGTCGGCCCCCTGGGTCAGTTCGGCGTCTACGCCCGGTATCTCCCGGACAGCTTGCGCGATGCGGGATACGCGTTGCTCCGGAAGCTGAGCTAATTCGCTCGGGAGAGTCCCGCGGAATCGTCGTTACGAGTGCGCTGGGTGGTCGAACTGGCGCGGTCGACGCCAAACTGGTCCGAATCCGGAACGGCTCGAGTCGACGATCACGTCAGTGTGGGAAAATATTTGTTCTCGACGGCGGTACCTCCGTCCATGTCAGAGTCGACACCGGGCGTCGTCGAACTCGCCGACGACGTTTCGGCACTGCTCTACGGTATTGCGGGGTGGGCCTCGATCGGGTTCGGCGTCCTGCTCGCCGGTAGTGCCGTCTTGAACCTGATTTTCGGCGGACTCGCCCTTTCAGGTGCGACGGCCGTGGCCGCGACGATGATGCTAATCGTCGCCTTCGTCTTCGTCGCCCTCGGCGCGTTCGTCAACCCGCGGATGCGCCGTCGCCTGAACCGTCGTCACGCGCCAACGAAGTTCGGACGAGTCCACAGCGTCGATCAGCGCGTCATCCGCGCGGACGAGGAGTGTGCCGAACGCTGTGTGTCCTGTGGCTGTCGGATCGAGGAAGGCCTCCTCAGACGGTACCGTGAGGAGTACGCGATCGCTGGCGTCCCCGTCTACACGACCGACGTCGGCTACAACCACTACTGTCTCGAGTGTGCGACCGAGGAGTTTCTCGGGGAACGACCCAAAACCGGCGAACGCCTCGGAACGGCCGAAGCCGGCGAACGCGACGAACCCACACCCGCTCGAGAGCGATCCCTCGAGCGCGAGTGAGCCCCTTTTTCCCCACCTCCACCCATCCAACCAACTGGTCGCAGGTCCCGCGCCAGCTCGGTACACCGAACCGTTTGTGTCTCGAGTGTGGCGTCACAACCTCGGTTTCGAGTTCAGTCTGCCGGTTCCTCCGCAACTGGTTCGGCGTCCGATTCGTCGATATAGGTGCTCTTCCACGTTCCTCGAGTGAACCAGGCGACGCCGACGATCGCACCAAGGACGTTCCCGACGGCCATGCCGGTCCAGATACCGGTCTCGCCCCAGCCGAGGCCGAACACGAGGACGAAGACGGTTCCGACGCGGCCAACCCACAGGGTGACCACGGAGATCGTCATCGCGATCTTCGTGTTACCGGCGCCGCGGAAAGCCCCGAGCATCACCTGTGAGACGCCGATGAAGGCGAACTCGACCGAGCGAATCCGAACGTACTCGACGCCGTAGGCGATCGTCGCCGGGGCGTCGGGGACGTCCCCCAGAAACACGCCGACGATCGGTTCGGTGAACGTCACGGCGACGACTGCGACGACGAACATGACGCCAGCGCCGGTCGAGGCGGCGAGCCAGGCCGATTTGGCCGCCCGATCGGCCCGGCCCGCACCGAGGTTCTGTCCGACCATCGTGTCGATCGCCCGGCCTAACCCCATCGCCGGGAGGAAGACGAGCGAGATGAGCCGGTTGCCGAGACCGTAGGCCGCAACGACCGGCGGCGAGAACGTCACGACCATCGCGGTCAAGGCGATCATCGCTAGTGCGCTCGTGCTCTGTTCGATCATGCTCGGCGTTCCCAGCCGAACGATGTCCTCGATGAACTCGAAGTCGGGCTTGAGGTGGGCGAGCTGGGTGGTCGGTCCGACGGCCGTCCCGAACAGCAGCCACAGCCCGATCCCGGTCCCGACGCCGCGCGAGACGATCGTTGCGACCGCCGCCCCCTCGATCCCCCAGCCGGTAAAGCCGGTCGCCGAGAACAGCGCCTCCTCGAGCGCTCGGAGGCCGAGCCAGCCGAACAGTGGGTTGTCCTGGAAGCCGAAGATCAAGAACGGATCGAGGACGACGTTGACGATCACGGAGACGACCATCACCAGCATCGGCGTCCGCGTATCGCCGTAGCCTCGCATCAACGCGGAGAAGACGAAGAAGCCGAACATAAGCGGAATTCCGAGGAAGAAAATCTCCATGTAGTCGGCCGCCAGCGGAATGACCGCCGCGGACGTCTCGGGGTCGCTGGGCAGGATCTCGAGGGCAGGACGGGTATAAAAGTAGCCGCCGATCGCGATCACGACCGACAGCAATCCGACGAACGAGACCGTCTGTCCGGCGACTAGTCCGGCTGATCGATCCCCCTCGGCGCCCATGTACTGTGCGACGAGGATCGCCCCCGCGGTCGTAAAGCCGCCGGCGATCGCGATCAACAGGAAGACGAGCGGGAACGCGAGGCTGATCGCGCCGACGGCGTCCGCGGAGAGCCGTCCGAGATAGAGCGTGTCGACGACGTTGTAGGTGACCTGTAACAGCTGAATTACGACGATCGGCCATGCGAGGTGAAACAGCGGCCGAACGAGACTCCCCTCGGTGATCGACTCGGTCGAATCGTCGAACTCGGAGTCCGCGTCTCCGTCCGCCCCCTCCCCCGTCGCAGTGCGTTCGGACCCGTCGCTCGAGTCGGAGTCGTCGTCGGGGTTGGAGGTGGGATCGTCGGAACTCATGCGTATGCGTCGCCGAGGAATCCGTCACTGTTCGACCGCGGTTGCTCGCAGTCGTCGAGTGCACAGAGTCTACACGAAATTCGCTCGGCGGTCGTGGGCCGGTCGAAGACGGGAACCGCAATCACTGACTGAATAGTCAGTCACGCTCGAGAAAATCCTTTCGAAACGATAGCTCCGTCTGCTACCGGAGACAGGCGGCGACGACTTCGAGCATCCCTTTGCCACGAACCTCGTCTGCGAACAGCGGGACGCGCTTGACCACAGTTCCTCGGAACAGCTCCTGTGCTTCGGAGAGCGCCGATTGCTGGACGTCCCACCGTCGCTGACAGAACGCACAGTCGTCGAGATTCGGCTGGAGGAACTCTCCCTCGACGTCGTCAGTGACGTCCGAGAGCGGTTCCATGACGCGGTTGACGACGAGGGTACCGACCGGGATGTCGAACTCGTCGAGGCGCGTGCGGAGTCGCTTGGACTCGAGGACGCTCATCTCCTCGGGGACCATCACGATCCGGAAATCCGTCCGCGACGGATCCTGGAGTGCGGCTCGAAGTCGTTCGATTCGCTCGCGAAGCACCTCCAGGTCCTCGAGGCCACCCTCGTCGGGAACCTCCTCGCCGCCGAACATTCCCTTGACGTTCTCGAACATTCCCCCGATCCGTTGGCGAAACTGGAGGAGACGACCCGTCATCGTGTCCATGAGTTCGGGCAACTGAAGCAGTCGGAGCGTGTGGCCCGTCGGTGCCGTGTCGACGACGACCCGCTCGAACCGGGGATCGTCGAGGTACTCGAGAAGCAGTTGCATCGCCGCCGCCTCGTCGGCGCCGGGCATCGCACCGCCGAAGAGGGCGTCCATCGGGTTTCCTTCGCCGAACATCTCGCCCAGACCGCCGATGTCGCCGGGCATCTCGGGACCCCCGCCGCCCCCGACCTCACCGCCCCCGGCCCCGCCGAACGCCGCCTTCCCGCTTTCGATCGCCGCCTCGGGATCGATCTCGACGCCGTAGAGGGGGACGTCCTCCCGAATGCGACCAGGCTCTGGAGGAACGTCGGTCTCGAACGTATCGGAAAGCGAGTGAGCCGGGTCCGTCGAGACGACGAGCGTCGAAGTGCCGCCACGAGCGCTGTCGAGGGCCGTCGCCGCGGCCATCGTCGTCTTCCCGACTCCGCCTTTCCCGCCGTAGAGGATATACTCCGGTCCCTCGAGGGGGTCGTCGGACGGTTCGACCTCGATCGTCTCGCGGTCGTCGACGGAGCCGACGTCGTCAGTCGGGGTGACCTCGATGGTGTGTGCACCGCCGTCCTCGTCCGCTCGTTCCTCGACCGGTTCGACGTCGATTCCGCTCATGGTCGTGATACCTCGTCCCAACACGTGTATTCGTCGGTCCGGGTCGGGCTCGAGGGTCACCCCCGGTATACCCCTCTAGCCACTCGAGGGCGTTCGAATCACCGTCACTCCAGACATCATTTAACACCATTATATATTCGATCGCCATATTATCGTTTAAGCCACATCATTAAATACGAGATCGACGTTCGGTCGGTAGAGAGATCCGATCTAGTCGTCGTTGAACGTCGGATTACCACATCACACCCCACCACAATGTCACTACAGACTACTCGAAAAACGGCCCCGGAATCGACGCTCGAGAAGACCACACTGGCCGACCGAGGTGCCACCGAACCGTTCCCGTACGAAACGTCCACTACCGGCGTTTCGCTCCCCACACCGACCGCTCGGCGAGTCCTCCGGTCGGACGACGAGAACTACCCCGCGGGGACGACAGGGACGATGGAGTGTCCAGTCTGTGGCGAACCCACGGTAAACGGCGCGGGACTGTTCGCTTGTACTGACTGTTGCTGGACCGGATCGCTCAGATAGCTCGAGACGCTCGCTCGAGAGTCGACTGGGCACACGCCGCGAATCGCCTGGCCGCCGCCGATCGATTTCTGTCATACGGACTGCTGTCGATCAGTGCCGGCGAAACCACGATCCACAGGGGGTTTCCGGTAAACCGTACAGCAATCCGTATCAAGCGAACCGCGTCGAAAGCCGCTCGGCGGCCTCCTCGACACGCGGCGTGACGAGTGCGAACCGGAGCCACTCCGCGCGCGAGTCGCCGAACGCCTCGCCCGGCATGCCGGCGACGCCGGCATCGTCGATCAACTCGAAGACGTTCTCGAGCGTCCCGGGGTAGTCCTCAAAGCGCGCCATCACGTAGAACGATCCCTCCGGCGTCGTGTATTCGGCGCCGGCGGTCTCGAGGGCGTCGGTGAACGCGTCGACCCGCTCGCGGAGCAGTTTGCGGTTTCGTTCGTAGTAATCGGGATCGGTCTCTCGGAGCGCGTACAGGACGGCGTACTGGGAGGGACGACTGCCGGCGACGTTGACCAGCATGTGTCGGCTCCTGGCGTTTCCGACCAGTTCGGGCGGAAAAATCGCGTAGCCGACGCGGAAGCCGGTGATCGCCAGCGACTTCGAAAAGGCGTTCGTGACGATCCGGTGATCCGAATCGACCGCGAGCGCGCTCTCGAATGTCCCCGAGAGATCGAAGTGGTCGTACACCTCGTCGCTTATTAGCAGGGCGTCGTACTCCTCGGCGATCGCGACGAGTTCGCGGATCGTTTCTGCGGAGTAGACCGCGCCCGTCGGGTTGTTCGGCGAGTTCACGACGATCGCGGCCGTCTCCTCGCTCGCCGCCGCGCGGACGTCCGACGGATCGAGTTGGCCTCGCTCGTCGGTCGCGACGAATCGCTGGGTTCCGCCGAGCATCGTCGTCTTCCCCGGATAGTAGGGGTAGACCGGATCGGTCAGGATCACTTCCTCACCCTGGTCGCGCTCGAGCGCTCGCGCCATCGCGAGGTAGTTCGCCTCGCCGGCGCCGTTGGTCACGACGACCTGCTCCGTCTCGACGCCGCGACGGGCGGCGATCTCCTCGCGAAGTTCGAGTAAGCCGTCGCTCGGCGGGTACTGAAACGCCTCGGGATCGAGGTCGGCGTACTCGGAAAGGCCGTCACGGAGCGCCTGGGGCGGCTCCCAGTCGGGGTTGCCACTCACCATATCGATCACGTCTCCCTCGGCACTCGAGGCGTACTTCATCACCCGGAAGAAAAGCGGCGTCTCGTACTCCATGTGTAGTACTGTCTCCGGTGATACGTCGTTCTTTCCGTCTGTAGATCAGGATGCGCTCCGCTGATCGACCGTCCGTCGCGACGACGAGAGATCAATCGACCGGGATCGAGACCAGCGTCCCGTCGACGAGTGTATAGAGGTCGTCGCCGCCGGCGAACAGTCCGTCGATCGTCCCCTCGAACTGGTGTCGCCAGCGCCGCCGTCCCCGCGTTTCGCCCCACAACTCGAGGCCGTTCGTCCCGACGAACGCCGCGGCGAAGGCATCCTCGAACGTGACGATCTCCGGCGGCGTGTAGACGAGTTCCCCGGTGGCCGGGCTACTGACTCTCGGGACGACCCGCATGTTTCCCTCCCAGGCGAGGCTCCCGTCCGGCCGAATCCCGAGAAATTCTCCGTCGTCGTTCGTGAAGACGAGTTCGTCGCCGCTCACACTCACGAGGCCGTGGTCCTCCCTGGTCCACTCGAGCGTGCCCGTCGACCGATCGACCGCACAGGTGGTGGGCAGTCCCTGGCCCCAGGGCGTGCTCACGATGACGGTGTCGCCGACGACGGTTTCCGGGCTCGTCGTCCCGATATCGAACGCCTCGTCGAGCGTGACCGTCCACCGATCCCGGCCGGACTCGAGGTCGATCGCGGACAGTCGCTTCGATCCGTTTTCGGGCGCCGCCGCCGCGTACAGCGTCCCGTCGATTACGCCCCCGGCCCAGCTCCGCGCGTCCACGTCGCCGAACCGCCACGTCTCGGTTCCGGTCTCCCGGTCGAGGGCGACGAGCGACCGTGACGCCGCTCCGAGAGGCCTCACCGATAGAACGACGGTGCCGTCGGTCACGTCGACCGGCACGTGTCGGTCGCCGTCTCGATACGACCACTCGACGGTTCCCTGGTTCAGGTCGAAACCGCGGTAGCCGTCCCCCGGAACGAGCCCGAACTCCGGCGTGTACGTGTGGACCATCGTTCCCTCCCACGTCCACCGCTTGTCCCCCGTTTCGGGGTCGAATCCGATCGTCTCGCGACCGTTCGATCGATAACAGACGACCGCGGAGTCGGCCCGAAACAGCCGCTGGTAGCTCCCCCCGACGCGCCACAGTTCGTCCCCACTCGAGCGATCGACGGCGAGGACGCCGCCGTTTCCGTAGACGTACCACCGTGAGTCATCGGAGACGAGCGCCGAAATCCCTCGGAGGTCGTGGCCCCAGGCGGGGTCGCCGTCTGCCCGCGAGAGCGCGAGCAGTTGGCGTTCGGTCGCGACGACCGTCCGATCGGGGGTCGTCTCGAGTGCAACCACGTCTTCGGAACCGGCGTGCTCCCAGGCGATCGTCGGACCGTCCGCGAAGAAGAATCCGACGTCGAGATCCTCATCGATCGAATCCGCGTCCAGACAGCCAGCGGTGAGCCCGACGCCGGCGGCGGTCATCGACTCGAGGAAGCCCCGTCGTCTCATCACGTAGACGTCACTCGGAATGGTATAAAATCCAATCGGAGTCTTCTCGATAGAAATTCGAACAGAGCACCGATTCCGACCATTGACAACGGTGGCGCCCGTTCGCTTTGGCGATGAACGACCAGATCGATCGCGAGCGCCCGATGGCGGTCGCCGACGCGTTGCGGGAGACGGACGCCACCCTCGCAGTCGCGGAGTCCTGTACCGGCGGGTTGGTCGGCGCCGCGATCACCGCCGTCCCCGGCGCGAGCGACTACTTCGATTCGGGCGTGACGGCCTACGCCTACGGCGCGAAGCGACGATTCCTCGGAGTCAGCCGCGAGTCGCTCGACGAACATGGCGCCGTCTCCGCGTCGGTCGCCCGCGAGATGGCCCGCGGCGTCCGCGACGTCGCCGACGTCACCTGGGGCGTCTCCACGACCGGAATCGCGGGTCCAACCGGCGGGACCGAGGAAAACCCCGTCGGCATCGTCTATATCGGCGTCGCCTACGCCGGCCCCTGGGGAAGCGAGTCCTCGTTCGCGACCGCCACCCGCTACGAGTTCGACGGCGACCGCGCGGAGGTTCGTGCACGGACGGTCGATCAGGCGCTCGAGGATCTGCTCGCGGCGGTAGACGAGCGCGAGCGAGCATAGCCCGGCCCGAACGTCCCGCTCGACGAACACTCTCGAGAGAAAGGTATTCGTCGGTCGGTTCACGAGTAGGGGGTGGATGAACAAGAAGGGACACGTGCTCAACGCCGTGTTGTTGAGCATCGGGTTGGGGTACATCCTCGAGCCGGCGACGGACCTGTCGGCGGTGCCGGCGACGCTCGAGACGATGGTGGCGATCGCCGTGCCGGTCACGCTCGGCGCGATGGTACCGGACATCGACACGGCCTTTGGCAAACACCGGAAGACGCTTCACAACCTGCCGTTGCTGATCGGGTTCTTCGCCTTTCCGTTTTACTTCGGCAACCTCGAGTACGTCTGGATCGGCGTTTTGACCCACTACGTCCTCGACATGGCCGGGAGCAGGCGCGGTATCGCGCTGTTTTACCCGCTTCTGTCCACGGAGTACGATCTGCCGACCGGCGTTCCGGTCAGTAGCCGGTACGCGACGATCGTGACGGTGCTCGTGACCGGTGCGGAACTGGTGGTCGCCGCGGCGATCGTCTTCGACGTGCCTCGGTGGGGATTCGAGGCCGGTCGCCAGGCGCTCGGAGTCTAAAAACGAATCCGAATCGGGCTATCGCTTGTTCGGAACCCACTCCTCGCAGGCGTCCATGTCGTCCATCGCACGCTCGTGGCGCCCGCAGTAGGGGACCATCCCCGAGGAGGACCGAACGTACTCGAAGTGTCGGCAGTTCCCACAGTAGCGGTCGGTCGGATCGGGGTCGGGTTCGGCGGGGGCGTCGACGATTTCGGCGTCGTCGCCTCCGGCGTCCATCGGAGAAGAGAGGTCGGCGGTCGTCGATCCGCCGTCGCTGGTCGGGGTCGGGGTAGCGACGCCGCTACCAGCGGATCGTCCCGACGAAGACGAACTCGAGCGAGCCGACTGTGACGATCCCTCGTCGAACGAGAGCACGGACCCGCCGTCACCGGTTCCCGAACTCGAGTCGGCCGTGCGGTTCGAACCGGACGGGTCGGCGTTCGTCTGCGTCTCGACCTCGCCGTCGGGCGTTCCGCCCAAGAATCCGATACCGCCGAGCCCGCCGGAGGATTGCTCTTCCTCTGTCATTTCGACGATCGTCTGGTTCCGGCGGGTGACGTTCATCTCGAGCATGCCGCCGGGGTCGTTTCGGGTCTTGAAGTTGACGACGGCGGTGAACAGACACCAGAGGGCGGTGAACAGCCCGAGCAGGTAGACGGCCGAGACCTGCAGGGTGAGGTCGTCGCCGACACCGCGCCAGTGGTAGGGGTAAGCGTGCCAGAACAGCGCGACGCCGAACAGACAGAGGCTCGCGCTGATCGCGGTCGCCGCTCGAACTCGCCGACTCGCGGGGAGGACGACGAACACACCGACGAGCGCGACGGGAACCCCGAGCCCGGCGAGCAATCCGGCGATGCGAACCGACGCGTACGTTTCGCCCATCTCCCACCCGAGCGAGCCGACGAACCCTCCGAAGAGGTCGGTCGCCGCCAGGAGTACGGCGGTGACGGCCAGGAGCGCACCGACCAGGACGAGCGCCGTTCCCGCGTACAACCGCCGGGGGGTGGTTACCCCCCGTGCGTTCCCCTCGTAGACGTCCGTCAGGCTTGTCATGCGGGGTCATTCGACCTCCCTCCACAAAACGGTACGTCAGACACAGGTCAACTCACAGAGAGGAATGAGGAGCGGTCCTCTGGCGCGTCTCTGCGCTCCGTCACTCCGGGCTACTCGAGACCTCACCCTGGGCTACTCGAGGCCCCACCACGCGTCGTAGTGATCGACGACGTCGTCGATCGTGGCGACGGCGGAATCGGTGTCGCCCTCGAGCCAGACGAACGGATCGTCGATGGCGGAATCGATACCGAGGACGCCCTCGATCGTTCCGAGCGTCGCGTACGCGAGGTGGCTGGGGTGGTAGCCGCCCTCCTGGATCAGGGCGAGTCGCCCGTTCGCGGACGCTTCGGCGATTCGGCGCGCTCGTCGACCGAGCATCTCGAAGCCGGCTTTCGTCACGACGTTTCGTCCCAGCGGGTCGACCGTTCCGGGATCGCCACCGGCGCTGACCAGCAGGAGGTCGGGATCGTACTGCGTGACGATCGGTTCGACGAGGCGGTCGAACGCCACCTCGTAGCCGCCGTTGCCGGTTCCCGGCGGGAGCGGAACGTTCACGTTGTAGCCGACGCCGTCACCCTCGCCGTGTTCGTCCGCGTCGCCCGTTTGTGGATGGGCCTCTGGATTCCACGAGACGTGGTCGTTGTGAAGGCTGATCGTCAAGACGTCCGCACGCTCGAAGAAGATCTCCTGGGTGCCGTTGCCGTGGTGGACGTCCCAATCGAGGATCGCGACCCGATCGACACCTGCGTGGGTAAGCGCCTGTTCGGCCGCCACCGCGACGTTGTTGAAAAAACAGAAGCCGTCGAACTGTGCCGGCTGGGCGTGGTGTCCGCTCGGTCTGATGGCCGCGTACGGGACGTCCTCGAGTCCGCGCTCTATCGCGTGGTCGGCGGCCGCGGCGGCGCCTCCAGCGGCGTATCTGGCGGCCGCGTACGTCGCCTCGTTGGCGCCGGTTCCGCCGGTGATCCGGCCGCCACCCGTCGCACAGACCGTCCGCAATTGCTCCACGTGAGACGGGTCGTGAACGCGGTGAAGCTGTTCGTCCGTCGCTTCCGGCGCGTCGCGCCATCGGACGCGTTCTTCGAGTTCGTGTCTGAGGATGTGACGGACGTTTCGGAGGCGGTCGGGCCGATCCGGATGGGGCTGTTCGACGGCGAGCCGTCCCGTCCACGGCGCCTCACCTTCCCCCGCGGGCGGTTCGTGCTCGAGGAACCGCTCGTTCCAGAGTGCGGTCACTTCCATCGTCCGTGAACAGGAACGACCGACGAGTTAGCAGTACCGATTGCGGAAGTACTATTCCGCAGTTCCGCCCTGTTTTTCGCCGGGGACCGCTCGATTAACGTCGAAGTGAGCGGCATCGGACACTCGAAGGAACAACTGCCGTTCGGCTGTGTCGGGCTTCGGTAGCCTGGGTTAACTATTTACGGATCCGCCTCGATGGAGGAAATAACCGGAAGTACACTTCCGGGTTCCGTGATGACCGAGAGGAACTCGAGCCCCGACGCGTCGCCCGACGAACTACTCGCCCGCGAGTACGAACGTTACCGTGAGCGGACGCCGAACTCGAAAGAGATGGCTGACGATCTGCGGGAGGTCGTTCCGGCCGGCGTCTGCAGTACGTACCGGGCGTACGAGCCGTATCCGTTTCACGCTGAGCGTGTGGCGGGAACGACGATCCACGACGTCGACGGCAACGAGTACCTCGATTTCGCGCTCAACAACGGAACCCAGCTCGTCGGCCACACCCACCCGAAACTGACGGAAGCCGCGACCGACCAGATCGAACGAGGAACGCTCTATACGCGCCCGAGTCAACTGCTCGAGTTCGCGGCCACCCCGTTGATCGATCGGTGGGAGGCGATCGAACAGGTCCGCTTTACGAACAGCGGAACGGAGGCCGTGATGCACGCGACCCGCCTCGCGCGTGCGTACACCGGTCGCGAAAAAGTGATCCGGATGGAAGGCGCCTATCACGGCGCCCACGATCCGGCGCTCGTGAGCAAGATGCCACCGCTCGAGCAGGCCGGTCCGGCACACGATCCGCGCCCGGTTCGCGAATCCCAGGGCGTGCCATCGTCGGTTCCCGACGACGTCCTGCTCGCCCAGTACAACGACGCGGAAAGCGTCGAACGGCTGTTAGGCGAACGCGCATCGGAAGTCGCCGCCATCCTGGTCGAACCGGCCTGTCTCAACCTCGGACTCGTCGAACCGGAAAACGGCTTCCTCGAGCGGTTGCGCGAACTCGCCGACGAGTACAACGTCGTGTTGATCTTCGACGAGGTGAAAACCGGCGTCAAACTTGCGCCCGGCGGCGGCGCGGAGTACTACGGCGTCCAGCCCGACATCGTCGCACTCGCGAAGGCGATCGGCGGCGGCTACCCGGTCGGCGCGTTCGGCGGCCGACGCGAGATCATGTCGCTGATCGCCGACGACCTGAACGAGGGCGTCGCGACCGGCGCGGCACACTACGGAACGTACAACGGCAATCCGCTTGCTCTCCGCGCCGTCGGCGTCACCCTCCGCGAGATTCTGACCGACGAGGTCTACGACCGCCTCGCCGACCACAACGATCGGCTCGCGGCGGGCTACCGTGAGGTCATCGAGGAGACGGGTCTCGAGGCCCAGGTGAAAGCCGTCGGCTCCCAGGGGATGGTTCACTTCACCGAGGAGCCGATCCGCACCTTCCGCGACTGGACGCACGTCGACGAGGAGTTCCACGAAGCCTACTGGATCGGAATGGTAAACAGGGGCGTTCTCCCCCACCCACACGACGCGTCTCAGCAGTGGACGGTGAGCGTCCAGCACACCGCCGAAGACGTCGACGCCCACGTCGATGCGTTCGCGGATCTCGCCACGCATTTATCCGACGCCCAACACTAGTCGGGCGATGACGAACGATCCCGACCGGCGGACGTACGACGTGCTTCGGCTCTTGGCCGAACACGAACCGATCGGTAGCGTCCACCTCACGGAACATCTCCGGGAGCGGGGCTACTCGATCACCGAGCGAGCGGTTCGACTCACGCTCGCCGACCTGGACGAGGCCGGGCTGACCGAGAAGGTTGGCGGAAAGGGGCGACGACTGACGTCCGACGGGCGTGCGGAACTCGACCGCGGTGGCGTCCGCGGTCGCGTCGAGCAGGTTCGCGAGACGCTCGCCGACCTGACGAGCCGCGTCACTTACGATCCTGCGACCGATACCGGCGACGTTATCGCGGGTACCGTCACCGTTCCCCGAGCGAAGCGGGACGAACTCGAGGCGGTGCTCGAGCGGATCGACGACTCGCCGTTCGGCCCGGTCGCCGTCGGAATCGAACCCATCGAACGTGACGGCGCCGACTGCCTGGAGGTGGCCGCCGCCTCGAGCGTGACGATCGACGGCGTCTTCCTCTCTCACGGCATCGAGAGCTACCCCGATACGATCGGGGTCGTCGAGTACCATCCCGACCCCGACGACGTTCCCTACGAGGACCCGGACCCCGCGGCCCACGGTGGCGCGATCCGACGATACACGGACGTAATCGGTGACGAGCGAGCGACGCTCGATCTGGTCTCCCTGTTGATCGAGGCCCGCCGGACCGACGTCACGAGCGCGCTCGACGGGAAGACCGGATTGCTGGTCGCCGACAATAGGGAATTCCCGCTCGCCCACTACGAGACGGCACGCGAGCTCGCGGTCGGGACTCGCGACGGGCTGGGCGGGACGCTGGACGTTCGTCGGCCGCGCGAATCAGGGCCGTTTCCGTGGGGCGACCCGGGCTGGGCGTTTGGCTCGCTCACCTACGCCGGGGGCGCCGAATGCGTCATCTCGGCATGTGTAGAGGCTGATCTGGCGCTCGAGTGGGAAACGCTTCGAGGACTCCGGTCTCGTTCCAGTCTATCCACCGAAAGTAATTAGGAGTGGAAATATTTCAGATTTTCTTTCCAATTGTAGTCCAATCTATCCTCGAATCGGACACTACGATTAATATATAAACAAGTTCTGAAATTCGGTGAGAAGGTTTATGTATTGGAAACGTAGATAGTGTGATACGGTGGCAATAGTATGCCGGGACCAACACACGGACGACGGAAATTTCTCGAGCGAGCGGCAACGGGTGCAAGCGCGGTCACGCTCGCCGGGCTCGCAGGGTGTACGGGCGTCCTCGAAGACGACACGCTAACGGTTGCCGTCTACGGCGGCGTGTTTCAGGACGTAATGGACGAAGAGCTGTTCGCACCGTTCGAAGAGGAGGTCGATTTCGAGGTCGAATCGGAAGCACAGCCGACCTCCGAGGAGGCGCTTACCCAGTACGAAAACGCCGTTGGGGCGGGGGAAGCGCCCGTCGACGTCGCCATCATGGCTCAGACCGGCGTCATGCAGGGTCTGAACTCCGATCTGTGGCACATCTGGGACGACGACGACTTCGACAACGTCGAGTACATCAGCGACGACCTCGTCGGCGAGGCCGACGGCGGAATCTCGAGCGTCGGCGCGCTGTCGTGGTACATCAATCTCGTCCAGAACACGGACGTCATCGAAGAGCCAGTCGACACGTGGGAGGCCTTGTGGGACGAGGAGTACGAGGATACGCTCGGATTGCTGGGCTACGCCTCGAACTCGTTTTTACTCGAGGTCACTGCAGAGTTACACTTCGGCGGCCAGGAGATCCTCGACGACCGCGACGGCGTGATGGAGGTCTTCGAGGAACTCGAGGGCGTAACCGACCAGGCGAACTTCTGGTACGAGAACGAAGCGGAGTTCCAACAGCGACTTCGGGACGGCGAAGTGCCGGCGGGGATGCTCTACAGTGACATCACGCTCGTCATGCAAGACGACGGCGCGCCTGTCCAGTCGAACTTCGTCGAAGAGGGGTCGATCCTCGACTCCGGACTCTGGGTTACACTCGAGACCTCGGAGGTCAAAGAGGAGGCACGGCAGTTCATCGATTATGCGAGCCAGCCCGAGGTACAGGACCTCCTCGCGGAAAGTCTGTATACGAGTCCGACGGTCGAAGAACAGTACTCCGAGATCGACGGCGAGTTGTACGAACAGATCGCCGGCCCCGGACCGGACGCCGCAATCTCACCCAAGTACGAACTCTACGTCGAGGACGAAGACTGGGTGAGTGAACGCTGGGAGGAGTTCATCATCGGCTAAGCCAGAATGAGCGGAATCTCACTCGAAGGCGTGACGAAGCGGTATCCGGGCGGTGTCCTCGCCGTCAAGGGCGTCGACATCGACATCGAAAGCGGCGAGTTCGTCACGCTCGTCGGCCCGTCGGGCTGTGGAAAGACGACGACGTTACGGATGATCGCCGGCTTCGAAACGCCGACCGACGGGACGGTTGGAATCGACGGCGAGAACGTTACCGACGCGCCGCCCTACGAGCGCGACACCGGGATGGTCTTTCAGGACTTCGCGTTGTTCCCCCACATGACCATCGACGAGAACGTCGCATACGGGATGGAGGCGGCGGGCGAGTACACCGACGAGGAGATCGACGCACGCGTCGCCGAGATGCTCGAGTTGGTCGAACTCCCCGACGTCGGCGATCGGACGCCCGACCAGCTTTCGGGCGGCCAACAACAGCGGATCGCGCTGGCTCGAGCGCTCGCTCCGAAGCCGAAGGCGCTGTTGCTCGACGAACCGCTCGCCAGCCTCGACAAGAAGCTTCGCGAGCAGATGCAAGTCGAGTTGCGCCGGATCCAACAGGAGATCGGCATCACGACGGTGTTCGTCACGCACAACCAGGAGGAGGCGCTGACGATGTCCGACCGTCTCGCCGTGATGAACGACGGTCGCTTCGAACAGATCGGGCCGCCGGAGGAGGTCTACGACGATCCGGACTCGCGGTTCGTCGCCGACTTCCTCGGCACCGCCAACATCTTCGACGGCACCGTCGCGTCCGTCGAAGACGGCTACGCGACCGTCGACTGTCCCGACGCGACGCTCCGATCGAGGAACCCGGGAGACGTCGGATCCGGAACGGACGTCTCGGTCGTCGTCCGGCCGGAGCGGTTCCGCCTCGAGGGTGCGAGCACCGACGGCGGCGTCGGCGTCGACGACACCAACGTCTTCGAGGGAACGGTCACGTTCAAACGACACCTCGGCAGCAGCGTCGAGTTCCGCCTCGAGACCGACGGCGGTCGCGAGATCGTCGTCGTCCGCCGGAGCGGGCTCGACGAACTCGAGCCCGGCGACCGGACGACGGTCGCTATCGCCGCCGAGGACTGCCGGCTCGTGGAGGCGTAGATGGCGACGGAGACGTCCACGGACGACGGTGCCGGCGAGTCGGGCCGAGCGGGCCTGAAGGCGAACGCGAAGTGGTACGTCCTCTCGTACCCGCTGTTCTGGCTCGTCGCCGTCTTCCTCGTCCCGCTGTCCATGCTGGTCGTGTTCAGCTTCTGGGTAAACATCCCCGGCGGGCAATACGAGATGGGCTTTACGCTCGAGAACTACGCCAGGTTTCTCACGAGCAGTCTCTATCTCGGCCAGACGTGGCTGACGATCGAACTCTCGCTCGTCACCGCCGTCCTCTCGCTGGCACTCGGCTATCCGATCGCGTACTACCTCGCGCGGATGAATCGGCCGTGGCTCCGAGATCTGCTGTTGCTTACGATCATCTCCTCGCTGTGGGTGACGTACGTCATCCGGGCGTACGCCTGGCAGGTCATCCTCGCTTCGGGCGGCTTTCTGAGTTCCTTCGGCGTCGCCGTCGGAATCCTCTCTGAACCTCGGTCGTTCTACCCGGGCTACTGGGGGCTGGTGGTCGGCATGGTGTACGTCTTCTTGCCGTTCATGATCCTCACGCTGTACAGTAGCATCCGCAACATCGACGACGAACTGCTCGAGGCTTCGAAGAACCTCGGCGCGGGGCCGGCGAGGACGTTCAGGAAGGTGACGTATCCGCTGTCGAAAAACGGCATCGCGAGCGGAACCGCGCTCGTGTTCATCCTCGCGCTCGGTTCGTACGTCTTGCCGCGACTGCTGGGGAGTTCCTCCGAACGAACCCTGCCGGTGTTGATCGAACAACAGATCATGAGCGAGAGCAACTACCCGTTCGGCGCCGCGATGAGCATCGGGCTGATCGTCGTCGTGCTCGCGTTCCTCTGGGTGATGGTTCGCTTTACGAACGTCACCGCCGCGAGTCTGAGCGGGAGCGACGAGATCACCACCGACGGCGGATCAGCGGGCCCAAAGCCGGTCGCCTCCCCCGGAACCGGCGTCGGAGCGCGAATTCGGTCCGCAGTCGTCGGCGCGGCCGCAAGCGTCGGCCTCACGCGGGTTGGCGCCGGGATTGCAGGGAGCGTCGACTCGCTCGTGACGACGATCGACTCGTCGACCCGGGAGTCGATCATCTGGGTGACGTTCAGAGCGTACGTCGCGGCGGCGATGGCCTTTATCGCCGTTCCGCTCGCGATCATCGTCGCGGTCTCGGTTACGCCCGAGGAGTTTCTGACGTTCCCGCCGGGAGGCTTCTCCGTGCGCTGGTACGTCGAGTTCTTCACCGATCTGAGCTGGATGGGTGCGCTCGCGAACAGCCTCGGGATCGCCCTCGGCGCGGCGATTCTCAGCACGACGATCGGTGGCGGCCTCGCGTTCGCCCTCGATCGGTTCGACTACCGCTGGCAGTCAGTTCTCGGGGGACTCGGCGTCCTGCCGATCCTCGTTCCACCCGTGATCATCGGCGTCGCCTTCCTCGTGTTCTTTCTCGAGGTTGGCTTCGCCGGGACACGCACGGCCATCGTCGTCGCCCACGGGATCTTCTATGCGCCGTTCCCGTTCATCCTGATCTCACAGGGGCTTCGCGAGATCGACCGAACGTACGAGGAGGCCGCGATGAACCTCGGTGCGTCTCCGGTTCGGACGATCCGGACGATCACCTACCCGCTGTTGCGCGCGAATGTGATCTCCGGCGCGCTGTTCGCCTTCATCCTCTCGCTCAACGAGTACATCATCGCGTGGCTCCTCTCGTTGTTCCTCGTCGAGACGATCCCGATCGAGATCTTCAACCAGCTTCGGTACTCGTATCCGCCGACCATCGCGGCCGCAAGCGTGGTCTTCATCGGCCTCACCGTCGTCGTGATGACGGCGATCGATCGGCTCTCCGGGGGGATCTGGGACTGATGGTATCGGACACCCGCGTCGTCGTCGCCCAGACGGTTCCCGAGTTCGGTGCCGTCTCCGACAACCGCGACCGAACGCTCGAGATCGTTCGCTCGCACCCGGAAGCCGACCTCGTCGTCCTCCCGGAACTCGCGACCTCTGGCTACGTGTTCGAGTCCGCCGAGGAAGTGGCATCGATGGCCGAACCCCGGGACGGCGAGACCGCCCGTGCCTGGGCGGCAGTCGCCGCCGAAACCGATAGTTGGATCGTCGGCGGCGTTCCCGAGCGTGCGAGCGGGCGGTGTTACAACAGCGCGTTCGTCGTCTCGCCTGAGGGCCTGGAAGGGGTCTTCCGGAAGCTACATCTCTGGAACGAGGAGAAACGGTGGTTCGAGCCCGGCGACCGACTGCCGGTGTTCGACGCGCCGTTCGGCCGCCTGGGCGTCCAGATCTGCAACGATCTGTGGTTCCCCGAGGCGACGATCACGCAGGCGCGACGCGGCGCCGATCTGATCGCCGTGCCGACGAACTGGGTTCCAGATCCCGGTGTGGCGAGGGAGAGCCGCCCCGCCGGCTGGACGATGGGCGTCCACCAGGCGGTCGCCCACGCCAACGCCAACCGGGTGTTCGTCGCCTGTGCGGACCGCGCCGGCGTCGAACGGAACGTTCCGTTCGAAGGCCAGAGCGTCCTCCTCGATCCGAACGGCCGACCGCTCGCCGGGCCGGCACCTGAGGAGGGCGAGCACGTTCTCGAGGCCGACTGCGACCTCTCGCGGGCCCGCGATAAGTCGCTGACCGATCGCGACGACGTACTCGCAGACCGCCGACCGGACGTCTACGACTGTTAACTGTCGGTCGGCTCCGGCAAACGAGCAATCGATTGCACCGACTCGAGTTTGTGTCGAGAGACCATTCCGTACAGCGTCTCCCACGAGGTTGTGAGGTCGTACTCGTACAGCGCCGTTAATAGCAGTTCCCCGGTTCCGGCGTACGTGATCGATCCGAACGACCACCCGGTGTTCCCTTCCTGAAGTTGCGTCCGTTCGCGCGGTCGCTGAAAGTCGAGGACGCCGCCGAGGGAATCCCTCGTCGACTCCGCGAGGTCGCGGGCCTCCTCGAACCGGTTGATCGGGAACTCCCGGTCGTCGCCGAGGAGAAATCCGGTCTCCGACGACTCGAGAATGCTCGTGACGTCGCTGCGGTCGGCCTCGATCAGGAGCGTGATGACGTCGATCGACGATCCTTTCCCGTTTATCACGTCGACGTGGCGGACAATCCGGCCCCTTTCGTCGTCGCCGTCGTCCACCCGAGCGTCCGCGGGTTCGTACTCGAGAACGGCGGCGTTCGTAAGCGTCGCGTTGATTCCGTGGGTGAGCAAGACGCCGTCGAGGGAGATGCTCGAGGGGACGAGCAGTCGGTAGTCGCCGGGCTCGTTCTCGTCGCTTTCGGCGAACGACACCGGGATCGGACCGAACGAACGCGCGTCGAGGCGGGCGAGCACCGAGAGGGCGTCGTCGACGTCGTCCTCCGCGAGGAACGCTCCCGAGACGATGAGTACGCCGGCGTCTTCGGTCGGATCGTACGTCACCCGACTGGTAAGCTGGGCGATTCGCGCACGGATCTGCTCGAGGCGGCCGCTGACGTGGCCCTGCTCGAGTTCGCGACGACCCTGTTTGGTGAGTCGACGACCGCGCCCCGGAACCTTCGTGGTTAATCCCAGGTCGTCGAGTTCCGACAGCGTGAGCCTGATCGTCCGGCCTTTGATATCGTAGCCGTGTACCTGCATCAGTTCGACGAGCTGAATGCTGCCGATCGGGCCGTGACGGTCGACCAGCCTGAGGATGTCGTACGTTCGTCGATCGAGATCCGGGGGCATTCAGGCGAACAATGGACGACGGGATACACTAATGTTTGCGTTCGGTTGCGAGAGACGAACGTCCCGCGGCGCAACTGGCACCGAAACGCTTCCCCGTCGAGCCGCCCGTGGGACCAGCAGACCTCGTCGCGGTTTCGCCTCCGCGAGGGACGTCCCGTGGGTAAGCTTTTATTTCCTGTAGACCGTCGCATAGGGTGGCAACAAATTGCCATACTGTGTGACAATGGCACCCAATACGACGTTCACGGATAATCGGGAAGTCGAGTCACGGTACGACGAGTACGTGATGTCAGTGTGGAAAGAACTCGACGTCCCCGTCGAACGAGCCGAGGGTTGTACGCTCGAGGACTTCGATGGAAACGAGTATCTCGACCTTTTTTCGGGCATTTCGGTGGCGAACGTTGGCCACAACAATCCCGCGGTCGTCGATGCCGCACGGGACCAACTCGAGGAGTTCGTCCACGGCTGTTCGTACGTTCATCCGAACGGCCCGGTCGCGGCCCTCGGCGAACGGATCGCCGAGATCACCCCCGGCGACCTCGAGAAGAGTTTCTTCTGTAACTCGGGAACCGAAGCGGTCGAGGGCGCGGTCAAACTCGCCCGCAAGCACACGGGTAACACGGAGGTCGTCGCCCTCGAGATGGCGTTTCACGGCCGGACGCTCGGCAGTCTCGCGCTGACAGGGAACAAGGCGTACAAAGCGGAGATGGCGCCGACGATCAACGACGTGGTCCACGCACCGGCGCCGTACGCCTATCGGTGTCCGTCCTGTGACGGCGAGTGTACGGCCGCGTGCGCCGACCGACTCGAGCACGTTATCGGCACCCACAGCTCGGGCGACCTCGCGGCGGTCGTCGTCGAACCGGTGATGGGGGAAGGGGGAATCGTCGTTCCGCCGGCGGGGTGGCTCGAGCGCGTCCAGGAGATCGCCCACGACCACGGCGGCCTCCTGATCGCAGACGAGGTCCAGTCGGGGTACGGTCGCACCGGGGAACTGTTCGCCGTCGAGCACTTCGACGTCGAACCCGATATCGTGACCCAGGCCAAGGGGATCGCGAACGGGCTCCCGCTGGGTGCGTTCACCGCGCCCGCCGAAATCGCCGACAGCTTCGACTCCGGCGACCACCTCTCGACGTTCGGCGGCAACCCCGTCGCCTGCGCCGCCGCACTCGCGACGATCGACGAACTCGAGGGCGGGATCGTCGAGAACGCGCGCGATCAGGGGGCGTGGCTCGCCGAGGAACTCGAGGCCCTCGAGGCGTCGTTCGACGTCGTCGGCGAGACCCGCGGCCTCGGCCTGATGCAAGGGATCGAACTCGTCGACCCCGACGGGGAGGGGCCCCTCGGCGTCGCGGCCGCCCCGGCCGACGACCTCGCGAAGACCGTCTCCAAACGGCTGCGAGCGGACGGCATCGTCATCGGCGTCGGCGGCTACTACGGCAACGTCCTGCGGTTCCAGCCGCCACTGACGATCTCTCGCGAACAACTCGAGCGAGCGGTGGAGTCGCTCGAAGCGGCGCTCGAGGCGGAGGTCGAGACGGATGCGTGAGCGCGATCGAGCCGAGGTGTTTCGCGAGTCGGTGACCGGCGCGGACGTCGAACTCGCCTACGCCGGATTCGACCGCTTCCTCAAGGGCGAGGAACGCGCGTTCGACGACGTCGACGACGTCGACGCGGCGGTCGTCGGCGTCCCCTACGACGGGGCCGTCTCCAACCGTCCCGGCGCGCGGTACGGGCCGGCGGCGATCCGGGAGGCCAGCGGCTGGTGGGCCTACATCTCGGATTACAAGGGCGGGCTGACGAACATGCAGACCGGAAACAACGTCGACTTCGGTAACCTCTCGGTGGCCGACTGCGGCGACGTCCCCGTCTTCCCGATGGACCACGAGACGACCGCCGAGAGCATCACGGCCCACGTCGCCGCACTCGCCGCACAGACGTTCCCCGTCCTGCTCGGGGGCGACCACTACTGTACGTTCCCCTCGGTTCGTGGCTTCGCCGAAGGCGGCGGCTACGACAGCGTCGGCTTCGTCCAGATCGACGCACACACCGACACCGTCTCCGAGAGCCCCGTCTTCGGCACCGAGTTCCACGGCTCGAGTACGGCGTTGATCGCCGACTCGCCGTCCGTCGACTACGAGAACGTCAGCCAGGTCGCGATTCGCGGCTACGAGTCGCCGGACTTCTTCGAGTTCGCCGACGAAACCGGCCTCAACCTCTACACGATGCGGGAGGTCGAAAAGCGAGGGATTGGCGACGTCGTCTCCGACGCCGTCGAAGCCGCGGCCGACGGAACCGACGCCGTCTACGTCAGTTTCGACATCGACGCCGTCGACCCGAGCGTCGCGCCGGGAACCGGTACGCCGATCCCCGGCGGCCTCTCCGCCCAGCAGGCTCTCGAGACGATGGAGATACTGGGGGCACACGACGCCGTTTCCGGCGCCGACCTGATGGAGGTCGCGCCGCGGTACGACTCGACCGAAGGGACACAGCGCCTCGCGGCGTACCTCCTCGTCACGTTGCTCGAGCGCGCGTTCGCGGAGTGAGCACAGATCATGGACACACCACACAACGGCGGACTTCCCGACGGCGTCGTCGGCACCGGTCGGACGACCGGCGTCGCCGAATCGGTCATCCGGGAGATGACTCGTGAGGCGATCGATCGAGGCGCGATCAACCTCTCACAGGGCATTCCCGACGAGGACGAGACGCCCCCGTCGATCAAGGCGGCCGCGAAGGAAGCGATCGACACCGACAGTCAGTACACCATCACCTGGGGCTTACCCGAACTCCGGGAGGCCGTCTCCGAGCGCTACGCCGAGTGGAAAGGAGTGGAGTACGATCCCGAGACGGAGGTGACGATCACCAGTGGGACCAGCGAGGCGATCATGTCGACGATGCTCGCACTCGCCGGCCCCGGCGACGAGGTGATCTACTTCGAACCCGTCTACGAGAGCTACATCCCTGCGAGCCAGTTTGCCGGCGCAAGCGCCGTCCCGCTCGACATGACCGACGGCCTCGAGCCCGATTACGACGCGCTGGCCGCGGCGGCCGAACGCGCCCGCATCCTCGTGCTCAACACGCCGATGAACCCGACCGGGAAGGTCTTCACTCGCGAGGAACTCGAGCGGATCGAAGAGATCGTTTTCGAGCACGACTTGATCGTCCTCACGGACGAGATCTACGAGCACATCGTCTACACCGACGACTACGTCAGCCCGGTCGAGGTCGGTGACCTCGCCGAGCGAACCGTCGTCTGTACGGGCATGTCGAAGACGTTCAGCGTCACCGGCTGGCGCGTCGGCTTCTGTCTCGCTCCCGAATACCTCTCCAGGGAACTCCGGAAGGTCCACGACTACACGAGCATCTGCGCGCCGACACCCTTCCAGCGCGCCGGCGTCGAGGCGCTCTCCCTGCCGGAGTCGTACTACGAGGAACTCTCCGACTCCTACGAGCGTCGCCGCGACCAGCTCTGTGCCGGCCTCCGCGAGGCCGGCCTCGAACCCGTCGAACCCGACGGCGCCTACTACGTGATGACCCGCTACCCGACCGACGAGACCGACCTCGAGTTCTGTTATCGGCTGATCCGGGAAGCAGGCGTCGCACCCGTCCCCGGCAGTAGCTTCTACACCGACCCCGACGCCGAAACCGACTGGGTCCGATTTACGTTCTCGCGCAACGAGTCGACGATCGACGAGGCGATCGATCGATTACTCGAGAATCGCTGGTGGTAACCCCGGACGATCTTCGAACGGTTCCGACCGACTCGGCGGAAGCGAAACCTTGAATCGACGCGCTCGCGAACCGCCGATCATGAGCGACGACGAGGACGAGGAACCCGCCGTTTCACTCGGAGAACACACGCCCGTCGAGGGTGCGCCTCTCGCGCGGGTCACCTCGAGACTGACCTGGCCCAAGGAGAAAAGCGAAATCGACCGCCTCGAGGGCGACAGCGTCCTCCGAACGCCCGACGGTCCCCAGGAGCTATCGACGATTCTCGAGGCGGTCGAGGAGACGTACTTCGAGCGCCACCAGGAGTTCGAAGCACACGTCCGCGAGGTCGTCGCCACCGGACCGATTCCGACCGCGGACGAATAATCAGCCGTGGCGACCGAGAGCGACCGACGCGTTCTCGAGGTCGTTCGCGACCAGTTCGATCGGCTCTCCTGGGTCCAGAAATCGCTTCTAACGGGTGCGATTCTAACGGTCGTCTGGATGCACTCGGTCCCCGGCGAACTCGATCGACGAGTGGTCTTCGAGTCCGTGCTGATGATCGGTGGACCGCTCGCGTTGGGGCTCACACACGGGCGACACATCGGCTGGAATATCAATCGCGTCGCCATCAGGAACGCCGTCTTGCTCTCGATGTTCGTCCTTCCGTTCTACCTCGTGGGTTCGACGCTTCCGACGATTCGATCGTTTTACCCGATCTGGGAGACCTCCGCCGCTCCCGGCGAGTTCGTCCCCCACGCGATCCAGCTGTTCGTTCTCGCGCTCGCGACCGAAACGTACTACCGCGGGTTGCTCTGTGTCGGCGTCAAGGAACTTGGGTTCAAGGCGGTGTTTATCAGCCCCGTCGTCTACATGATCCACCACTCCTCGAAGCCGCCGATCGAGTTCCTGCTGTCGGGTCCGACCGACGTCCTCTTCGGCGCGGTCGACTACAAATCCGACTCCATCCTCCCGTCGGTGATCGCCCACGGTGCGGGGCTCGTTTTGCTCGACTGGCTCGTCCTGCACGATCCGCTGTTCGATCCCACGACCGCGCTACGATACCTCGAGTGGCTCCCGATTCCGCTGTGAACGGAGCGGCGTCGCGACTCTCGGTCGTCGCGGATCGAACCGGCTATACTACCCACCGAAGCCACTGCATACCCACTGACGATAATCGACCCGGAGACCGGACGCTGTCTGTGAGCGGCGTGTAAATCGTTTCATACGGAGTACTGTAACGGAGTTCTCGTTACCGGACCGGTCCGTCCGCCTCGGACTCGAGACGATCGGTCGTCCCCGGCAACGTAACGGAGAACGTGGCGCCCTCGCCGGGTGCGGATTTCACCCAAATCTCCCCGCCGTGGCGTTCGACGATTCGTTTACACATCGCGAGGCCGATCCCCGTTCCCGCGTGTTCGTCCCGGGCGTGAAGTCGCTCGAACACCTCGAAGACACGATCCTGCTCGTCGGGGTCGATCCCGATTCCTTCGTCGCGGACCGAGACGAGCCAGCCCTCGCCGTCGGGTTCGGCGGTGACGGCGATTCGCGGCGGGCTCTCGCCACTGTACTCGATCGCGTTCGACAGGAGGTTCTGAAAGAGTCGTTGCAACTGACGCGGATCGCCTTCGACGCGCGGAAGATCGGCGATCTCGACGGTTGCGTCGGTTTCCTCGAGACGGAGCTCGAGATTTTCACGAACGCCGGCGAGCACGTCGCCGAGATCGACCGGCCGTAACGGTTCGCTCTCGGTTTCGATGCGTGAAAACTCGAGCAATCCATCGACCATCGCCGTCATTCGTTCCGATCCGTCCAGTGCGTACTCGAGGAACTCCTCCCCATCCTCGTCGAGGTCGTCGCCGTACCGTCGGTCGAGGAGGTGGAGATAACTCGACACCATCCGGAGCGGTTCCTGGAGGTCGTGTGATGCCGCGTACGCGAACTGCTCGAGGCGTTCGTTTGACTCTTCGAGGTGTCGTTGCGTTCGTTCGAGCAGTCTGTTCTGGCGCTCGAGTGTGGCCGCTCGAGTTTTCGCTCTGGCGTCGGAGACGCCGGCGACGAATCCGGCGACGGCGCTGAATCCCGTCAGTATCGGGATCGACCGTCCGGGCTCGGAGAGGCCCGTATCGGGTTGGACGTGATAGAGCGCGAGGATACCGATCATGATCCCGATCCCGGCCACGGTTCGCCCGAAAATAACGACGAAAAACTCCTCTGAGATGTCGGTCCGGGGCAGTCGATACCCACCGGCGAGGAGGACGAGTCCCGGCGTCCCGACGAAACAGAAGACCACGAATACGGCGACGATCGATTCGTCGTGAGACGTTCGGATGACCGCGGTTCCGATCGCGATCAACAGGTACAGCGCCCCGAGTGACATAATCAACGCCCTGGCATCGACTGCGGACGAAAAACGGGGCCCTGATTTCATTGGATCAGTTCCGGGCGCACAATCCATAACGGTTTTGCCCTGGTCGCCCACACCGGTGTGGGCGATGGGAACGACGGAGTCGCGAATTCGCGTCCGCTCTCCCCATTACCCGCTGTCCGACAGTATAAACGCGAGGGCGACTAACGGTCGCGTATGACGCTCCCGATCGACCCCGAGACGATCGATCCCGACGAGTTCGGCGAGAAACAGGCGGTTCTCGAGATGAGCCACGAGGCGGCGGTCGAACACGTCCGTGAGGTCTGTCAAGACGTCGGCTTCGGTATCCCCGTCGAGTTCTCCCCCTCGGAACTGCTGAACGAGAAAGTCGACGCCGACCGCGACCCCTACTACGTTCTCGGCGCCTGCAACCCCGAGATCGCCAACCGGGCCCTCGACGAGACCATGCGCATCGGCGGCCTCTTTCCCTGTAACGTCATCGTCTGGGAGGAGGAGCCGGGTCGACAGCGCGTCTACCACGTCTCGATCATGAAAATCGCCCGTCTGCTCGGCATCGCACCCGACAACGAGGCCTGGGAGGAGATCGTCGACACCACGGGCGATCTCACCGAGGACGCGTTCGACCGACTCGACTCGGTCGAAGGCGAGACGACGGACTAACACTGCCGGACAAACTAGAGTAGCCACTGAACGTCAATGCACACCCGATCGCCAGACGGTTCGGCGATCGGTGTGTACATCGTTTCAGTTGTTACGGTATTCGGGGTCTGCACGCACCACTGCGGCTGTCCTCGATGGTGACGACCACGACTTCGTGATCGACTTCCCGCCAACTTCTCTCCGCCAGTACGATCGCGACGGCAGTTTTCCGGCTCTCGCGGTCTGGAACCGAACTCGAGACGATCGAAACCGCCTCGTCTTGTCGCGTCCGCCCGCAACCGTCGGTCGACTTCGCTCGGGAAAATGTCAACGTTTACGTAGCATCCGTCAGATAACGGGACATGGACGTTCGGACCGCCTTCTTCGCCCTCCTGCTCGTCGTCCTCGGAGCGATCGCGACGCTGATGATCGCACCGCTGTTGCAGTACGTGATGGCCGCGGCGCTTCTGGCGTTCGTGCTCTACCCCGCGTACGAACGCCTCGAACCTCGTCTGGGATCGAAGATGGCTGCACTCGCACTGACGCTCCTCGCCGTCGTCGGAGCGGTCGTCCCACTATTGCTCGTCTCGCTGATCGTCCTCCAGACGGTCGCCTCCTTTCTCGGCGATATCGACGGGGCGAGCCTCGTCGAACGGAGTCGCGAAATCGCCCGAGACGAATTCGGTCTCGAGGCCGAACAGATTCAGGCGCTCGAGTCGGCGGTCCTCGCGGAGATCGACTCGTCGCTGTCGAACGCCGCCGAAATCGCGTTGCTCGAACTGCTGAGTCTCGTCAACACCAGCATCGAGATGGGGCTCGGATTGATCGTTTTCGTCTTCCTCCTGTATTACCTGCTTGCCGACGGCGAGACGTTCGTCGCCTGGCTCCGTGAGGTGGCCCCACTCGAGACAGAAGTGCGCGAGGAGCTGTTCGCGGAGATCAACGTCGTCACCTGGGCGGTGATCAAGAGTCACGTCCTCGTCGCGATCGTCGAAGGGGTTCTGGGTGGACTCGGACTGTACCTGCTGGGCGTCCCGAACGTCGCATTCTGGACGATCATCATGGTCGTCGTCGCGTTTCTGCCGGCCGTCGGCGTCTGGCTCGTCTGGGCGCCCGCCGTGGGCTACCTCGCGATGACCAGTGGCCCCGTTCCAGCCGTCGCGTTGTTTCTCTACGGCGTCACCGTCCTCTCGATCGTCGACAACTACCTGCGGGCGATCTTCGTCGACCGGGACTCGGGGCTCCACCCGGCCGTCGTCATCGTCGGCGTCATCGGCGGGATCTACCTGCTCGGTATCATGGGACTCTTCCTCGGCCCCGTCCTGCTCGCGGTGTTCAAAGCGGGGCTGAACGTCTTCAGCCGCCACGACTTCACCACGGCCGCCGCCGAATCCACCCACCCGACCGAGACGCCGGACAAACTCGACGGCGAGACCGCCTCGAGCCCGACCGACTGAGGGGGACCGTTGTAAGTCGTTACAACGATCCCTGTGAGATGGTTTGCTGTACCGAGGGACCGACCAGCCCCATCCCCCGGAGGGGCGTCTCCGCTGGCGGAGAACACGGCCATTCAGGAACTGACGCCCGTTACCCCTCGGATCGACAGCCGGAGCAGGCCGAGTGCCTCGGGGCTTGACCCGGGGGAGGTTCACTGCTCGTTTGGCTCCCGGGCGCGCTCGGACTCTTCACCTTCCTCCGCTTCGGCCTCGAGTTCCTCGAGATACTGTTCTGCGTCGTATCGGATGTAGCCGGTGTAGAGTAGGACGATCGAGAACAGGATCAACGGAACGCCAAACAGCATAAACAGCGCCGCCAAGAGCGTGAGGAGATCGGGAGGGAGCGCCATACGCTCGCTCGGTGCCGACCGGCTAAAGGCGTTTTCCTCGAGTGTGCCGATGGCCGACCGAGGGCAATCGCCGATCGGATTGGAAACGGCAAGTCGTCCAGTTCACGGCTCTCTCGAGCCCGTAAAAGCATCGAGACTCGACTGTAATCCGGCGGCGAGTTCCGACTTTCGACGCAGACGGGCGTGTGAGACCGGGAGTCGGGTCGTGACCTCCGAGACGGCGTCGTGGAAGGTTTCGGCCTCGCCGTACGTTCCGTCGAACGCGTTGCGAACGCTCTCGCGGACCTGCCAGACGCCGACCGGCGCCCAGTAGTCGTCGCTCACCTCACGCAAGACGAGACACTTCGCCTGCCGACCGATCGACTCGAGGTGCTCGAGGACGCCCAGCCGGGCGGCGTAGTACGCGCCGGCGGTCTCCTCGACGTAGCTCGTCCGGCCCTCGTAGCCCTCGCTCGCACTCGCCATCCAGACGTCGTCGTGGGGGTCAGGGTTCCAGATGCTCCCCGGGGCTTTCATCTCGACGAGTTCGAACTCCCAGCGCCCGGGCGCGAGGATCACCCAGTACCGATTTCCCATGTACTCGTTCGCCCACACCTGTACCTCGTCGATGCTCGGCTCGTTCCGGATGCGACCCCGAAGGAACTGACCGACGGTGTCGTCGACGGCCGTGATCGACCAGCGCGTCGGGACGAGTCGACGCTGTTTCGCCTCGCCCAGCGCGCCCGCCGAGAGGATCGAGTTGATCTCGTAGACGTCGAATCCGCGCCGATAGAGGTAGGTCATCGCGCCCTGGGCCTGCCAGTCGTCGTCCTCGAGGGTCTTCTTCACCGGCCGCGGCACGTAAGGGTTCTCCCGGAGTTCGGCGTTCCGGGCGTTCGCCCGCGGACCCCGCGGCGTCGCGACGTCCGTCCCCGTCTCGAGTCCGAGGTCGGGCGTGTCGTCCAGGCCGATCTCGAGGTCGACCGGGCGGTCCGCAATGGCAACCTCCCGCTGGACGCCGACGAAGCCGTCCCAGGTGTCGTGTACGGAGGGTGCCAACCGGCTCGCGATCCCCGGCGAGTCGACGTTCGCGCGTTTGCTCGAGTTCAGGAGTCCGGTTCGACGCTGGAGCACGTCGTCGATCGCGTACCCCTGTCGGTACCAGGTTCCGTCCGTGACGTACTCCTCGGCGTCGTCCTCGTCGCCGACCGGTGAGAGCAACCCAATCGGAATGTCGGGGTAGTTCGACCGCCCGACGAAGATCGACGGCGACGTCGAGCCGACGAGGGTATCACCCGAGAGCGCGTCGTCGAATCGGCGCTCGAAATCCTCCAAGTGGTCCGTAATCGCGTAGGATTTCTCCTTCGCGAGGCGCCGTCGCTCGGCTTCCTCGTCGGGCTCGAGTTCCTCGATATAGTCGCCGAGACGCATTCGGTCGATCTAAGGCGGGGGTCCGTTTGAATGTTGAGTTCCAGCTTCGAATAGCGGTCCGGTTCTCCCGTCTGGGCGTCGATACACGCGGCTGTTCGTCCGGATCGCCGTAACGATCGTTCGGGTGATCGCACACTGCCCGATTCTCTCGGCGATATAGTATAGTAACAACTGAAACGATGTACACACTGATCGCCGAACCGTCTGGCGATCTGGTGTGCAATGACGTGCAGTGGCTACTATCACGTTCGAAACACTGTCTCGTCGTCCAACAGAAGTGTCAGAGGCACGGCCCGATCGGCGACCGGGCGGTTCACCGACGTGGTGGGCCGCACGTCTACTTTCGACTGGGACATAAAATATCCATAAGGGTATTTTCTGACTCAGAAAACACTCAACGTCGACCGAAACCGCCCTCTCGAGGTCCCGCCAGTCCGTCCGCGTTGCCGGCGTCGCGAGTTCGCAAAAGACAACGGTTAAAAACGACGGGCGGAAAGGGAGGGGTATGAGTACGACCGACGACCGCGGAACGCGATCCTGCGTCTCCTGTGGGATCAACATCGCCGGCACGAACGCCGCCGCGTTCAAGTGCCCCGACTGCGGAGCCCAGATCTATCGCTGTGCAAAGTGTCGCAAGCAGAGCAATCTCTACGAGTGTCCCGACTGCGGGTTCACGGGTCCGTAAGACGATTACTATGGGAAAAGTAGCCGCCAAAATCAAGGTCATGCCGAGCAGCCCAGAGATCGACCTCGACGCGCTCCAGGAGCGCCTCGAGAGTTCCCTTCCCGAGGGAGCGAAGATCAACGGTGTCGAACGAGAGGAGGTCGCGTTCGGCCTCGTCGCGCTCTATCCCACCGTGATCGTCCCCGACGGCTCCGGCGGGACCGAGACCGTCGAGGAGAACTTTACGGGTGTCGAGGGCGTCGAGAGCGTCGGTGTCGAAAACGTCGGCCGTATCTGATCGGGATCCGTTTTTCCCGAACCGATTTTCAAACCCTCGAGCGCCGCGAGTTCGAAGCCGATCGCGAGCAATCGATCAGACTGTCGACCGGAGTGAACACAATCCTTACTTTTACGACCGCGAAACGACTCGAGCGTGAACCCGTTGTCGGACCCGCGAAAGCGTCGGTGGCTCGCGTGGGGAGCGCTCGCGGTCGTCTTCTTGCTCGTCAACCTACACCGGCTCTCGACGGCTGTCCTCTCCGAGCGGCTGACCGCGGATTTCGAAACAACGGCGGCTCAGCTCGGGACGCTCCACGCGTCGTTTTTCCTGATCTACGCGGCGATCCAGATCCCGACCGGCGTGCTCGCAGACCGAATCGGGCCGCGCCACGTCGGATCGATCGGCGGCGTCGTGTTGAGCGTCGGCGCGATCGGCTTCGCCGCGAGCGACGGCTACGCCCTCGCACTCGTCTCCCGAGCGCTGATCGGTCTCGGAAGCGGCGTCATCTTCGTCTCCATCCTCCGGTTTTGTGCGAACTGGTACCAGGCAGACGAGTTCGCGACGATGACGGGACTGACCGCCGGCGTGGCCGGCCTCGGTGCTATCCTCGCGACCACGCCGCTTGCGATCACCGTCGATTCGTTCGGCTGGCGCCCGACCGTCTTCGGACTCGCGATCGTCGGCTTTCTCGGCTCCGCGGGCGTCTACGTCCTGGCGCGTAACTCCCCGGCCGACGCCGGCCTCGAGCCGATCGAGGGCGTGCCCGAACAGCCGTCGATCACGCTCGCCGAGACGGGGCGATACCTCCGGCGGCTCGCTCGCGACCCCGACCAGTGGCTGTTGTCGATGATCTTCTTTGCGGGCAACGGAACGATCCTGACGCTGATCGGACTGTGGGGCGTGCCCTACCTCGTCGTCGTCTACGAACTCGAGGTGACGACGGCATCCTACTTTACGCTACTCGGCTCGATCGGAATGCTCGTTGGCGCGCCGGCGGTCGGCTGGATCTCGGATCGGCTCGGACAGCGAACGCTCCCGCTCGTCGCCGGGTTGGGGCTGTTCGTCCTCGTGCTCTCGATCGTTCCCGCGGTCGGTCGGCCGCCGCTTCCCGTCGTCGCCGTCGCGTACTTCGTCTGTGGGTTCTTACTCGGGACCGTCATGCTCTCGCTGTCGATCGTCAAAGAACGGTATCCCGCAGGGGCAAGCGGGGTCGCGACGGCGACGGTCAACGGCGCGGGCTTCGTCGGCGCGACCGTGCTTCCGACCCTGATCGGCGTCGTACTCGACGCCTACCGGACCGGCGATACCGTGGGGGGAACCGTCGCCTACACCGAGTTCGGCTACCGGCTCGCGTTCGGATTGCTCGCCGGTTCCGTCGTCGTCGCGTTTTGCTGTTCGCTCGTCTTGCATCGACGGACCGCGGCCGGAGGGTAACCGCCTCCCCGAGTCGACTACTCGAGGGTCCGTTTGGACTCCGGGTCGACCGCCTGTAGGTACTGCTCCAAGAGGTCCGGAAACTCCCGACCGCGGATGTACCGGAGGCCGAAGTCCTCCGTCCAGTCGATGATCCCCCGGTCTTCGGTGACGACGCCGGCCTCGAGTTCGCGTGCCAGAATCAGGAGGTCGAAGTCCTCTCTCGAGTCGAGTACGCCGGTACGCATCGCGTCGCGGTACTTCTCGCGTAGGTCCGAGACCACGGCATCGACCTCGGTCATGTGGTCGTGGCCCTCGAGTGGCTCGTCGGAGGCCCCCTCCGCTCGCCGGACAGCCCGCTCGGAGACCCGCAGGCCACGGTCGACCCGACCGCTCATCTCGTCGACGAAGCTGTAGACGACGTTCGCCGGGATCGACACGCCGTAGCGGTCGGGATGTTTGCGGATTACCCACGTGTTGAGCTTCGCGTACACCTCCTCGTCGACGCCACGAGCCTCGAGCATCGTCGTCAACTCGTCGTGGATCGTCGGCGGCACGTAACAGGAGATCCCCAGGTTGAGTCGGGCGTTCGCGATCGACTCGAGCAGTCTGTGAAGCGTCTCCTCGAGCGATTCACCGTCGCGGCGGATCTCCTCGGTGAGAAACAGCGACGTGTCGAGGACGAACCGCTGTTTGAACGCCTCGCTCATGGACGAGTTTGGACTCGAAGCGAGAAATAACTGCGGCCCATCCCTCGTGAGACGAAACGACTATCGGCCTCTGGAAAGATTCCGCTAATACCGTAGATAAGAACCATGGATGGGTTGGTAGAAATTATCGATGATGCGCTCGGATTTATTGCGAAAGGAGTCAGCGCAGTAATTGTCCTCTTCGCACTCTGGTTTTATTTTTCGACGAACGTGTGGGTGTTCTACTTGCTGGCCGGAATAGTGACGAGTCTCGTCGGATTGGCTGTCATCATTATCCTCTACCAGCGGGCTATTCAACCCGCATAATATTGGACGATCTGCATCAAAATCCGTCTCAGCGGTACCGATGTCCGCTGTCGGCTTCACGCTCACTCGCCGCGGTTCCGATTTGCACCGAGATTCGCCTCGGAAACGATCTTCGCACCCGGTTCGGAGAGGTCGACGGTGACGTCCTCGTGGACGGCCTTGCTGATCTCGTCGACGTTGCCCGCGAGGACGGTCAGGATGTCGTCGGGGTGGGCGTACAGGAGCATGGTCCCGTCTTGTCCCTGGGCGACGAGTTGCGTGTCGTTCAAGACGATCTGGTCGTTCTGGATCGTCGCGGCGACGACCGGCAACGCTTCCGGCTTCCCGGGTTCGTCGTCCCGAACCTTCCGGATGTGCACCTCGTCCAGATCGAGCACCTCCTTGTACTCCTCGATCCGCTCGGCGCAGTTGACCATGTCCTGGAGCACCGACGTCTTGTAGTGGCCGGCGTGGTCGCCGTCGAGACAGTGCTGGCAGACGCGGAGTTCGATTCGCATCGACGAATCTTATCGCTCGAGTCCGATGAGAATTCCGTTTCGGCGGCCCCCGAAACGTCGACGGACCCACCCGTCGAAATCCGTCGGATCACCGTGCGGTTGGGGTGTGGTTCTTCCATCCCGGCGGCGTAGCGACCCGTATGTGTGCGACCGAGTATCACAGACTGCTCGGGATCGGCGAATCCGCCTTCGACGGCCTCGAGGATCACCTCGAGTCCCGCACCTACGAAGGCCGGGAGTACCGCCACGTGCCGGACTACCGCCGCGGCGTCGAGCGCGGGACCGTCTTACTCGAGGGCACCGTCGTCCGCGGGTTTCCGAAAGTCCCGCGAACGCTGGTGCTCTCGGCCGGCATCCCGACGGCGTTCGGCGACGGGGAGAAGATCGTCGTCGAGGAGAAATTGAACGGCTACAACGTTCGCGTGGCCTGTATCGACGGCGAGATCCTGGCGTTCTCGCGGAGCGGTCGGATCTGTCCGTTTACCACGCGGATGCTCGAGCGACTGATCGACCTCGCCGACCTCGAGGCGCTGTTCGCTACACACCCCGGGGCGATGATCTGTGGCGAGATTATCGGTCCGGAGAACCCCTACACGGCCTGTGACTATCCTGGTGTGGACTCGCTCGCGTTCCGGGCGTTCGACTGGCGCGACCGCGAGACGGGTGCCCCGCTCCCGGTGGGCGAACGCCGCGAGCGATACGAGCGCTTCGACGTCCCGCAGGTTCGGTCGTTCGGCACCTACGAGGTCGACGAAACGGCCGAGATCCGACGAATCATCGATCGACTGGACCGCGAGGGTCGCGAGGGAATCGTGATGAAGTCCCTGAGCGGGACGCGACAGCTGAAGTATACGACGTCGGCCGCGAACCGGGGAGACCTCGCGTACGCGTTCTCGCTTCCGTTCGATTACGGACAGCCGTTCATGTTCCGGCGCCTGCTCCGGGAAGCGTTCCAGTCCGTCGAGTGGGACGAATCGGACGAGGTCGCTCGCGAACGCGCTCACGACCTCGGCGAGGCGATCGTGCTGTCGATGCGCGAGGCCATCCAGTGCGTCGACGACGGCGGGACGGTCGGCGAGGGACACACCGTCCGCGCGTGCGACGACGCGATCGACGCGCTCTTCGAACACCTGCGGGCCGACGGGCTCCAACTCGAGATCGAGTCGGATCGCCACGAGAACGGCGACCGGATCGTCGAATTTCGCAAACGAACCCCATCGAGCAACGACAAGATCCGGAACTACCTCGAGGGCCACGTCGTCGAGGAGTGACGAGGCCGGGTCGCTTCGTCGGCTTCGCCCCCGTCTTCACCGCCTCTCTTAGCCGGCTTCGCTCCCGTCTCTAATGCGCTTCAGCTCCCGTGACCCGTCTTCTCGTCACTCCCGATCGCGATCGAGAATCTCCCGAATTCGGTCCGTCCCCGCCGCGGCGTAGCCGCCGTGGTGACAGATCGTGTGCTCGATCTCGAGTTCCGCGAGGTCGGCGACCGACTCGAGCGCGCGATCCATCTCGGGCGTGTACTCGGGTTTCGGACCGGAAAGCGACTCGTCGCCGTCCGCGACGAGCGCATCGCCGGCGACCAGGAGTTCCCCCTCCGGAAAGTAAATTGAGACGTGCCCGGGCGTGTGGCCGGGCGTCTCGAGGACTTCCATCGGTCCGGCGAGCGTCGGGATCCGAACGCCACCGGCGAGTTCGAAGTCGACGGACACCGGCGGATACCGGTCGTCGTCCTCGCTCCCTTTCAACGGATCGCGCTCGCCGGTCACGAAAGGCGTTTCCGCCCGATGAGCCGCGACGACCGCGTCAGTCCGCTCGAGCAGGGTCGCGAGCGCGCCCGCGTGATCTGCGTCGTGGTGAGTGAGGACGACCAGCCAGACGTCCTCGAGTTCGTAGCCGAGGCTCTCGAGGTGGACGTGGAGGGAACCGACCGCTCCCTGTGGCCCGGCATCGATCAACACCAGTCCGCGTTCCGTTTCGACCGCCGTCGGCGATACGGTAAACTCACGCCCCCCGTGTTCGACGGAGAGCGAAAGGACGTGAACACCCGGATCCTCTCGGTCCTGCATACGCGATAGTTCAGCGCCGAGTTCGTATAGTATCCACCGAACCGAGACGCACTCGAGCACCCGAACAGGCGGCGTCGGCGTGTCGATCGATCCGACAGTGATGGGATACGGTTTACCGCCAGGGGATCGCGGTGATGGGCCACTCCCAATCGTGTCACTCATCCCATAGGTTTAAATACAAGAACGTTGCCAAATTGTTCGGACGAGAAATGGTCGCTACAAACTCGCTCTCGGCCCTCGAGTCGGATCCAGACCCGATCTCGAACGTCCGAGAGCAGACGTTTCCCGCGGGCGTCGAAACACACGTCGAACGCTACGAACGGATCGTCGGCGACAGGGACAGGGAGCTCTGGCAGTGGCTATACCGGGTGTTTCCCGGAATAACGCTCTCCGCCGTCGATTCCGAGGGAGTTCGACGCGTCCGGAACGCGAAACTCCTCGCGTCGATCTACATCACGGTGGTCGACGACGTCGCCGAACGCTACGGCGATCGGGCGACGTTCGAGGAGTTGGCGAAGGTCCCGTTCGAACGGAGGCGTCCGAACCCGGACCACCCGAACGTCGACGGTGATCGGGTTCGGTTCGCGATCGACCTCTGGGACGGATTTCGTACGGTCTACGAGGGGCTCCCTCGAGCCGACGAGTTCGCGGATCTGCTCCAGTTCGACCTCGAGCAGTCGCTTTCGGCCATCGAGTACTCTTACCTACTCAACCGATATCCGACCCTCGGCACGGAACGCGAACTCTGGGCGTACGACGTCCACAACATGCTGGTGTTCGTCTACGCGGACCTCGACCTCGCCGCCGCGCCCTCGTTCGACGAGTGTGAACTCGCACCGCTTCGCCGACTCTGCTGGCGAACACAGCGGATGGCGCGGATCAGCAACTGGATCTCCTCGTGGAAGCGCGAACTCGGCGAGCGGGACTACAGTTCCGGCGTCGTGACTCGCGCACTCGAGACCGGGATCGTCTCGTCCGAGGACATCGCACGAATCGAGCGGGAACCGACGGCGGCGACCGTCGAACCGGTCGTTCGTGCGATCGAGGAGTCGGGGGTCGAAGCCTCACTTCTCGAGCGCTGGCGCTCCGAGTACCGGGAGGCAAAGCGATTCGACGACGACCTCTCGAGTCTCGACGTCGACGCCTATCTCGACGGATTCGAGACGATACTCCGCTCACACGTTGCCCGCCGCGGTAACTGATCGGTCTTCCCCGACGGACCGTTACGAGAGCGCGGCGTCGATCGCCGACTCGAGGTCGTCGATCAGATCGTCGACGTGTTCGATCCCCACGGAGACTCGAATCAGCCCGTCGGTGAGGCCGGCCTCGAGTCGCTCCTCTCGCGGAATTGCGGCGTGGGTCATCGGCGCCGGCTGTTCGATCAGACTCTCGACCCCGCCAAGGCTCTCGGCGAGGGTGAACACCTCGGTGTTCGAGACGACCTCGCTCGCCTCCTCGAGGCTCGCGTCGAGTTCGAAGCTCAACATGCCGCCGAAGTCGTCCATCTGCTCGCGGGCAATCTCGTAGCCAGGGTGGCTCTCGAGGCCCGGATAGTAGACCCGATCGACGTCGGGGTGGCCCTCGAGTGACTCGGCGAGCGCGCGGGCGTTCTCGCAGTGGCGATCCATCCGCACCGGGAGAGTCTTCGTTCCCCGCAGGACGAGAAAGCACTCGAAGGGACCCGGCGTCGCGCCGACGGCGTTCTGGTAGAAGCCAAAACGCTCGTCGAGGTCGGCGTCGTTCGTCAGGAGCGCACCGCCGACGACGTCGGAGTGACCGCCCAGGTACTTCGTCAGCGAGTGCGAGACGATATCGGCGCCTAACTCGAGCGGGCGCTGGAGGTACGGCGTCGCGAACGTGTTGTCGATCGCACAGAGCGCGTCGTTCGCGTGTGCGATTTCGGCCGCACCTTCGACGTCCACGATCGACATGAGCGGGTTCGTCGGCGTCTCGAGCCACAGCAGTTCGGTCTCGGAACGGAACGCGTCCTCGATCGCCTCGAGGTCGGTCATATCCACGAACGAAAACTCGAGGTCGTACTCCTCGTAGACCTGGGTGAAGATGCGGTGGGTGCCGCCGTAGACGTCGTTGCCGGTCACGACGTGGTCGCCGGCTGAAAGCAAGTTGAGGACCGTGTTTATCGAGGCCATCCCGCTGGCGAAAGCGCGGCCGTAGTCGGCCGACTCGAGGGCCGCGAGGTTCTCCTCGAGGTCGGTCCGCGTGGGGTTGCCGGTCCGGGAGTACTCGTAGCCACGGTGGTCGCCGGGGGCGTCCTGTTCGTACGTCGAGTTGGCGTGAATGGGCGTCATTAACGCGCCCGTCCGTTCGTCGGGCACCTGGCCGGCGTGGATCGAGCGCGTTTCGATCCGGAACTGGTCATCGTCCATACCTGTCCCGACGTGCTGGAGGCAGGTTACACTGACGACCGCCCCCGCGAATCCTCATACGTGAAATCGGTGACCGCACCGGTCGGAAAGCCACGTTATGGGCGAGACTGCGTTCCCACCGGTTCGAGCGACGCCGTCGGTATCAACCCCACTCGTTGCACGGACCGACGGTGGTGTCAAAATACAGGATCGAAATAATGTACATAGACATCCACAATATTTGTTTATCGTTTCTCTTCGCGTAACTTACCCTATGAGTTCGAAACCAGATCACGACCACCACGCCGACCACGACCATCACACTCACGAACGCGGCGTCGGTTACGCGACGCCACAAGCCGCCATCGAAGAGAGTAACCCGGAGACGATCGCGTACGTTCCGGCGCTCTACGTCGGGACTGACGTGAGCGCACCCGATCTGTTGACCGTCGTCGACGTCGACCCCGACTCCCCGACGTACTGTGAAATTATCGACCGAGTCGAGATGCCGGAAATCGGTGACGAGTTACACCACTTCGGCTGGAACGCGTGTTCGTCGTCCTGTCACATCGAGGAAGCACAGCGACGGTACCTCATCGTTCCCGGAAACCGCTCGTCCCGGATTCACGTCATCGACGCCGCCGACCGCGAGAATCCGGAACTCGTGGCGGTCATCGAACCCGAGGAGGTCTTCGAACACGACCTTTCGGCACCCCACACCGTTCACTGCATCCCAGGAGAGCAGGTTATGATTAGCATGCTCGGCGACGCGGAAGGGAACCTTCCGGGCGGGTTCCTTCTACTCGACGAGAACTTCGACGTCGTCGGTCGGTGGGACGAACCGGGCGACATCGAAATGAACTACGACTTCTGGTACCAACCGCGTCGCAACGTGATGGTGTCCTCGGAATGGGCCGCTCCGGAGACGTATCAGCCGGGATTCGACCTCGAGGACGTCGAAGCCGGCAACTACGGTCAGCGACTCCACGTCTGGAACTGGGAGGACCGGACGGTCGAACAGACGATCGATCTCGGCGAGGAAGGCATGGTCCCCCTCGAGGTGCGCTTTCTCCACAGCCCGGAGTCCGAACACGCCTACGTCGGTGCCGCACTCTCCTCGAACATGTTCCACCTCCACCGCAAGGACGACGAGTGGCAGGCCGACAAGGTCATCGACGTCGAATCGCGCGAACACGACGACTGGGACATGCCGGTTCCCGGCCTGATTACGGACCTCGTGGTCTCGATGGACGACCGGTACCTGTTCTTCGCAAACTGGCTCCACGGCGAGGTCCGCATGTACGACGTCTCGGATCCGTCGAATCCGCGACTTGTCGATACGGTTTCCGTCGGCGGCCTCTTCAGCGACCGCCAGACGGTCAAAGGACGCCCAATCAACGCCGGTCCGCAGATGCTCCAGCTCTCGCTGGACGGCGAACGACTCTACTTTACGACGTCGCTGTACTCGAGCTGGGACGACCAGTTCTTCCCCAAGGAAGGGATCGAGGGATCGGTGATGTTGAAAGTCGACGTTGACCCTCGTAAAGGGAGGATGGTTCTCGACGATGAGTTCCTCGTCGACTTCGGCGAGTTACCCGAGGGACCCGCTCGCGCCCACGAGATCCGCTGGCCCGACGGCGACTGCACTAGTGACGTCTGGATGTAACGACCACGCGCCCGAGTGTAGCACGAGCGCGCCCGAGTACCGGGTATCGCCGCTCGAATTCGACGGGGTCGGTGGCCACCGCGCTCGCCTCGGACTCGGCACTGCTCCGGTAACCGAGTGCGGTTCGTCGCTGTCAAGACCGGAATCCGAGCGGACCGGATGGGCGAAGTAACGAACCAATTCCCTCGAGAATGACCCAAAAATCGGACGTGTGAGGGGGATGAAATCGATGAGAGCGGACCGCATCTCGATCGCAGTTGCGATTCCCACCCTCGCTGTTTGGCCGGCAGTCGCCAGCGCCACGGGACGGAAGGAGGTACGTACAATCACCACACATCAGTTCTGTTCGTCGCGGCGGTCACGCCCTCGACGATCCTGAGCCTCACGGTCGGCGTCGTCGTCGTTCGACGGTATCGATCGAAACTCGCCGCCGATCCCGAACACGAGTCGATGCAGAGACGGATGGCCGTCCTCCTGTTCGTTCTGGGCGTCGTGGCACTCTTATCGGTTACAAGCCGCCAGCCGCCCATGGCAACCGGCGGGTTGATAGTCGGCGGAGTAATCGCGTTGTTCGGTCGGAACCGAGGACTCTCACCGCATGCTGGCTGTGCGGACGCCGCGTTCGGTACCCTGTTGTTCCACTGAACCGTCGAGGGAGTTCTCGTCGCGGGCCTGCACGTCTCAAACGCCACACTCGGCGTCGTCGGACTGGTTCTCCTGGCGCTCCACGCGGTCGGCGAACCGCCGCGGTCGCTGGACTGTACGCACCCCTCATACGATCTCCTGTAAGTCATTTCCGGTGCGACCGCGACTTGTCCTGCGGTCACACCGGTAAATCGTTACAGCAAACCGTATCAGTCGAGGCCGGGGAATCGCGGGCGTCGTCGGTATCAACCTCGGCTTTCTCCTCGGTGCGATCGCCGGGCAGTACGTCGCCGTCGTTCTGCCAGAACCGGCGGATAAAGCACTTCTCGCGGGCGTTGGTGGCGCTCTCGTCGTTACGAGTGTAACCGAACCGCAACTGTCGATCGGACGGCGAAGACGAGCATCCGGAGAGCCAGTTCCCACACTCGAGTAGCGGTCCTCGTGCCCACACCATCGGACTATCGAAGCGATCCCGACCGATACCTCCGCGGGGACGGAACGTGCGTTTTATAACCATCACCAAGTAAGAGAGGCGTACGACTATGCCCAACTCTAGTGGACCTCGGCAGGGAACCCGGAACAAGCTCTCGAACGCCCCTCGTGATCGAGGATCGTCCCCCCCACAGCGCGCGATTCAGGACTACGAAGAAGGTGAGAACGTCCACCTCAAGATCGACCCGAGCGTACACAAGGGCCGATTCCACCCACGCTTCGACGGTCGAACCGGCGAGGTCGTCGGCAAGCAGGGGAACGCGTTCAAAGTCCAGATCAACGACGGCGGCAAGGAGAAGACCCTGATCGTCACTGCGGCACACCTGCGCGCCCAAGAGCGCTCCGAAGACCGCGTCTGAGAACGGATGACGATCTTCAAGGAGATCGTCGACGAGGAGTTCCTTACGGTTTCGGAGACCAAGGAGCTCCTCGCCGACATCGAAGCCGAACGCGCACTGGACGAACAGCGCGAACTCCCCTACGAGCTCGCGCGAGCGATCGAACACGCGAATCGCTTTACCGTCCTCGAGCCGGCGGAGGCCCAACAGCTGGTCGACGACTTACAGGCTCTCGAGAAGGTCGACGAGCCGACGGCGTACAAGATCGCGAACCTCCTGCCACGCAATCGGGACGAACTGCGGTCCGTCTACGCCCAACAGCGGTACTCGCTGTCCGGCGACGAACTCGACGAAATTCTCAACGTCGTTGCCAGGTACGCCTGAGACGGAAGGCACTCACGATTCAGTAAGCCACAGGCCGGCCGCAGGTCGCCGAGACTGGGATGGTCCGTCGGCACGGATCGTCGCAACTGGGTATCGATTGCACGGGGTGTGGAGATGAGAGCGAGCCGACTCTTTAAGTATGCCGTCGCCGTATCGCCTGACAATGAGCGAAGCCGACAGCGACGGGACGGACGTTCGGCGCGCGGTCGTGTTGGATTACCTCGCACACGGTCTGTCGGACGACGGACGGCCCCAGTACGAGAAGTCACCGGCGGGGTACGCGATCGACGTCGAGAGCTTCGAACTCTATCAAGTGGCGTTCGACGAGGACGAACGGTTGACGATCGGTAGCGAGGTGGTCATCGAGCCGGCCGACGAACGTGAGGTCGTCACCGAGTGTCAACGCGTCGAGTACGAGGATCTCTCTTCGGGATCCCGCTCGGAACTCGAGTACGTCGTCCAGGACGTCGTCGAGGAGAACGAAGAGCGGTTCGTCGACTTCTACAACGAGGCACAGCCGATCACCCTGCGGCTCCACCAGTTGAACCTCTTGCCGGGGATCGGGAAGAAACTCCGAAACGGCATCCTCGACGAACGAAAGCGCAAACCGTTCGAGAGCTTCGACGAGCTCTCCGAGCGCGTCTCGGGTCTCCACGACCCCGACGAAATTCTCGTCGAACGCATCTTAGAGGAGCTTCGCGACGACGACCTCAAATACCAGACGTTCGTCGGCCAGGACGACTGATACTGCTAGACGGAGCTGACAGTACGAGCGGAGTGATATCCGGACGATACGGGAGACGGAATCTCATCCCACATTACATTTAAGCCCGTTGCAACTGAACGGAGAGTGATGATCGAAACCGTTCTACTCGCGGTCGGCTCCGGCGACAGCGAGCGATTCGAAGAGCTGACAAGACAGACGATCGACATCGCCAAACCGACGGGCGCGACGGTCGTCCTCGCACACGTCATCTCGGCCGACGAGTACGAGGACGAAGTCCAGAGCTACCACGACGCCATCGACCGGATGGGACTCGATCTCGAGCAGGGTGGTGTCCCGCCGGAGTCACTGGCACGAGAGACCGAACCGGTCGGCGAAATTGCCGAGGAACTCGAGGCCGCGGACGTCGACGTCGAAATCCGCGGTATCGTCGGCGACCGAGCCGACGAAATCGTCACCCTCGCGGAGGACGTCGACGCGGACAACGTCGTCGTCGGCGGTCGTCGCCGGTCGCCGACCGGAAAGGCGGTGTTCGGGAGCACCGCCCAGCAGGTGATGCTCAACGCACCCTGTCCGGTGACGTACGTTCGACAAGGAACCGTCTAAGACGGTCTTCGGTATCGCTTTTTTTGTTCTCGCTCCCAATCGGATGGAGACGGTGCGTTTACCCGGATTGGCGCTCAATCGCGGGTAATGAGAGACCCCGATCGATTGCTCGCAAGGGCGGGTGTTCGCGGCGATCCGGATCACGACCAGCACTTTCTCGTCGACGACCGGGTACTGGATCGGCTACCGACCTATCTACCCGACGACGCGGACGTCGGTCACCTCCTCGAGATCGGCGGTGGAACCGGTGCGTTGACCGACCGATTGCTGGCGAAGACGGGCGACGACGGTGCGGTAACGGTCGTCGAACGTGATCGCGACCTCGTGGCATTTTTACGCGAGGAGTTCGCCGAGGAGATCGACGACGGTCGGCTGACGGTGATCGAAGGTGACGCGCTCTCGGTTGAGTTGCCCGAATTCACCGCCTCGGTCTCGAATCTCCCCTATGGCGTCTCGAGCGAGATATCCTTTCGGCTCCTCCCCGAAAAGCGGCCGATGGTGTTGATGTACCAACAGGAGTTCGCCGAGCGGATGGTCGCCGAGCCCGGTACCTCGGCGTACGGGCGGCTGTCGGTGTCGACCCAACACTACGCGGACGTCGAAATCGTCGAGTCGATACCCAAAGAGGCGTTCTCGCCGCCGCCGGCCGTCCAAAGCGCGGTCGTCCGGGCACAGCCCCGCGAGCCGGACTACGAGGTCGACGACGAGGAGTTCTTCCTGCGGTTCGTCAAGGCACTGTTCACCCAGCGCCGGAAGACGATCCGAAACGCGATACGGAACACGGCCCACATCTCCGGCCTCGAGGAGCCCGAGGCGGTCGTCGAGGCGGCAGACGAGGCCGTCCTTCGAAAGCGCGCCGGCGCGATGTCGCCGGCGGCGTTCGCCGAACTGGCCGGGATCGCACTCGAGGTCGGTCAGCCCGCGACCGACGGCTAACGGTCGGCTACCGCAACGATCCGACCGGCGGCCCCGACCGACGGATACTCAAAGCTGGACGGACGACAGGCCGAGAGGCAACGTTCACCATGTCCGAGGTACTGGCGGTACTCGATTGGTTGGCAGAAGCCGTCGAGTCGGTGGAGCTAAAACTCGCGGTGACTGTCGCGGCGGTCGGTGTCCTGTGTATCGTTTTGGTCTCGTACAGTCGACTCCAGTCGGTGGTCAGCGAGCGCTCCAAACCGTTGTACGGCGACGTTATCTCCACGGCCGTGCTCACCACGACATTCCTGCTCACGCTGACCGTGGTCGTCGGCGTCTGGGACCAGGCGGATACGATCCGCGAGGGGTACGCACAACTCGACCTCGGCGGCGAGATACTCGCAAAAGCGATCGTCTCGTTCATCCTGATCGTCGGGACGCTCATCTTCAGGCGGTTCGTCAAGCGGGTGATCGACGAACTGCTCGGATCGGCCTCGGCGGTAACTGCCCATCAACGAGAGATCAGCCACCGGATCGCACAGGTGATCATCTGGTCGGTCTCGCTCGTCGTCGTTCTCGGCGTCTGGATCGACGACCTGAGCGGGCTGTTGGTCGGGGCCGGGTTTCTGGGAATCGTCGTCGGTATGGCCGCCAGACAGACGCTCGGAACCGTCCTCGCCGGCTTCGTCCTGATGTTCGATCGACCGTTCGAGATCGGCGACTGGATCGAAGTCGAGGACAGAGAGGGGATCGTCACCGACATCTCGATCGTCAACACCCGCATCCGCTCGTTCGACGGCGAATACGTCATGGTCCCCAACGACGTCATCTCCTCGAGTATGGTGACGAACCGCTCGAAACGTGGGCGACTGCGGATCGAGATCGACGTCGGCGTCGACTACGAGGACGACGTCGAGCGAGCCGCCGAAATCGCCGAGACGGTCGTGGGCGACCTCGAACACACACTCTCCGCGCCGGGTACCCAAGTCGTCACGAAGGAGTTCGGCGACTCGGCGGTCGTCCTGGGCGTTCGCTTCTGGATCGATCGACCGAGTTCGAAGCGACGATGGCGCGCACGAACCGCCGCGATCAACGCAATCAAACGCGAGTTCGCCAGTGAGGGAATCGGGATTCCGTTCCCCCAGCGCGAGCTCTCGAGCCGGGCCGGGGCCGACGTTCGCGTCGATGACGGCGCCCCACCCAGGAACGCCGGCGGGACCGGCGAGACGACGCCCGGTGGGGGAACGGACGAGGCGGACGGAGCGGCCGCTTCCGAGCAGGCGACTCGAGGCGAGGAGTATCGGATGACCGAAGGGAGGAACGATGACTGATCTCGCCTCGAGACGAGGCCTCGAGACGGACGTCTACCAGCCGGCGGAGGATTCGGAACTGCTCGCGGAGGCGGCCTGTTCGCGCCTTGTGGAGGAACGAAACAGGGACGACGACCACGACGACACCGGCGAGCGGCCGCTCGTCCTCGAGGTCGGGACCGGCTCGGGTTACGTCGCCGCGCGCGTCGCCGACGAGACGGAGGCTCGGGTGATCGCGGCTGACATCAACCCACACGCCGTTCGCCAGGCGGCTGGTGGTGGCGTCGAGGCGGTCCGAGCGGACCTCGTCTCACCGTTTGCGGACCGAGCGTTCGACGCCGTCCTGTTCAACCCGCCGTACCTTCCGACGGAGCCGGAAAACGAGTGGGACGACTGGATGGAGCGTGCGCTCTCGGGGGGTGAGGACGGCCGCGCGGTGATCGATCCCTTCCTCGCCGACATCGGACGCGTGCTCGCGCCGGAGGGGGCGGTCTACCTGCTCGTGAGCAGTCTCACCGGCGTCGATGCGGTCGTCGAACGCGCAGGCGAAGAGGGCTTTAGCGCGGCCGCCGTCGCCGACGAGTCGTTCCCGTTCGAGACGCTTACCGTACTCGAGCTGTTCCGCTGAGAGCGAGCCTGGCGATCCCGATACGATCCAGATGTCCCCGGCGACGACCTACAGTGTGTAGTCGTGTTCGCCGTCTTCGGTCTCGAGGAACGCCTCGAGGAGGTCGATCGTCGCGGCGACGTCGTCGACGTGAGCGGCTTCGGTGACGGTGTGGAGATACCGCGTCGGAACGGAGATCGCGCCGACCGGTTTCGCACCCGCCGTGTGCTGGAACCCCGCCGTGTCGGTGCCGCCGGCGGGCAGGATCTCGAGTTGGTAGTCGATCTCCTCTTCCTCGGCGACGGCTTTCATCCGCCGGTGGACCTTCGGATTGGTGATGACGCTCGAATCTTTCAGTTTGATCGCGGCTCCCTCTCCGAGTTTCGTGACGTGTTCTCCCGCGTCGAAGCCGGGGACGTCGTTGGCGACGGTGACGTCGAGTGCGATCGCGAGGTCGGGATCGACGTCGACGCCGAGCGCTCGAGCACCGCGGAGGCCGACTTCCTCCTGGACGGTCGCACAGAAGTGGATCGTCGCATCGGGCGTCTCGAGTCGGTCGGCGGCTTCGAGCATCGCGAACAGGCAGACCCGATCGTCGAGTGCCTTGCCGGTGATCGTCTCGCCGACGCGCTCGGTCGTCTGATCCATCGTGACGAGGTCGCCCGGCGAGACGCGCTCCTCGAGTTTCTCGGTCGGGAGACCGACGTCGACGAAGACGTCCTCGACGTCGGGTATCTTCTCTCGGTCTTCCTCGTCTAACGTGTGTGGGGGCGGCGAGCCAATGACGCCCGGCAGATCGCCGTCTTCGGTGTGTATCGTCACCCGTTGGGCTTTGAGCACACGGGCGTCCCAGCCGCCGAGTGCGTCCAGTTCGAGAAAACCGAAGCCGTCGTCTTTTCCCCGGACGTGACGAACCATAAAGCCGATCTCGTCCATGTGGGTGGCGACGGCGACGGAGTAATCGGTGACTCCCTCGAGCGTGCCGACGACGTTACCCATCGCGTCGGTCCGGACGCGGTCGACGCTCTCCTCGAGGCGGTCGACGACGAGTTCACGAATGCGATCCTCGTAGCCCGGGACGCCGCTCGTTTCGGTCAGTTCCGCGAGACCGTCGAAATCGAATGTCGGTGAGTCCATACCTGGACGTGACCGTCGTTCGATGATAAGCACGCGGGTCCGATAGCGCTCGACAGTCACCGCAACAAAGCGTCTCAGCGGGTGACGCATTCGTACACGAAAACCGCGGAGAGATTAACCACGGAGTATTAACCGATCGGGACGTTACCTCTGTTCATGAGTGACGTACGTGTTGCGGGAACGGGGATCACCCCGTTCGGCAACGTTCCCGAACGGACCGGACGTGACCTCTTTGCCGAGGCGAGCATCGCGGCATTCGAAGATAGCGACGTCCCAAGGTCCGACGTCGAAGCCGTCCTCTACGGAAACTTCATGGGCGAACTCGCGGAACACCAGGGCCATCAGGGCCCCCTGATGGCCGAAGCCGCGGGCGTCACCGCGCCGGCGACCAGATACGAGTCGGCGTGTGCCTCGAGCGGCGTCGCAATCAGGGACGCCGTCTACCGGATCCGAAACGGCGAAGCAGACGTCGTCCTCGTCGGCGGCGCCGAGCGGATGACTAACCTCGGGACCGCGGGCGCGACGGAGGCGTTGGCGATCGCCGCCGACGACCTCTGGGAGGTCCGCGCCGGAATGACGTTCCCCGGTGCGTACGCGTTGATGGCGAAGGCGTACTTCACCGAGTTTGGCGGCGGCCGAGAGGATTTAGCTCACGTCGCAGTCAAAAACCACGAGAACGCCCTGCCGAACGAGAAGGCCCAGTACCGGAGCGCGATTACCGTCGAGGATGCCCTCGAGGCGCCGTGGGTGTCGACGCCACTTGGCCTGTACGACTCCTGTCCGATCTCGGACGGCGCCGCCGCGCTCGTCCTTACGAGTGAGGCGTACGCGGAGGAACACGACCTCGACGCCCCGGTCGCGATCACCGGAACCGGACAGGGCGGCGACCGACTGGCGCTTCACGACCGCGAACACCTCGCGCGCTCGCCGGCGGCCCGTAAGGCGGGCGAGGAAGCGTACGCCGACGCCGGCGTCGCCGCGAGCGACGTCGACTTCGCGGAGGTCCACGACTGCTTTACCATCGCAGAGGTGCTCGCGATCGAAGCCCTCGACATCGAAGCGATCGGTGAAGGGATCTCGGCCGCTCGAGACGGCCGGACGACAGCGGACGGCGAGACGCCGATCAACCTCTCGGGTGGTCTGAAGGCGAAGGGACACCCGGTCGGTGCGACCGGCGCGTCACAGGTCGCGGAGATCACGACCTTGCTCTCGGGCGAGCATCCAAACAGCGAGTACGTCGAGGACGCGACGACCGGCCTCGCCCACAACGCGGGCGGTACGGTCGCAAGTGCAACCGTTCACGTACTGGAGGTGATCGCATGAGCGAACGCAGAGAGACGAGTGCGATGACGCCAGTGCGTGCTCTGGAGGTGATCGCATGAGCGGCGAGAACGGTGTGCAAGACGCCGGTTACGACGAGTGGCTCGACGCGGCCGAAGAGGACGACGCGTTCTACCTCGAGTGTCCAAACGGCCACGGATCGTTGCCACCTCGGCGGGTCTGTCCCGACTGCGGTTCGACGGAGTTAGCGCGCGTCGAACTCCCGGCGACCGGCGAGGTCGAAACGTTCACCGTCACGCACGTGCCGACGCCCGCCTTCGAGGATGATGCACCGTACGCGACGGCGATCGCAAACTTCGGTCCGGTTCGGATCACGGGCCAAATCATCGGTCTCGATCCCGATGCCGTCGAGAACGGCCTCGAGGTCGAACTCGTCGTCACGGTCTCCGAGACGACCGACGAACGGGTTCTCGGCCTCGAGGCGGTGTAACCCGAAACGGCGATTCCGGCGGCGAGTATCCTCTCGAGTGCCGACCGGTGAGTGAAATCGACATCGATCGCACACGGCTTTGTCCGTCAGTCGGACCGGAAACGTCACTAGTCGTCGACGTCGGCCTCGGCGCTCGTCAACTCCGCGCTCAGATACTCGACGAACTGGTCGGGGTGTTCGGCGTGGGGGAGTTGCGTCGCGTAGTCGATGACGACTAACTCGAGGTCTGCGGCCTCGGCGAGCTCCCGGCCCTCACGCAGGGGAACGAGTTCGGCGTCCCGTCCCCAGACGAGCGTCGTCGGAACCTCGAGTTCCGCCAGTTCGGTGGCGAGGTCGGCGTCGGGGTCGAGCGTTCCGGCGGCGAACGAGGCGGGTGCGTACCGGGAACCGGGCTGGTGGGCGCCTTTCCAGGCGTAGGCGACTTCCGCCTCGTCGATCGACCCGGAATCGTAGTAGCCATCCCGATCGTAGAAGTAGCGGATCGACGGCTTGCTCGCGAGCACGTTGTAGATCGTCGTGCCGACGATCGGCGTCCGAACGAGCGTGCGAAGCCACGGTCGTTCCGGAGCGGTCTCGTCGGTCGGACAGATCAACACGAGCGCGGTCACGTCGGTTTCGCTCGCGGCATCGGCGGCGAACGATCCGGTCAGCGAGGAGGCGACGACGACGGGCTCGTCGGTGACGTCTCCCGCGAAATCCCGGACGAACTCGGCGTACAGCGTCGGCGAGTAGACCAGCGGCGGCCGCTCGGATCGGGCAAATCCAGGGAGATCGACCGCGACGACGTGGTAGTGTTCGGCGAGGCGCTCGAAGATCGGTTCGAACTCGTTGCTGCTCGCACCGGCGTGGATTCCGTGGAGCAAGAGCATGTCCTGGTCGTCGGGGTCGCCCGCGACGGTGTATCTCACTTCGATCCCGCGCCACCGAAACGTCCGCTCGACCCCGGGAAGCGGGTTCTCGAGGTCGCCTGCGCGATTCGCGAGGAGGCGGTTTCCGACCACGGCGGCGCCGACGGCGCCCGCGGCCGCGCCAAGAATCGTTCGGGCTCTCATACGACGGCTGTTCTCCCGCAACACCCTTAGATGTACGGTCGAACGCCGAACGGATCGTTCACGGCATTACCCATTCTCGGACGGGCGGCGACTCGTACGGATTGGTGTCGTTGCGTCTCGGTGATTGCCGAACCCGTCCGAGCGACCACCGGTAAAACGCAACGACAATCCGTATTAGCTCCGATCCGCTTCCCCGAGTTTCGCCAGACAGCGCTCGACCGGATCGAGAAGTTCGTCTGCGATCCTGTACGGATCCGTCTCGCCGCGGCGGACGGCCTCCGCGAGTTCGTCGACGCCGCCAGCGCGCTCGAGTTCGGCCTCGAGAACCGTGTGGACGTCCTCTCTGAGCAGGGTTCTGATCTCCTCGGCGTATCGATTCCGGCGTTTCGTGGCGCGTTCGCCCGATTCGACGAGGTGTGTTCGGTGGGCGGCGAGTTCGTCGACGAACGTGTCGACGCCCGTTCCTCTCGTTGCGACGGTCTCGACGATCGGTGGCGTCCACGTTTGGGCTCCGTTCGATCCGGCGCTCGAGTCGTCGTCGGTTCCGTGGCCGGCGTCTGTTCCGTGGCTGACGCCAGTTCCCGGACCGTGGTGGCCCGACGAGGTGGCATCGTGACCCTGGCCGCCGTCGTCGAGTTGGATCATCTCGCGCAGTTCTTGGACGGTTCGGTCGGCGCCGTCGCGGTCGGCTTTGTTGACGACGAAGACGTCCGCGATCTCGAGGATGCCGGCTTTCAGCGTCTGGATCTCGTCGCCGGATCCGGGCGGGACGAGGACGGCGACCGTATCCGCAGTGCGGACGACGTCGATCTCGTTTTGGCCCGCGCCGACGGTTTCGATGACGATTTTGTCCTTGCCGAACGCGTCCATCGCCTTGACGGCGTCGGCGGTCGCAGTCGAGAGCCCGCCGAGAGTCCCGCGGGCACTCATCGAGCGGACGAAGACGTCCATGTCGCCGACCGTCGACGCCATCCGGATTCGATCGCCGAGGACGGCTCCGCCGGTAAACGGCGAGGAGGGGTCGATAGCGACGATTCCAACCGTCTCACCCCGTTCGCGGTAGGTCTCGGCGAGTTTGTCGACGAGCGTCGATTTCCCGGCGCCGGGGCTTCCGGTGATCCCAACCACGTCGGCACCTCCCGTGTGGGCGTACAGTTCGGAGACGAGGTCCCGATAGCCGGGCGATCGGTCCTCGATCTTCGAGATGACGCGAGCCAGTGCTCGGTGCTTCCCTGCGAGGAGGTCCTCGAGCAACGCGTCGTCGTCCGGACTCATCGTTCGGGTGCGTTCTCGCGGACGAACTCGACGGTTTCCTCGATCGACGTTCCCGGCCCGAAGATAGCCGCAACGCCCTCGTCGTAGAGTTCGTCTCGATCTTCGTCGGGAATGACGCCACCAACCAGAACCAGGGTGTCTGATTTGGCGCCGTACGCTTCTAAGCCGTTCATGATTTTCGGGACGAGCGTGTCGTGTGCGCCCGAGAGAATGGAGATACCGAGGACGTCGACGTCCTCCTGAACGGCGGCTTGGACGATCTCGTCGGGGGCCTTGTGCAGACCCGAGTAGATCACTTCGAAACCGGCGTCGCGAAAGGCGCGTGCGACGACGTGTGCACCCCGATCGTGGCCGTCGAGTCCCACCTTCGCGACGAGGCACCTAATCGCTCCCTGATCGTTGCTCATACGTACCGTTCAGTGGCCGTCTCTTTGACTCTAACGGAATGCGGGGTTCGTGTGGGTCGGTTTTCACCACCACGAACGGCGAGCGGAGGGAAACGATTGACATCGGTGACAATCGTCGAATCCGTCCGTATACCGAACCAAAGGCTAAAGAGCGAAACTACCGAACATTCTGTCAATGACTATCGTTCGTCTATTGCGGAGGGATCTCTCGTGGGCGTCGAAATAAAAGAAAACAGGGTACCCGACACCGAGTTCGAGGAGATGAAAGGGTTCGTCTTCGAGTACCTCGCGGCAAGCGTCGAAAAGGAAGAAGAAGGCGGCCGCATGCGCTGGTATCCGTGGCACTCCGCGGAGTACCGACACAACCACATCCTCAACGTCGTCGATCTCGCCGAAGAGATCGCCAGAAAGGAAGGTGCCGACATCGACGTCACTCGCGTCGCCGCCCTCTTTCACGACGTCGCCAAACTCGAGGCCGACCAGGAACTCCACGCCGAGGCCGGCGCTCGCGTCGCTCGCGAGTATCTCGAATCGCGTTCGGAGTACCCCGAGTCGTTCATCAAGCAGGTATGTCAGGCGATCGAACACCACTCCTACCAGGGGAACCTGAACGATCTCGCACTCGAGACGCAGTGTCTTATCGAGGCCGATCTGCTCGACAAGATCGGCGCGAACGGCACCGCGTTGATGCTGTTGCGAATGGGCTACGAAGCACGCACTCACATGGACGCAGACGAGATGATCGAACGCGTCCTCGAGCGCGGCTACGACGCGGCCTCTCGGGTTCAAAGCGAGACCGCAGAAGGGATCGCCCACCAGCGACTCAAACGCGTTAAGTGGTTCCGGGAGTGGCTCGAGGACGAGATCGCCGGAATGGGGTAACGCTCACAGGGCGTCGAAACGCAAAACGCAAAACGTCGATCCGTATCCGATTTATACGAACTACTGTCAGTCATTGACGGTGCAACCGCGAGCAGTCCTGCGGTTGCACCGGTAAATCGTTACAGCAGACTGTATTAGAGGGCCACACGGAGACGGATCTCGGTCGCTGAATCGCTCGCCACGGACCGGCGTTCGGGGCCGTAATGGCGGCCGTGTATCAGAAAGTACTTGCGACCACACACTAGTTCGATAACCAACATGTATGCCGGAGATAACCTGAGTGACGCCTTCGACGTCACGAAACGGTACCTCAGTTCGCTCAGCGCGACCGGATGGCTCAAAATCGCACTCGTCGTTTTGCTCATCAGCGGCATCGAGGCCGGCACCCGGTTGTTCGATATCAATCCGACAATGGCGATGTTCTCCGTCGACGACCCGATGGGGATTCCGATCGAGTATCTGATCGGGGTCGGCGCAATCGTCGCCTACGTCGTGTTCAGGTATCTCTCCGCACTCTTCGAGTTCGTCTTCCTCGAGTCACTGCGATCGGAAGCGATCCACGTCCGTCGGTACGCTCGGGCGAACCTTCGACACGGGCTGTGGCTGGTATTGTTTCGTGCGGCGTTGTGGACCGCGCTGATTCTGGCGATCGCAACCCCGATTCTCCTGGCAGCGGTGTTCGGCGACGTCGGGAATATCGACGACCTCGCGCTCCCACTCATCCTCTCGGCTCTCTTCGTCGGATTTTTCGGATACGTCGTACTATGGACGATCTACACGCTGACAACGGCGTTCGTCGTTCCCGTAATGGCCCTCGAGGACTGCGGTCCGATCAGCGCCTGGCGAACGATCGCATCGACGATCCGGTCGAACCTCGGTGAAACGGTCGCGTTTCTCGCCGTCGCGTGGGTGATCGGGTTCTGTCTGTGGATGGTGTTTGGCATCGTCACCTTTTTCGTCACGATGATCGGCAGCCTCGTGTTCGTCTTCCCGTCGATGATGTTGGTAGACGGCGACCGCAGTCTCGCGATTCTCGTCGGCGTGGCTGGATTTCTCGCCTACCTGATCTACCTCTACATCAGATCGTTCGTCGAGACACCCGTTCGAGCCTACGTTCGATACTACGCGCTGTTGATCCTCGGCGACACCGACGGAAGTCTGGATCTCATTCCGGAACAGCGTAGTGCCGTGCGGTCGGGCGGATCGGCGACTGCCGGTCGTGCTCGCGGCGCCCAGACCGACCGCGGCCGAAGCGCTGGAACGACCACCGATAGCTCCTCGTGGGGAGGACACGATCGACCGGGCGGTGACGATCGAACAAGTGGAGACGGTGATTCGCAGTGGACGACCGATTCGTCCGACCGATCGAGCAGTCCGGGTGGATCCCATTCCGACGAATCGAGCGCCAGCGGGGACGAATCGGAGACCTGGGGCGGTCCATCCACCTGGGGCGAGTCGACCGGGTGGGGTGACTCGAGCGACGAAATGGACGGCTCGAGCGACAGAACGAGCGACGACGAGTCGGGTGGAGGGGACTCACACGGAAGATCTGACGACTCGAGTCGGTAAGGTTACAGGACGCGGAACGTTCCCATCGCGAGAAATACGATCCCGAATCCCGACAGGACGACAGCGCTGAACGCGGCGACGGCCGGCGCGAAGGCATCGACGCGACGGCCCGCCGAGACCAACGCCGCCGGATAGGCGACGATCCAGACGGCAATCCCGGCGAAGAAGCCGACCAGAAGCGTCGGGGATCCGGTCTGGACGACGAGCGCGTTCCGGAGAAGGTCGCCAACGCCGGGGACGTGCGCGAAGACGTCGAGTTGTCCCGTCTCGAGGAGGCCGACGCCGACCGTGAGCCAGAAGCCGATCTGGTACGGGTTCGACAGCGAGAGGACGAACGTCTTTTTGAAGCCGTTCGATTCACCGGGGTCGACGTCGGTAAACGACGCGGCGGATCTGGCCTCCTCGAAGGCACCGACGGCGAAGTACAACATGAGAACGCCGCCGAGCACGTAGAGGAGCGGTCGAACGGCCGGATACGAGTCGACGACCGCGACGACACCTGCCAGTGCGAGGAGGAAAAAGACGACGTCGGCGAGCATCGCGCCGAGACCAGCGCGAAACCCCGCGGACCATCCACGGAGGACGCTCTCCTCGGCGATGATCGCATTCATCGGCCCCGGTGGTGCGGCGAGGGCGAGACCGAAGACGATGCCGGCAAGCGCGGTGACGACGACGGTCACGGTGGATCGGTCGAGAGTCGGGTACCGGTCGTGAAAAGGACGCCGTCTCGAGGACGACGCTTTCCAGAAGCCGCTATCCATCCCGAGAGGCGGGAAGCCGTTCGTTCGTGGAGGAAAGTCGTCCACACCGGAGAAAACGGCTATTTCCAGTCCGATTGTGATGTGTTTTTGGTTCTGGGTTCCGTACCGCTAGTCGGAGTCGTGGATCCCTGTCACACGCTCCATGGCTCCATCTCAGTGTTGTTGGACCGTGAGTCGGATCGCGGTGGTGATCCATCGATTCTTTGGGCCCCAGTCGAGAGACCAACACGAGGTATGAAACGACGGGAACTCGTCCTCGCGACTGCGACGGTCGGAGCGATATCGGGGTGTCTTCGATCGAGCGGTGTGCGGACGGATGGATCGGACGACCACCATTCCGACAGCGATGGCGATTCCGACGGCGACGACCACCGATCACGTCCGCCCTTCGACGTCTCTACCGTCGATGCCCCCGGGAGCGAGGCGGGGACGATCTCCGTGCCGATTGACGAGTACGTCCTTCTTCTCAATTTCACGAGAACGGAATGTCCGACCAGCGAGGAGATGATCGCGACGATCCGGGAAGCGAGAGATCGCCTCATCGAGGAGTACGACGGCGAGAAGAACATACCGGTCCGATTTCTGTCGGTGGTGGACCCGGTCCTCGGGTTGGACCCGACCGCATCCGAACTGGCCGACTGGTGGGACGAACACGACGGCAACTGGGCTGTCGGAGTCGACGATGGCGGCTTGCTCAACGAGTATTACGACGTCAGCGGATTTCCGACGACCATCGCGATGGCGGGTGACGGGTCGGTTCACTGGCGAAGCACTCACGGAACTGCCCCGAGCAACGTCGTGACGGGCGTCAGGACGGCCCTCGAGGCACAGTCGACCGAGTGGGGACGGGACGTCGATGGTCCTCGACGGCTTCGGTGACAGACTCGACGGCCCCAGTGACCGACTCGGCCGCACCGGTGACTAACACGCCTGTTCCAGTGACCGACTCGAGTTCGGTTCGTCTATCGAACCAGTGAACTCTTTGGAACTCGTCACCGACCACTGTGTATGAACGGGGATCGGCGTGACGTCCACCAGCCCGTCACCGACCGTTCGAGAGTCGACCGAGTCGCGAGCGATGCGTCTCGTCACACCCGACTCGAAGCTCCGGTCGACGCCCGAACGACGAGGACGTTTCACGTGGGTGTCGCCGAGCCGGCGAGTCACGGGGTGAATTCGGGATGAATCGACGCGAGTTCGTTGCGGGCGCCGCGAGCATCGGTGTACTCGCCGGAGCAGGCGGCGTCGTCCGGTGGGGCGTTCCGACGTTCGGCACGGACGATCCAGCGCCGGACGACGCCGAATCGACGGCGGATTCCGGATCACAGGAGATCCGAACGATCGACGCACGCGGAAGCGAGGCCGGAACCGTCGCCGTGCCGAACGACGGCGTCACCGTCGCGATGTTCTTCGTCACCGGCTGTGGTCAGTGTCAAGCGCAGATCCCCCGCCTCGCCGAGGCACACGACGCTCTCCTCGAGACATCCGACGACGCGGTGACCGTCGCGTCGATCACGTACCAGACCCCCGAAACCATGCCCGAGGACGAACTCCGGGAGTGGTGGGCCGATCTCGGCGGGAACTGGTACGTGGGATACGACGCCACTCCCAGTCTCGCCGCGAGCTACGGCGTCGTCGGCTACCCCGCGACGATCGTCGTCGACGAACGCGGGGAGAAACGGTGGCACGAGATCGGCGTTCAGCGATCCACCGATATCGTTCGAGCCGCCGAATCCGCCCTCGAGCGGGAGTCGGACTCGAGCGAACCCGATCGGTCGTCGAACGGCGATACCGATTGAGGTAACGAGCCGTTGGATCAGGCTTTCGCTTGCCAGGTTTTGACCCTGTCAGCGCTGATTCCGTCTACCGAGGCGGCGACGTCGTCCGGGTCGGCGTCGGTCAAGTCGTCGATGCTCTCGATACCCGCGCTCGCGAGTTTCTCGGCCGTCTTCGCCCCGATCCCCTCGAGCGCCTCGAGATTAGAACCGCTCTCGCTCTCGCGGGCCTGAAACTCCTTGTAGTTGCATATCGGACAGCCCAGCTCCCAGGGTTCGTCGCCGCTGTGGATGACGAGTTCCGGGAGGTCGTGTTCGTCACAGTAGTCGTCGGTAACCTCGATGTCGCCCCGGCGAGGGAGCGGGAGCGAGTACTCGCAGTCGGGATAGCGCGTACAGCCGACGAGCCGCGAGCCGCTTTGAAGAGTCTTGATCGCGAGTTCGCCGCCGTGTTCGTCTCCACACTCCGGACAGTCACCAAGAATCGGTCCCTCGCCGGCTTCCTCGGCCTTGCAGAGCGGACAGCCGTGGACGAACGTCTGGCGGCCCGCGAGCATCTTCACCTCGTTCAAGCCGTGTTCCTCACACTCGTCTTCGAGGATGAGCGGTTTGCCCGTCGACGGCAACGGGAGGGTATACTCACAGTCCGGATAGCCGTCACAGCCGATGAAGTACGAGCCGTGGCGGCTTCGGCGGACGAGCAGATCCTCGCCACACTCGGGACAGGGGCCCAGACGTTTGTCGTCTTTCAGCGACTTGCGCAGGTGGTCGCCGATCTCCTCGCGCGAGTCCGCGAGACTTGCAAAGATCTCCTCGAGCATCTCCCGGGACTCGTCGGTGACGTCTTCGAGCCCGGCTTCGCCGGAGGCGATGGCGTCCATATCCGCCTCGAGCTGGGCGGTCATATCCTCGCTGAGGACCCGGTCGGCGTAGTTTTCGGCCGCGTCGACGACGGCCATCGCGAGCTTGGTCGGGCGTGGCGGATCGCTCTCGATGTAGCCCCGATCGTAGAGCTTCTCGAGCGTGTTGTGCCGCGTTGATTTCGTTCCGATCCCAATCTCCTCCATGGTCTCGATGAGCCGCGACTGGCCGTACCGACGTGGCGGCTGGGTCTCTTTGTCCTCGAGTTCGACCGCGTCGATCGACAGCTCCTCGCCCTCGTCGACGTCGGGGACGAAGTTCTCGGACGTACTGTAGTACGGATAGACGTCGTGGTAACCGGCCTCGAGCAGTCGTTTCCCGTTGGCTTTCAGCCGGTGGTCGCCGACCTCGGCGACGACCTTGAGGTGCTCCCAGACGGCGGCGTCGGCGACCGTCGCGTAGAACCGCCGAACGACGAGTTCGAAGACCTCCCACTCGTCGTCGGAGACGTCTCCGCGGGCGGGAATCTCGCCGGTCGGGTGGATCGGCGGGTGGTCGGTCGTCTCCTCGTCGCCCTCCGTGGGGGCGATTTCGTCGGCCTCGAGGAGGTCTTCGGCGGATTCGCCGAGCGTCGGGTGACCGACGAAGTCGTCGAGTAGCTCCTCGGGATCGAGATCGTCGGGGTAGACGGTGTTGTCTGTTCGCGGGTAGGTGATGTAGCCAGCGGTGTAGAGGTCCTCGGCGATCGACATCGCCCGCTGGGCGGAGTAGCCGAGCGAGCTGGCCGCGCGGATGAACTGGGTGGTGTTAAAGGGTGCCGGCGGTGTGTCGGTTCGCGTGCGTCGGTTGACGTCGACGACCGTCGCCGCTTCCTCCCCGGAGAGCGTCTCGTAGACCGATTCGGCGACGTCTTGGTCCCAGACGCGCTCGGCCTCGTTGTCGTCCTCGTCGCGGTAGAAGTATTGGGCGTCGAAGGCGTCGGCGCCGTCCGTTTGCTTCGTGAGGTCCGCAAAGAGTTCCCAGTACTCCTCGGGGTCGAACGCCTGGATCTCGCGCTCGCGGTCGACGATCAGCTTGAGCGTCGGCGACTGCACCCGGCCGACGGAGATGAAGTCGTTGCCGAGTTGCCCCGCTGACAGCGAGAGAAATCGAGTGAGCGCCGCGCCCCAGACGAGGTCGATGATCTGGCGAGCCTCGCCCGCGGCGGCGAGGTCGAAATCGAGATCCTCCGGCTGGTCGAAGGCGTTCTGGACCTCGTTTTCGGTGATCGACGAAAAGCGGACGCGGCGGATGGGAACGTCCTCGTTGACGTCGCGAACGATCTCGTAGGCCTCCTTCCCGATGAGTTCTCCCTCGCGGTCGTAGTCGGTCGCGATCGTCGCGCGGGTCGCCTTGCGCGCGAGGATGCGAAGCGTCGCGACGATGTTCTCTTTCGTCGCGGTCTTTTCGATCTCGGCGTCGATCAACTCGACCGGTTCGACGTCCCGCCAGTCGGAGTACTCCGAGGGGAAATCGACGCCGACGACGTGTCCCGACAGCCCCACACAGCGCTTGCCACCCCACTCGTAGACGTTGACCCCGTTCTCGCGACTCGAGTCGTAGCTCTCGCCGCTTAAGATGTCCGCGATCCGTCTGGCGGCGTTGTCCTTCTCGGTGATGATCAACTCCACGTGAGGTCACCTCCCGGATCTCGAGCGAGCGGCTCGGGCGCGAGCGGGCGAGTATCCTGCATCGTCGGTCGGTACGACTGAGGATCTGATAACGCTTTCGCCAAAATCGGTAGACAGCGCGGGTGTGCGCGTGGTCGCGCTACGCGCGTGTGGTGTTACCAGTGGCTATTGGGTCGGCACGACGGTGGAGTCCTCCTGCGACGAGCTACGACCGAAGCGCCTCGAGCGCCCGTGGCCAGTACGTCGCATCAGCTCGTGCGTAGCCGGCGGACGTCCCGCCCAGCTGGAGTCGTTCCCGATTTCCCGTCGGCACGTACGGATATCGGATGGCGTGGCCGGCGTCGTCGAAGACGAGGTGGTCGTACTCGTCGGAAAAGTCGCGTTCCTCGAGGCGGTCCTGGGCTACCGACGTGAGTTCTGTCGACTCCCACAGCAGGTCTTCGGCACCCGAGACGAGCAACACCGGCCCATCGTTCTCTTCGACGGCGATCGTCGCCGCCTCGAGTTCGTCGTCGTCGCCGGTAAAGTGGGGAATGGGGTCGCCGTCCACCGTCCAGGCGTGTTCGGTCGCATGACCGGGCGTGAGTCCGGGTATCACGACCCCGCTCCCGTTGAGGCTGACGACGGGTCCGGTCGAATCCAGTCGGCTCCCGGCCAACAGCGCGAGTTCGCCCCCTCTCGCCCGCCCGAACAGTCCCACCTGCGAATCCTCGACCCGGTCGTGATCGAGCAACCACGTCGCCGCCTCGTCGACGAGTTCGAGTGGAACCTCGACGAGTTCGTCCGGGAGTCCCTCCGTCCCGTAGTAGTGGAGTGCAAGAGCGACGAATCCGTTCGAAGCGAGCATGCGTGCGTAATCGGTCAGCGGTTCCGCCTCCGAGGCGTGTAAGACCACGACGGCCGGGACAGTCTGCGAACCCGGTGGTTCGAACGCTACTCCGACCGGTCCCTCGTCGAGTTCCGTGACGGTGAGATCTGGATCGCCGAAGGTTCGCGTCATCGTCGACGTACCGAGGACGTTGTCGTCGACTGCCACCTCGAGCGAGAGCGTCTCTTCCGGTGGCGGAGCGTACGTCGATCCCTCCCCACCGGTCGTCTCCATCGACTGGATCAACCGTCCCGTGCCGGCTTCCCCGTCTGTCGCTCCAAGCGGGGCGTCCGTCTCGAGATCGATCGTTCCGTCGGTGGCCTCGTACGTCACAGTCGTCGACCACGTGACGCCGTTGTCGTCGTCCGCAGTCGCGATCACCTCGATTTGCTCACCCGTTGGTAGCCCGCCGATCTCGAGCGGGAACGATTCGTCGATTCGGACGGAGTCGGGGTGATCGAACACCGGTTCGGATTCCCCAATCGGCCCAATTTCGTCGAGACACCCACTCATCGTACCGACGATCCCCGCCCCGCACGAACCGAGAAACCGACGCCGATTCGATTCGTTCAGCGTTCCCCCGGACGTATCCATACGTCAACGATTCGTCGATATGATTTAAGCATTAAAAACATACTGTGGATTATAATAATTCACTGGTATGAATCCGGAGATCGGATACGAATGCGGGCGCTGGCCGTCGTCCGCCACGGAGCGCCTCGAACGTCTGCGACCAGTCCGAGACCGCGATACCCGCCGTGAGCGCGCCGAGGAACTGCCGGCCGAATGCAATGAGACGATGGCGGCAACCCGCACCCGCGAGCCGAGTTCTTTTCACGCGTCCGGGACAGACACTCAGCGGAGTACAATTCGTGGCAGAGACGGAACCGGAAACCGATCGAAAGCGCGTCGATATGACGACGGGGTCGATCCCCCCGAAGCTGTTGAACCTGGCGTGGCCGTTGGTCCTCGGAAACCTCCTTCAGACGTTTTACAACCTCGCCGATATGTTCTGGGTCGGTCGGCTGGGCGACGGCGGTATCTCCGTCGCCGCCGTCTCGCTGATGTTTCCGCTCTCGTGGATGTTCGTCTCGACCGCGATGGGGCTGACCGCGGCCACTATCGCGTTAGTCTCCCAGCACGTCGGCGCCGACGACGATCGGATGGCCGACAGGGTCGTCGCTCAGACGGTGTTACTCGCGATCGCCGTCTCGAGCGTTCTCGCCGCCGTCGGACTCTACTTCCGGCGGCCGCTGTTGTGGGTGATCGGGGCCCGCGACGAGGTGTTCGTCGAAGCGCTCGCGTACATCGAGGTCATCTTTCTGGCGCTTCCGTTGACGTTTCTCTTCTTCGCGTTTCGTTCCTCGCTCCAGGGTGCGGGGGATACGAAGACGGCGATGTGGCTCGTCTTCGTCTCCGCGGGCGTCAACGTCGTGATCGATCCCTTCTTCATCCTCGGCTGGGGGCCGTTCCCCGAGATGGGAACCCGCGGGGCGGGGATCGCGACGTTCATCTCGCGGGCTGTCGCCGCCGTGGCGGGAATTTACATCCTCCTCGACGGTGGCTTCGGCGTTCGGTTACGAGTGGGCGATCTGGCCCCCGATCCGGCGATTTTGCGACAGTTGATCGACGTCGGCTATCCGGCGACGATCGACGGCTGGGCGCGAAGTTTCGCGTCGGTCGCGATGGCCGGCTTCGTCGCTCGCTTCGGCGCCGCACCCACCGCGGCCTACGGGATCGGCGTCCGACTGATGTCGGTCACCTGGGCGGTGTCGGGCGCCGTCGGAAACGCGACGGCGACCGGCGTCGGGCAGAACCTCGGCGCGAAGACACCGGACCGCGCCGCGGCCGTGACTCGAACCGCAACGGCAGGAACGATGCTCCTCATCTTCGCCGTCGCGGCCGTGATCGTGGCGTTTCCCGCCCAGGCCATGCGAGTGTTCGTCGCCGACCCCGAGGTGATCGCCGAGGGCGTCGTCTTCCTTCGGATCCTGGCGCCCTTCTGGGCGCTGTTCGCCGGCGTGATGGTCATCCAGGGGGCCTTTCGCGGCGCCGGAAACACCCGGGAAGCGATGGTACTCTCGTTTCTCTCGCGGTGGATCTTCCGGGTTCCCGTCGCGCTCGTGCTCGCGTTCGCCTGGACGCTCACCGTTCCCGGCATCGGCGTGACGATCAGCGCCCTCGAGTGGGGGATCGAAGGGATCTGGTGGGCGTACTCGTTCGGCATGGTCGCCTCCTTCGCCGTCGCGGTCGTCTGGTTCCGGCTGGGTACCTGGCGCGAGGGGATCGTCGACGACACGTCCGACACCGAAGGCGTCGAGCGCGCGGAACGCGGTGCCGACGGCGACACGGAGTTCGTCGACGACTGATGCGGATACACACCAGTGATCGGTTTGGGACGTCTCGTTACCGATCGAACCGATCGACCGGCAACCACCTCTCGAGCGTCGGGCTGAACTCTGCGGCCATCTGGGCGTCCGCGTCGGTGAACGCGTCGCTCGCGATCAAGGTGAAGAGGTACGTCCCGACCACGGCGATCGGAAGGATTGCGGCGACGAGGAGATCCGACTCGAGGAAGTAGACGACGGGGGCGCCGGCGATCGTTGCGGGGACGCCAGCGCCGACGACCTTCGCAAAGTCCCGCGTGAACGGGTGGATCCCGTCGAGGTGGTAGATCTCCACGAGCGTGAGTCCGCCGACGAGAAACAGCGCCGTCGCCGATCCGATCGCGGCGCCCTCGATTCCCAGGATCGGAACGAGCGCCACCGACACGAGGAAGTTCGTCCCGAAGAGTGCGAGTGTGTTGGCGAAGACGATCCGCGAGTATCCGAGTCCCTGGAGCAACGAGCCGTCGGGGCCGCCGAAGGTGACGTTGAACAGGAACGCGCCGGCGAGCAACGCGACGACGGCGTTCGCCTCGGCGTACTGGGGCGTATAGAGGACGGCCAGGTACGAACTCGCACCCAGCGAGAGGACGATCGCGATCGGGAGCGTGATCGCGGCGATCCAGCGGGCCATGATCCGAAATCGTCGTTGGACCAGCGCGATGTCGTCTCTCGTCTCGGCGATCAGCGGCTTGAACACCGGCGACAGGGAGTTGAAAATAATCATCAGACCCGAACCGAGCATGTAGCCGACTCGGTAGATCCCGACGTCGTCGGAATCCAGGAAGTACCCGAGGACGAAGTAATCGACGTGGCCCATCAGGACGAAGACGACGCTCGTCATCGCGAGCGGAACCGAGTATTTCACGAGCGGGCCGGCCGCGACGAACTCCACCCGCCTCGAGAGGAGGTCCCAGGCCTTGTAGGTGAAGACGACCGCGCCGATCGTAATCGCGACGAACAGTCCGACGACGTAGCCGACGATGAGTCCGAGTAGCCCGTATCCGACGAGCAGGAGCCCCGCGGTGACGCCAAAGCGAACGATCGGGCGGACGAGGTCGCGCATGATGACCCGGTACTGAAGCTTCTTGATGCTGTAGTAGGAGGTCAATAGCACGTTGTAAACCGCGAGCATCGGGATCGTCACCGAGAGGAACAACAGCGCGATCCGCATCGACGGCTCCTGAAAGAGATCGCTGAACAGCTCGGAGCTGACCGCGAGCGCGAACGCCACGAGCGACGACGTGACGAGGACGGTCGCGGTCACCTGCACGATGACCCCTTTCGCCTTTCCGTACTCGTCTTCGTCTAAGTACTGCGGAACGAAGTAGTCGATCGCGAGCGGTAATCCGAGGTTCGCAAACACCTGCATGAACAGGATGACGGAGGTCGCCAGAACGAAGAGCCCGTACACCGACGGACTGACGAACCGCGTCATCAACATCACGATCGCAAAGCCGAAGACGCCGTTGACGACGTTCCCGACGAACGTGATACTGCCTTGCTTTGCGAGCGTCGAGACGCCCTCGTCCTGATCGGTCATGTCCCCGTTCTAGTGATTTCGTCCGTCGACCGCATTCGCAGGTTTCCCCCTCCCGTTGCCCCCTCGGTCGTCGGATCAGCCGCGATTCGTGTCGGCGGAGGCGCTCGCTCGAGTCCCTCCGATGACTCCATCAGACACCCGTCGCCGGCTCGAGTTCGTACGAGTCGACGTCGGCCGCTTCCTCGCCGAAGCGGGGGAATTCGACTTCGAACGGCCACTCCTCGCCGGAGGTGACGTCCTCGTCGACGTTCTCGATGACGCTCTCGAGTTGTTCGCCCTCCCCGTCGAAAAACGTGGCCCGGATCTCGAGGTAGTTCAGCGTCCGATCGCCGACGTTCCGAACGACGCCCCAGACGTAGACGCGTTCGTCCTCGGTTCCGGGATTGTCGCGTACGAGGTCGGACCACGCGATTTCGACGTCGGCCGGTTCGGTGATCTCCTCGCCGTTGTCCTCGACGAACTCGAGACAGCCCGAAACCGCGACGGCGAGCGAAAGCGAGAGGAACCCGCGGCGGTGCATCTATCCACAGTTCGGCCGGCCGAGCCTTGAGGGTTCTGGACACTCCGTCCGAACGGCGGCGATATCCTAACAACTGAAACGATGTACACACCGTTCACAGACAGCACCCGGAGACCGGACAGCGGACCGGTTTCCGGACAGACTATCGTGAACGGGTGTACGATGACGTTCAGTGGCTACGATAGGTACTCGTATCCCGTCGCACCTCCAACGGGTCGGGTATGGAGTTGCCAGCGGAGCCGGAGATCCTCTTGACGAACGACGACGGGATCGATGCGCCGGGTATTCGAGCGCTCCACGACGCGCTCTCGACGGTCGGTTCGGTCACCGTCGTTGCACCCGACCGTGATCGCAGTGCAGTCGGTCGGTCGCTATCGTACGGCCGTACGGCGTCGAACGACGAACCGGATTTCGACGGGGGAGAGGTAGAGTCGTCCGCGATCGACATGGCCGAAGGGCAGTTTACGTCCCCAGTCCCGCACGCGGACCACGAACTCGGCTACGCCATCGACGGAACGCCGTGTGACTGTGCTATCGTCGGTGTCAACGCCCTCGAGCGGACACCGGATCTCGTCGTCTCGGGCTGTAACGACGGGGCGAATCTGGGGACTTACGTCTTCGCGCGCTCCGGAACGGTAAGCGCCGCGATGGAGGCCGCGTTTCTCGACGTGCCGTCGATCGCCGTCTCGATGGATACCCTCGGAATGGACGAACCGCTCGAGCCCGCCGACTTCTCGCCGGCCGCGGAGTTGACGGCGGCGATCGTCGACGGCGCATCCGGAACGGGCCTGTTCGACCGCGTCGATTATCTGAACGTCAACGCTCCGACGCCCGACCGATCCGAGCCGAGTCTCGAGATCACGAGACCGACCGACGTCTACGAGATGGACGCGACCGTCGAGAACGGCCGGTTCCGGCTAACCAACCGACTCTGGCAGCAGATGGCCAACCGGGATATCCCCGATCCGGCGGACACCGACAGACACGCCGTCCTCGAGGGCAACGTCTCGATCTCTCCGCTTCGAGTCCCCTACGAACTCGTCGACTCGCCCGTCGTCGAGGACCTGCTCGAGCGCGTCGCCTCCGGTCGCACCTGAAACAGACCGTTCGAAACGACGGACACCGATCACAAAGCGGTCACAGTGTGGTACGTGCGTTGTTGGACGTCTATTGTTGGACGGATTGGTACGTGCGCTGTCGGATGGGACGTCAGTGGCTCCGATCCGAGGAAGACTGCCCGACGCGGATCCCTCCCGGTTCAAAACGCGGCGGTTTTACAGGCCCGACGATAATTCGGGGTATGGAGTGTCGCCACTGTGCGTCGCCGCTCGAGAAACCCGGGGACTTTTGTCTCGTCTGCCGGGAGCGGAACACGGTGGCAGTGGTACTCGAGGCGGCACGAGATCGGGCGACGCTGACGATGCTCGCCGAGGACGACGAGGAGGCGTCCGCCCGCGGGGGCGAGCATCCGATCGTCGGAGAGACGACGATCACGACGACGCCGGAAGAAGGCGAAAACGAGATCGTCGAACTGCGCAACTTCGCGGGCCTGATCGCCGACGAGATCCGACGAAAACGACCGGAAGAGATCTACGCCGGCGGAACTCGAGCGGTGATTCGAACCGTCCGCGAGCGTATCCACTACCCCTTCTACCGCGTGGACGACGACGACCCCGTCGAGGCGGTTCTCGACCGGCGCGGAAAACGCGCACTCGACGTCGTCGAGACGCCGCCGTCGGAGAAAATCGGCGGCAGTCACTCGACGCTCATCGGCGGCCGCACGGGGATGCGGGCGATTCACGCGGTGGCCGACCACCCGCACGTCAAGAAGGTCATCCCCGGTCCCATCGACGCCGGCGGAACCGGCTCGCAATCGGGCCTCCGAGCGAAAGTCACCCGAGCGGACGACGGCGGCAACGTCCGCATGCTCATCCGGGACGGCTCGAGCGTCCAGGAAAACCGCGTCGTGACGACCGCCAGGGATCGGGAGATGGGCGAGCGGATTCGCGCCGACCTAAACGACGTGCTCGCGGACGCCGAGTTCCGTTGACATCCGCCCCGCCTCACGGGCAAGGATCTCCGGCCGCGCCGGGATACTATAGTAGCCACTGAACGTCAATGCACACCCGATCGCCAGACGGATCGGCGATCGGTGTGTACATCGTTTCAGTTGGTACTATAACCGAACGCGCTCGAGGCGGTTCTCGACGATCGACTCGACGAATTGAATCCTCGGGGGAGTCGCCCACCGAGATGTCTCGTACGGTCTGCTATCCGTCAGTTCCGGCACAATCGCTTTGGGTCGCGGTTGTGCCGGTAGATCGGTACAGGAACCCGTCTCAGTCACCGTACAAATACTGTCACGAGTCGATGGAACCGACACTGCCTGCTGGTTCTCGGCTCCTTATCCCTCCCGGCGTAATTAGATGTAATTAGCCATGCTCGAGCGCGCCGACGCCGTCCTGGCTGTGATCCCGCTACTCGCGGTGAGTGGGCTCGCGTTCCGATCGGTCATCGCGGCGACCGGCATCGGGACCGGATTGCTCGTCGCGCCGATCGCACCGCTTGGATACCTGGCGGCTCTCGCGCTGATCGTTCGAGAACTAGTCGCTGGACCGGTCGCCGAGCGTTCGTCCGAGGAATCGACGTGACTCAACAGCTTTATGAATCCGCTAGCGATAGATAGCAGTACTATGGCCAAGAAAGGAAAAGTCGGTAGCGCGGGCCGCTTCGGCGCTCGCTACGGTCGGGTCGCACGACGTCGCGTCAGCGAGATCGAAGACGACATGCAAAACGCCGAGGTCGACGGCGACTCCGTCACCCGCGTCGGCACCGGCATCTGGAAGAACGACGAGACCGGCGAGGTCTTCACCGGCGGCGCCTACCGCCCGGAGACGCCCGCCGGGCGCACCGTCAAGCGCTCGATCCGTGCGGCGCTGTCCGAAGACGACGAATAACCGCGATACACCCACAACGCATGAGCTACAAATGTTCCCGCTGTAAACGTGACGTCCAGCTCGACGAGTACGGCGGCGTTCGCTGTCCGTACTGCGGACACCGCGTGCTCCTGAAAGAACGGAGCCGCGACGTCAAGGAAGTCGGCGTCCAGTAACGCCCCGTGAGTTTTCACGACGCGACCCTCGAGTTCGACTACGAGCGCGCGTCGGTCGCCCGTATCGTCGCCGAGAGCGTCGCCCGCGAAGTCGGCGAGATCGACGACGAGCGATCACGAACCGAAATCCAGCGCGATGGCGAAACCGTCCGCCTCGAGGTCGACGCCGAAGACGTCGTCGCGCTTCGGGCGGCGCTCAACACCTGGTTTTCGCTCGTCGACGTCGCCGAGCGGACGGCCGACGTCGGTAGCCGAACGCTCGAGTGATACGGATTACTGTCCCGATGTCCCGGCGGTGAGTCGAACCGTGTGAGACGAGTCTCGGTGGAGGAGTGCAGCGAGTCCACCGTTGCAACCGCCGCCCGGATCGCGGGTGCGCCGGAACTGACTGACAGCAAATCGTATGAGCCACCGTTCGACGAACCGTCCCGTTGTGCTGTGTTCGCTCGTTGTGAACCGACGTCGGGCGGTCGTCCCGTCGTCCTCGTTCGAACTCGTGGCAGACGCCGGTCCCCGGCTTTTCCCCGCGGACGTTGGAGCCGAGGTATGGCGACGGCTGCAAGCGTACGACGTCGACTATTGCTCTCGGCCGGGATCATCGGTTTCGGGTTCGGTGCCGTCATCGACACCGTGATCTTTCACCTGACGCTCCAGACCCACCATCTCCTTTCGGGGTTCTACGATCCGTATAGTCTCGACGGCCTCCGGACGAACGTCATGATCGACGGGCTGTTCTTGCTTGGTATGCTCGCCGTGATGGCGGTCGGATTCGGACTTCTCTGGGAGCTCGTCAACGGGACCGATCGCCGACTCTCGACGCGCTATCTCGTCGGCTCGATCGTCGTCGGCATGGGCGTCTTCAACGTGATCGACGGCGTCCTCAGTCACTACGTACTCGACCTGCACAACGTCGTCCACGGCACCGAGGCGTGGAACCCACCCTGGCTCGTCGTGAGCGTGTTCCTCCTCGCACTCGGGCTCTTCGTCCTTCGATCGGCCACGGGAGACGGGCCGACGACATCGGATTGACGGCGTGGTCCGAACGCGCTCGTGAACGCGAACACACGTGGTCCCCGAGACGGTTCGAGACGCTCACTCGAGGTTCACCGTCGCCATTCCCGTCTCGAGAAACGCGGTTTCGTACCCCTCGTGACGAGCCAGTTGCGGCGGCGTCTCGACGATGATCGCGAGTTGGTCGCCGCGCTCGAGGAGGGCCGGATCGACGTCCGTCCTGTAGTGGTGGCCGTCCCGCGGATCGATCACTTCCCGAAGCGACCCGGCGGCGATCCCGTTGCCCTCTCGCGCGATCGTCGCCGACAGCGTGGCGAACGGGATCGGATACCGGTTGTACGGCGTCCGCACCGCGACCGCGAGCGCAACCGATTCCGCGGTATCCGCGTTCGCCTCGCCACGGTCCAGGTCCGTCACGATCACAACGATACAATCGAGATCCCCGACCGAAGCCGAACCGACTCGAGTCGCCCCGGCGCGGTCGAACGGCGAGCGATCCACCGGGCCACCCACCGACAGATCGTCGCCGTGACCGTCGTTCCCCAAACCGTCGCCGTGACCGTCGTTACTCGAGCCGTCTCTATAATTGGCGGCGTTCGAGCCGTCGCCGTGATTCCCCATCGGCTCGAGTGCGTCGGGTTCGCCGCGGCCCTCGTTCGCGTCGATCAGCCGCCGTTCGAGACCCTCGATCGTCGCGGGATCGTACTCGAATGGGATATCGACGCTCGCCGACTCCTCGAGTTCGGTGGGGAGCGGACCGATCGGATCCGCGAGCGTCGGCCCCACCCGCACCGTCACCGCGTCGGTGCCCTCGCCCTCGAGTGCGACGTTGTCACCGTAGTGTACGCCCATTCGCTGGGAGAGCATCGGCCAGAGAGTCCGGCGGTCGGTCGACTCTCCGCCGTTCGTGGCGGTTTCGGCTTCGGTCCCGCTTTGGATCGTCGTCGTCACCGTCGAGGGGACGATCACACCAGACCCCACATCCCGAACGTCGACCATCAGGTGGAGGTCGTGTCGCGAACGGACGGCCGCGCGACTTCGTTCTGCGCCGGCGAGAGTCCAAAACGAGTGGGGCCTCGTTACGTGGAGTGAAACCTCACGGCCGCCGTCGGTTGCCTCGCCGACCGTGACCATCTCGTCGGCGTGGGGCGGAACGTAGACGCCGTCTGGCGGATCGACGACCAGTTCGCGCCAGGCGTCTTCGCGCCGGAGGGACGACAGACAGCCGGCCGACGCAGTTCCGAGAGCGACACCGCCGGCCGCGAGCGCTTCACGACGACGCATGCTAACCCGCACGCCGAACGGGATGAAAGACGTGTGGCCTCCCTTTCCCGGCCGCCGACAGAATCGTTCGACACGAAAGCTTGACTTTTTACGTCCGGAGGGCGAGGATCGAATCATGCAAGGTAATCTTCCCCCGGAAGCCCAGGAAAAGATCGAGCAACTCCAGGACCTTCAGGAGACCGCACAGACGGTCGCCGTCCAGAAACAGGAGGCCGAGTCGAGTCTCACCGAAGCCGAAAACGCCCTCGAGCAACTCGAAGAGATCGACGAGGAGACGGCCATGTACCGCCAAGTTGGCGAACTCCTCGTCGAGACGGAGTACGACGAGGCCGAAGACGAACTCGACGACAAGGTAAACTCCCTCGAGATCCGACTCGAGACGCTCGAGAAACAGGAAGAGCGCGTCCAGCAACAGTTCGAGGGCCTACAGGAGGAACTCGAAGAACTGCTCGGCGGTGGCGGCATGGGCGGTCCGGCAGGTCCCGGCGGTCCCGGTGCCGGCGGCGCGTAAATGACCCAGGACGAACCGACCGACGAGGAGGTCGTTCAGACGGCCTCCGACGCCGCGGAAGGGGTGATATTCTCGCGGTACAAACAGTCGAGCGTCCGCGATTGTGACGTTACCGTTAGCTTCGAGGACGGCACCCTCGAGGTCGACGTCTACATCAACGTCCCTGAGGACGTAGATGGGGCAGACCCCGAACGGGTTGCAGACGACGCCGCGCTCACCGCCCAGCAGGCGGTCGACGACCTGTTCGAGGCGTAACGTCGGCGGACGACCGGTGTTTCGTTCGCCGGTCCGGACGAGACCCCTGAAATTACGATTCGTCAGTCGAAACACCGGTCGGAGCCGATTTCGCGAACGCGTCAGTCCGATCACGCACTGACCGTCCGCGGGCTCTCCGGCACGTATGGGATTTACAACGCCTGGTCGTGTTCGGTCTCGAACTCCCGCTGTGCTCGGTACTGGTCGACGAACTCGCCGACGTCGAACTCGAGCATCTGCGATTCGAACTCGCCGACCGCCTCGTCGTCCTCGGCGTGGCTGATCGCGTGGTCCATCAGTTCGACGACGAGTTCGACGACGATCTCGTGCAGTCGCCGGGCGTCGAACTCGGTGATCCACAGCATGGCGTAGCCGACGGCGCCGTCGTCGCTCGCGTCGTGGACGACGACCTTCTCCGGGAACTCCTCCATGACGACGCCCATGAGGTGGGGCGTTCCGAACTGGTCGAACTCGTCTGCGGTGTCGATCGTCTCCCGAAGGACGACCACGAGCGATTCGGGGAAAAATCTCGATGGGGGGTGGACGTCGGTGACGACGGCGTGGCGCGTGCCGTCGGAACAGACCCACTCGCGCATCCCGAGATCGATGTCGTGTGGGTCGATCGTCTCCCCAGACGGTAACTCGAGACGCCGATCGGGGTCGGAACCGGGGACGCGAGGTTCTGCCATTAGTTCACGTTCGGCCGGCGAAGTCATAAGGTCGGCGACTCGGCGAGCGAGCGCTCAGGACTGGCGTCCATCCGAGACCGAGCCGGTCGAGGTCGAATCCGCGTCGGACGGTCGGACTCGATACCGATCGAATAGCACTATCGCGAGCGTGACGCCCGACGCGAAGACGAGAACCCATCGATCGGCCGAGACGTACCACCCCGGTGTCGGCGGCCGCCACGTCGTCAGCGGAAACAGATACTCGTTGGTGAGCATGCGTCCGTCCGCATACTGCTGGGGAAGGTCGACGACCAGGTGTGAGAGGCCACCGGCGAAGAGGACGAGAAACGCGCGCCTGCGGTGAGTCGAGGAGGCGAACAGAAGCGCGCCGATTCCCGAGAGCAACGCCGCACCGACGACGGTATGAAGGGCATCCCACGCGAACGGGACGCCGAGAAGCGACGACACCCGCCCGCTCGAGACGACGAGCGCCAGCCGGTTCAGTTCGGGGAGGATCGACCCGACCATTCCGACCGCGATCCAGCGGTCGTCGATCCACTCGACGTACCAGCCGAGGACCGTAAAGGCCGCGTACGCGAGGAGGACGTGCGTCAACAGTTCGGCCATCACCGCTCACCCCGCGAAACGAACCGGAAGCCGCGCACGTCGATCCGCCACGTCCGCAAGAAGGCGGCGACGGCGAGCAGTCCGCCCAGGATCGACGTCCCGTAAACGTACCGCCTGTCACTGGATCCCTCGATGTCGACGACGACCTCGTCGGCTGTAATCGTCGACGGATCGGCCTGAAACGTGCCGGCAACCTGTATCTCGCCGCCCGGCTCGAGTCCGGAGACGGTCTCCGGATCGACGTCGGTCACCCGGACCTCGAGGGTTCCGTCGGAGACGACGACGGCGTCGCGTTCCTGATCGATCGTCTGCACCGTTCCGAACATTATCACCCGTTCGCCGTCGTACGCAGGCGGGTCGTCGGCGAGGTCGGACTGGCTCGGCGTCCAGACGTCAGCCATCGCAAACTGAACGCAAAACCCACCGGTCACGACGAGCAAGACGAGAATTCCGAGAAGCCGGTGTCGCGTATCCATTGTGGCCGATTATTTCGATTCGAACAACCGAAGATAAATGGATCGAATCCGACTGGGTGCTCGAAACGGTCGCTCGATACCGGAGGTCAGAACTCGGGTCGGAAAAGCGGTGATTCTAGGGCCAATCGTCGCGGACGGGTTCGGCATCGTCTTCCTCGGCACCAGCAGTCGTCGCCAGCACCCACTCCGCCGCCTCGGCGGCGTCGTCGACGGCCAAGTACTCCCAGCCGACGTCGTCGGCTAGCGCCTCGTCTTCTTCGTCCGCACCGACGAAGACGTACCGGTCGGTGTCGAACTGGTTTTTGACGCCCTCGAGGCTCTCGGCTTTGCCCCGTGGGCCGGAGAAGAAGTCCTGACGGATCCGGTTCTTTCGCGTGAAGTTCGTCACGACGTAGGTCGGTTTCTCGGAGACGACGCCGATGTACTCGGTCCACCCTCGAGCGTCCTCGAAGACGGACTCGGGCGAAGCGAGTTGCTTGAGCGCCTCGAGTTCGAACGCGAGGGTCATGTCACTGTCGCCGTTCATACCCGATCGAACGGCCGCACCGGGGAAAACGGCTTCGATACGTCCCATCGGACGGCACACCTCTATGCCCTGACCGCCCTGTCGTCCGGACTGCTGTGGCGGTGTGCCGGTGGAGTGGGACTGCCGCCCGAGTCGTGGCCCCACCGGAACCGACGGACAGTAGACCGTATCAGCTCCGTTCGACGCGGTAGTAGTCGGTGAAGACGACGATCTCACCTTCCTCGAGTTCGCTCTCCGGCGGAATCGTCGATCGATCGCCGGCCAGCATCTCGAGGAACTCCTCGAGCGCCGCGGACTCGAGTTGATCGACGTGTCTCACCGTCGCTCCCGATTCGACCGTCTCGACGCGACGAAGCGTCGACGGCCGGCCGGGAAACTCGCTCGCGGAACGGTCACTGAATGACATGGGTATTGATACCGAATAGCATAGCGGTACTTAACTACTTCGGTCGTTCACGCTGAATCCGGTCGAACTGGCCCGAAACTCGAGTGGCCCGGTCGTTGCGACGAGGCGTCAAGTTGATAGCAGGAGAGTCCTTCGTTCAGCCTGAACATGCCGACCGCATCGGCTGGGGCCGAATCCGCACTGGCCGTCAGCCCGGAGTTTATCGGCGTGACGTCGATCGCGTCGACCGTACTCGATTCGGGGATGACGGACGCGTTGGCCTGGATCGCGATCGGCGCGTTCTTTCTCGCGATCGTCCTCCAGTGGCGCGGCGAACCGGACGCGGCTCGCGTGCTCGCCTCGGCGGCCTGGCTCGTCTTCGGTGTCTTCTGGCTGACGATGGTGCCGTACTACTACTACGACGCACAGAGCCCGCTTCAGACAGTGCTCTCGGTCGCCGCGTTGCCGCTGTGTCTGTACACGGGCTACCTCCTGTACGGCGGTCGCCAGTCGCTTCTGTTGCTCTCGAAAGCCGTCGCGATTATGGGTCTGATCTATCTCCCCGCGGAGACGATTCCGTTCGTCAGACAGTGGCTCATCGAGACGACCGCCGCTCAGACGCACTTCGGAATGGAGCTTCTGGGCCACAGCCCCGGCATCAACGAGGGGGCAAACGGCTACTACAGTCGGTTCGACTTCGATCCGGACGAGACGGTCACCGGACGAACGACGTACATCGTCCTCGCGTGTACCGGGATCGGGAGCATGGCTATCTTCGGCGGGTTGATCGCGGCCGTAAAGGCGCCGCTCCGACGGAAGCTGACCGGGATCGCACTCGCCGTCGGCATCATCTGGTTCCTGAACCTCGTCCGAAACGTCTTCATCGGCCTGGCCTCTCCATGGGGCTGGTTCCAACAGGAGTGGCTGGTCTCGTTCATGACCACGTACATGGGCGCCCAACCCGAGCGAGTCTCGTTTCTCGTCGCACACAACTACATCGCCCAGACGCTGTCGGTCGTCGCGCTCGTCGCCATCACGTATCTCATCGTCAGGATCGTTCCGGAGATCCTCGAGCCACTCGAGGACGTCCTCTTCGTTCTGACGGGCAACGAGTACGACCTCTTCGAGGCCCTCGGCAAAGAGGAGGTTCGCGCCGACGGCGGTCCCGACGCCGATCGATGACCGTAGTCGACGTCGACCTTCCGTTCTCGCTCGAGGAACGCGCCGTCTCCGTCCCCGACGCCGACGCGTTGATTCTCGCCGACGTCCACCTCGGACGCGCCGTCGCCTCGAGCGTCGACGCGCCGATCGGCGACGGGACGGACGTCCGAACGCGTCTCGAGGCGGTCCTCGAGCGGATCGAGCCGGAAACGGTCGTCGTCGCCGGCGACCTCCTCCACTCTTTCGAGTACGTCCCGCGAGGCGTCGAATCCGACCTGTCGGCGCTGGAGGAGGCCGTCGCCGACGCGGACGCATCGCTCGTCGTGACGCCCGGCAACCACGACACGATGCTCGAGGAGGTTTTCAGCGGCGAGACGACGGCGGAGTATCGCTTGGCCGACGACGAGACTGTCGTCTGCCACGGCCACGAGCGGCCCGAAACCGACGCCTCGCGGTACGTCGTCGGCCACGACCATCCGGCGATCTCCCTCGAGGGTCGCAAGCGCCCCTGTTTCCTCTACGGTCTCGAAATATACGACGGGGCTGACGTCCTCGTCCTGCCGGCGTTTACGCGGGCCGCGGCCGGCGCGACCGTCAACGGGATGCGCTCTCGAGACTTCCAGTCGCCGCTGGTCACTGACGTGGATGCCTGTTACCCGGCGGTCTGGGACGACTCGAAGGGGGAGCCGCTGTGGTTTCCGCCGCTCGGGGAGTGTCGCAAGCTGCTGTGATCGAGACCGTCTGCTATCGAGCGCGGTTCGACAGCCAGCCGTCTAATCGGCTCTCGAACTCCATCTTCCGGTGCATCCGCCACTGGACGAGTATCACCGGCAGCGGGAGTGCGACAAGCGCTGCAAACAGCCACACCGACGGCATTCTCCTCGTGAAAACCCACACGAAAACGGTGATCCCGGCCACGCTCTCGAGCAGCGAACCGACGAAGTAGGCGGTCCAGAGCCGCCGCGCTCGCGTTCGCTGTGCTGCCGTGTAGATACGGTACCCGTTCAGCCCGCCCAGAACACCGCCGACGGAGAACACGAGCGCTAGGAAGAGCGTCTCCGTTTCGATCATGTAACCGAGAATTATGTATTTGCTGACAAAAGTGTTGTGTGACGACCGCCGGGAGTCTCGAGTGACGGCGGTTGAATCACCTCGAGAGATCCTCGAGGACGGCCCCTGCCGCCTGACGACCGCTTTCCATCGCACCCTGAATCGACGACCAGCGAGTGTAGTCGCCGGCGAGGTAAACCGGACCGTCGGGGTCGCGCACATCTGGCAGTTCATCGTGGACGCCGGGTGGCTGTGCGAACTGCGCGAACGGAATCCGGTCGGTGTGTTCGAGGGAGAATCCGTCGAACGCCCGTTCGGGATACCACGACTCGAGGGACTCTCGAGTCGCCGCGGCGAGTTCCTCGTCCGTCTCCTCGCGGTCGCCGAGATACGTCGCGCTGATCAGCGTTGCCTCCTCGGGTGCGTACTCGGGGGCAATATCGCTCGTCGGAACGACGTGGTTCGGCCCCTCCGAGTCGAGGTCGGCGTTCAACACGATCCGTTTGCCGCTCTCGATTCCGGTGTCGGCTGGGAGCGAGTAGTACTGGGTCACACAAGCTCGTCCGTTCGTCGGAGTCGGGTCGACACCGGTGAGCGATCGAGCCGTCCGCGGGTCCGTCGCCACGACGACGGCGTCGGCGTCGTACGATCCGCCGTCCGTTTCGACGGCGACCCTCGCATCAGTGGAGCCACTCGAGTCGGCATCGGTCCCCGACCCGGAGACGACGTCAGCCGAAACCGACTCGACCTCGACGCCGCTCTCGATCGTCGCCCCCTCCGCCTCGGCGAAATCGGCCAACTGAATCGGAATCGCACCCATCCCCTCTGCGGGAACCGCGGTCTCACCCGCCGCCAGCGCTTTGAACGTGTACTCGAAGATCCGTTTCGACGTCGACAGCGAGCGGTCGAGCGTGATCCCGCCGTAAAACGGGCCGGCAAAACGCTCGAGGAACCGATCGGAGAACCCGCGTTCGCGGAGGAACGCGTCGATCGAGGCGTCGTGTCCCGACTCGAAGCGTTCGTCGAACGCACGGTTGCGGAGCGTCCACCTGAGCGTCGCCACGCGGAGTTTGTCACCGAGCGTGACGTCGGGGTTGAACAGCGCGGCCGGAAGCTCCCTCGGCGCCCGGAGCGGATCGACCAGCCGCGATCGGTGACCTGCCCGAGCGATCGTCGCACCCGGTGCGAACGGACGAAGGTCGAGCGCCTCGAGATCTAATTCCCGACGAACTGCGGGGTAGGCCGTAAAGAGCACCTGGAAGCCGTAATCGAACCGAAAGCCATCCCGGGTCGTCGTCCGTACCCGTCCGCCGACCGACGGTCTGCGCTCTGTGAGCGTGACGTCGGCGCCGCCGCCAGCGAGGTGGCGCGCGGCGACGAGGCCGGCGAGACCGCCGCCGACGACGAGCACTCGCGGAGTCGACTGCATACCGGTTCATCGGACGACGAACGGATAAACGCTCGACCTTACAGTAGTCGACGGTCACGAGGACGATACGGACTCGAGTGGTCCGGCCACGCGCTACATGCCGGTAAACACCCTGAGCAGAACGCCGGTGAGGATAACTAACACTCCGAGAATGGTTGCGATCGGTGGGATCGGAACGAAAAGCAATACGATGCCGGCGAGGATGACGCCCGTCGAGAGCCTGACCATACACACCCCTCCACGAACGCACGGGTATCGCTGGAGCATGCATAGCCAGCCGACATAAATACCGATCGGGAGCGTGGTCGTCACCGAGAGACACCCACACAGTGAGGGCCCCGAAATCAGTGGGTCGAGGAGACGACCGCCGCTATGTCGGCGTCGGGGTCGACCAACCGATACTCGCCGTCCTCGAGCGCCACGATCCCCTCGTGGCGAAGGTGATCGAGGTGGGCGTAGGCTTCACCCGGACCGTGGAGGATGTGGATTCCCTCGAGGTCGCCGAACAGGTGGGCGCTGACCGTCCACGGATCGGCTGGTCCGTGCTCTGTGAGTACCTCGAGGACGTTCCCAGTCCGTTCACGGTGGTGGTCGCGGATTGTCAGTGCCCGGTCGGTCGGGTCGTCGATCGGATCGCGATGTCCCGGCCAGACCCGATCGTACTCTCGGTCGGCGATCCTCTCGAGGGAGGTCAGATACTTCTCGAGCGGGCGCTCGACGCGGACGTCCGCGCCGCCGACGTTCGGCGTGTATACCGGAAGGATAGCGTCGCCGACGAACGCCTCGAGGCCGTCGACGCCTTCGTCTCCACCGGTCGTTTCTGGCATCTCTCCGATCTCGAGACAGCACAGGCCCGCGGTGTGTCCGGGCGTGTGAACCGCCTCGAGCGTGTGCCCGCCGACCGCCACGGTATCACCGTCCGCGATCGACGTCACGTCAGCCCCTTCACCTTGAATCTCCCTCACCGCCTCGAGGAATCCGAGCAGTTCACTCCGGGGTTCGTCCGGAAGGCCCCACTCCTCGAGGACGTCTCGACGTTGCCGGTCGAAGGCGGCGACTGCATCGGTGTCCTGTGCGACGAGCGGAGCGTCAGCCTCGTGGACGTAAACCGTCGCATCGCTTTCGGCCTGAATCTCACCGACCAGGCCCGCGTGGTCGGGGTGAAAGTGTGTGAGAACGATATCGTCGACGTCGGCGAACTCGTAGCCGCGTTCGGCCAGCCCCGTCCGGAGTTGTGCCCGGCAGTCGGACATTGCGATACCGGTGTCGACGAGCGCGAGGGCGTCGCCGTCACCGCCGTCGAGGACGTACGCGTTGTTGTTTCCTTCGAACTCCTCGTTCCCCAGCGAGATCCGATCCATATCAGAATCCAACTCGCCGGCAGGCCATAATTCGCCGGGTCACGGAACGGTACGCTATTCGCCCAGTTCGGCCCGCAGCAACTGGTTTACGTCGCCCGGATCCGCACTGCCGCCGGTCTTTTGCATCACCTGTCCGACGAGGAAGTTGATCGCGCCGTCGTCGCCGGACTCGTAGTCCTCGACGGCCCCCTGGTTCTCGTCGACCGCCTCGACGACGGCCTGTTGAACCTCGTCCCCGCTCGTCTTGCCAAGGCCCTCCTCGGCGACGACTTCGTCCGGCGTGTGCCCGTCGTCGAGCATCGACCGGAGCACCGTCTCACGGGCGTTTTTCGCCGTGATTTCGTCCTCGTCGACGAGCGCGACGAGTCGTTTGACCTCCTCGAGGCGGCCTTCGATCTCGGTGATCTCGATGTCGCGGTAGTTGAGTTCGCCAAGCAGGTTGTCCGCGACCCAGGTCGCCGCCAGGTCGGGATCGAACTCCGCCGCGACGTCCTCGTAGAAGTCCGCGACCTGCTTCGTCGAGGTGAGCTTCGAGGCGGCTTCCTCGTCGAGACCGTACTCGGTTCCGAACCGCTCGCGGCGAGCGGATGGCAGTTCTGGGATCGCGATCGTCTCCTTCCAGTCCGAGACGCGAAGCGGCGGGAGGTCTGCCTCCTCGAAGTACCGATAATCTTTCTCCTCTTCTTTCGAGCGCATCGAGACCGTGATGCCCCGAGCCTCGTCCCAGTGTCGAGTCTCCTGTTCGACCGCGCGACCGCGCTGAATAGCGTTTTTCTGGCGCGTCTCCTCGTAGGCCAGCGCTTTTTCGGCACCTTTGTGACTCGAGATGTTCTTGACCTCCGTGCGGTTGGCCGTGGCGAGTGCCTCCTCGCCGATCTCGTCTGCGTCGTCGCCGTCGATTTCGTCCTCGGGGATGATCGAGAGGTTGGCGTCGATGCGGAGACTGCCGTCCCGTTCGGCGTCGAAGACGCCCAGATACTCGAGAACCTCCTCGAGTTCGGCGAGAAACGCCCGCACTTCGTCGGGACTGCGAAAGTCCGGCGCGGTGACGATCTCCATCAGCGGCGTGCCGGCGCGGTTGTAGTCGACGAGCGTGTAGTCTGCGGTGTCGATCCCGCCGCCGACGTGCTGGAGGCTGCCCGGATCCTCCTCTAAGTGCGCGCGCTCGATCGTCACCGAGCGACGCGTTCCCTCGACCGAAATCTCGAGTTCGCCATCGGCACAGATCGGCTCGTCGTACTGGGTGATCTGGAAATTCTTCGGCAGGTCGGGATAGTAGTAGTTCTTGCGGTGAAAGCGGGTCTCCTCGGGGATGTCGGCGTCGATCGCCTTCCCGATTTTGACGGCCGCCTCGACGGCACCCTCGTTCAGGACGGGGAGGGCACCCGGTAGACCGAGACAGACCGGACAGACGTTCTCGTTGGGCTCGTCGGTCTGTTCGGTCGAACAGCCACAGAAGATCTTCGTATCGGTCTCCAGCTGGACGTGGACCTCGAGGCCGATGACAGTCACGAGATCACCCTGCTGGACGGTTTGTGCGGTCATTGGCCACCGATTCGGGGCGGGCAGGGTAAAACGTAACGGGACGAAGTCGTCGCGAACGAGGCGCCCGTAGCCGGCTGTGATCGCCGCGACTCGTCACAGTTTCCGAGGCTGTGCGAACTCGGTCCAATCACTACACAGCCCTACGTCCAACGGGTGCGAATGGCCTTCCCAGCCTGATCTACCACCGGCCGCCGTGGATAACGGTACTGCTCGCGTTGGTGAGGACATCTGTCGGCCTCTCGGCGCTATCGATGCGTCTGGGAACCGGCTTTGCCGAGATCGTACTCGAGGCACTACGGACCCAGTTCATCACCGGTGAACTCGACGGGAAGACATCCGAACGCCGACAGGCGGCCATCACGTAGCTGTGATAAGCGGGGGACGGCAACCGTTCAGTCCTGCCAGAATTATTTCGACGACGCTCGTCTCCCCGATTCGGGTGACGAGACCTTACCAGTTTGGAGCGCAGTTCAGTGTGGGTGGGCTCGAACGTGACAACAGAGTCATGGAACCGACTGGACTACTAACAGCGTCCGCACAGGATATCCTGCTACAAACACCCGAAACCCAGCGTGAGATCTTCGAGTTCGTGTTCGACGATACGCTGCTCGCGCTGTCGTTCGTCGCGAACATCGCCCTCGCAGGCCTGACGATTCTCTTTATCGTCGCGATGACCCGGGGAGTGACCGACCCACGCACGAAGCTGATCGTCGTCTCGACGATGCTGATCTCGGTCGTCTCGATCTCGAGTTATACCGGGCTCACGTCGGGGCTGACGCTGAGTTTCATCGAGATGCCCGCGGGCCACCCGCTCGCGGGCGAGGAGGTCCTCACGATGTGGGGTCGCTACCTCACGTGGACGTTCTCCACGCCGTTCATCCTGATCGTCCTCGGGATGATCGCCGGCTCGAACCTCACGAAGATCACGACTACCGTCGCGATGACGATCGCGATGTGTGTCACCGGTCTGGCCGCCGCGCTGACCACCTCCTCGTATCTCATGCGCTGGTGGTGGTTCGTGCTCAGTTCGAGTTTCTTCCTGGTGATCGTCTACGTGATCCTGGTCGACTGGACCCGTGAGGCCGAGCAGACCGGTACAGGGGACCTGTTCACGAAGCTAAAGATCCTCACCGTCGTCGGCTGGTTCGGCTACCCGATCCTCTGGGCGCTCGGCGTCGAGGGCTTTGCCCTCCTCGAGATTTGGATGACCTCCTGGGGATACAGCGTCCTCGACATCATCACCAAGTACATCGTTACGGTGTTGATCGTGCTGTACGTCGTCAAAGAGCCCGAGACGATCACCGCCGACGCTGACTACGGCTCTACGTTGAAGGGCGTGGGTATCCCTGGTGATGACTGAGACGGGTTGCTGTCCGTCGTCGCCCGGTTGGGTTTGCGAACTGTGGGGCAGTGATTCCGTTCGACCCCCTTCCCTTCGGTGGCAGCGCTCGTCACCTCTGCTCGGAGGGCGATTTATTCACCGAAACGGTGAATGACTTGTGACGGACCCACTCCCGATCGTCGTCGGCATCCTCGCGCTCGGCGTCGGCGCGCAGGTGCTCGCCAAGCGACTCCGCGTCCCGAGCGTCCTCTTCCTGATCGTCGTCGGCGTCGCCCTCGGTCCCGAGGTGTTGGGATTCGTCACGATAGAGACGTTCGGTGACGGCCTCGCGACCGTCGTCGGCCTGAGCGTCGCGATCATCATCTTCGACGGCGCGTTTCACCTCCGCCGCGAGCGGCTCTCACAGGCACCACGCGCCGTCGTCCGAATGGCGACGATCGGCGCGGTGATCGCGTTCGTCGGAACGACCCTCGCCGTTCGTCTCTTTCTCGGAACCGGGTGGGACGTCGCCGCACTCGTCGGCGCCCTGCTGATCGCGACCGGTCCCACCGTGATCACGCCACTTCTCGAGGTCGTCACCGTCCGCGAGCACGTCGCCGCGACGCTCGAGGCCGAGGGGATCTTCAACGACGTTACCGCGGCGGTCCTGGCGATCGTCATCTTCGAGGTCTTCGTCGTCGGCGACGCGCCGGCCGAGATTCCCGTCTCGTTCCTCCAGCGGCTCGTCGCCGGCCTCGGCGTCGGCATCATCGTCGCCGGCGTCGTATGGTACCTGCTGGTCGAGGCCGATCTCCCCGCCGGCAATGCTACGCAGGCGGCACGGCTCGTGACCCTCACGGGTGCGCTCGTCGCCTTCGGGCTCGCAGAGTCGATCTTCCCCGAGACCGGGGTCGCCGCCGCGGCCGCCTCCGGTGTCGTCCTCGGCAACCTCGAGTTTCCCCACCGCGAGGAGATCCTCGAGTTCAACCGCGATCTCACGCTCGTCGTGCTCTCTTTCGTCTTTATCTCGCTGGCGGCGCTGATCGACTTCGACGCGCTACTCGGATTGGGTCTCGGCGGCATCGCCGTCGTCGTTGCAGTGACGCTAATCGTCCGACCGGTCCTCGTCGCAATCTCGACGACTCACTGGCGGTTCAGCCGCGCCGAGAAGTACTTCCTCTCGCTGGTCGGCCCGCGCGGGATTATCCCCGCCTCGGTGGCGACGCTGTTCGCGATCGAACTCGAGGCCGCTGGCCAGTTCGAAGCCGCCCAGACGCTCGCCGGGACGGTCTTTCTGGTCATCTTCATTACGGTCGTCATTCAGGCCGGATTCGCGAGACAGATCGCAGAGTACCTGCACGTGGTTCCGATGAAAAGTATCATCGTCGGCGGCGGCCGGGTCGGCCGGGCGCTCGCCACTCGACTGGAGCAACGAGGCGAGAACGTCCACCTGATCGATAGCGATTCCGAGAACGTCACCGACCTGCGAGAGGACGGGTTCACGGCCCACGAAGACGACGGAACTGACGCTGACGCGCTCCGGGGTGTCGGCATCGAGGACGCAAAACTCGTCGTCGCGACGACCGCCGACGACGACGTCAACCTGCTGGTCTCACAGCTGGCACGCACGAAATTCGACGTCGAGGAGGTCGTCGCCCGAGTGAACTCCCCCGAAAACGTCGACGCGTTCGACGCACTCGACGTGCGAGCGATCGACGTCGCCAGCGCGACCGCCTGGTCGATCGACAACGAAATCGAACGGCCGGCACTCGCCCACTGGATGAACGAACTCGGCGAGGGCCACGACGCCCAGGAGATCGTCGTCACCGCCACGGAACTCGACGGGGCGACGATCCGCGAACTCAGCGCCGAGATACCCGACGGCTGCATCGTCGCCGTGGTCGCCCGTGACGGTGAAACCTCCGTCCCCGGTGCGGACACCGTTCTCGAGGCGGGTGACCGAGTCACGTTCATCGGACGCGACGACGCCGTCGGAAGCGCAGTCAAGCGGTTCCATCCTCACGACGAGTAATCCCCTACTAGTATGGGTGTGTCATTTTGACAGTTCCTCACTACCCACCAGTATGAGAGTGTCGAGAGCAGTCGAGGGAAACCGAAACGACGGTGACGACGGACGGCACACTCGAGGGGTCGATTTGACGAAGACGCATCGAGTACGACCGTCGACGGCCGACGAGGGACGGAAATTTCACGTACGATGAACTCACTCACCTACCTGCAGTTTCACCTCGTGTTTACGATCCCGCCGATCCTCGTCCTCGGCTGGTTGGCGGCCCGACGCGAGCGAGCACGGTGGGGACGGGAGGAGCTCTCCGGTCTCGCGATCATCGTCTGTCTCGCAGTGGCGTACACCACCCCCTGGACGAACGCCATGATCCCCGAAGGCGTCTGGTGGTACGGCGAGGGAGCCGTCCTTGCGACGATCTGGCATACGCCGCTCGAGGAGTATCTCTTTTTCGTCCTCCAGACGACGTTGACGGCGTTCTGGCTCTTCCAGTTTCTAGACGTCTCCGACGTCTCACTCCGGCTCCCCGCGAATCATCGGCTCGCCGGCGTGCTGGCCGGAGTTGGGATCTGTGCGGGCGGGTGGGTGCTTCTGGGGACGACGTCGACGTTCTACCTCGGCGCGATCCTCTTGTGGGCCGGCCCGATCCTCGCGATCCAGTGGGGCTTTGGCCTCACGTATCTCCTCCGTGAGCGACGGCAACTCCTGCTCGCCATCGGCGTGCCGACCCTCTATCTGTGGGTCGCCGACTGGATTGCCATCTCGCTCGGGATCTGGATGATCTCCGAGTCACACACGATCGGAGTCGGTCTCGCCGGCCTCCCGCTCGAGGAAGCGCTGTTCTTCCTCGCGGCGAACGTCTTCGTCGTACAGGGCCTCGTCCTCTACGTGTGGGTCCTCGACCGTCGCGCCGAACTCGGGTCGCTGTCGCTGGTGCATCGTCTCGCGAGCCGATTCTCCGCTGAATCGACCGATGGCTGACGAACCGACCGGCGTTCGGTCCGGTACGCCGACCGACGCGGCCGGCCCGCAGGCGCTCGCGGCGAGGATCGCCTTCGCCGGAGGGGTAATCTCGATCGTCCTCGGGGTTAGTATCACCGTCCTCGGCGGGTCCCTGCCGCGGCCCGTCCAGTTGCTTCCGCTGGCGGCGAGCGCCCTCGTTTTGGGACTCCCCCACGGTGCCGTCGATCATCTCGTCTTGGCGCGCGCCCGTGGCGAACCGGTTACCCGCCGAGATCTGGCGTTCGTCGGCGTGCTCTACCTCGTCGGCGGATCGCTGTACGCCCTCGTCTGGTTTCTCGCCCCAGCAGTCGCGTTCGCGCTCTTCATCCTCGTTACGCTCGCCCACTGGGGACAGGGAGACGTCTACGCGCTGGTCGAACTCGCGGGTGCCGACCACCTCGAGACGCGATTTCTGCGCGTCCTGACCGCGGCCGTCCGCGGCGGCCTCCCGATGCTCGTCCCGCTGATCGCGTTCCCCGCGGAGTACGCGTTCGTCGCCGGCGCGCTGATCGGCCTGTTCGATCCCGCGGCCGCGACGGCACTCGACCCGGTTTTCGCCCCAACGACGCGTCTCGCCGTCGCCGCCGGGTTCGGTACCCTGATCGCCGTCACGCTCGGAGTCGGCTTTTTTCACGCAGACGATCGCGGACCCTGGCTGGTCGACGTCGCGGAGACACTCGGCCTGCTCGCGTACTTCGCCGTCGTGGCGCCGATCCTCGCTATCGGGCTCTACTTCACGCTGTGGCACTCGCTCAGGCACGTACTCAGAACGATGTTGCTCGACGACCGTGCAAACGGGGCGTTGGTGCAAGGGAACGTGTCGCTCGCGTTCGACCGGTTCGCGAGGGACGCGGCGCCGTTGACCGCCGCCGCGTTGTTCGTCTTCATCGGGCTCACGCTCTCGATTCCGGCAACGCCAGCGACGCTCGAGGAGGCGATGGGACTCTACCTCGTCGGTATCGCGGTCCTGACGATCCCGCACGTGGTCGTCGTCACGCTACTCGATCTCGAGGCGGGTCTCTGGTCGCCCTGATACGGACCGTTGGCCCGGGGAGCGAGCACGACCGGTGCCGCGTCTCGATCTCGAGGGGGTCGGTCACAGCTACGGACGCTTACCGTGTACCGTCGAGTCGCTTCGTTCACCGTGTACCGTCGAGTCGCTTCGTTCACCGTGCGTCGTCGAGTTCCTCGAGCGCCTCGGGGTTCTCGATACTCGAGAGGTCCCCGAGGTCCTCGCCGGTGTAGGTGGCCTCGATTGCTCGACGGATGATCTTGCCCGACTGCGTCTTGGGGAACTCGTCGACGAACAGCACCTCGCGCGGCCGGAACGGTTTGCCGAGTTCCTCGCCGACCTGTGTGCGCAACTCCTCACGGAGATCGTCTCCCTCCTCGGAGCCGTCCTCGAGGACGACGTAGGCGACGACGGCGGTGCCGGTCGTCTCGTCGGGTGCGCCGACGGCGGCGGCCTGGTTGACGGCCTCGTGGTCGATGAGCGCACCCTCGACTTCGGCGGGGCCGACCTTGCGACCGGCGACGTTGAGCGCGTCGTCGGCACGGCCGTGGAGGAACCAAAATCCCTCGGCGTCCTTCTGGGCCCAATCGCCGTGATCCCACAACGGCGGGTCCTCGAACGTCGACCAGTACTCCGCGAGGTAGCGCTCGTCGCCCGACCACAACGACTTGGTCATCGACGGACAGGAGTCTCGAGCGACCAGAAATCCTCGCTCGTTGTCCTCCGCCACGGAGTTGCCGTCGCTGTCGACGATATCGATATCCATCCCCAGCCCCGGCCCGCCGAGGGTACAGGGTTTCAGCGGCTGGTTCGGCATCGGCATCAGGAAACAGCCACAGATCTCGGTGCCGCCGGAGATGTTGATGATCGGGCACTCGCCGCCGCCGACGGTCTCGTAGAACCACCGCCAGGATTCGGGGTCCCAGGGCTCGCCCGTCGATCCCAGAACTCGAAGCGAGGAGAGGTCGTGACCGGAAAGCGGTTCGTCCCCGTATTTTCGCAGGGCACGAATGGCCGTCGGCGAGATACCGAACTGCGTCAGCCCGTGGCGATCGATCATCTCCCAGAACCGATCGGGACCCGGATAGTCGGGCGCACCCTCGTACATGAAGACGGTTCCGCCGAAGGTGTGGACACCGATCAACGTCCACGGCCCCATCATCCAGCCGATGTCGGAGACCCAGAAGAACCGATCCGCGGGCTTCAGATCGAAGCCGAAGTAGAGTTCCTTGGCACACTGGACTTGCACCCCTGCGTGCGTGTGGACGATCCCCTTCGGTTTCCCCGTCGTTCCCGACGAGTAGAGAAGCATCGACTCCTGGCTCGAGTCGAGCGATTTCGTCTCGTACTCGTCGGCTTGGGACTTGATGGCGTCGTCCCACCACTCGTCGCGGCCGTCGGCCCAGGGGATCTCGTGTTCGTTTTGCGGATCGCTCGAGCCGAGTCGATCGAAGACGATGGTGTGCTCGACGTGACCCGCCTGCACGATCGCCTCGTCGGCCGAGGACTTGAGGAAGATCGGGTCGCCGCGGCGGGAGAAGCCGTCGCCGGTGAACAACACGGAACACTCGGCGTCCTCGAGGCGGGTCGCGACGGCGTCGACGCCGAACCCGGAGAAGATCGGCACCGCGATCGCGCCGACCTTGAAACAGCCATAGAGGATGGAGACGACCTCGGGCACCATCGGCATGTAGAGTCCGACGGTATCGCCGGTCTCGATGCCGCGCTCCTCGAGGGCGTTCGCCACCTGATTCGCTCGCCGGCGGAGTTCGTGGTAGGTCACCTCGCGAACCTCGCCGTCTTCGCCCTCCCAGATCGTCGCAACCGCGTTCCGCCGTGGTTCGTCGACGGCGGCGTGACGGTCGACGACGTTGTGGGCGACGTTGAGCCGCCCGCCGGGGTACCAGTCGGTGAACTGCGGTCCGCCGCGGCTCGCGCCTCGACCGTCGTCTCGCACTTCGTCGTACTCTTCGTAAAACTCGAGGTCGAGATAGCCGACGACCTCGTCCCAGAACCAGTCGACTCCGCTTTCGGGTTCGTCCTCGAGCTCTGTTGTCGTCCGCTCGATCAGTTCGTCGTAGTCGTCGATCCCGTACTCACGCATGAAGGCAGCGACGTTCGTCGACTCGGCAAACGCCTCGTCAGGGTCGTGAACGACCTCGCCGACGTCCTCGAGAGTGCCATCTCCTGACATGGTTACTGATAGGTAAGCGTCATACCACCATCAAACAACAGGTCGCCGCCGTCTAGGTGCCGGTCGAGGTGAGAGAAGCCGAACGCGAACAGATTCCCGACGTCGACCGGCTCCATCATCTCCGTGACCCGCGACTGGCCGAGCATCACCTCCTCGATCACCTCCTCGACCGAAATTCCGCGTTGCTGTGCGGTATCCTCGAGTTGATTCGTTACGAGCGGCGTCTTCACGTAACCCGTGCTGACGGAAAACGACCGAATCCTCCCGTCGCCTTCGGCCGCGATAGACTGGGTGAGTCCCCGAAGCCCGAACTTGGAGACGTTGTAGCCGACCTTGTCGCTCGTCACGTAGTGGCCGTGGACCGACGCCATATTACCCACGCATCCGGTCCCGTCCGCAGTCTCCCGAAAGTGTGGGATACAGAGTTTCGAGAGGTAGATCGGTGCACGCAACATGATCCGGTGGATGCGGTCGTAGGCATCCATCGGAAACTCGTCGATCGGATCGATGTGTTGAACGCCGGCGACGTTCGCGAGATATTTGACGTCGCCGAGTGTCGCGGCCCGGTCGACGATCCGCTCGAGGTCGTCGTCTTCGGCTAGATCCCCGACGATCGGTTCGACGGTTCCCTCGAGGTCGAGTTCCTCGCTTCGGTCGACCGTTTCGTCCAGTCCGTCCTCGTCGACGTCCGTCGCCGCGACGGTGAGGCCGTTTCCGGCGGCGACGAGCGCCGTCGCCCGTCCGATTCCCGACCCGCCCCCGGTCACGAGGCAGACGTTCCTGGCGGTGAACGATCCATCGTCGATCCTGTGAATCCGCTCGTCCGTTACTGGCGGCGGTGTAACCCGATCCTGGGACATAATCCGTTCACGACATACGTTAGCTCGAAGCACGCTAAACAACCGCGTTAACATATCAACGTCGAACCCACCGCCCCTAAGCAGTCCTCGAGATCCGATATCCCACGCATCACGAACCGTCGCTCCTCCGGCACTCGGCGTTCGCGTCGTTCGACGACTATGTGGGGTGTAAACGCCCAACACGACTAATTCGGCCTCGAATACTACCGCGCCAAAGATTACCGAGGCGTATTAGCGAGGATGGAAAATATTAAGCGTCGGTATAGCCTAGCCCGAGCCACGATGACTGAGTACGTATCGACCACGACGGGGCTCTATCCGCTCCCGGACTGGGCGAAAGACGAGCTCTCGAGCCTCAAGGGGCATCAGAAACACGACCTGATCAGCGGCGACGAGGGCGAAGAGATCACGACGGCCTACGAAGAGGCACGCGAGGAAGTGATCGACGTCCAGCAGGAAGCCGGACTCGATCGCGTCGTCGAAGGCCAACTTCGCTGGGACGACATGCTCGCACACCCACTCGCGGTTCACGACGCCGTCGAAACGCGCGGTATCGTCCGCTACTACGACAACAACAACTTCTACCGCGAGCCGGTCGTCACGGACGAATTGGACTTCTCGGGGGACGTCGCCTCGGAACTCGAGGCCACCGCCGATCTGACGGCCGACGGGAGTCTGCAGGCCGTCCTCCCCGGCCCCTACTCGCTCGCCGAACTCGCGACCGACGAACACTACGGAGACGACGCGGACTTCCTCGCCGCGATCGCCGAGTTCCTCGCGGGCGAGGTCGAGGCGTTCCCGGCTCACGAGACGCTGTACCTGCTCGAGCCTTCGCTCGTCGAGGACGCCCCCGGCGACGGGGAGGACGAGCGCGCAAGCGAGGCGATCGATCGGGTCGCACAGGCGACCGACGCCGACGTCGTCGTCCAGCCCTACTGGGGCGCCCTCTCCGAGAAAGTCTACGCTCACCTGCTGGACGCCGACATCGACGCGGTCGGCTTCGACTTCGTGGCGAACCAGGAGGACAACCTCTACAACGTCCAGGAGTACGGAACGACCGACGACGTCTCGCTGGGCCTCGCTGACGGCCAGAACACGCTCGTCGAGGAGCCCGAAGCGATCCGCGACCGCGTCGACTGGGTGTACGATCAGCTTCCAGTCTCCGAGTTCGAGACGGTGTATCTGACGACCAACACGGAGACGTTCTACCTGCCGTACAACAAGTACGAGGCGAAACTCGAGGCGCTCGCGGATGCCGCGGCGCTCGCGGACGCGGAGGTGACCACGACATGACCACGAACGAGAACAGAGACCAGTTCCGACCCGACGATCACGAGAACGATCACTTCCTGCTTTCGACCGTCGTCGGCAGCTATCCCAAACCGAAGTGGCTGAACCGGGCGAAGGAACTCTACCAGGACCCCGACCACAGCTTCGACGAAGGTGACTGGCAGGAGGCCAAAGACGACGCCGCCCGCCTCATTACGGCCGAACACGAACGAGCCGGCCTGGACGTCGTCGTCGACGGCGAGATGCGGCGCAACGAGATGGTCGAGTTCTTCGCCCACCGCATCGAGGGCTACGAGTTCAACGGCCCCGTCAAAGTCTGGGGACACAACTACTTCGACAAACCCTCCGTCGTGAGCGAAGTCGAGTACACCGACAGCTGGCTCGTCGACGAGTACGAGTTCACCGCCGCCGCAGCCGACCGGCCGGTCAAGGTGCCGATCACCGGCCCGTACACGCTCGCGAACTGGTCGTTCAACGAGGCCTACGAGGACGACGACGACCTCACGCTCGCGGTCGCCGACCTCGTCAACGAGGAGATCGAAAAGCTCGTCGAGGCCGGCGCGCGCTACATCCAGATCGACGAACCCGCACTCGCGACGACGCCCGACGACCACGCTATCGTCGGCGAAGCCCTCGAGCACATCGTCGACGACATCCCCGAGGAGGTCCGCATCGGACTGCACGTCTGTTACGGCGACTACTCCCGGATCTACCCCGAAATTCTGGACTTCCCCGTCGACGAGTTTGACTTAGAGCTCGCCAACGGCGACTACGACCAGCTCGACGTCTTCAAAGATCCCGAGTTCACCGCCGATCTCGCACTCGGCGTCACCGACGTCCACGTCGCCGAGGTCGAGTCCGTCGAACAGATCGAACGTAACATCCGGAAAGGACTCGAGGTCGTCCCGCCGGAACAGCTGGTCGTCTCGCCCGACTGCGGCGTCAAGCTCCTGCCCCGCGAGGTCGCCTACGGCAAGATGGCGAACATGGTCGAGGCCGCCCGCAACGTCGAGGCCAAACTCGACGCCGGCGAGATCGACGTCGAGCGCGGCACGCCGACGCCCGCCGACGACTGATACGGATTACTGTAGCGATGTACCGGTGAGACCGCGATCCGGGCGGCGGTCTCGCCGGAAATGATCTACAGTAAACCGTATGAGACGGACTGCTGTCGCAGTTCTTGCCCACCCGCAGACGTTTCGCGGGTAGGTCGGTTACTGATGTACAACAGGCCGTAGTGGCGGGACTGCTGTCAGATCGTCTCGTCCTGTGATCGTCCCGTTCTCGAGACGGTTCCGATCGAATACCGTGATCTCGACACGTTTCCGTGTCACACGTGGACACTCGCCGACGACGTGGACGTCACCTGGTGACTGGCGTGTCCGGGAACGTACATATGGGTCGGGTTCGAACGATCGGTCGATGCAAGAAACCGTAAACTCCCGTGCCGAACTGGACGAGGAAGTCGCCGAACACCGCGATCCCGACCACGACGTCGACCCGCTGTTCGTCAATCGCTGGTCGCCCCGGGCGATGACCGGCGAGCCCCTCGATGAGGAGGAGTACCTCCCGCTGTTCGAAGCGGCGCGGTGGGCACCGTCGGCGTTCAACAATCAACACTGGCGATTTCTCTACGCGACACCCGAGGACGAGGAGTGGGAGACGTTCGTCGATCTCCTGAGCGAAGGCAACGCGTGGGCGGCCGACGCAGGCTTGCTCGCCGTCATCGTCTCGAAGACGACGTTCGACCACAACGGCGAACCGGCACCGGTCCACTCCTTCGACACCGGTGCGGCCTGGCAGAACCTCGCACTCGAGGGGGCGCGTCGTGGACTCGCCGTCCACGGGATGGCCGGCTTCGACTACGAGGGTGCCGCCGAGGAACTCGACGTTCCCGGCGAGTTCGCCGTCGAGGCCATGTTCGCCGTCGGGGAACGCGCGCCGCCGCAGACGCTCTCCGAGGAGCTTCGCGAGCGCGAACAACCGAGCGATCGAAAGTCCGTAGACGAGATTACCCACCGGGGCGGCTTCGAGTAATCGCCGTCCGGTCGGAGCGACGACGGCACTCATCGGGCCCGCCGGACCGACGCCCGACTTTCCTTCTCTCTCGCCCTTTCGCCTCGTTTCTCGCCCTTTCGAACAGGTTACAGGCAGTATAACGGGGCTCGGCCCCGAAGCGATTCACGAACGCGGTACCGGTGAATACCCCACAAAATAATTATCCGGGACCGAATTTAATTTTGTACGATCATGAACGCCGACCAACCTGACGGCGGCGACCGCGGGACGTCACGACGGACGTTCGTCGCCGCGACCGGCACAACGACGGCCGCGGCGCTCGCCGGTTGCTCGAGCGACGACGCTTCGGAACCGAACGACGAACGCATCGCGGAACTCGTCGACGACCTCTCACTCGAGCAAAAGGTCGGACAGATGACCCAGGTCGCACTCGGCGGTTCGGCGTTCGATCCGGACGCGCCGTACGCGATGCACGACGACGTGGCGACGGTCGGCGAGCTATTTTCGGAACTGCACGTCGGCTCCGTGTTAAACGGCGGCGCGTCCGGGCCGACGTGGAACGGCGAGGAGTTCGTCGCGGGGCTCAACGCGCTCCAGGAGTTCGCACTCGAGGAGACCGACCACGGGATCCCGTTTCTCTGGGGCGGCGACGCCCTCCACGGAAACTGCTTTCTCGACGGCTGTACCAGCTTTCCCCAGCGGCTCAACGTGGGTGCGACGCGAAACGTCGACCTCGTGGAGGAGGCCGCGACCCACACCGGCGCGGCGGTCGCGGCGATGGGCGGTCACTGGAACTTCGGGCCGACCGTCGATATCCTCCGGGATATGCGGTGGGGCCGGTACTTCGAGGGCCACAGCGAGGACCCGATGCTCCTGGGCGAACTCGGGAAAGCCAGAGCGCGTGGCTTCGAACGGGCAGACCGCGTCGCCGCGACCGTCAAACACGTCGGCGGCTACGGCACGCCCAACAGCGGAAAGGACCGCGGACACGCCCGGACGTCGATGCGCGACCTCCGGACGCGGCAGTTCCCGCCCTACGCCCGCACACTCGAGGAGGCGAAGACGGTGATGGTCAACAGCGGCGCGGTCAACGGTAAACCCGCCCACTCCTCGCGATGGCTGTTGACCCAGTATCTTCGGGATCGGCTGGGGTTCGACGGCGTCGTCGTCAGCGATTGGGACGACTTCGAGCGGAAGATCTCCAACCATCAGTATCTGCCCGACACCGACGAGGGGTGGCGCCGAGCGGTCCGGGAGGGCCTCGAGGCCGGCATCGACGTCTGTATGTGTGGCGACGAGACGCCGCCTTCGGCGTTTATCCAGACAACGGTCGATCTCGTCGAGCGCGGCGAGATCGCCGAGGAACGGATCGACGACTCCGTTCGGCGCATCCTCGAACTCAAATTGAATCTCGGCCTGTTCGCGGAGCCGTACGCGCCGGAAGACGAGATCGGCGACCTCGTCGGTGGGGCGGCCGAGACGTCCGAACGACTGGCGACGCAGTCACTCGTGTTGCTCGAGAACGAAACCGAAGCGCTCCCGCTTTCGGGATCCGAGGAACTGCTGGTGACCGGGCCGGGCGTGAACCGCGGAACGGAGAACCGGTTCCTGATGCAACACGGCGGCTGGACGCTCGGCTGGCAGGGCGTCGAGGACGGCGACCTGAGCCCGGGTGGGCCGCGCCCGCGCCAGCACACGATCGCGGGTGAACTCGAGGATCGCCTCGGCGATCGGCTCACGCACGTGCCAACCGAGTTCGATCCGGCATCGTACGAGAGCATCTACGAGAACTTCGACAACGGCTTCTTCGACGTCACCGACGAGCAGGCGGAGGCAGTCGTCGACGCCGCCGGAGACGCCGACGCGGTCGTGGTCGTCCTCGGCGAGGGGCCACACAACGAAGGGTTCGGCGACCGGGACAGGATGCGCTTTCCCGACGCCCAACGGGAACTCGTCGAACTTGTCGACGCGGAGACCGACGACGGGACGACGCTGGTCGGGGTGATCCTCGCCGGGAGTCCCCGCGGGACCCAGGAGACGTTCGAGCACCTCGACGCGGTGTTGTTCGCCGGCCAGCCCGGCAGTGACGCGGGCGTCGCGATCGTCGATGCCCTCTTCGGCGAGTACAACCCCTCCGGACGATTGCCGTTCACCTGGGAGGCCCACGTCGGCCACGTCCCGCTTTGCTACGACGACTACCCGCCCAGACAGTCGGTCGACGCCAGCGACGGGATGATCCAGTACGAGTTCGGCCACGGGCTCTCCTACACCGACTGGGAGTACTCGGAGCTGTCGCTGTCACCGCCGGCGGTCGACGATCCCGCCTCGACGCCGTCGGTGACGGCGCAGGTGACCGTCGAGAACGTCGGCGAGATGGCCGGCGAACACGTCGTGGACGTCTACAACACCGAGTTCTACGGCTCCGTGCTCCAGCCCCACCGCCGGCTGATGGGCTTCGATCGCGTCCGCCTCGAGGCGGGCGACTCCGAAACCGTCGAGGTCCACCTCGATCTCTCGACGCTCGAGGTCGTCCCCGGCGATATGCCCGGCGTCGGACCGCTAGTCGTCGAGCCCGGCGAGTACGAGGTGTCCGTCGGCGGAGAGTCGGCGACACTCACCGTCGAAAACGGGGCATCGATCACCGACGACCAACCGGTCCCCGGCCGGTACGACATCGACGGCGACGGGGAGGCAACCTTCGACGACGTGATGGCGCTATACCGAATCCTCGAGTGAGCGTGTCGGACCGCAGGGAGTCACCAAGCGGCTCGTCCCCACGGTAGAGTAGCCCCTGAACGTCTTTGCACACCCGCTCACGATAGTCGTCTCGGAGACCGGTCCGTTCGTCCGGTCTCCGGGCGCTGTCTGTGAGCGGTGTGTCAATCGTTTCAGCAGGGACTTTCGTTTCGACTCGCGATTCACAACACATTATTCGCGGCCGGAGGAAACTGACGCGCATGAACCACGAGATACTCGTCGCCGGCGAGACGCTGATCGACTTCCTCCCCGAACACCCGGGACCGATCTCGAGCGTCGGTGGGTTCGAACGGCGACCAGGCGGTGCGCCCGCGAACGTCGCCGTCGCGCTCGCCCGCCTCGAGCAGACGCCACTGTTCTGGAGTCGCGTCGGCGAGGATCCGTTCGGCGACTACCTCTTGGAGACGCTCGACGAGTACGGCGTTCCCGATCGCTTCCTCGAGGCCGACCCCGACGCGAAGACGTCGCTCGCGTTCGTCGCCCACGATGAAGCGGGCGACCGGAGCTTCTCGTTTTACCGCGACAGAACCGCGGACACGCGCATGGAGCCGGGCCGAATCGACGATTCGGTCCTCGCGACCCTCGAGTGGGTCCACGCGGGCGGCGTCGCGCTCTCGAGTGGCCGTTCGCGCGAGGCGACGCTCGATCTGCTCGAGCGGGCGGCCGACGCTGGCTGTACGGTGTCGTTCGATTCGAACACCCGGACCGAGCTTTGGCCCGACGAGGCGACGCTTCGCGTGATCGTTCGGGACGCGCTCGCGTCCGTCGACGTTCTGAAGGCGACCCGCGGAGAGCTCGAGGCGCTTGGCTTTACGGGCGACTCGATCGAAGACGTCGCTCGAGAGGCCCTGGCGGCCGGCCCCCACACGGTGTTAGCGACGCGAGGCGGCGACGGATCGCTCGCGGTCGCCGACGACGACGCCCCCTGGTCAGCGGGAGCGGCCGAGCACTCGGGATACGAAGCGGACGTCGTCGACACTACGGGTGCCGGCGACGCGTTCGTCGCCGGTGCGATCGCGGCGATGCGAGGCGGACGGAGTCTCGAGGAGACGCTCGCGTTCGCCGATGCGGTCGGGGCCGCCGCGACGACGGAACCGGGCGCGATGACCACCCTGCCGGACCGGGCGGCGGTCCGAGAGATCAGTCGTAGGTAAAGAGCCGAGCGTCGCAGTCCGGACAGAACAGTTTCTCCGACGGCGTCTCACCCGCGGGCGTCACCTCGCCACAGCAACTCGAGCGCGAAACAGTCAGATCGGTGTCACAGACGGGACACCGCTCGAGGAGCGACCGTAACGGGCGACCGGCGGCGAGTCGCATCCGTTCGTCCTCGAGACGGGACTCGAGCGCCCGCGCGGCGGCGAGTTCGGCGACCGCTTTGTGTTTTGGGAGGGAGGTCGTCCCGTTCGGACCCGCAAGCAGGACGGTCGCGGGACGTCCGCGCCAGTCACGTCCCACTCGAGCGTCGATCGACGGCCCCGTCAGGTCGTCGACGGAGGCGGTGAGAGCCGAGAGATTCCGGCCACGGAGCGTCGCCATCTCGCGGCGCCAATCCTCGCGAAACGAATCCGCGAGCGCGAGGTCGTCCTCGACGGGAACCACGATGCCGGCCTCGAGCAACGCGGTAACGACGTCCTCACCGCTCGGTGTGGGCCGTGAGCTTGCGCCACCGGAGCCGTCGGCGGGTACCGCCGAGAGCGAGCCGTCCGCTCGATCGTCGTGGTCGAACGCGGCTATCGGAAGGCGAGCGACGAGTCGAGGTGCAAATCGGGGCGTGTACGGAACCAGATAGCCCCGGAGGCCGATCGCGGCGACCCCACCGATGGCCAGGAAGGCCGCGGCCAGTCGCCGCCCGGTGAGTGCGAGACCACCGACGACGATCGTCAACAGGAGTCCGTTCGCGATCGTACACGGCCAACAGCGGTTCGACCCGGTGGACGCCGGCCGGCGAACGCGCTCTACGAGGTCCGACATGCGACGCCGGTTTCGGTTCGATCGTCTTCAGTGTAGCGACGGAGACAGTCTTTTTTACAACGGGTGTGATATCCGACTCGGATGAACGAAACTCCGACCGTTCCCGGTGAGACCGAATGGACGCCGAGGAACTGATCGAGACGCTCGAGGACGCGGGACTGTCGCCGTATCAGGCGGACGCGTTCGTGACGTTGCTCGAGCTCGGTTCCGCGTCGGCGACCGACGTCGCACAGGCGAGTTCGGTTCCCGATCCGCGGATCTACGACGTGTTACGCGGGCTCGAAGAGCAGGGATACGTCGAAACGTACGAGCAAGACAGCCTCCACGCGCGGGCTCACGACCCCGCGGAGGTGCTCGCGGATCTACGCTCGCGGGCGAATCGGTTCGAGACCGCGGCCGAGGAGATCGAAGATCGGTGGAGTCAGCCGGACATCGAGGAACACAAGGTGAGCATCGTCAAGCGCCTCGATACCGTGTTGGCGCGGGCCGACGAACTGATCCGTGCGGCCGAGAGCCAGGTCCAGATCGGACTGACGCCGGCACAGTTCGACGAGCTCTCAGACGCCCTTGAGACGGCCCGGGAGAACGGGGTCGACGTCAGGCTCTGTCTGTTCCCCGAGACCGCAAACGATCTCACGATTCCGCCGATCGACGAACTGGAGCGAGCGTGCTCTGAGGCGCGCCGTCGCGACCTGCCCTCGCCGTTCGTCGCCCTCGTCGATCGGTCGTGGACGTGCTTTTCGCCCTACGGTGGCTCGACCAACGAGTACGGCGTCATCGTCAACGACTGGACCCACGCGTACGTCTTCAACTGGTATTTCATCACCTGCCTCTGGGAGGTTCTCGAGACGGTGTACACCGACCGTCCGGACGAACCGCCGTTTACGTACGTCGACCTCCGGCAGTGTATTCGCGACATCGAGCCACTTCTCGAGGACGGGGCGACGATCGAGGCGGCGATTCGCGGTTTCGAAACCGAAACCGGCAGGGAGGTGACCAAACGCGGAGCGGTCGTCGACCTCACTTACGCCGGCGTCTCGATGGACGACGATCAGTCCGCGCCACTCTCTCAGTTGGCCGGCGAAACGTCGCTGACGATCGAGGGTGACGGCGGGACGTACACCGTCGGCGGCTGGGGTGCGTTCCTCGAGGACTTCGAGGCGATGCGGATCATCGTCGAGTCGATCGACTGAGACGGTTTGCTGTCCCGATTTTCCGGCTCTGCTATCCCGGTTTACCGGCTCTGTTGTCCCGATTTCTCGGCGCAACCGCTTTTCGGTCGCGGTCGTGCCGGAACTGACGGACGGCAGACCGTATGATTCGGGCCGTCCGTTTTCCGTTCGTTCGATTCGTCGCCGATCAACGACAGTGCCCGATTCGTCCGCCGGGTGGCGATTGGATGCACTCGAGACCCGATGACAGTAACGACTGTACCGATCGACACACAGACCGCACAGCTCACGGATCGTCTTTCCGTTCGCCGACGTGGTTCTCGTATCACTCGAGCCGAGCTTCCGTCTGACGATTAGGTATCCAATGACTGGAAGCGGCCACTATATCAGCCGCGGATACCACTGGATTAATCAATTAACTACACCTGTTGTACCTCTCCGATAGATATAAATAGTCGAGACTATCATATTTTTTCGCATGAGTGAGAGACACTCACGGGAGGGTAATCGAACTGACTCGAGCGTCTCGCGACGGACGTTCGTCAAAGCGGCTGGTGCCAGCGGGGCCGCGGTGGGCCTGGCAGGCTGTATCTACGGCGACGAGGCGTCCGAGGAGGCCGTCGTCGTCGGCGCCGATCCGAACATGATCGACGCGGTCGGCGATCAGGTCGTCGACCTGTTCCACGACAGCGGCGCGGACGGGATCGAGATCCGGTTGCAGGCGGGCGACGAGGACACGGGCGATCGGCGGGACACGTACACGAACCTGCTCCAGGCCGAGGAAACGGAGCCAGACTTGCTCCTCATGGACAACGGCTGGGTAAACGTCTTTATTCAGCGCGGTCAGATCGCGAACCTGAGCGACGAACTCGACGACGACGATCTCGCACAGATCGAAGACGAGTACTTCGAGTCGTTCACTGCGACGGCACGGGAACCCGAGACGAACGACCTATTCGGCGTTCCAATTTTCCCGGACTATCCGACGATGCAATACCGGAAGGACTACGCCCGGGAAGCCGGTTACGACGAGAACGACTTCGAGGCGTGGGCGACCGAACCGATGACCTGGCAGGAGTGGGCGGAACTCACCGAGGAAATCGTCGAGGGTTCGGACGCGAGCTACGGCCTCGCGACCCAGTGGGACGTCTACGAGGGGACCGCTTGCTGTACGTGGAACGAGGTCATGTCATCGTTCGGCGGCGCGTACTTCGGCGGTTTCGACAACCTCTTCGGACCGGTCGGCGACCGGCCCGTAACGGTCGACGAACCGGAGTTCGTCGACGCGCTTCGGATGATGCGGACGTTCGTCGCCGACGAACACGACGAACACACCGACGAGGACTACCCCACGGGAATCGCACCGGACTCGATTCTCGGCTGGCAGGAAGAAAACGCCCGCGAGGCGATCCTCAACGGCGAGGCCGTCATGCAGCGCAACTGGCCGTACGCGATCAACCTGAACGTCGATGAGGAAGACGACCCACTCGACGTCGAGGACTACGGCGCGATGCCGATCCCCTACGCCGTCAGCGAGGGGGACGCGAACCAACCCGGAACCGGCGGCTCGACGGCCGCACTCGGCGGGTGGCACCTCACGCTCAACCCGAACTCCGAACGGACCGACGACGCCGTCGAGGTCCTTCGCGCGACGATGACCGACCAGTTCAACCTCGGCATGTTCGACCTCTGGGGCTGGATCCCGCCGAAGCCCCACCTGTTCGACACCGAGGAGGCCGAGCAGGTCGAGCCGATGGGCCACTACATGGACACGCTCCGGGTGGCCGGCGAGAACGCCATGCCACGTCCCGTGACGACGGTGTGGCCGGATCAGTCCGAACTCATCGCCGAAGAAGTCAACGCGGCCGTCTCCGGTGACAAGAGCCCCGGAGACGCCGCCGCCGACTTACAAGATGGACTCGAGGCCACCGAAGAGTAAGTATGGCCACCGATGACCGGACGAGCGGCCCCGTACAACGATCGAACCGATCGGGGCCGATCGTCGCCATCACGCGCTGGATGGAGAACCTCGGGGAGACGGGGTTCGCCTACCTGCTGTTGACCCCGGTGATCCTCTTGCTGGGGGCGATCGCGCTCTATCCGCTGTTGCGGACGTTCGAGCTGTCGCTGTACCAGAACGTGTTGTCGGATCCCGAGTTCGTCGGTCTCGAAAACTACGCCCAGCTGTTCACCGGCAACGCCGACGCGCGGATGCCGGGAACGACGACGTTCCTGCCGGAGGTGACGACGAGCGGGAGCTTTCCGTACGTCCACGTGGACGGCCTGTTGCGGAGCGCGCTGGCGGTGACGCTCATCTTCACCGTCGTGGGCGTCTTCTTCGAGACGATCATCGGATTCGGACAGGCGCTCGTACTCGATCGCGAGTTCCGTGGCCGACGGTGGGTTCGGGCCGCGATCATCATCCCGTGGGCGATCCCGATCGTCATTCAGGGGATGATCTTCTACCTGATGTTCCATCCGGACACCGGCTTCCTGACCGAGTACCTCGCCAGCTGGGGTCTCGTCGCGGAGACGAACACGCTCAACGATCCGGCGAGTTCGCTCCTGATCGTCACCGTCGCGGACATCTGGAAGACGACGGCCTTTATGGCCCTGCTGATCCTCGCCGGGCTCCAGAGCATCGATCGGAGCCTCTACGACGTCGCCGAAGTCGCCGGGGCCAGCAAGTGGCAACAGTTCAAACTGATCACGTTCCCGCTGGTGCTTCCCGCACTCGGGATCGCGATCCTGTTCCGGACGATCGACGCGATGCGGGTCTACGGCCTCATCGACTCGGTGTCGGGCTGTACGACGGTTCCATCGCTGTCGTGTATGGTCGTCGAAACGTTCAACACGAACCGGGGGCTCGCCTCCGCGATCGCATTCGTCACCGCCGGCATCATCGCCGTCGCCGTGATGGGCGTCATCTACCAGCAGTACAAGGAGGGCCTCTGAGATGGCAACTGCAAACGAACCTGCGACGCGATCGGACGACGACGAGAACAAGGGACCGCTCGAGCGCTGGACCCACGGCGTCGTCAACGACCCCGACAAGCGTAACCGGCTCTATCGGGCGCTGTTTTACGTCGCGTGTGGCTTCTTCCTCGTCACGACGCTGTTCCCGTTCTACTGGCTTCTGGTACTCGCGCTGACGCCGAACACGCAGATTCTCGCCGGTGATTGGGAGATCACCGTTCCGATCGTCGGAGCGGAGATTCCGTTCCCAACGCCACAGGGATTCAACGTCTCCGCCTTCGTCGAGGTGTTCCAGCAGGTGCCGTTTCACCTCTACGTCTTCAACAGCTTCGTGCTCGCGAGCGTGACGACGATCATCGTCATCGTCCTCGCGAGCCTCGCGGGCTACGTCTTCGGCCGACTCGAGTTCCCCGGACGCGGGCTGATGATGCTCGCCGTCCTGGCGGTCTCGTACTTCCCGCCGGCGGCGTTTCTCATCCCGCTGTTCGACGCGTTCCTGGGGAACGCGATCGTCGTTCCGTTCCTCGGAATCGAACTGTTCGCGCCGCCTCGGCTCGTCAACACGCCAGGGTCGATGATCATGCCCTTTAGCGCGCTGTTCCTGCCGCTCGCGATCTTCATCCTCACGACGTTCTACAGCCAGATTCCCGACGGACTCGAGGACGCGGCTCGCGTCGAGGGGACGACTCGGCTGGGGGCGCTGTTCCGCGTGATCATGCCGCTTTCGGCACCCGGCGTGGCGACGGCGGCCGTGTTGACGTTCATCGCCGTCTACAACGAGTACTTCTTTAGCTCGATCATGGCGCTACAGAACGAACCGAATCAGTGGTCGCCGCTCGTCGGCGGGATCCTGAGCTATCAGACGCAGTATACGACGGACTTCAATCTGATGGCGGCGGCGAGCATCGTCGGCGTGTTGCCGATGTTGATCCTCGTCGTTGTCGCCCAGGAGAAGATCGTTAGCGGACTCACCGACGGAGCACTCAAGGAGTAACCATGGCACGAGTAACACTAGAAAACGTCACGAAACGCTACGACGACGTCGTCGCGGTCGACGACATGAACGTCGAGATCGAAGATGGCGAGTTCATCTGTCTCGTCGGCCCCTCGGGCTGTGGCAAGTCGACGACGATGGAGACGATCGCCGGGCTGACCAAACCGACCGAGGGAACCATCACCATCGGCGAGACCGACGTCACGAACCTACCGCCAAAGGACAGGGGCGTGTCGATGGTCTTCCAGAACATCGCGTTGTTCCCCCACATGGACGTCTACGAGAACGTCTCGTTCGGCCTTCGTCTGCGCAAGTTCGATACGGACGAGATCGATCGTCGCGTCGAGCAAGCGGCCGAAGTCGTCCAACTAGAGGGGATGCTCGATCGCGAGCCAAACGAACTCTCGGGCGGGCAACAACAGCGCGTCGCGATCGCCCGCGCGATCGTGCGCGAACCCGCCGTCTTCCTGATGGACGAACCGCTCGCGAACTTGGACGCCAAACTGCGCGTCCACATGCGAACCGAACTCCAGCGCCTACACAAACAGCTGGACACGACGATCATCTACGTCACTCACGACCAGGCGGAGGCGATGACGATGTCTGATCGGATCGCCGTCATCAACGCCGGCGAACTCCAGCAGATCGCCCCGCCGCTTACCTGCTACAACGAGCCCGCAAACCGGTTCGTCGCCGGCTTCATCGGCTCGCCGTCGATGAACTTCGTCGAGGGCGAACTCACCGGCAGTGGGCTCGTGACCGAACACTTCGACCTCGAGTTCGACGTCGACGGACTCGATCTCGAGACCGGAGCCGAGGTCACGATGGGCGTCCGTCCGGAGGATATCTATCCCGTCGAGACGGCGGAGTCGATCTCGAGTTCGTCGGCCGTGATCGACGCGACGACGGACGTCTTGGAACCGATGGGTGACGAAATTTTCGTCTACCTCTCGCTCGACGACTCACGAGAGGCCACGATGACGACCGAGGAGGCCTCGACCGCCTCGAACCAGTTGCTCATGAGCGTCGATCCCGATTCGACCATCGAGGAAGACGATCGAGTCAGCGTCGTCCTCGACCGGTCGAAGATCCACCTCTTCGAGACTCGGTCGGGCGATGCGCTCGTCCACGGGATCGAGGACGTCTCGACTGGCACTCGAGGCGAAGCGTCCACCGAGCGTCCGGCAGAGATCGACTCCGGTGGTCGCCGTGAGTGAACTCGTCCCGCTCGTCTACTACGGCGGGCTCTCCGTGTTGTTTTTCTTCTGGATCTACGGGATCGTCTCGTTCGGTCTCGACCTGAAGAACAAGATCGTACCGGCAATCAGACAGTATCGTCGCGGACGAACGCGACGCGAGCAGCCAACCGACACACAGAATGAACGATCGGAACGAGAAGAGCAGTTGTACTGAATCGACGAACGACGACGATCGAACGGCCGGCCGCACTCGGTCCGGAATCACGACCGGAGCGCGGAACGGGACCCGAAGCGGATTCGACTCAGCCTCGACGAGGTGGTGTCGATGAGCGGGGGCCACGAACCCGTTCGGATCGGACTTGTCGGTCTCGGGAACATCGGCCATCACCACGCCGACCGACTCCTCGAGCAGGAGGCCGAGATCACGCTCGTCGGCGGGATGGACGTCGCACCCGAAGCCCGCGAGCGCTTTGCGGATCGGTACGGCGTCGAGGTGTACGACGACCACCACGACCTCTACGACGACGTCGACGCAGTGATCGTCACGACGCCCAACCGTTTTCACGAGGAGTACGCCGTCGCCGCCTTCGAACGGGACATCCACGTCCTCCTCGAGAAGCCCCTCGGACACACCCTCGAGAGCGCCCGGCGAATCGAGGCCGCGGCGGCCGACTCGAGCGGCGTCGCGATGGTGGGGTTCAACAACCGGTTTCTGAACGCTGTAGCGGTGCTACGGGATCGGATCGCCCGTGGTGAATTCGGCGAGGTGACCCACGTCGAGGCCAACTACGTCCGTCGGCGGGGGATTCCCGGCCGCGGCTCCTGGTTCACCCGAAAGGAGGTCTCCGGCGGCGGCGCACTTATCGACCTCGGCGTCCACGCGATCGACCTTGCGATGTACGTTCTCGACTATCCCGATCCGCTCGAGGTCTCCGGCGTAACGCGGTCGCAGTTCGGTCACCGCGAGGACTACGCCTACATCGAGATGTGGGGCGACGACGCCGGTCCCGACGCGTTCGACGTCGACGACTCCGCGAGTGCGTTCGTTCGCTGTGACGACGACCGGACGATCAGCCTCGAGGTCGCCTGGGCGACGAACCGGCCGCCGACCCACGAGTTCGTCGTCCGCGGGACCGAGGCGGCGGCGCGGTTCGACCTGCTGACCGACGATCTGACGATCTATTCGGCAAGCGCGAGCGCCACCGATCATACGATCGACGAAACGATCGAGACCCGCGAGAACGACAGCCACGCTGACGAGCAGGCCGCGTTCGTCGAAGCGATTCTCGCGAACCGCTCCGGTGGCGAACGCGACGGGGGCCAAACCCCGGCCGGAGCCGTCGAGGACGGCCTGACCGTCCAGCGAATCCTCGACGGCATCTACCGTTCGAGCGAGCGCGGACGGACGGTCTCGCTCGAAGCGGACGACGAATCCGCCTCGCTGATGGGTACCGAAGACGAATCCGTCGCGCTCGAGGAACGTCAGGACTGATCCATCGCCCACCAGCGACTCGAGCGGACGCCCGGGTGAAGCGCCGCCGGAGCGCGAAACTCGAAGCCGTTACTCGCTTCCGGAATAGGAATTACTTTGCCTGATGCCGTGGTACCATGCCGTATGGACATCGGTGTTCACACCCCACCGCTCGCAGATGAATCGCTCGAGGGAGCGCTCCAGTACCTCTCGGATCTCGGCGTCTCCGCGATCGAACCCGGCGTCGGCGGCTTTCCCGGTGACGTCCACCTCCCACGCGCCGAGTATTTAGACGACGAGGACGCCCAGGCGGAACTCGCGGAGTTGCTGTCGGAGTACGAAATGCACATCAGCGCACTCGCGATCCACAACAACCCGTTACATCCCGACGAGGAGCAGGCGACAGCGGCCGACACCGAACTTCGGGAGGCGATCGAACTCGCTGGCCAACTCGACGTCAACACCGTCACCGGCTTCTCCGGCCTGCCGGCGGGGAGTCCGAACGACGAGACGCCAAACTGGATCACGGCTCCGTGGCCGACCGAACACGCAGACGCTCACGAGTACCAGTGGGAGGTCGCCCTCGACTACTGGGGAGAGTTAGCCGAGTTCGCCGACGACCACGGCGTCGACGTCGCCATCGAGATGCACCCGAACATGCTGGTGTACGAACCGAAGGGGATGGCCCGCCTGCGCGAGGAGACAAACGAGCGCATCGGCGCGAACTTCGACCCCTCACACCTCTACTGGCAGGGAATCTCGATCACGGACGCGATCCGGTTCCTCGGCGAACGCGACGCGATCCACCACTTCCACGCCAAGGACACCCGCGTCTACGAGGAGCAAGCCCGCCTGAAAGGGGTCCTCGACACCGCGGCCTACGACGACGAGATCAATCGCTCGTGGCTGTTCCGCTCCGTTGGCTACGGCCACGACGAGTCCCACTGGAAAGAGCTTGTCTCGACGCTCCGGATGGTCGGCTACGACGGTACCCTGAGCATCGAACACGAGGACTCGCTGACCAGTTCCCGCGAGGGACTCGAGAAGGCGATCGATCTCCTCCAGCGAGCCGTCTTCGAGACCGAACCCGGCGAGGCGTACTGGGCCGAGTAACGGTCTCGAGAGAGGCTGTCATAGACGCCTTCTCGCGATATTGGTTCCACCCACATCCACGGTGAACTGACCGGTCAGTGTGCGTATTGAGCGCTATCGACCTGTGTGAATCACGCTGAAACTGAAGGCTGTCGTTCCGTACGCAATCCAACAAAGTAGATAAGAATGAGTAGAATTTCGACCGCAAATAGCCAGATAACGGTGTCGAGTACGAGTACAAGAGCAAATCCAAGCACGAAAACGAGGATGCCGGAGATTAATGGCGAACGAGCCCCATATCTCCCCGCCAGATAATAGACAAATGATGAAATAATGGCTTGTGCGGCGAGGAATACTAGGCTGATAGCGGGCATAGAGAACTGTACTTAGCAGTGACAGATATAGTTTCTCCGATTCGATGAAAAGTGCTCAAGAACGACCAACCCGGTGTTCGAGGGACGTTCGTGTTTTGCTCGTCGTCTCCCGCGAACGAAACTCGTTGAGCGGTCAGTTCCCCTGATCGGACCGCCGGGACGGAAACTTCTAACTACAGCTATTGTGAAGGTTTAGGTATGACACTGAAAGTCGGAGTCCTCGGCTACCGATTCATGGGCAAGGCACACGCGAACGCGATGGCGCGGCTTCCGATGTTCTTCCCGGACGCGCCCGACGTCGAGCGGAGCGTGCTCGTCGGCCGCGACGAAGAGGCGCTGTCGGCGGCGGCCGACCAACTCGGCTTCGAGTCGACCGCGACAGACTGGGCGGACGTCGTCGACGAAGTCGACGTCTTCTACAACCTCGGACCGAACCACATCCACGCCGAGCCGTCGATCGCGGCCCTCGAGGCCGGTACGCCGACGTTCTGCGAGAAACCGCTCGCGCCGACGCTCGAGGGGGCCGAAGAGATGGCCGAGGCGGCTCGAGAGGCCGGCGGCGACGTTCCGGCCGGCTGTGCGTTTAACTACCGGTTCGTCCCCGCGATCCAGTACGCGAAGAACCTGCTCGAGGCGGGCGAACTCGGCGAGATCCATCACGTCCGCGGTCGGTATCTTCAGGACTGGCTGGTCGACCCCGACGCGCCGTGGTCCTGGCGAAACGACGAGGAACTGGCCGGTTCGGGCGCGCTTGGCGACCTCGGCGCCCACACCGTCGATCTCGTCCGCTTTCTGGTCGGCGACGACGACCTCGCCGGCGAAATCGAGCGTGTCAGCGGCCACCTCCGGACGTTCGTCGAGGATCGACCCGTCGACGGAAGCGACGAGACGCGCCCAGTCACCGTCGACGACGCCTACTCCGCGCAACTCGCGTTCGAAAACGGCGCGATGGGAACGCTCGAGGCCTCGCGGTTCGCGACCGGCCACAAGAACGATCACACGATCGAGATCCAGGGCTCGAACGGGAGTTTGCAGTTCTCTCTCGAGCGGCTGAACGAACTCGAGGTGATGCTCGAGGGCGACCGGGGCTACCAGACGGTCCTCGTGACCGACGAGGACGACCCGTACGTCGACCACTGGTGGCCGCCCGGCCACGTCGTCGGCTGGGAGCATACCTTCGTCCACGAGAACTACGAGTTCCTGCGAGCGGTCAGTGAGGGGACCGGATTCGAACCGAGCTTCGAGGACGGGCTGGCCGCCCAGCGCGTGCTCGCGGCGATCGAAGACAGCGACGAGCAGGGTGAGTGGGTGTCGCCGGCGTAGGATTTTCACACCGACTCGAATCGTCCATCCGATCGCCGAGCGGAGCCATAGCCGGACGAAGCCACCCCTTCGGGCGCCTATCGGTCGGGCCGCCGTCCGTTACGGTCGCCGGTCGGACGACTGACATCGACGGGTCTTTGGAATCGTCCCGCCATCGATCGATATGCAACTCGAGCGGAGTTCCTGGACGGCGATCGACGAGGCGGCCCCGACGACGGCGCTCGTGCCGGTCGGAAGCACCGAACAACACGGCCCACACGCGCCGGTCGGAACGGATACGATCGTCGCAAACGAGATCGCGGTCGCGGCGGATGGAGAAACCGACCGCGAGACCGTCGTCGTGCCCCCGATTCCGGTCGGTATCGCTCCCTATCACGGCCGTTTTCCGGGGACGCTTTCGGTATCGCCGGAGACCCTTCGACGCTACGTTCGCGACGTCGTCACCTCGTTTTCGGGGACGAGCGTCGAGACGGTCGTTCTCGTCAACGGCCACGGCGGAAATGGAGGCGCGCTCTCACACCTCTCGCGAGAGGTGACCGCCTCGGACTCGACCGATCTCGACGTCTACCCGTGGGAGTGGATGCGCGCGATCGAAGATCACGTCGGCCACGCCGGCGAAATCGAGACGTCCGTCCTCTTGTATCTCTGTCCGGAGGACGTCGGCGAGCCGGTCGACGGAGACGCCGCGGAGTGGGACACCGTCGTCGACGGCGGCGTCGTTCGCCACTTCACCGACGAGTTCAGCGAGAACGGCGCGGTCGGCGACGCGACCGGTGCGACAGCCGAGCAGGGCGAACAGGTGTTCGAGACCGCCGTCGACGCGCTGGTTTCGTACCTCGAGCGACTCGAGTAGTCGATCGCGGCGTAGAATGCGCCCGGAGTCGAGAGAACGGGATTGGGCGAGAGAACGAGGTCGGGCAAGAGAACGGGATTGGGCGAGAAAACGGGATCGGGGTTATTCGGCGTCGATTTCGACCTGCTCGAGCCCGTACCGTGACTCGGTCGGGTGCGGTCGGTAGTTGCTGACCTCCGCGGACGTGGCGACGACGTTGGTGTAGCTCGTGAGAACCGAGATCGGCGCCTCGCGAACGGCGATCGACTGGACTTCGTGGTAGCGTGCCATTCGTTCCTCGCGGTCGTCGAGTTCCCGGGCCTCCTCGAGCAGTTCGTCGACCCGATCGTTCGCGTAGCCGTGGTGTAACGTGGCGCCACTCGAGTGGAACATATCCGAGAGGCGATCGGGATCGGGATACCAGAGCGTCCCCCAGGAGGTGAGATAGCAGTCGAACGGGCCCTGTCCGACCTGATCGACCATCGAACTGTACTCGGTCGTCGTCAGATCGACGTCGACGCCGACCGTGGCGAGTTGGTCCTGGAGCACTTCGGCGACCAGCGGCAGGCTTCGGGCGTCGAAGGTAACGATCTCGATGGTGAGTTCCTCGCCGTCACGCGTTCGAACGTCCCCCGACTCGAGCGCCCAGCCGGCCTCGGAAAGCAGTTCGCGCGTTTGGTCGGGATCGTACCGGTGGTCCTCGAGATCCGGGTTTGCCCACGCCGTGATCTCGGGCGAGAACGGCCCGATCGCGGGGTCGTCGATACCGCCGAGGATGGACTCCGTGATCGCCTCGCGATCGACGGCCTGAGAGACCGCCCGACGGACGCGTTCGTCGTCGAACGGCGACGACTCGGTGTCGAACGTGAGAAATCGGATCCGAGGAATTTTGGGGGTGTACACCTCGAGATCTGGTTCGGAGTCGAGGGGTTCGACCATCTCGATCGGCAGGATGCGAGCCATCTCGAGTTCGCCGTTCTCGAGTTTGACGCGACGGGTCTGGTCGTCCTCGACGACCTCGTAGCGGACGGACTCGATCGAGGGCGACTGCCCGTAGTAATCGTCGTTTCGGCTCGCTCGAAGCTCCGCCCCCGTCTCGAGAGCGTCGAAGGCGAACGGCCCGGTCGAGGCCGGCACGTCGATCGCCCCGTCGTTCTCAAGCGTCGTGGGCGAGAGGATCACGGCCTCGTTACGCGAGAGATGTGCCAGAAGCGGTGCGAACGGCGTCTCGGTTTCGACGATCACCGTCGACTCGTCGTCGGCCTCGAGACGGTCGATCGGGACGTCGGCGAACGCCGCGGAGTCGGCCGTCCGACGGAGGGAGTCGACGGCGGCGGCCGCGTCGAAGGGGTCGCCATCGTGAAACGTGACGTCTTCGCGGAGGTCGAATTGCCATTGGTGGTCGTCGATCCGCTCCCACTCGAGTGCGAGACTCGGCTCCGGGTCGGCGTCGTAATCGACGCCGACCAGCCCTTCCGTGATGCCGAGCCGTCGGAGCAAGCTTCCGCCGTCGAGCGGATCCCGGTTCGGTTTCCACGGGGCGCCGATCCGGAAGTCGGTGCCGTCGTCGGCACTCGAGAGACAGCCGGCGAGTGAGAGGGTGGTCGCCCCCGCGAGCGTCCCGAGGACCGTCCGCCTGTCGAGTATCGCAGGTCGATCGTTCGTGATTCTGGCGTCGGTATCGTCGTGGTCGGTGATTTCGTCGTATGTCATCGGTATTCGGTCGCATTCGACTCGCCGGTCGTCCCGCCCTGGGCGGAATCTACGGGCTCGATACGTCTGTCGTTCGAGGGCGTCGTCTCGTCGTCCATCGCGTCGTCGGCCGCCCCCTCGTCGGATCGCCACTCGTCGGCGTAGAGACACCGCGATCGGCCGCCGTCGACCGCCTCGAGTGGCGGCTCCACTCGCGTGCAGTCCTCGGAGGCGACCGGACAGCGCGGGTGAAACGCACAGCCGTCGGGCGGCGAGGTCGGACTCGGCGGCTCGCCCGCGAGTGCCTCGCGGTCCCACTGGCGACACTCCTCGGCCTCGTTCCCGGGAATCGCATCCAGAAGCGTCTGCGTGTACGGGTGGGTTGGGGCCGACAGCACCCGGTTTGTCGGTCCGACCTCGACGAACTGTCCGAGGTACATGACCGCAACCCGATCGGCGACGTGGCGGACCACCGCGAGGTCGTGGGAGACGAACAGGAAGGCGAGATCGAGGTCGGCCTGGAGGTCGGCGAGGAGGTTCAGGATCCTCGCCTGCGTCGAGACGTCGAGTGCGGCGGTCGGCTCGTCGAGGAGCACCACCGAGGGCTCGAGGGCGAGTGCGCGAGCGATCGCGACCCGCTGGCACTGACCGCCCGAAAGCTGGCGGGGATAGCGCCCTGCGTACGCCGCCGGAAGGTCGACCAGCGAGAGCACCTCTTCGATGCGATCCTCGCGGCGAGATTCGTCCCACCCGGCTTCGAACAGCGGTTCGGCGATCGTCTGGCCGACGGTTCGCTTCGGATTCAGACTCGTCGTCGGGTTCTGGAAGACGACCCCGATATCGGCGAGCTGGTCGTCCGTCCGCGAGTCGGCGTCTTCGACAGGCTCACCGCGAAGCCGGATTTCGCCGGTGGTCGCCCCCTCGAGGCCCGCGATCAGCCGGACGAGCGTCGACTTTCCACAGCCGCTCTCGCCGACCAGCCCGACCGTTTTGCCGGCTCGAAGCTCGAGGGAGACGCCGTCGACCGCCGGAACGCGCTCGTCGCGTCCGAGCACCCGATCGACGAGCGCGTCGGACTGTCGGAAAGACGTCGCGACGTCCTCGAGGGTGACGATCGGCCGGTCGTGGCCCCGATCGGATCCGGGAGCGGCGGTTTCGGCGTTTTGCCTCGAGCGTCCGTTCGTTCCCTCGACCGTCGTTCCGCCGTCGACAGCGGCCCGGTCCGTCTCGATGGCGTCCTCCGGTGTGGCGGACGTATCGGGCCGGGCCGGTCGCTCGTCGGGTGGGCTGTGCCTGCCGTCGGGTGTTGTCGGTCGCTCATCGGGTGTGGCCGGTCGCTCGTCGGGTGGGCTGTGCCTGCCGTTGGATGTGGCTGGACGCTCGTCGGGTGTGTCGAGACCCTCCTCAGCCGTGGACCACTCCGCCGTCGGGAGCCGCGAGCCCGGCTCCGACCGCTGGGGGAGACAGTCGAGCAACGCGGCCGTGTACGGATGTTCGGGAGCGGAGCGGACCGCCTCGACGGGGCCGCGCTCGACGACCGCACCGTCGTACATAACGACGACGCGATCGCACAACTCCGAGACGACGCCGAGATCGTGGCTGATCAGGCAGATCCCCATCCCGCGCTCGGCGTTGAGTCGGTCGAGGATCGCGGCCTGAGTCGTCGTATCGAGGGCGGTGGTCGGCTCGTCGGCGATCAACAGCGAGGGACGGCGCGCGAGTGCCATCGCGAGCGCGACGCGTTGGCACATCCCGCCGCTGAACTGGTGGGGATAGGCGTCGATTCGTTCGTCAGCCTGTGGGATGCCGACCGTCTCCATCAACTCGAGCACCTCGGATCGCCGCCGAGCGGAACCGAGCCGGGAGCTGACGCCGGCGGCGAGTTCCTCGAGAAACGGCTGTCGGTCGGGGCTCTCGCGGATGCGGATCGCCTCGGCGATCTGCTCGCCGACGGTGTACACCGGGTTGAGCGTCGTCGACGGATCCTGAAAGACCACTGCGAGTTCCCGACCCCGGAGCCGGCGAAGCGTCCGGTCGTCGGCGCTCGTCAGCTCCCTACCGTCGAATCTGATCGACCCGCCGACGATCTCGCCGGGCGACTCCAGGCGGACGATCGACTGGGCGGTGACGGACTTCCCGCTCCCGCTCTCACCGACGAGGCCGACGATCTCGCCGGGCTCGACGGTGAACGACGCGCCGTCGACCGCCTCGATCGTCTCGGAGCGGGTTCGAAACCGAACGCGAAGATCGTCGACGACGAGTTCCGGTCCCATCGTCAGGTTCGCCTCCGTTGGGTATCCTCGAGGTAATCGGGGTCCAGGACGTCGCGCAGGCCGTCCCCGAGCAGGTTGAAGCCGATGACCGTGAGCGCGATGGCGACTCCGGGAGCCGTGATGAGCCAAGGGGCCGACCGGAGGTAATCCCGCCCGCCGTCGATCATCGTCCCCCACTCGGCCGTCGGCGGCTGTGCGCCGAGGCCCAGAAACGAGAGGCCGGCGGCCGCGAGCACGACCGTCCCCAGGTTCAACGTCGCGAGGACGGCGACCGGGCTCACGACCGTCGGGAGGAGGTGTCGACGGACGAGACGCCGCCAGGGAGTTCCGTAGAGTTTCGACGACTGGACGTATGGACGTCGCTTCACCGAGAGGACGCTCCCGCGAACGACGCGGGCGTAGGACGCCCAGCCCACCAGCGAGAGGGCGACGACGACGTTCCGAAGGCTCGGCCCGAGCACGCCGGCGATGACCAACGCGAGGACGAGCCCCGGAAACGCGAGTTGGACGTCGACGAGGCGCATCAACGCGGCGTCGACCAGGCGGCCGCCGGTCGCCGCGACCAGTCCGATCGTCGTTCCGATGACGAGACGGAGTCCGGTCGCAACGACCGCGAGCACGAGGGAGACGCGGGCCCCGTAGACGAGCCGAGTCGCCACGTCACGGCCGAGCGCGTCCGTCCCGAGCGGGTGGGCGAGCGATGGTGACTGAAGACGGGTCTCGAGCGCCTGCGCCGTCGGATCGTAGGGGGAGACGATCGGCCCGACGATCGCCGCGAGGACGAGGACGCCACAGATCCCGCCACCCAGACGAATCAGCCCGTTGGATCGGACTCGAGGCGGGAGGATCGTTCGGACGCGACGACGGCTCGTCTCGAGAACGCTCGTCGGACCGAATCCCCTGTGCCATCGCCCGGGTTCGTCGCCGCTCACGCACGATCACCCCCGCGATCGACGCGCGGATCGAGTGCGACGTACGCGAGATCGACGAGCTGGTTCGTCACGACGAAGACGCACGCGGTCAGCAGGACGACGCCCTGAACGATCGGATAGTCCCGTGCGAACACGGCGTCGACCAGGAGCGTTCCGAGCCCCGGTCGCTGGAAGACGACCTCGACGATGACCGCCCCGTTGAGGACGAATCCGAACTGGAGGCCGACGATCGTCACGACCGGAATGAGCGCGTTCCTGAGTGCGTGTTTGTAGACGACGAGGCGCTCGCGAACGCCCTTCGAACGCGCGGTCCGGACGTACTCTTCCTCGAGAACTTCGAGCATCGACGTTCGGACGAGGCGAGTGACGATCGCGGCGAGCCCCGTGCCGAGCGTGATCGCGGGCAGAATCAGGTGTGCGAGCGTACCCGATCCGGCCGCGGGCGTCAGCCCGAGCCAGAGCGAACAGACCAGGATCAGCAGATATCCCAGCCAGAAGTTCGGCATCGAGACGCCGAGGAGGGCGACGAGCTGGCTCGTCCGGTCGATCCAGGTGTCTCGGTGAACCGCGCTCGCAACCCCCGTCGGAACGGCCAACAGGAGCGAGACCGCCATCGCCGCGACCGCGAGTCCGAGCGTGTTCGGGAGCGACTCGAGCAACAGGGTCGTGACCGGCTCCGACGTGTAGTAGGAGGTCCCGAGATCGCCTCGAAGTGCCTCCGAGAGCCACGAGACGTACTGCACCACGAACGGCTCGTCGAGTCCGTGTTCGGCTCGGAACGCGGCGACTTCGGCGTCCGACGGGGGGCTCTGGCGCTGGGCCCGAAGGATGGTGTAGGCTGGGTCGCCAGGTGTGAGCGAGACGAACCCGTAACTCACCAGCGAAACGCCGAACAGTACGGCGGTGAGCGATCCCAACCGCTCTACGAGAGCCCGTATCATCCTACATACTCCCCGTGGCGTCGGTTTCCTGGCCAGCGGTTCGGCCAACGACGGCGTGGATCGAATCGGACATCAAGCAGAGTTTATCTAATGAAATATTGGTTGTAAAGGTTTTGATGCGGACCGCCGGCAGTCAGTTCCGGGTCGGCCGTGAGCACTCCAGGGTTCCTTGGCAGATTGCTACCACGGACCGTCTGAATCTTGACAACCGTCACACCGGTCGCCGACATCCTCTCGTTGGATTGCACTACTCTCGAATGGCACTTTCCACAACAATATAATAAAGATTGCTAATGGCGCTCTAAATTTAATTAATTCTCGAGAACCAACGTGTGCTCGCAATCGGGGAACGGTCGGTATCGCCGATACCGCCGGAGCGGCGGTACTCGCGAAGAGGGGTCCCTAACGGTGGGCGAATCACGGTCCGCTGGAGAGTTAAGCGGATTCGAGTCGCGTTATCGTATGGATCTCGTCGTACCGAACGCTTCCTTCCGCGAGCGGCTTACCGTCGAGTTCGAGGTAACCGGGTTCGATTCCGGTCACCGTCCCCGTCACCTCGTGATCGCCGCCACCGGTTCGTTCCGCTTCGCGAACCTCGACCTCGTCGCCGACCTCGACGTGTTCCTGGACGAGTTTCGAGGTCTCCTGCTCGTCGGCATCGGGTGGGATCGTGAGTTCGGTCATGAGTCGAAAATAGGGCGGCCACTCGAGTAAACGGCGACGCGTCAGGTGACGGCCGCTTTTGTACCGTGTCCTCGGGCGGGATCCGCGTTCCCGAAGAGAGTTTCGTCGGAACTGCTGTGGGACGGCGTTCCGTGCGAGTCGGCACAACACATCGAAAGGTTTTCGTTCCGATAAGAGGTGTGGTAATGTATGTCTTCTCGCGAATCAGTATGCCTCGAGGAGATGGTATGGCCAGACGTCGAATCGGCGCTCGAAAACGGAACGCGGACGGCGATCGTGGCTGTCGGTTCGATCGAACAACACGGCCCACACCTGCCGTTGAATATGGATACCCTGGACGGGGACGTGCTTTCTCGCCGCATTGCGGCAAAACTGGGGGATGCCCTCGCCGCTCCAACGATTCGCCCCGGCTGTTCGGGCCATCACATGGAGTTTTCCGGCACGATCACCGTTCCACCCGAGACGTTGATGGACGTGATTCGATCGTACTGCCGGTCCCTCGACGAACATGGCTTCGAGTACATCGTCCTCGTCCCAACCCACGGTGGAAACTTCGGACCGGTGAAAACTGTGGCCCCCGATATCGCCCGGGAACTCGAAGCCACAGTGATTCCACTCGCCGATCTCGACGAACACATGGAGTTACTGAACGAGGGGCTTGACGAGGCTGGCATCGAGTACGATCAGGACGTAATTCACGCTGGGGCCGCCGAGACGGCGATGATGCTGGCCATCGACGAGGGTCTCGTCAGGACCAAGAACATCGAAGCTGGCCCCGAAGGCGATATCTCTCCAGCGCGTCTGCTGAGTGAGGGTTTCAAATCGATTACCGAAAACGGCGTCCTTGGCGATCCCACAGAGGCAACCACCGAAGCAGGAGAAGTGATCATCCAGAACGTCGTGGAGACGTACGTCGAGCACATCAAAACCGAACGCGATGCAGTCTGATCGCACACGAAGTCTGGTTTCTCACAAGTCTAAACGAGACCCAACGATCCCTATCAGTCCTCCCACTGCGTCGAGATGTACAGCAGGGCGATCAAACAGAGGATGACGATCGCGAACAGCGCAACCGTCATAAGTTGCGGGACGGTCATACTTGAACTTCGTACGCGTCGATAAAGTTCGTACCGGTTGGGACGCCCGTTTCGATTCCAGCGAACCGCACACCGAAAGTCGCGAACACCTTCGTCGGCCAACCGTTTTTGTACGAACCCGACCAAACGAGGGCAATGAAAGTCATCAAAGATAGCGTCCACGACCACATTCAGGTCGACGGCGTGGCGCGCGACCTCATCGATACGCCCGAACTTCAGCGCCTCCGCCGAATCAGCCAGCTCGGAACCGTCTCGTTCGTCTATCCCTCCGCTAACCACACCCGATTCGAACACAGTCTCGGGGTCTACCACCTGGCGTGTGAGGCACTCGAGCAACTCGGCGTCGACGGTCGACGAGCGAAACGAGTCCAGGCCGCCGCCTTGCTCCACGACGTCGGTCACGGCCCGTTCAGCCACAATCTCGAGGCGCTGACCTATCGACGAACCGGTCGCTATCACGACGACGTCCGCGACCTGCTCGTCGACGGGAACGTCGGAGACGTGCTCCGAGAGCACGACTTAGAGCCGGAGCCAATCGCCGACCTGATCGCCGGGGAGGGCCGGTTCGGACAGCTCGTCTCGGGTGAACTCGACGTCGACCGGATGGATTATCTCGTCCGTGACGCCCACCACACCGGCGTCCCGTACGGAACCATCGACCACGGCCGACTCGTTCGCGAACTCACGTTCGTCGACGGCGAACTCGTCCTCGCCGAGGGAAACGTCCAGTCTGCCGAGAGTTTGCTGGTCGCCCGGGCACTGATGAACCCGACCGTCTACAGCCACAGCGTCGCCCGAATCAGCAAAGCGATGCTTCGTCGAGGGGCGGAAACGCTCCTCGAGTCGACCGACACCGACGCCGAGATGCTCCAGCGGATGGACGACGCCGATCTGCTCGTCGCGTTGCGCTCGGCCGACGAGACGGCGGCGTTCTCCCGACGGCTGGACCACCGCAACCTGTTCAAACGGGCGGTCTGGGCCGAGATCGACGACGTCCCCGGCGGCGTTATCGAGGCCGACCACGGAGCGATTCGGGAGTTCGAACGTGAGATTGCCGAGGAGGCGACCGTCGACTCCGAGGCCGTCATCCTCGACGTCCCGAGTCGACCGACGATGACGGAATCGAGTTCTCGAGTCGTCGTCAACGGCGAGATCAGAGGCCTCGAACAGCAGTCACCGCTCGTCGAAGCGCTCCGGTCGGCCCAGTACTCACAGTGGCGTCTCGGCGTCTACTCCCCGCCCGAACTGCTCGAACGGGTCGGTCGAGCCGCCGTCGACGTCCTCGAGTTGGATATCGACGGCGCGCTAGTGACGGAAGTTCGAAATGGGCTGGACACCACGTTGGATCAGTTCGCCGAGTGATTAGACAGATAGAATACTATTATGGATACCAGTCGATAGATACACATTTTCACACGGTCCTCGTTCGGGATCGAATCGATTCGAGACCGATATGCGAATTATGGTGTTTTTCGACACGTAAGAGAATTTGCGGGCGTTTTCCGACTCGAGTGAGTGTTGGATCGACAAACCGAGTGGACGCACCACCGTACTGAGTAACGTCTGAAATCAACACGTTCAGCGCTTCTCTTCCAGACCCAAACTCGAAATCGAATCGGAATCTAATCTCGAAGGGAGGTGACAAATGATGGGTGGTGAGGTATTATCTATTTCTGCCATATGTTGTCGTTTCAATGCAATCGTCAACACTGTCTGGCCATCATCGAGCGACGAGTCTCGACTCGAATCGGCTCAGCAATCACACCCGCCTTGCTCGAGGAGGTCCCGAATCGTATACTGCTGTCGACAGTCCTTACAGGAAACCGTCACGTTGACCAAGACGTCGAAGTCTCCGACGTCGAGAACGTCGTTTCTGGCGAGCTGTGCGACCGTATCCTCGGTGACGGCGGCGGTCCGGTTGCGAAGTGCGCCGAGTTTGTCCTGGCTTCGTTCGAGGCGTTCCTCGTCGCTCGGCGATTCGAGCGATGCCTCGAGACAGTCCGTCAGGTGATTGTAGACGGTCTGATGGGAGACGAAGTCGCTTTCGACCTCGTCGACCGGAACGGCATCGCGCTCGAGTTCCTTTCGGGTCTGGACTTGCGTCCCGCTGCTGACGTCGTCGCCGGTGAGCAGTCGGTACGTGTTCTCGACTTCGCCGTCTTTGTACTGCAAGCCGGCTTCGTCGAGTGCCGCCTCGAGAATGCGCTGGTTGACGTGTTCGGCGAGGTCCCGAGTGCTGTAGCGCTGGTCGGTTCTGTCGGTCCAGTACCTGACGAGCTCGTCGTCGAGACCAGTGAGGTCGTACCGTTCGGTAACTCGTCCGACTTTACAACACGGCGTACTCGACTCTGTGGTGCTCGATTTACTCACTATTTTCCCTTATCGGCTTGCCTTGAAAAACGTTCCGAACGGCGAACCCCCCACCGGGCTCCGCCGACCGGACGACCGACGCGGGTCGAACACGAGACGACATGCCAGCGTGGTGATCGCTGACCGTCAGTTTCGACCCAGTCAGGTCCGGCGGACAATCTCGAGCCCAACCGTCCGAAACCACCGCAGATCGAACGTCAACCGACGTAGTTGTTTACATCCATATGAACGTAATTACGAGACGGATACGAATTCCATCCGACCTTCCTACCTCTCTCTGGCGATTCTCCGCTGTCCGCGGGAGCCACAGATCGGTGTGGTTCGATTCGGCCACACGTCGATCTTCTCGTCGGTATGACACTTCGATGGGGCCGCTTCCGGTGGGTCCGGTCCCAGCCGCGGTTACTCCGTCGTGCCGGCCGATTAGATCGGATTCCGGTTCAGTCGGACCCTTCGTCGTTTCGCTGGGCCTCGACGACTGCGACCGCCGCGAGGTTTACGATGTCTTTGACCTCGTCGTCACGCTGAAGAACGTGAACCGGCTCGGCCATGCCGGCGAGCATCGGACCGACGGCCTCCGCCCCGCCGAGTCGCTGGAGCAACTTGTACGCGATGTTCCCCGCCTCGAGATTCGGCAAGACGAGGACGTTCGCCGGTTCCTCGAGGTCGGCGAACTCGTAGGTTCCCTCGAGCATCGATTCGACGACCGCCGTGTCGGCTTGCATTTCGCCGTCGACTGGGAAGTCGACGGTCGGATCCGCCCGGAGCCGTCGCGCCGCCCGTCGCGGTTTTCGGGTCCCCTCGTTGTCGACGCTCCCGAAGTCGGAGTACGACAGTAAGGCGGCTCTCGGGTCCACGTCGAACCGGCGTGCGATCTCGGCGGCGTGACGAGTCACCTCCGCGAGCGTCTCCTCGTCGGGATCCTGATTGACCGTGGTGTCCGCGAGGAAGACGACCCGGTTTTTGAACGTCAACATGTAGACCCCCGCGGCGTGGTCGACGTCCTCTGCCGTCCCGATCACCTGAAGAATCGGGCGCAACGCCGACGGATAGTTGTGGGTCAGCCCCGTCAACATCGCGTCGGCGTCCCCACGGTCGACCATCACCGAGGCGAAGTAACTGGTGTCCCCGAGCAGATCGGCCGCCTCCGTCCGCGTGATCCCCTTGCGCTGGCGGCGCTGATAGAGGTCCTCGACGTACGCGTCGTACTCGCCGGCTCCGGGATCGACCACCTCCGGATCGAACTCGAGGCCGAGGTCGTCGGCGAGGCGCCCGATTCGGGATTCGTTGCCGATCAGGACCGGCTGGGCGATACCACGGTCGGCGAGCTGGTAGGCCGCTCTGATGATCTTCTCGTCACCGCCCTCCGCGAGCGCGATCCGCTTCGGGTCGCTTTTCGCCTTGTTGAGCACGATCCGCATCATCTCGCGGGATTTGCCCAGCCGCGCCTCGAGTTCCTCCTCGTAGGACTCGTGATCGATCCCGGTTCGCGCGGCACCGCTTTCGATCGCCGCCTGCGCGACTGCGGGTGCGAGTTCGAACAGTACCCGCGGATCCATCGGTTTCGGGATGATGTACTCGGAGCCGAACTGGAGGGGCTGATCGCCGTAGGCTTTCCGGACCGCGTCGGGAACGTCCTCTTTCGCGAGGTCGGCGAGCGCCTCCGCACAGGCGACTTTCATCGCCTCGTTAATTTCCGTCGCGCGGACGTCGAGTGCGCCGCGGAAGATGAAGGGAAAGCCGAGGACGTTGTTGACCTGGTTGGGGTAATCGGATCGTCCCGTCGCCATGATTACGGTGTCCTCGCGCGCCGCCTTCGCCGCCTCGTAATCGATCTCGGGGTCGGGATTCGCCATCGCGAAGACGATCGGATCGTCGGCCATCGACCGGATCATCTCCGGGGAGACGATCCCGCCGACCGAGAGGCCGACGAAGACGTCCGCGCCGGCGATCGCGTCAGCGAGGTCTCCCTCGGGAACGTCCCTCGCGAATTCGCGGCTGTACGGATCGAGCTCGCCCGCCTCCGCTCGGTCCGTGGTGAGAATGCCGTCGATATCGACCATCGTCACGTTCTCCCGTTGGACTCCGAGTGAAACGTAAAACCGCGCCGTCGCGAGCGCCGCGGCACCCGCACCGGCGAACGTCACTTCGAGATCAGCGAGATCCTTGTCGGCGAGGGAGGCGGCGTTCAACAGCGCCGCACCGCTGATGATTGCGGTTCCATGCTGGTCGTCGTGAAAGACGGGGATGTCCATTCGCTCCCGCAAGCGCTCCTCGATGACGAAGCAATCCGGTGCGGAGATGTCCTCGAGATTGATGCCGCCGAACGTCGGCTCCATACCTGCGACCGATTCCACGAACGCGTCCACATCGTCGTGGTCGAGTTCGACGTCGAAGACGTCTATGTCAGCAAACCGTTTGAATAGTACTCCTTTCCCTTCCATGACTGGTTTCGACGCCTGCGGTCCGATGTCGCCGAGACCGAGCACCGCGCTCCCGTCTGAGACGACGCCAACGAGATTTCCTTTCACCGTGTACCGGTAGGCGGCGTCTGGATCGTCCGCGATCTCGCGACAGGGACCCGCGACGCCCGGCGAGTACGCGAGGCTCAACTCCCGTTGCGTGTTGGTCGGTTTCGTCGTCGTAATCTCGACCTTACCGGGAGGATCCGTGGCGTGATACTCGAGGGATTCGTCTTCTAGAGACATACCCCACGTTTCCAGTATGCAGGCAAAAATCTGTGGGGACGGCTCACGACCGCGTGACGACTCCCGTTTCGGGGTTCGGTTTCCGGCCGTCGACGACAATAATATAAAACAGCCGACTATCATATATTCCTAACACTAGAATCAAAACCGTCGGTGAAACTGCGCGCCGATTCCAGCCGTTCGTTCCCACTACTCGTATGTTCGTTACCGGCCTCTGCGAGTACTCGTATCGGTAATCGGCCAATATATTTACTATATACCGATAAAATACTATCCGACGGGGAGCGAGTATCACTCGGCGCTCGAGGAGTACGCCGGCCGACGCCAAGCTCCCTCGAACACTGTCGTCACGTGGTACACCGACCCGTACACGGAGCGGGACTCGAGTCGCCGTCTTCGGCCGGCACATTCGGCGATCGTCTCGGAGTTCGGCTCGACGCGGTTCTTCGGCGTTACCGGCAGAAGAGACGCAAAACCACAGAGGTGAGGAGTTTTCGCTCGGCACGCCGCAAGTGATCTTCTGCCGTCCGGCGGGCAACGCCGAGTTCGCCCGCCAGGTCGTCCGTCGTCGTCTCCCGTGGGATCTCGTAGTAGCCGTTTTCGACCGCCGTGACGATCGTTTCCCGCTGGCGATCGGTCAGCGCTGGAACGACGTTCTCGAGATCCGACAACGGGGACGGCGTGATCGGAAGCTGTACCGTCCGTTTCGAGCGAACGTCGACGTCGACCCCGTCCGAAACGAGGGCCTCGTAGATTCCCGCGAGCGCCTCCGACTCGGGTGCGAGGACCCGGCATCGTTTCCGCCCGTTGGCGTACCGAATCGGGGGCAAGAGCAAACAGCCGTGGCGCTCGAGGTACGTGTCGATCGTCGTCTCGTGGGCCCGCAGACAGCTGTCGGTGACCGCGAGCGTTTCCCGTTCCCCATCGAGGCGTCGCTCGAGGCCGACCGTCGCATCGATGCGCTCGAGCGCCGAACGGATGTCGGATCCACGAAGAGACAGCAAGTCGGCGTGATCGGAACACCAGAGTTCGATTCGACAGTCCGAACGCGCCGTCGGCCCCGCGTACGGCCCTGCGTCGTCGATGCTGAAGATCGCCTCGTACACGTGGGAGCGATGGACGCGACCGGTAATAAACCACACTCCGTACGGAGTGATACTCGTCTTGCACGCGTGGGTGGTCAATGTGGGCATGGAACACGAGCCAAACGTCGGCGTCGAGTCCGCCAGGCCGAGCGATCAGTGGGAGGAGTACCGGGGCTCGCCGACCGGGATGGATCTCGAGTGTCGCGGCTGGTCCCAGGAGGCCGCGTTTCGACTGCTCAACAACAACCTCGATCCGGAGGTGGCGGAAGCGCCCGAGGAACTGATCGTCTACGGCGGGACGGGACGGGCCGCCCGCTCGTGGGACGCCTACGACGCCATCCTCGCGGAGCTTCGGGAGCTGGCGGACGACGAGACGCTTCTGGTCCAGTCTGGCAAACCCGTCGGCCGGTTTCGGACGCACGAGCGTGCGCCGCGAGTATTGATCGCCAACTCGAATCTCGTCGGCCGGTGGGACAGCTGGGACCACTTCCACGAACTCGAGGCCGAGGGGCTAATCATGTACGGGCAGATGACCGCCGGCTCGTGGGCGTACATCGGCACCCAGGGAATCATTCAGGGGACCTACGAGACCCTCGCCGAACTCGCCCGCCGAGAGTTCGACGCCGATCTCAGGGGGAAGATTGTGGCCACCGGCGGTCTGGGCGGAATGGGTGGCGCACAGCCGCTTGCGGTCACGATGAACCGGGGCGTCTGTCTCGCGGCCGAGGTCGACGGCGATCGGATCGACCGGCGCGTCGAGACCGGCTACTGTATGGAGAGGATCGACGACCTCGAGGCGGCCCTCGAGCGGTGTCGCGAGGCGGCCGCCGTGGGCGATCCGTACAGCGTCGGCGTACAGATCAACGCCGCAGACCTGCTGGAGGGGATGCTCGAGCGCGATTTCGTCCCCAACGTCGTCACCGACCAGACGAGCGCCCACGACGCGCTCGAGGGCTACTACCCGTCGGGGTATACCGTCGAGGAGGCGGACCGCCTACGCGAGCAAGAACCAGATCGGTACCTCGAGCAGAGCCTCGAGACGATGGAACGCCACGTCGACGCGATCCTCGCGTTACAGGAACGGGGCGCGATCGCATTCGAGTACGGCAACAACATCCGCGGGCAGGTGCGCGAGGAACGCGGGATGAGCGAAGCGTTCGACTTCCCCGGGTTCGTCCCCGCCTACATCCGCCCGCAGTTCTGTCGCGGCAAGGGACCGTTTCGGTGGGTCGCGCTGTCGGGCGATCCCGAGGACATCCGCCGGACCGACGAGGCCGTCCTCGAGTTGTTCCCCGAGAACGATCAGCTTCGGCGGTGGATCGAACTTGCACGCGAGCACGTCGAGTTCCAGGGTCTTCCCAGCCGGGTCTGCTGGCTCGGCTACGAGACGGGCGACGGCGAACCGATCGAAGACGGAAAGCCGGACGGCGAGGGCGGCGAGTCGCTCACCGAGCGCGCCCGCTTTGCGCTCCGGATCAACGATCTCGTGGCGACGGGTGAGATCACCGCCCCGATCGTCGTCACGCGAGACCATCTCGACGCGGGGAGCGTCGCCAGTCCGAATCGCGAGACCGAAGCCATGAAAGACGGAACCGACGCCGTCGCCGACTGGCCGATCTTGAACGCCTTGCTCAACTGCGCCGCCGGCGCCGACATCGTGAGCGTTCACGACGGCGGTGGGGTCGGTATCGGGAACGCGATCCACGCGAACAACCACGTCGTCCTCGACGGAAGCGACCTCGCGGCCGAGAAGGCGCGAGCGGTGTTCACCACCGACCCCGGTACTGGCGTGATTCGTCACGCCGACGCCGGGTACGACCTCGCCATCGAGACGGCCGAACGGTCGGGCGTTCACATCCCGATGCGCCGCGCGGAGGATGATCGAACGTGAGCCACCGGCCCAACCGTCCGGGGAAGAACAACGACGAGTCCCCGTTCGCTCGCCCGGAGTGGGACGGATGGGGCGGCCCCTCGAGCGATCCGAACGATCGACAGTTCGGCGACGTCGTCGAGGCGATCGATCTCGAGGACGCGAACGACTACGACGCGGTCCTCGTCGGCGAGCCCTACGACGGCGCCGTGATCGGCCGACGCGGCGCCCGCGAGGGACCCGGTGAGATCCGCCGATCCCTGGCGGGGGTGAAGACCGCTCACCTGAGGACGGGGGGTGTCTCGGTTCGAATCGGCGATCTCGGCGACCTCGAGTTTCCCGACGGAGACGTCTCCGACGTCCAGGAGTACGTCGAGGCGGTCGCAGCGGAGATCCACGCGATCGACGCGCTCCCGGTGTTCGTCGGCGGCGACAACTCGCTTTCGTACCCGAACGTCGCGCCGTTGCTCGCCGAGCGTGCCGTCGCCGTCGTCAACGTCGACGCCCACCTCGACTGTCGGGCGGTTCGCGGGGAGCCGACGAGTGGAACGCCGTACCGGCAACTGCTCGAGTCGGGTCTCGAGACGTACGTCCCCGTCGGCGCGCGTCACTTCGAGACCTCGGGGCCCTACGTCGAGTACGTCCGCGACCGGGGCGGGACGATCGTCCCCGCGGACGCGTTCGAGTCGGGGGTCGACGCCGTCGTGGCCGCCGTCGAGGAAGCGATCGAATCGGCCGATACCCTGTACCTGAGCGTCGACTGCGACGCCCTCGATGCGTCGGCCGCACCGGGAGTCAGCGCGCCGACGCCCGGCGGCCTCTCGACGCGGGAACTGTTCGCGGCCGTCTCGGCGCTCGCTGGGGACGATCGGCTGGCCGGCCTCGAGATCGTCGAGTGCGCCCCGCCTCTCGAGTCGGGACGGCTGACCGCCGAGGCGGCGGCGCGGACGATCGCCCACGGGTTGGCCGGCTACTGGGGTGACCACCGTGAGTGACTCTCGCTACACGATCGTCCACGGCGCGAGCGAGGTGGTCGTGGGGCCCGCGGACTCGGTGGACGGAAACGACGAGGACGACGGGAACGACGGCGAGGACGACGAATCGAACGAGAGAGGCGGCGCCGACTCGAGCCCGATTCGAACCGTCTCGGACGCGGCGGTGGTCGTCGCCGACGGAGCCGTCGTCGCCGTCGGCTCGAGCGACGATCTCGGACGGGAGTATCCGCCGGAGAACGCCGAAACGGCGATCGACGCGAACGGTCGGTGCGTCCTGCCCGGGTTCGTCGATCCCCACACCCACGCGATTTTCGCCGGCGACCGCTCCGACGAGTTCGAGGCCAAACTCCGGGGAAAGAGCTATCAGGAGATCCTCGCCGAAGGCGGGGGAATACTCCGGACTGTCCGGGCGGTCCGCGAGACCTCCGAGGACGAACTCGTGGCGGACTTGCGGGATCGACTCGACACCGTACTCGCCCACGGGACGACGACGATCGAGGTGAAGTCGGGGTACGGTCTCGCGGTCGACGCCGAGTTGAAACTGCTCTCGGCGATCGACCGCGCGGGAGAGGGCCACCCCGTCGACGTCGTCCCGACGTTCATGGGCGCCCACGCGGTTCCCGACGGATCCGACGCCGAGACGTACACCGACCGCGTGATCGAGGATCAGCTCCCGGCGGTCGCCGACCAGGGGATCGCCGACTGTTGTGACGTCTTCTGTGAGGATGGCGCCTTCTCGCTCGAGCAGTCCCGTCGAATCCTCGAGGCCGGCCGCAAGCACGGCTTAGTTCCGAAGATCCACGCCGACGAGTTCGAACGCCTCGGCGGGGTGCGCCTCGCCGCCGACCTCCCGGCCGCGAGCGCGGATCACTTGCTTCGATCGACCGACGAGGACGTCGACGCGTTGTTCTCGGCCGGCGTGACCCCGGTGTTCCTCCCCGGGACCGCCTTCGGCCTCGGCGGCGAGTACCCATCTCTCGAGCCCTACCGCGAACGGGGCGCGATTCCGGCGATCGGCTCCGACTTCAACCCCAACTGTTACGCGCCGAGTATGGGATTCGCCGCGACGCTCGCCTGCGTCGGCGTCGGGATGACGCCCGCGGAGGCGATCCTCGGAATCACCGCCCGCGGCGCGGACGCACTGAAGTCGCCGGACGGGTTCGAGGGGACTGGCGGGTCCGGACGGGCGGGCGGGCGCGAGCAAGCGGACGGACGGAAGCGTACGGACCGGCGCGGAACGCTCGAGCCCGGTTCCCCCGCCGATCTCGTCGTCATCGACGCCCCGTCGTACCGCCACCTGCCGTACGTCTACGACGTGAACATCGTCGAGACGGTGCTCAAAGGCGGCGAGGTCGTCGCCTGAACGCGACACCGGTAGCTTCTCCCGCCCGGATCGCGTCAGTCTCCCTCATGGATCGAGACAGCATCGTCGAGGATCGACTCGAGCGGGCCCGGGCGGGGCTCGAGCGTGCGGGCGCGGACGCGCTCGTCTGTTTCCCGAGTTCGAACACGCACTACCTCTCGGGGTTCGACGAGGAGCCGATGGAACGCCATCTCTTCCTGTTCGTCACTCGCGACCGCGCGGCGTTTCTCGCCCCCGAGATGTACGACGAGCAGATCCGGGCTGAATCCGTCGTCGAGGACGTTCGAACCTGGAGTGACGGCGAGGAGCCGACCGCGGCCCTCGAGGCGATCGGGACTGATCTCGGCCTCTCCGAAGGCAGACTCCTCGTCGACGACCGGATGTGGGCACTATTCACGCAGGACCTCCGCGCGACGTTTCACGACGCGACGTTCGGGCTGGCGAGCGAGGTGCTCGACGACCTCCGAATCTGCAAGGACGACGCCGAACTCGAGGCGCTCCGGGAGGCGGCCGCCGTCTCGGATGCGGTGAGCGAGTCGATCCGCCGGCTCGGTCCAAACGCCGTCGGGATGACCGAGACCGAACTCGCGGCGGAGATCGAAGATCGGCTCGCGGCCGAAGGTGGGTCGGCCATCTCCTTCGAATCCGTGGTCGGATCGGGTCCAAACGGCGCCCGGCCCCACCACCGCCACGGCGAGCGAGAAATCCGGCCGGGCGACCCGGTCGTCCTCGACTTCGGAACGGTCGTCGACGGCTATCCCGGAGACCAGACCCGGACTGTGGTGTTCGCTGGCGATCCGCCCGACGACTACGAGGACGTCCACGAGGCGGTGCTCGAAGCCCAGTCGACGGCCGTCGAGGCGGTCGAGCCGGGCGTCGAAGCGAGCGAGGTCGACCGGGCCGCTCGTACCGTCCTCGAGGAGCGGGGCTACGGCGACCGGTTCGTCCACCGAACCGGCCACGGCGTCGGGCTCGACCTCCACGAGCCGCCGTACATCGCGGCCGACACCGACTGTCGGCTCGAGCCGGGGATGGTCTTCAGCGTCGAGCCGGGCGTCTACCTCGAGGGCGAGTACGGCGTGCGGATCGAGGACCTGGTGGTTGTCACCGAGGACGGCTGCGAGCGATTGAATCACTCGCCGCGAACCTGGCGGCCGTTGCCGGAGGAGTGTTGATCGGCCGCCGTCGACCGATCGACGGTCGTTCCGATCCAATCACCGCACGGTTCTGTCGGGAGTACTCTCTCCCACCAGTTCTATCACCGCTGGACGATAACGTACACCATGACCGAAGCCTCCGAAACGCCGCTGACCGAGCGGTCGGATTTCCGTGATTTCGTCACCAATCTCGATAACGTCGTCGTCTGGTCGGGTACCGAGAGCGGATTCGACTACGTGAGCCCCGCCTTCGAGGAGGTGTACGGCCGTACCGTCGACGAACTGCTCGAGGACATGAGCGTCGTGTTGGATGCCGTCCACCCTGAGGACCGCGATCGAGTCGCGGCGGTGATGGAGGATCGCGACGAACGCCTCCAGCGCGGAGAGACGATTCGGGCCGAACACCGCGTGGTTCACCCCGACGGGACGGTTCGGTGGGTGGAGGTCCGAATCTTTCCCGTTCGCGATTCCTCGGGCGAACCGACGGAGGTCGTCGGCGTCACGATCGACATCACGGACCGCAAGCGGGCGGAACTCGAACTCGAGCACCAGAACGAGCGTCTCGACCAGTTTGCACGGGTCGTCTCCCACGACCTCCGCAATCCGTTGACCACCGCGAAGGGGTATCTGGAACTCCTGAAAGCGGAAGTAAATCACCGGTATCTCGAGTACATCGACGAGGGGCTGATCCGGATCGAGGAGATCGTCGAGGACGTGTTGACACTTACGCGCGCCGAGAACGCGAGCGAGACGACCGAACGCGTCGATCTCGGGGCGGAGGCCCAGCGGGCGTGGACGATGACGGAGACGGGGAGCGCAACGCTCCGGCTATCGAACGACCTCGGAACGATCGTCGCCGACGGGAGTCTCGTCCGTCAACTGCTCGAGAACGTGTTTGGGAACGCGGCGAAACACGGCGGTCGGGACGTCACGGTCAGCGTCCGAGCATTACCCGACGGCTTCTCCGTCGACGACGACGGAGTGGGTATCCCCGAGGACGACCGCGATCGCGTGTTCGAGGCCGGCTACTCGACGTCACAGGGCGGAACCGGACTCGGGCTGTTGATCGTCCACGAAATCGCCGAGGCCCACGGGTGGGACGTCCGAATCACCGACTCGGAGGAGGGTGGCGTTCGACTCGAGATTACGGGCGTCGAGACGGCGGAGTGATCGATCTCGGGCGTAATACGAGGGAGACACACGGCAAAGTCGGCAAGCGGGTGACCGACACCCAGGCTGTCGCAGGCGCTACTCCCTTGTCTCGAGTGACGGTATCGTCTCGTATGTCCGGGACCGTTTCGGAAGACGACCGCGGAAAGACCGTCGAGAACGAGCGTGGTGAAACCGTCGGAACGATCGCGAGTGTCGACGACTCTTACGTACACGTTAGGCCGAAGCGAGGCCTCCTCGATTCGATCAAATCATCGCTCGGATGGGATCGCAGAGCAGCGGAGACGATTTCCGTCCACCACGACGCGGTCGGCGAGATCACCGACGAGGCGGTTCGACTCGAGGGAGAACTGCTGGCGGAACGTGAATCGGACGACGACGAGCGCTCCGGGATGGCCGACGAACCGAGTACCGATCCGACGGAGCCGACGGGCACACCGAGGGAGGGAGACGAAACCGAGTTCCCTGAGGAACGGGCCGACGACACGGAGTCGAGTCGCGTCGATATGGAGACCGAGGACCCACAAGATCGCGGCCTCGAGGTCGATCCGACCGACCTGACCGAGGACGATTCCGGACTCGAGGTCCACCCCGACGACGCGGAGACGGGGTCCGAAGAGACGAACGATTCCGAGAGCGGTGAGACGCGCGATCACGATCGATAGCTCCGTCATCGATCCTCGTCTGTGCCCTTTATTCGCCCGGATTTGGTCCCTTTAGGCAAACCTAAATCGTAACGACTTTATGTTTTAGGTTGGCCTAAAGTGTATGGGGCAGACTCGATACACGAGGCGAAACCTGCTTGCGGCCGGAGTTGGCTCGGTCGCGACTGGAGCGGTACTGGCGGGATGTACAGATACAACGGACGGGACGATAGAGACGGAGTCCGACGTCGATGATCCACTTCGAATAGCAACCGACTCGGATCCCGATTCGCCGTTGAACATCTACATCAGCAGTCACAGCGAGTTCGATTGGCTGAAGGATCTCGTCTTCGACCGACTGCTCGCGCCGTCACCCTACGTCGAAGAGCCGATGGCGGGGTTGGCGACCGAAACGGAACGGATCGATGGGCGAACGTGGACGGCAACCGTCCGTTCCGACGCCGAGTGGCACGACGGCGAGCCGTTCACCGCAGAGGACGTCGTGTTCACGTACCGATACTACCGTGACGGCCCACAGAACCGACACAGTCACCACGTAAACGAGATCCCCGACATCGAACGAATCGAATCGATCGACGAGGAGACGGTTCGGTTCGAGTGTTCGTATCCGACGCCGACGCTCGCCGACATCACGTTCGCCGATCTACCGATCCTCTCGAAACACGTCTGGGAGGACGTCGACGATCCCTACGAACACACCGAACTCCCCGTCGGAACCGGGCCGTACGAACTCGTCAGCTACGAACCCGGCGAACGGCTTCGGTTGCGCGCAAACGAGAACTACTTCATGGGCGAACCGACCGTCGAGGAAATCGTCGTTCCGTTCATTCGAGATCACTCGACGATGTTTACCGCGTTGCGAAGCGGTGAGATCGATACTACGAGCGTCGGAATTCCGCCATCCTCGATCGAAGACTTTCGCCAGGACGAGGCCTTCGACGTCGTCAGTGCGACGACGTTGTGGTTAGTCGAGATCCGGGTCAACTACGAACGGCCACCGTTCGATCGACCGGCCGTTCGTCGAGCGGTCTCACGCGCGATCGACAAACAATCTATCGTCGACGTGGTCATGCTCGGCAACGGCATTCCGGGAACCGAAGGATACCCACATCCGGACTCGCCGTGGACCGCCCCCGACATCGAACAACCGTACGACCCCGACCAGTCGCGAGCGTTGCTCGAGGAACTCGAGATTCGCGACCGAGACGGGGACGGAGTTCGGGAGACGCCCGACGGAGAGCCGCTTTCGTTCAGACTCGAGGTGCCGTCGAACGAGCCAGCGTACATTCGGGCCGCGGAACTAGTCACGGAGAACCTCACCGACGTTGGACTCGAGACGGAGTCGAGGACGCTCGATCCGGGAGCGATCGGTGATCTTCACGGGTCACGGAATTTCGATATGTACGTCAGCAGGATAACGCCCCACGGCGTCGCAGACCCTGACCAGTTCGTCATGTCCCACCGATCGGGGTATCTGTGGAACTCCGAGATTCCCTATCCGGAGTGGGACGAACTCGTCGAGGAGTTCAAACAGGCCGAGGGCGTCGACGGCGTCCGGCCGGTGTTGTTCGAGATGCAACGGCTGTTCAACGAGCAACCGACCTCGATTCCGCTCTGGTACGAGAAACCGCGTTTCGCGTTCGATCCGGACGCGTTCGATTCCTGGGCAGAGTCGCCCGGTTTCGGGATTCATCACAAGTGGTCGTTCCTGCCAGAAGACGCACGCGAATCCGCGATCACCGAATCGTTCTGATCGTCCATGATCGAATCGATTCGGTGGTACGCACAGCGGGGAGCCGAGTACGGGCTGACGGTGCTCGCGGCGATTACGATCAACTTCACACTGCCGCATCTCGCTCCCGGCGATCCGCTTCGATATCTCGTCGGAGACGAGGTCGAAGCCTTGAGTGAGGAACAACGCCAGGAACTGCTCGCGACGTACGGGCTAGATCAGCCGATACACGTCCAGTACGTCGACTATCTCCTCGGCATCCTCTCGGGCGACCTCGGAACGTCGGTCATGTACGGTGATCCAGTCGTCGACGTCCTCGTCCATCGGCTTCCCTGGACCGTACTCCTCGTCGGCTCGGCACTCTTTCTCTCGACGGCGATCGGGACGATCCTGGGTGCCTGGAGTGCGTGGCAGGAAGGAACACGGACGGACGCCGGCTTCGTGGGCGTCCTCGTCGCCGCGGACTCCGCGCCCGCGTTCTGGGTCGGGATGTTGTTGATAGCGGTGTTCGTCTCCTCGCTGGGGTGGTTTCCGGCGTACGGTGTCTCCTCGATACAGTCGTCCGAATCAGCGTTCGGGTCGACCGTCGACAGCGTCCACCATCTGACGTTGCCAGTCGTGACGCTCACGCTCGCCCGCGTCGGCGGAATGTTCCTCGTCGCCCGTGGGTCGGTGCTCACCACCGCCGGGTCCGATTATCTCCAGTTTAGCAGGGCGAAGGGCCTTTCCGAACGGAACGTCCTGGCACGCCACGCACTCCCGAACGCGTCGTTGCCGATCTACACGCGGTTTACGCTCGGACTGGGGACACTCGTCGGCGGTGCCGTCGTCGTCGAAACGGTGTTTTCCTATCCGGGGCTCGGTCTCCTCATTTACGAGGCCGCGCTCGCACGCGATTACCCGCTCTTACAGGGTGCGTTTCTCGTCCTGACCGTCACGGTAATCGGGGCGAACGTCCTCGCGGATCTCACCTATCCCATCCTGGATCCCCGGACTGCAATCGCGAAGACCGGAGGGTCCACCGAATAATGGCTACCGGTGGTTTCACGGAAAGACGGCTCGAGCCCGCTCGCGAGGTGAGATAACGTGAAACAGCTCGATCGTTCCGTCTTCGGTCGGCGCTTCTCGTTCGATCCCAGTGATCGACTCGGTGATCCGTTCGTCGTCGTCGGTGCGATCGGCGTCCTCGTGTTCGCCGTTGTCGCGATCGCGGCACCCGTACTCGCCCCGTATCCCCCCACGGCGCGGGTGGGCGACCCGTTACAGGCGCCGTCGGTCGCTCACCCTCTGGGAACCGACGATATGGGACACGACCTCCTCTCGACGATGCTGGTCGGCGCACGAATTTCGTTGTTCGTCGGCATTGCGGCCGGTTCGCTCGCAATACTCGTCGGCGTCGTCGTCGGCGTCGGTGCGGGGCTGATCGGCGGGCGCTCCGAGACGATGATCATGCGGGCGGTCGACGTCGTGTTGACGATACCGTTTCTCCCGTTGGTGATCGTCGTCGCGGCCGTTCTCGGTCCGAGTCTGGTGACGACCATCGCCGTGCTCGCGAGCGTCATGTGGGCTCGCCCGGCCCGAGAGCTTCGGTCACAGGTCCTCTCGGTACGGGAACGAACGTACGTCCGAGCGTCTCGATCGATCGGCGCCTCACTCCCACAGATCGCCCGCTGGTACGTCGTTCCCGCGCTCGTGCCGATCGCGATCGCCCAACTCGCGCGGGCGGTCGCCGCGGCGATCTTACTCGAGTCGTCGCTGAGCTTTCTCGGCCTCGGCGATCCGACGGTTCCGAGCTGGGGATCCATCCTCTTTTTCGCCCAGAATCAGAGCGCGTTTCTGACGGACGCGTGGTTGTGGTGGGTCCTCCCGCCCGGAATCGCGATCACGACCAGCGTCCTCTCGTGTACGTTTCTCGCACTCGGGGTCGAACGCAAACTGCGAGCGAGCCGTCCCTCACGGCCCGGAGCCGACAGCGAGTCCGCCGTCGTCCTCCGTGAAGAATCGGACGCGCCGTCGGACCCGATACTCGAGGTGTCGAACCTGACTGTGACCTACGACGGGGCGTCGGGGGTCGCTCTCGACGACGTCTCCCTCGAACTTCGTCGGGGGGAAGTACTTGGCGTCGTCGGCGAGTCGGGAAGCGGCAAAAGTACGTTCGCGCTCGCGTTGCTCGGTCTGCTTCGCCCACCCGCCCGGGTCACCGATGGGCGGATCGAGCTGTTCGTCGGACGAAAAAACGGGTCGGCAATAACGGACGTTCGCGGGGACTCGATCGCCTACGTTCCACAGGAGGCGATGAACGCCCTCGACCCGCGCGTTCGGCTTCGATCCCAGGTCGTCGAAGCGGTCCAGATCCACCGATCGTGCGGTCGTGGCGAAGCCGTCGAGCGAGCGACCGACGCCCTCGAGGCGGTCGGCCTCGATCCCGAATGTCACCGGCGGTATCCACACGAACTCAGCGGCGGGATGCGACAGCGCGCAGTCATCGCGACTGCCCTCGTAAACGAGCCGTCGATCCTCGTCGTCGACGAACCGACGACCGGGCTCGACGTCCTGACCACCCGTTCCCTGCTCGAGTTGTTAGCCGAGTTGCAGTCGTCGCGGACGTTCTCGCTCGTCCTCGTCTCCCACGACCTCTCGGCGATCCACACCCTCGCCGATCGCATCGCGGTCGTCCGAGACGGGGCGCTCCTCGAGGTAGTCGACAGGAACCGCCTCGACACCGGTGCGTCGAACCCACACACGGAGTCCCTCCTCGAATCGAGGCCGGGGATCGAAACCGAAATCGACGACGAGGACGAGCAGGAACGAAACCGTCGGATACCGTCCTCCGACGCCGAACGAGCGCGTATCGGATCGGCCAGCCACTCCTCGAAGGCGGGCGAGAAGACACCGGTTCTCGAACTCGAGGGCGTTACGAAGCGATTCGACGACGAGCCGGTGCTCTCCGGCGTCGACGTTCGTCTCCATCGTGGCGAGTCGCTCGCGCTGGTCGGCGAGAGCGGAGCGGGCAAGAGTACGCTCGCACGAGTGGCCGCGGGCCTCGACTCTCCCGACAGCGGAGACGTCACGATAACCGGCGGGAACCACGCCTCACCCAGCCCACCCGACGACCGGCCTCGGAAGCTTACGGCCCGGTACCTGTTTCAGGATCCCTACGAGTCGCTTGCGCCCAACCGACGCGTCCGCCAGATAGTCGGCGAAGCACTCGAGGTACACGACGTCGGCGACGCGGCCGAACGACAGCGGGCGATCGAGCGCACGCTCGAGGACGTCGGTCTTCCGAGGTCGTCCCTCGAACGGTATCCGACCGAACTTTCCGGCGGGGAGCGACAGCGGGTCGCGATCGCCAGAGCGCTCGTTCTCGAACCAACACTCCTCGTCGCGGACGAACCGACGTCGATGCTAGACGCACCGCGCCAACGCGAGCTACTGGCGCTGTTGTACGATCTCGTCGCCGAGCGCGGGATTACGCTGTTACACGTCACGCACGATCTCGCTCGAGCCAGCCAGTTCGCAGACAGAATCGCCGTCCTCCACGACGGAACGATCGTCGAGCGGGGACCGCCTCGATCGCTCGTCGGCGAACCGACACACGACCAGACCCGCTCGCTCGTCGAAGCCGCTGTCGCGTTGTCGGCCACTGTGACGGACGACCGATCCGACCCACCGCAATCTTCGACACAGAGTACACCACACCGATCATGAATTCAAACGAAGCAACTCGAGCTGTCGCACCGATCGGCTTTCTCGACCCCGACGACGCCTTCACCAGACGGTTCGTCGACCGACCGTTCTTCCGGACGTCCCTCGAGCGGATCGACGTCTACGACGTGCCAGACGTCGACCTTCGCTCGTATTCGGGGCTCGTCGTCTCGAGCCAGATCGACCAAGAGCACCTCTTTCGACACCGCCGTCAGATTCGATCCTACCTCGACAAAGGGGGAGTCGTCGCGTTCAGCGGCCATCTCTCGACGGAGTGGCTTCCCGGCGCCGGCCGGTTCGTGCCGAAGTCGATCGACTCCCACGACCAGTACACCGTCGTCGAAGCGGTTTCGCACCCGGTGTTCGACGGCGTCGAGATGGGCGACCTCACAGCCCATCGCGGCGTTTCCGGCTTCTTCGCTCGCGGTCACAATCCGCCACCGGAGGGCGCGACGGTCGTGCTTCGACTCCGCGATGGGGAGCCGATCGTCTACGTCGACGAGGCGACCACCGCCGGAACCGTCTTCGTCCACAGCGGGAACGATCTCGTCACGCTCGGACGCCGGTCGTCGACCGCGAGTCGCATCCCCGGGCAGCTTCTCTCGTGGATGCGATCCGTTTCGACACTCGAGTCGGAGTCGACTGGAACGGGTGGTGATCGCGCGTGAGGACGCTTGCGACCCTTTACAGCGGTTCCGCGCCACAACGTCGAACGTTCGTCGAGTCGGAGTACGCGCGATTCTTCGACGAGGTACTCCCTCTCCGAAAGCTAGCCGAGACCGACCTGTCGGCGTTCGACGGGCTGTTCGTCCCCTCTCGACTCCACATCGGTGAACTCACCGCACGCGCCCCGCAGCTTCGATCGTTTCTCGACGATGGCGGAACGATCGCCACCTTCGGCCAGCAACCGGAGCCGTGGCTGCCCGACCTCGAGTGGACGTACCGCCCGACGAACTTCTGGTGGTGGCTCGAGCCGGACGGCGACAGCGGCCTCCGGTTTCCCCGTCCGACCGACGAGTTCTTCGATTACGTTCCGCCGGCGGATTGTGAGTGGCACTTCCACGGATCGTTCGATCCGCCTCGCGAGGCGAGAGTGCTAATCCGAGACGACACCGGTGGTGCGGTCCTCTACGTCGATGATCGGAACTGGGATGGAACCGCGATCGTTGCGGCGCTCGATCCGACCTATCACTTCGGATCGTACTTCATGCCCGCGACGGATCGATTTCTCTCGGGATTCCTTCCGTGGCTTCGCGAAACGCACCTGTAAGCAGTGGCGCTACCCGACACAGTAGTCGATCCTCTCGAACCGCACATTTTGGGCCAGCGATGACACTCGTCACCAGCTTTAGGACCCCGCTCGGAGTACCACCGGCATGGACCGTTCAGGTGAGCGTGAGCTCGTTCGAGAAACCGTCGCGGAGTTCGTCGAGCGCGAAGTCGAACCTGCCGTCGCGGAGGCCGACGCGACCCAGACGTTCCCCGAGGACGTCTGGGATGGCCTCGCCGATATCGGCGTCACCGGGCTCACCATCCCCGAGGCGTACGGCGGGTTCGACGCCGACGGTGTGACCGAGAGTATCGTCAACGAGGAACTCGCCGCGGGCCACCTCTCGCTCGCGACGGCGCTGTCGGTTCACTGCCTCGCCGCGTCGTGTATCCGGGAGTTCGGCTCGGAGAGTCACAGGGAGACGTGGCTGCCGAAGATGGCCGAAGGACGCCCGGTCGGTGCGTTCGCACTCTCAGAGGCCGAAGCGGGTTCGAATCCTGCGGAGATGACCACCGAGGCCCGCCTCGAGGGCGACGAGTACGTCGTCGACGGTCAGAAACAGTGGATCACGAACGGCGAGCGCTCGGGCGTGGTGATCCTCTTTGCGAAAGTCGACGGCGACGACTCCGACGCGATCACGCAGTTTCTCGTCCCGAAGGACGTCGACGGTCTCTCCGTCGGGAAGAAAGAGGACAAACTCGGTCTGCGGGCGAGCGATACGACGTCGCTGATCTTCGAGGACGTCCGAATTCCCGAGGAGAACCGGCTAACCGAGGTCGGCGAGGGATTGCGCGCGGCGTTCTCGACGCTGACCGGCGGCCGGATTGCCATCGCGAGCCAGGCGGTCGGCGTCGCACGGGCGGCCCTCGAGGACGCCCTCGACTACGCGGAAGAGCGCGAGCAGTTCGGACGCCCGATCGCCGACCACCAGACGATCGGGCACAAACTCGCGGAGATGGGGACGAACGTCCGAGCCGCCAGATTACTCACCCGCGACGCCGCCAGGCGAAACGAGGACGGCGTCGATCCGATGGCCGCGAGCATGGCGAAGTACTTCGCGAGTGAGACTGCCGTCGAGGTGGCCAACGAGGCGGTCCAGATCCACGGCGGCTACGGCTACACGACCGACTTCGACGTCGAACGCTACTACCGCGACGCCAAGATCACGACGATCTATGAAGGCACCAGCGAGATTCAAAAGGAGATCATCGCGCGTCACTTGCGAAAGTGACCGTCCGCACGCTTGCGGGAGGAATCCTCACTCGTTTGCGGGAGCGACCGTCCGCACGCTTGCGGGAGTGATCGCCCGCGCTGGACGGTGTACTCCGGACGTGTACACTCGTGTACTGTCACGGCGTGCGATGTGGTACCAACACTTTAGGCTCGTCCCGTCCACTGATACGGTATGTTCGACCAGGACGACCTCGAGGGGATCCGCGACCGGCGCGAGCGCTGGGAGGAAGACACCCTCGAGCCGTTTCTCGAACGCCACGGCGAGCGCCAGGAGCGGTTCGCGACCGTTTCGAATCACGAGGTCGATCGTCTCTACACGCCCGAAGACGTCGCCGACCTCGAGTACGAAGCGGATCTGGGATTTCCCGGAGAACCACCCTATACGCGCGGTCCCTACCCGACGATGTACCGCGGCCGGACGTGGACGATGCGCCAGTTCGCCGGCTTCGGCACCGCAGAGGAGACGAACGAACGGTTTCACTACCTCATCGAGCAGGGCCAGACGGGGCTCTCGACGGCGTTCGACATGCCGTCGCTGATGGGACTCGACTCGGACCACCGGATGAGCGAAGGCGAGGTCGGCACGGAGGGCGTCGCGGTCGACACCTTACGCGACATGGAGATCCTCTTCGACGGCATCGACCTCGGCGAGGTGTCGACGTCGTTTACGATCAACCCCTCCGCGCCGGTCGTCTACGCGATGTACGTCGCACTCGCCGACCAGCAAGGCGTTCCCCGCGAGGAAATCCGGGGAACCCTCCAGAACGACATGCTAAAGGAGTTCATCGCCCAGAAGGAGTGGGTGATCCCACCAGGGCCCTCACTCGAGGTCGTCACCGACACGATCGAGTTCGCCGTCACGGAGACGCCGAAGTTCCACCCGATCTCGATCTCGGGGTATCACATCCGGGAGGCGGGGTCGACCGCCGCCCAGGAGGCCGCGTTCACGCTCGCCGACGGCTTCGCGTACGTCGAAGACTGTCTCGAGCGCGGGCTGGACGTCGACGACTTTGCGCCGTTGCTCTCGTTTTTCTTCAACTCCCACAACTCCATCTTCGAGGAGATCGCGAAGTTTCGCGCCTCTCGACGAGTGTACGCCCGCGTGATGGCCGATCGATACGGCGCCTCGAGGCCGGAATCGAAGCGGATGAAGTTTCACACCCAGACCGCCGGCCAGTCGCTGACCGCCCAGCAACCGCTTTCCAACGTCGTTCGAACTACCATTCAGGCGCTTGCCGGCGTCTTCGGCGGTACGCAGTCGCTTCATACGAACAGTTTCGACGAGGCGCTGGCGCTCCCGACCGAGAAGGCGGTCCGGGTCGCGCTTCGCACCCAGCAGATCATCGCAGAGGAGTCCGGCGCGGCCGACGTCGTCGACCCGATGGGCGGCAGTTTCGCGGTCGAAACGTTGACGAACGAGATGGAAGACGAAATTATGACGTACGTCGACGAGATCGCGGAGATGGGTGACGGCTCGATCCGCGACGGCGTTCTCTCGGGGATCGAACGGGGGTACTTCCAGCGCGAAATTCAGGACGCGAGTTACGAGTACCAGCGGCGGGTCGAACGCGGCGAGGAAGTCGTCGTCGGCGTCAACGAGTACACGATCGAGGAGGATACCGCCCCCGAGATCCACCGGGTCGACGAGACGACTCGCGACCGCCAGCTCGATCGCTTAGAACGTGTCAAAGCCGAACGCGACGACGGCGCCGTCGAGGACCGTCTCGAGGCCCTATCGGAAGCCGTCGAGGCGGGGGAGAACGTCATGGCGCCGATCGTCGACGCAGTCAAGGCGTACGCGACGATGGGAGAGATCATGCAGGTACTCGAGAGCTATCACGGATCGTACCAGGAGGAAATTAGCCCCGTGTGACTCCCTTCTCGCCGCGAACGGCGGGATTCTCTCCTTGCAGAAAGATAGTGCGCTCGTGGGTCGATCCGACACCCCAAATGTATATAGGAGTACTGGTTAGATACGTGTCATGGATAGACGTTCACTCCTTCTGGAGACGGCCCTCGTACTCCCCGCCGTCGGTGCGGTAGCCGGTTGTCTCGGCGACGACGACTCCGGCGACGAAACCGGCGACGATGGACTCGGTACGGATGGGGCGACCGCAGACGAAGCCGACGACGAGCCGACCGACGCCGAAACGGCCGAGAGCGCAGAAACTACCGACCAGTCGGCGAACAACTACGACCTCGAACCGCCGGATCCGGAGACCGAGTCCATCGATCTCTTGCCGGATACCGAGGAGTGGCCACTCGAGGAAACGAACGACACGTCGGTCGCATACCTCGAAGCGAACGAGGGAACCGAGGGCCGATACCGGGACGGCGACGACGAGTACTCCTTTCATATCCTCCAGCACGACGAGCCATTCGAGGCGGTCGAAACTGCGAACTCGACGTACGGGAACTATCAGATGTCGTTTGGATTCGGCGTCTTCACTTTCGCGATACTGGGACCGGACGGAGAAACCGCACACGACCTCCTGATCGCCTCCCCCGGCCTGAATCGAGAAGTCGTCGAGGGGGAGGTACCACTCGCCACCGCGCCGCCGTAAGCGTTCTCCGCATTTGACGGGAGGTCGCTCTCGAATGCCGACGAAACAATTGTAGGAGTAGGAACACGTAATCACTGACTTACCGCAACGGCAACTTTTTCGGTTGCGCTGGAGAGATCGAAGACGAGATGGACCTTCAGATCGACGGCAACGCGGCGCTTGTAACGGCATCCTCGAGCGGACTCGGAAAGGCGTCGGCGACGGCGCTCGCACGCGAGGGCGTAGATGTCGTGATCAACGGCCGAGACGAGAATCGGCTCGCGGCGGCGAAAGACGAGATCGCGGAGGTTGCGACCGGCGAAGTGATCGCACAGCAGGGCGATCTCACCGACGAAGACGACGTCGCGGCGCTGGTCGAGACGACCGTCGACGAGTTCGGCGGGCTCGATCACCTCGTGACGAGCGCCGGCGGACCGCCGTCCGGGCCGTTCCTCGAGACCGACGACGAGGACTGGTATGCGGCCTACGATCTGCTCGTGATGAGCGTCGTTCGTCTCGCACGCGAAGCCGAGCCCCACTTGCGGGAGGGCGAGGGCGGCACGATCGTCACCATCACGTCCCGAAGCGTCAAGGAGGCGATCGACAGTCTCGTACTCTCGAACTCGGTTCGCATGAGCGTCATCGGCCTCGAGAAGACGCTCTCCCAGGAGTTTGCACCGGACGTTCGGGCGAACGCCGTCCTCCCCGGGCCCCACGAGACCGCACGGATCGAGGAACTCGTCGAGCAGGCCGTCGACCGCGGCGAGTACGACTCCTACGAGGAGGGAGTCGAAAACTGGGCCGACAACCCACTCGAGCGGGTCGGAGATCCGATGGAACTCGGCAACACCGTTGCCTTCCTCTCGTCGCCCCAGTCGGGATTCATCAACGGCCAGAGTCTCGTGATCGACGGCGGCACGACGGGGGCGAACCTATGACGGCGTTCGTCTCACCCGACAGGGAACGATGAAGTACCTCGCGCGCACCCTCGAGGGGCGTCCGATGCTCGGTGGTGAGGAGGGGTTCGTCCCGCTTTCGGCCGCAGATCCGGATCTCACGACGGTCACGGCGGCGCTTCCGCGGGCGGCCGCCGGTCAACTCCCCGACGTCGTCGACGCCCCGGCGGAATCGATCGACCGTGAGTCCATCCAGTTCGGGCCGCCGCTGGCCGAGTTCGGCAAACTCTGGGGAATCGGCCTCAACTACGCCGAACACGCCGGGGATCTCGACGAGCAACGGCCGGAAGCGCCGGCGAGTTTCTTCAAGCCGACGAGCGCCGTCACCGGCCCGGGCGGCCCGATTCGTCTCCCGCCGGCGGAACGAACCGACCGCGTCACCGCGGAGGCCGAACTCGCCGTCGTGATCGGTCGAACGTGTCGAACCCTCGAAGAGGAGGCGGTCGACGACGTGGTCGCCGGCTACCTTCCCGTCCTCGATATGACCGCCGAGGACGTCCTCCAGCGAAATCCGCGCTTTCTGACGCGCGCGAAGAGCTTCGATTCGTTTCTCGTCGTCGGGTCTGCGATCGCCGTCCCCGAAACACCGCTCTCGCTCGAGGAGCTGTCGGTTAAGACGATCGTCAACGAACGGGTCGTGGCGGAAAACCGAATCGAGAACATGCTGTTCCCGCCGCGAGAACTCGTCGCGTTTCACTCCGACGTCGCCACGCTCGAGCCCGGAGACGTGTTCAGTACGGGGACGCCGGGTGCCGAGCCGATCGAACCCGGCGACCACGTCCGGGCGACGGTGGACGTAATCGGATCGGTCGAGGCGCCGGTCGTTCGGTGACGAAGATCACGCCGCCGCCTGGATCTCGAATATCTCCTCGTACAGACTCGCGGCGAGGTGGTCGAGGTCCTCCTCGGCTTCGCTTGCGTCCATGGAATCGCCGACCCCCTGCCACTCGACTGAGAGGCGAGCGATCGGAACGAGAGCGACCCCGCCGACCGTGACGGTTCCGTTCGGTGTTCGGACCGTCCACTCGGTTCGCATCCCCTCGGAAGACCGCGTTACGTCCTCGATCTCTGCACCCGAGCTGGCCCACCGTTCGACGAGCCCATCGGTGATCCGGCGGAGTTTTCGTTCGCCGAGAACGTGGACGACGACGCCGGCCGCCGCGAGTATGGCGAACGCGGCGACGGCAAACGTGACGCCACCGTAGGGGACGTTCAACGACGCCGCGAGCGCGGCGGTGACACCGACGAAACCGAGAATTCGAAGGTCGAACGCGTTCGGGACCGTGCCGTTCCAGTCCGCCTCCCTGGCCGGCTGCTCGAGTTGCATTATGCAACGATGGTCGGAACGCGACGCTGGTAGTCGTTCGCCTGTCCTGGTGTTTGCTTTATGCCCGCCGCGTTACACTGTCGGAGAGTGTCTTCACAATGTTTTATCCGGTAGAATCACTCGTACTCGAGTAGTTCGTCGTCGCCGTGTGTCGAACGAAGCTCCTCGAGGTATGCTCGTTGCTCCTCGAGTCTCGGGGTCGGTTGCTCGTAGGTGTACTCGAACATCTCTCGTGGATCGGCTTCGACGGCCTCGGCTCGATCGATCATCGTCGTCAGCGTCGCTTCGATCTCGGCTTCGATCTCCTCGATCAGTTCGTCGTCGAGGATCCATCGACCCCGCAAATACGACTCGAACCTGGTGATCGGGTCACGTTCGCGCCACACCTCGACTTCGGCTTCGTTGCGGTAGACCGACGGATCGTCCGCGGTCGTATGTGCGCCAAACCGGTACTGAACCGCCTCGATCAGCGTCGGTCGGAGCCGATCGGTGTCCGGATCGACCGCTTTCGTCCGGGCCGCCTCCGTAACGACGTACGTCGCGAGCGGGTCCATTCCGTCGACCTGAACGCCGTCAAATCCGTACGCGTCGGCCTTCTGGGCGAACGTCGCGCTCGCGGTCTGGCGTTCCTGCGGGATGGAAATCGCCCACTGATTGTTGTTACAAAAGAAGATCGTCGGCGTATCGATGACGCCGGCGAAATTCATCGCCTCGTGGAAATCCCCCTCCGACGTCGCGCCGTCGCCGAAGTGGACGACGGTGGCGGATGCCTGATCGTCGAGCTTTTCGGCCCACGACCAACCAACGGCGTGGGGGAGATGGCTCCCGATCGAGATGTTGAGCGGGAAGACGTTCACGTCGGCGAGTGCGGCGTTTCCGTCCTCGTGGCCCATCCAGTACAGCAGGTACTCCCACGGGAGTTCGCGGGCGACGACGGCGCCGTGTTCTCGGTACTGGTAGGAGATCGTATCCGCGTCGGCGAGCGCGTACGTCGAGCCGATCTGAGAGCCTTCCTGACCGGCGAGCGAAGCGTACGTCCCCATCCGACCCTGGCGTTGGAGGCTGATGACCCGCTCGTCGAACCGGCGTGCAAAACGCATATCCCGGTACATCGAGCGCAACATCTCCGGCTCGATATCGGGCTCGAGTTCCGGTGCGACGACGTTTCCGTCGGCGTCGAGCACCCGAACCCGGTCGTCCGATGCTCGATCGAGAAGATCGTACTCGAGTACGTCTGGTGTCATATCATCCTCCTCGAACTCGTTCCACATAACAGTAGCTGTGCACGTACTATCGACCATCGTATAAGTAATAGTTCGAATATAACGCCACAAAAACAACTATTCTGACTAGTCTGGCAAATGTATGATCGGGTCGAGGATCGGAGACCACCAGAAATTGTGGATGATCTTCACACTATCTAGATCACTTTGTGAAAATTTTTATATGCAAGAAATTGAATGCGATGTTTTACAATTATGGCCTGTCGCCCCCAGTCCGGCGCAATAAATAGAATTTAAATGAAAAAATGAATCTATGTATATTATGCAGACAATATTTCTGAGGGGCGAACGGGTTACGTTCGAACTCTTCACCACGGAGGAGATCGTGATCCAAAGATTTAGTGTATATTACGAATTCGTACCGATATGGCCACGAACGCGCTGTTGATCGGGGAATCCACGTTTCCATTTCACACCATCGACGAGAAGGGAGACGAACTGGTCGATGCGGTCGGCGACGTCGCAGACGTAGAGATCACGACGGATCGGGACGCACTCGAGTCGCTTACCGACTACGACGTCCTGATAGATTATATGACCGACAGCGAGTTGACTGCCGAGCAGATCGACGGACTGGTGTCGTTCGTTCGAAACGGCGGCGGATACGTCGGCGTCCACTGTGCGGCCGATCTCACGAGTACGGTCCCCTCGGATCCGGACGACGTCGTGGACACGCGAGCGGAACCCGATCCGCGCCACCGCTCGTTACTCGGCGGGGAGTTTCTCGACCATCCGGCCCAGAGCGAGTTTCGCGTCGACGTCGTCTCCGATCATCCCGTCACGGACGGGGTCGACTCGTTTCGCGTCTACGACGAGCCGTACCAGGTCGACGTCGACGCGACCGCCGACGTGCTCGCGCGTATGGAACACGCAGAGTTGAAGGACTATCCCATCGCCTGGGTCCGCACCGATGGAGACGGACGCGTCTGTTATATCTCGCTCGGGCACACGGACGAAGCGCTTCGCAGTTCCGGCTTTCGACAGCTTCTGCGCAACGCGATTACGTGGACAACCGACAGCTAACGACGGCTTTCCGACACTGTCCGCGCCGCCCGAAACCACTCACCGTTCAGGGCTCGTGATTCGTTTTTCTGTTTCCTCGGCCGAATCCAGATCTTTCGTCCGAAGCGAATCACCCGTCTCAGCATCGAAGAGATACACGTTGTCGTCGTCGAAACCGAGCAGGACGTCGTCTCCGGCCGAGAGTCGGTGCTGGCTGTCGACTCGAGCCCTGATCTCTGCGTCGCCGACCTGGGCGTAGACGACGTTTTCGTCACCCATCGCCTCGACCACGGTCACCGTCACGTTGAACCCGCTGTCGGCACCGACCACCAGATCTTCCGGTCGAATTCCGACGGTACACCGGCTCCGATCGCCGAGTGCCTCCGCGATCGACGACGCCTCGGAGTGATAGACGAAATCCGCGTCGCCGTTGAACGTCACTGTGTCGCCGTCGCTCGAGACCGTCGCCTCGAGGAAGTTCATGCTCGGACTACCGAGGAATCCGGCGACGAACTGATTGGTCGGATTGCGGTAGACGTCCTCCGGCGGACCACACTGCTGGAGTTCGCCGTCGTTCAGGACGGCGACCCGGTCACTCATCGCCATCGCCTCGGTCTGGTCGTGGGTGACGTAGACAGAGGTGATCCCGAGTTGTTGCTGGAGCTCCATGATCTCCTTTCGCATGCTGTCTCGGAGTTTGGCGTCGAGATTCGAGAGCGGTTCGTCGAGTAAGAACACCGATGGCTCCCGGATGATCGCACGACCGAGTGCCACCCGCTGTTGTTGCCCGCCGGAGAGGTCACTCGGTTTCTTCTGGAGGAGATCCTCGATGCCGAGCATTTCCGCGGACTCTTCGACCATCGATGCGATCTCGCTTTCGGGAATATCGGTCGAGAGACGCAGTCCGAAGCCGATGTTGTCCCGAACACTCATGTGGGGATACAGCGCGTAGTCCTGAAACACCATCGCGATGTCCCGGTCGCGGGCGCGCAGATCCGTGACGTCCTCGTCTCCAAACTCGATCGTACCGGTGGAGACATCCTCGAGGCCGGCGATCATTCGCAACGTCGTCGTCTTCCCACAGCCACTCGGTCCGACGAACACGAGAAACTCACCCTCCTGGATCTCGAGGTCCATGTCGTTGACGGCACAGATCTCGCCCCCCTCCGAATCGTAAATCTTGTTCACACTGTCAAGTTCGATCGACGTCATCTATACACACATCCAGTCTCCTGGCTAATGAAGATACCGGAGACCGGGCGAATGGATGCCGTGATCAGCACCATCAGCGAACCGATCGCGACGCTGGACGAGTCGGATTCGGCGTCTCAAAAAAGGGTGGAGTGACGGGTGTGGCTACGGCTGATACGCGGTCCCGGCGAATCCCCGCACGAAGTACTTCTGTAGGAGCAAGAACAGTATCGTGATGGGGATGATCGCGAGCGCCGTGGCGACCATGATCTGGTCGAAGTAGAGCCGGTGTTGCCCGACGAGGCGCTCGATCGCCAGCGGAATAGTGAACAGTTCTTCGCTGGTGAGGATCACCAGCGGATAGAGGAACGCGTTCCACTGGAACAGAAAGAGGATGACCGAGAGTGCGGCCAGCGCCGGTTTCACCGACGGCAACGCGATTCGATAGTAGAGTTGGAACTCCGAGGCGCCGTCGATCCGCGCGGAGTCGAGCCACGAGTCGGGAATCGACTTCATGCTCTGGCGCATGAGGAAGATGCCGACCGGGTTCGCCGCGAACGGAAGGATGAGCGCAATGTGCGTATCGAGCAGGCCGAAGTTCGCCATCAGGAGGAACAGCGGAATAATCATGATCTGGACCGGCAACACGACCGTCGCCAGGATGAAGTAGAACAGGTACTCCTTGTAGGCGAACTCGTACTTCGCGAACGCAAAGCCCGCGAGCGAGCAGAGGAACAGCGACAGGACGGTGTAGACCGTCGCGACGAAGATGCTGTTCCAGATCGACAGCAGATACGGGAACCGATCGCGGAGATCCGCGAGGTTCTCGAAGAAGTGAGTTCCTGGGAGGAACCGCGGCGGGTACGTGAAGAACTGATCCTGTGGCAACGTCGCGCCGACGATCATCCAGTAGAACGGGACGAGCGTCAACACGATGACGATCAGAAGCGAGATGTACACGCCGAACTGGACCGGAAGATCCGGCTTTTTGGATGCAACCGACATTAGTCTTCACCTCCGATCTTCATCTCGATGATCGACAGCGCCGTGACGACGCCGACGAGTACGTACGTGAGCGCGCTGGCGTAACCGAGGTTGAAGTAGACGAACGCCTGATCGTAGATGTAGTAGAGGATCGTGATCGTCGAGTTGCTCGGACCGCCCTCGGTGATGATGAACGGCTCGGAGAACAGCTGCATCGAGCCGACCGTCGAGAGGACGATCACGAACAGCAACATCGGTTTGAGCTGTGGCACGGTCACGTACCGGAACTTCTGCCAGGCGCTCGCGCCGTCGATCTCGGCCGCCTCGTAGAGCCGACCGGGGATGTTCTGTAAGCCTGCGAAGAGGATCAGCATGTTGTACCCCATCCAGCGCCAGTCGAGTGTGATCGCCAGCATGACGCGTGCCCACCAGCGATCGGACTGCCACGCGATCGGTTCGAACCCGACGAGTTGGATGACGTAGTTCGCGAGTCCGAACTGCTCGGAGAAGATCATCAAGAAGATCGTCGAGTACGCGACGAAGTTCGCGGAGACGGGAAGCGCGATCAGCGTGCGCTGTAGTCCAGAGAGCTTGATGAACGACGCGTTAAGCGCGAGCGCGACGCCAAGCGAAACCAGGACCATCAGTGGCATCTGGAACACGGTGATGATGACGGTGTTCCACATCGACAGCCAGAACAGCCCGTCACCGGCCATTCGAGTGTAGTTCTCGAGGCCGACGAACTCGACGTGGGAGATGCGCGGAACTTCGATCGCGAACACTCCCAGGTCGATCGCGAACAGGAATCCCTCTCCGACCCCGTGATACTCGAAGAACGAAAGGTAGAGCGTGTAGATGACAGGGAACGCTAAAAACACTCCAAAAAATATGAAGAATGGGAGGATGTACAGATACGGCACTCCCGGGAAGGAGGGAAGTGAATCTCGGATGCGATTTCGAGCGATTCGCCCCTCCGTTCGAACCGCCTGTATACTACTGTGTTCTCGTATTGACATTGAATACCTGTTCAGGCGGTATCGAGGCCGGTACGATCGGCGACGGCCTCCTGGGCCTCTGCACCGATCTCGTCGGGCGCGACGTTACCCTGGAGGACCTCTTCGAGTTGCGTCTCCATCTCGTCTAAGACCTCGGCGTGTTCTTCGTGGTACCGAAGCTCCGGAACTTCTTCGGCGACCTCGAGGATCAGTTCGTAGCTCTGGCCGTCGAAGTACTCCTGGGGCTCCTCCCAGAAGGAGTCGCCGTAGGTTTCCTCGTTCGCGGGGAAGACGCCGGCTTCGGTGCCGAGCATCATACACCGCTCGGTGTCGGTGAGGAAGAACTCCGCGAAGTCGTACGCGCGGGCAATTTCTGCGTCGTCGAGCTGACTCGCGAAGACGACGCTCGAACCGCCGTGGTTCGACGCGCGAGCGTCGCCGTCGTGGAGTGCGGGACAGCGGTGCATCCCCCAGTTGCCGTCCTGGCCCTCGAGGGAGTCTTCCAGCGCGCCGGCCATCCAGGCGCCGGAGGTGACGGTCGCGTACCGATCGTCGTTGAGCGCCGCGAACCAGCTTTCGGTGAACTCGTCGGTTCTGTCCATCACGTCGGCCTCGTACAGATCGAGCATGACCTCCGCGATCTCGGCCGTCGCGTCAGTGTCGATGTTGAGGGCGCCGTCCTCGGTGTAGATCTGCTCTCCCTTCTGGCGGTAGAAAATCTCCCAGCGGATGCCGAGCATCTCCGGTGCCCACGAGAGGACGAACTGGTCGTCGCCGAGTTCCTCGCCCAGGTCGATGAGGTCGTAGTAGGTCTCGATGTCCTCGGGTGCGAAGCCGGCCTGGTCGTACATGCTCCGGTTGTAGAAGGTGACGACCGGCGCGGTGTCCATCGGGAGACCGTAGATACCGTCGCCGTCGAAGCCTTCGATCGGAGCCCACTTCCAGTCGACGAAGACGTCCTCCGCGCCGTCGCTCATCATTCCGGAGACGTCCGCGAGGCCACCGCGGGCGATCATCCCTGGCGTGTCACGGCCCTCCTGGATACCGATCGAGGGCGCGCCCTGGCCGGACGCCACGGCGGTGTTGTACTGGGAGATGTTCTCGTCGAAGCCCAGTTCCTCGATGTTGATCGAGACGCCGTCGTTCTCGGCCGTGTACTCGTCGGCCGCCGCTTCCCACGCTGGCGGAAGCGTCCCGTGGGTCCAGACGCTGATCTCGTCGGCCATATCGCCGTTGCCACCGTTCCCACCGTTTCCACCGTTTCCACCGTTGCCGCCGTTTCCACCGTTACCGCCGTTTCCACCGTTGCCGTTGTCGTCGGTGCTGATACAACCGGCAATCAGTACTGTTCCTGCTCCCATCGATCCCAGCAGCTGTCGTCGCGACACTGGTGCCATACCATTACGTGACATACGAAAAAGATTGTGTGGTTTAACCTACTTAAACATTTCTAAACCGATCAATATCCTAACTGAGATCGAGTAAATATCACATCTCAAACCCCGAATGTAACCATTGGTTCGGGATTCGGCGGCGCCTGTATTCGAGAGTCGCATGCGCGCGTTCACCGTCAGCCAGCGCATTCCGAGCGAACGTGTCGAGTACGAAATTATAAGTATTGCGCCTCGAAAGTGACGACAATGCGTTCAGAATCGGATACGCCCGCGTTTAGAGATGCTGATATCGACCTCGAGACTCGCGTCGAAGACCTCATAGAGCGGATGACGCTCGCCGAGAAGGCCGGCCAGGTAACTGGAACGTGGGGTGGTGATTTTCGACACGAAAACGACGTCGACGATCTGAAGACCGCGATCGCCGAGGCACACATCGGGGCGGCGGCCCCCTTCGGTTGGGGTGCTGGGCTCACGAGAGATCCGGTCGAAGCCGCGTCGATCGTCAACGAGCTCCAACGTCACGCGATAGAGGAGACGCGGCTTGGCATTCCAGTGTTGTTCAACGTGGACGCCGTCCACGGTCACGCCTACATCACCGGAGCGACGGTCTTTCCGAACGGACTCGGTGCCGCGGCAAGCTGGGATCCCGAGACCGTCGAAAAGGCCGCCTCGATCACGGCCCGTGAAATTCGGGCGACGGGTGCCCACCAGAACTACGGTCCGACGACGGACGTGGCACGCGATCCGCGGTGGGGACGAGCGTTCGAAACGTTCGGCGAGAGTCCACACCTCGTCGGCGAACTCGTCGCGGCGAAAGTTCGCGGCTATCAGGGATCAGGGGTCGGCGACCCCGAGGGCGTCGTCGCCACGGCGAAACACTTTCCGGCGTACAGCGAGCCCGAGCGCGGCGAGGACGCCGCACCCGTCGACGTCTCCGAGTACAAACTCCGGAACACGTTCGTCGCCCCCTTCGAACGGGCGCTCTCGGAGGACGTCCGCTCGATCATGCCGTCGTACAACTCGATCAACGGGGAGCCGTCCCACGGCTCCACCTCGCTCCTCCAGTCGTTGCTCCGGGACGAACTCGAGTTCGATGGACACGTCGTCTCCGACTGGGACGGCATTCGCCACCTCTTCGAGGACCACGCCACGGCCCGCGACCACGAAGGCGCCGTGAGACAGGCCCGACAGGCGGGTCTCGACATCGCCTCCGTCGGCCACGTCGAGCACGCCGATCGCGTGATCGAGTTGGTCGAGGACGGAGACCTCACGGAGAACGCACTCGATACGAGCGTCCGTCGCGTGCTCCGTCTGAAGTTCGAACTCGGGCTGTTCGAGGAGCCGTTCGTCGACGAGGAGGCGGTCACGGAGACGCTCGGGACCGACGACCACCGAGAGATCGCCCGTCAGTCGACGCGTGACAGTATGACGCTTCTGAAAAACGACGATCTCCTCCCGCTGTCCGGTGACGAGGACGTTTTCGTCGGAGGACCGAACGCCGACGACATGGTCCACCAACTCGGCGGTTGGAGCGTCGACAACGACAACGGCATCCCCGGCGAGACGATCCTCGAGGCGATCTCGGCGACGACGACTGGAGCCGTCACGCACGCACAGGGGACGACGCTCAACGAGGCGGTCGATATCGAGGACGCAGTCGAGAAAGCGGCCGCGGCCGACGTGGCGGTCCTCGCACTCGGCGAAGGGTGGTACCTCCACGAGTTCGGTCCCTCGGACCAGGCCGGCGTCGAAACCGGCGAGTGGCCGACCCGAACCGAACTCCGCCTCTCGGCGGCACAGCGCGAACTCGTCGAACGGGTTTACGAAACCGGGACGCCGGTCGTCGGCGTGCTCGTCACCGGCCGCCCGCTCGTCGTCGACTGGATGGCCGAACACGTTCCCGCGATCCTCATGGCGTACTTCCCGGGAACGGAAGGCGGCGTAGCGGTCGCCGAGACGCTGTTCGGCGAGAACGATCCCAGCGGTCGGCTCCCGATCACGATCCCGAGTTCGACCGACGCGCTTCCGCAGGCGTTCGACCACCTGGTTCACCCGACCCCAATCGGGGACCACGAACACCCCGACTCGTACGATCCGCTGTACCCGTTCGGCCACGGACTGAGCTACACGACGTTCGAGACCGGCGATCTCGACGTCTCGTACGACGCCGACGCAGACGCGGTCTCCGTCGACGTCGAGGTCTCGAACGTCGGCGACCGGTCCGGAACGGAGACCGTCCAGATCTACGCGCGCCAGCTCCAGGCATCCCGCGTTCGACCGAACCGCTCGCTCGTCGGCTTCGATCGCGTGACCGTAGAGCCGGGCGAGACCGTTAGGGCGACCATCGAGGTACCGACGGCCGCCTTCGAGTACCACGTCCCGAACGTCGGCACCGTCCTCGAGTCGGGTCCGTACCGAATCGACGTCGGCGACCACTCCGAGACCGTCGAGTTGCCCGAGGACGCATAAGACTCCGCCGGCGAAGCGAACCATTATCTAACTGCCACCACAGATGGTAGCGCATGGATCGAAGCAGGCTTCGCACGGCGCTCGAGGAAGGGGGGTTGACCTCCTATCAGACCGACGCCTATCTGACCCTGTTGGATCGTGGTATGGCCTCCGTGACGGAAGTCGCGAACAACTCTTCGATCCCGTCCTCACAGATCTACGACGTGCTTCGGGCCCTCGAGGATAAGGGGTACATCGAGACGCTCGAGCAGGATACGCTCCACGCCAGACCGGTCGATCCAGAACACGTCCTCGAGGATCTACGCGAGCGCGGATCGTTGCTAGTCGAGGCCGCCGACGAGATCGAAGAACGCTGGCAACGACCGGAGATGAGCGACCACTACATGACCGTCTTCAAAAGCGAGGACACGGTCGTAAGACGCGCCAAAGAGCAGATCGACGAGGCCGAGATCGGCATCGAAGTCGCGTGTCAGATCGAACAGTTCGAGCGGTTAAAGCCCAACCTGAAGGAGGCGAAAGAGCGAGGAGTCGTCATCAAGATCGTCGTCTACTGTCCGGACGACCCCGAGGTTCTGTTCGACGAAGATCTCGAGGCGTACGCCTCCGAGGTTCGGGCGTGTTACATTCCGGGGCCATTCGTCGCCGTCATCGACCACACGAAGACGTGTTATACGCCGAATACGCGGGCCAGCGAACCGTTCGGGCTCGTGTTCGACGACCCGCTCCTCTCGTTTATCTTCCACTGGTTCTTCCAGATCTGTCAGTGGGCGATCTGGGAACCGATTCTCCCGCGTCACGACCCGCCGACGTCGTACGTGAGTATCCAGGGGTTCATCCGTGACATCGGGCCGCTCTTTCTCGAGGGAGCGACTTTCGAGATCACCGTCGAGGGGATCGTTCCGGAGACGGGGGAGGATCGAACGATTTCCGGGACGATCACCGAGGTGGTCTATCCAGGGCGCTACCGCAACGAGTTGCCGACGTACGAGCGTCTCGGCGGCAAGGCCGCGATGGCCATCACGACTCCCGACGGAACGTATACCATCGGCGGGTGGGGTGCGGTGTTCGAGGACCTCGCGGCGAAGGTGATCACCCTCGAGAACATCAGCCTCTCACACCGATTGACCGACTAACCACACAGTCTATCTCCCACCGTCCGTCCGGCTTCTTTCAGCGGTTTTCGATCGATTTTCGGCGTGGTTTCGTTCGGTGACCCGAGCGTACCGAGAGGAACGATCTGGCCGCGAGATACGAACGGAGAGAAACGACCGTGAGAGTGCCGCAGCCACCGCGATCAGGTGTCGCGTGATTCGCCGTGGTTCAGATACCACTCGACTCTGGTAGTCGAAGCGCTCCGTAACCCGGATGAATGGAGATTATATAATTTCACTGTGGGGAAATTATATCCCGACAATTTTTGTGAAAACACCATACTCGAGTCACTCATTGATTTCACAAATGCATCATGTAGTCTCCAAAATAACCTGTAGAAGACATGTATGGTCCCAAACTATAGTTCGATGTACGAGAGTGAAAATAGGTAATTTACTGCGGTAGAGTGCATTTAGGGCGAATGCTGGAAACGTTTAGACTGTACCACAAAAACACTGTTTTGAAATTATATTATCGAAGTTCTAATAGTATCGTCAGAGATGTTTTACAGAGGTACTATCGTAATTCTATGGAGCCAGTACGACATCGAATCGAAATTCGTCCTCTCTACCTTTACATTTATACGAGTGTAAAATGGATCGTCGGCGCCACGACTCACGGGTCGCCGTCCGACGCAGATCGGTCGAAAGGGTACGTTTTTATCCTGGTTCCCACATGTGATTAGCCATGAATGCAAATCGTCACCAACTGACGATCGGGATCGTCGGTCTCGGAACCCACGGGACCAATCACACACAGGCACTCAGGGAGCTAGGACACGACGTACTCGGTGCCGACGCGGATCCGACCATCCGCGCGGAGTTCGCGGATCGGTTCGGCGCGGAAACGTTCGAACACCCGTCGGATCTCTTCGAGGAATCGATCGACGCCGTCATCATCTCCACGCCGACGAAGTTCCACGAACCCGTCGCGACCAAGGCATTGGAGGCCGGACACGCCGTCCTCCTCGAGAAACCGCTCGCACACACGATCGAGAGCGCAGAACGGATCGCTGACGTCGCCGAGCGCACGGACCAAGTGTGTATGGTCGGGTTCCATCACCGATTTCGAAATCCGTGCATCGTGCTCAAAGATTACATCGAACAGGGCTATCTTGGCGAGATCTCCCACGTCCAGGCGACGTTCCTCCGTCGGCGCGGCGTTCCCGGACGAGGGACGTGGTATACGTCAAAGGAGATCGCCGGCGGCGGCGCGTTAATGGACGTCGGGAGCCACGCGCTCGACCTGTTGCTCTACTTCTGTGACTGGCCGGAGATCGAGGACGTTCTCGCTCAGGCGTTCTCCGAGTTCGGTCCGCGGGAAGACTACTCCTACCTCGAGATGTGGGGTGAAGACGGCGACGCGCGGATGTACGACGTCGAAGATTCCGCGAACGCGTTTCTCGAGTTCGAAAACGGGTGTACGGCCAATATCGAGGTCGCGTGGGCGACGAATGCGGAATCGCTCCACTCCTATCGGATCCGCGGCACTGAGGCTGGCGCGGTGTTAGACATCACGAACACGTTAGACGAGGTCGACCCGCACGTCGATCAGCGAAACGACCTGACGCTGTACGAGGTCCGCGGCGGTGCCATCGACCACTACGTCGACTCTGAGGTGGTCTGCAGGCGAAACGATCCGTACCGCGATGAACTCACCACATTTCTGGACGCGGTCGTCTCCGACGACCGACCGGAACAGAACAACGTCCACCAGGCGTTGGCGGTCCAGCGAGCGGTCGAACGGATCTACCGGGAAGCCGGCTGGTGATCGGCGGTCCGCAGACGACTCCCTACCTATATGATCCTGTAGTTCCTTCGGATCAGTATGGACGACCACCGGCCAGACAGCGGGAAAACGATCAAATCGATCGAACAGATGCTGGTGATTCTCGAGTCGATCCGTCGACGGGGGGAAGCCGGCGTAACCGAAATCGCCGGCGACGTCGGTCTCTCGAAGAGTACGGTCCACCACTACGTCAAAACGCTCGAACTCTACGACTGTCTCGAGAAGACCGACGGACGGTACCGACTCGGCCTCAGGTTTCTCACCTACGGGGGCCAGGCGCGTGCGGGAAATCGAATCTATCGACTCGCCAAAGCGGACGTCGACCGCCTCGCACAGGAGACGGGTGAACTCGTCCGCCTGGTCGTCGAACAGCGAGGATACGGGATCACCCTCTACCAGTCGGCGGGTGACGAGGCAAGTCGATCGGATTCCCACGTCGGACGGGTCGAGGAGCTTCACTGCACCGCGGCGGGAAAGGCCTTCCTCGCCGCGCTTCCAGAATCCGAGGTAGCCGACCTCCTCGAGGACATCGAACTCACCCGATATACGGACCAGACGATCACCGAGCGGGACGTACTCGTGGCGGAACTCGAACGGATTCGGTCGCGAGACGTCGCATTTGACGATGAGGAACGCCACGACGGAACGCGATGCGTAGCCGTCTCGATCACGAACCGTTCGGACGAGCTTCTCGGTGCGATCAGCGTCTCCGGCCCGAAAGAGCGTCTGCAGGGAGAGCGGTTTCGAACGACGATTCCGAACGAACTCCAAAATCTCGTCGGTGTCGTCGAGATCAACACGACGTACTCCGACTGGGAAGAACACGTTCCGAACTGAACGGTTGTTTCCGATCGTCAAACGACCTGGTGGTGTCCGATCGATCAGTCTTCCAAAACGACTCGTCTCGAGACGGCCGTTTCGGTAGGAGTACCGAACACTGTCGTGACTTCGTCGAGTACGATCCGCTTGCGAAGATCGTCAGCGAAATCCCAGTCCGCTCGAGAGCGTGTGGTAGCTCGTCACAGCAGTTCCTCCGGGACAGTGAACGGACGGGGAACCGACGACGATCGACGGGAGTTCTGTTTGACGATATCAAACGGAGATGAGGGAGCGGACGTCGAACCCACGTCGAAGACCGACCGCTCGATGTCTCGTGGGTCGAAACGCCGGTTCGACTCGCTCGAATGCGGCTACGCCACACGTCAAGTCACAACATACTTATGGGCAGGGTGAAAATCGATTCGACAACACACGGAAGCCCAGTTCTGAGTGACGCATCGGCGTGGAGTTCTCGCCGAGACACGTTGGGAGATCGAATGCTCGGCCGATACCGGGCGTTCGTTCGTGTGAACTGAAACATATGGGACGGACAGATTCGCTACCGAACGAACGGATGTATCGCCAGTCGCTGAACGGCACGTGGGAGTTTCGTCGCACGGACGAGGACCAACCGTCTGAATGGCTCGAAGGGGCAGTTCCCGGTGACGTCTACTCCGATCTACACGCCGCCGGCGTGATTGCCGATCCTTACGAGGCCGACACCGAACTCGACGTCCAGTGGGTCGGAAAGACCGACTGGCGATACCGCCGATCGTTCGAGGCCGACGACGACCTCCTCTCACACGATCGGGTCGCCCTCGAGTTCCTCGGGGTCGATACGGTCGCGGAGATTTCGATCAACGGAACGGTCGTCGGCGAGACGGACAACATGCACCGACGATACGAATTCGACGTCGGGAACCACCTCGAGTCGGGAACGAACCACGTCTCGGTTGGATTCCGCTCGCCGGTCGAGTACGCCGCCGAGCGAATGGAAGCTCATCCCTACGACGTCCCGTTGATCCGGTATCCGGTGGATCAGCCGGGACGAAACTTCGTCCGCAAGGCCCAGTGTCACTTCGGCTGGGACTGGGGGCCGTGTCTTCCGGGTGTCGGCCTCTGGCGCGACGTCAGGATCGTCGGCCACTCGAGTCCGCGGATCACCGAGACGACGGTCGACCAGACACACCACGACGACGGCGACGTGACGCTCTCGGTGCGAGCCACTGCCGACGTTCTTGAGGCGGGGACGTACGACCTGATCGCCTCGATCGACGGCGAGACCGCCAGTCGATCCGTCGATCTCGAGGCCGGCACGGACGATGCCGAAATCGAACTCACCGTTCCGGAGCCCGCGCTGTGGTGGCCAAACGGTTACGGTGACCAGCCGCTTTCGACGCTTCGTCTGACCCTGGCCACCGGCGACGACGCACACACGGTCGAAGAGCGGATCGGCTTTCGCGAACTCTCGCTCGTCAGAGAGCCGGACGGAGACGGCGGCGAGACGTTCTTCTTCGAGGTCAACGGGGTCGCGATCTACGCCAAGGGTGCCAACTGGATTCCAGTCGAGAACATTCGCGGGCGGATCGACGACGCCACGTACGAGTCCTTGCTCTCGAGTGCGGCCGAGGCGAACATGAATACGATCCGCGTCTGGGGCGGCGGCTACTACGAACTCGATCGGTTCTACGAGCTGTGTGACGAGCTCGGATTGCTCGTCTGGCAGGACTTCATGTTCTCGTGTGCGCTGTACCCGGCGACCGACGAGTTCCTCGAGACGGTCGAAGCCGAGGTGCGCTACCAGGTTCGGCGGCTATCGACGCACCCGTCGATCGCGCTCTGGTGTGGCAACAACGAAAACGAGATGTCGCTGGTCAGCTGGTTTGCCGACGACGAGAACGTCGACGAGTTCTACGCCGACTACGAGCGACTCAACGAGGAGACGATCGCGCCGGTCGTCGCCGAGGAAGACCCATCGCGGACGTTCTGGCCAGGATCTCCCTCGAGCGGTGGTGCAGTCGGCGAAGACGGCGAACTCGTCCCCTACGACGAAACGCGGGGCGACCTCCACTACTGGGACGTCTGGCACGACGGCGAACCGTTCGACGATTACCTGACTGTCGAACCACGGTTCGTCTCGGAGTTCGGCTACCAGTCGTTCGCCTCGGCCGAGTTGCTCTCGACGGTCGTCCCGGACGATCAGTTGAACCCGACCGCGCCAGTTATGGAACACCACCAGCGAAACCCAGGGGGGAACAAGCGCATCCTCCAGCGGATGGCAGACCACTTTCGCGTCCCGTTCGCGTTCGACGATCTCGTCTACCTCAGCCAACTTCAACAGGGACTCGCGATGCAGACCGCCATCGAACACTGGCGACGGTGTAAACCATACTGTATGGGGACGCTGTACTGGCAACTCAACGACCTCTGGCCGTGTGCCTCCTGGTCGTCGGTCGAGTACGAAGGCGGCTGGAAAGCCCTCCAGTACATGGCGAAACGGTTCTACGCACCCGTACTCGTCTCGTCCGTCCGACCCGGGACGGATTCCACAGACGACGGACCGAAGGAACTCGACCTGAACACCGACGACGAGAACGGGGCCGTCGACCGTGGCCTCGAGATCTGGCTCACCAGCGACCGCCTCGAAGCGACGGCGGGGACGCTCGCGATCGACGCTTACACGTTCGACGGCGAACGCGTGTTCTCTCGCGAAGAATCCGTCTCGATCGACGCGCAGGCGAGTCGCGCCGTGACGTCAATCTCGGACGACGCGTTCGGCGAGGTTGCCCCCGAGTCCGTGTTCGTCAGAACCGAGTTCCATCCGGTCGGCGACGTCGAGGTCCATCCCGACTTCGCCTTCTTCGAGTCGTTCAAACACCTCGATCTACCGGTCCCCGAGATCACCGCCAACGTCGAGGGCACCGACGTCGTCCTGAAAACGACCGACACGGCGCTGTTCGTCGCCCTCGAGACGCCGGCGCTGTCGGGACACTTCTCGAACAACTACTTCCACATGGCGCCCGGCGAGTGCGTTCGGGTTTTGTTCGAGGGAGACGCCGCCGGGACCGAACTCGAGGAGGCGCTGTCAGTCCGGAGCCTCGAATCGACGTACTGATCGAGCGGTCGGCGTCGGTCTCGACCACCGTGAGTCGGGCATGGTTTGCGTATCAGCCATTTCCTATGGAGATGAAAATGTGTCTGTGAGGATATCTTTCATGCTCCATGAGTGGTAATGAACGAGTGCGGCGCAACTCCAGCCCCGAGTTTACGGTGACCGTCGAAGGCGACGGGAACGACCACCTGGGACCGTACCCCGAGTGGGACCCCGACGGGAACAGTGGTACGTCTGGCAACCGGTCTGAGGTGGGATCGAACCGTCGGCTCCGAACCCACGCCGCTTGGGTGAGTCGATCCGTAACCGAACGGACTCGAGAAAATATAATAAATATGTCTTTTGACCGACTACATGATTTGTATTTGACATCCATTGTCCTCTCCCATCTGGTCTTTCGCCCAGATATCTCTGATATTAACCCCTATCAAACTAGTTATATAATGTGCTAAATTTATAATTCTGGACGGCCGAACGTGGAGCGGCTGTCGGATCGAGACGACCATCGACGGCGGTCGAATCGGTCGTCACTCGAGTAGGCCCTTCATGTAGCCGACGGCGAAGATCTTGCCGGTGATGTGATAGCCGGGAATCGAGTTGTCCTCACCTTCCATCGTCGGCACGTGGTCTGGGCGGATCGGGCCGTCGAAACCGACCTCGCGGTAGGCGTCGATGGCGGCCTGCATATCGGTCGGTCCCTCGTCGTGCCACGTTTCGACGAAGGCGTCGACGTCGCCGTCGACGTCGCGAAAGTGAACGAAGTTGATCCGGTCGCCGAAGTGGCGAATCGTCTCCGGAACGTCGACGCCCATCGCCGCGAAGTTCCCCTGGCAGAACGTCAGACCGTTGTGTGGCGAGTCGCCGATCTCGAGAACGCGGTCGTAAGCCGCCACGCTGTTGATGATCCTGGGCATTCCACGTACCTCTTCGCGCGGTGGATCGTCGGGATGCAATCCGAGTTTCACGCCCGCCTCCTCGGCGACGGGGACGACGCGCTCGAGGAAGTACTCGAGGTTCTCCCAAAGATCCTCGGCGGTCGTCGTCTCGGCCGCGGCTGGCGCTGGGCCGCGGCGCATCAGGTCGTCGTCGTAGGAGGTCGTCACCGATCCGCCTCGGGCGGGGGTCGTCGCCGACGTCCGAGCCCACCGGAGTCCGGCCATCCAGTCGTAACAGACGACCTCGACGCCGAGTTTTCCGAGGTTTCGAAGCAGGGTACAGAACTCCTCGATCTCCTCGTCGCGACCCTCGAGTGCGAGCCGGGTCTTGTCCGTCACTGGAACGCTTCCTTCGAAGGCGGCGGGTTCGATCCCGTGGTCGCGATACCGGGTGATCAACGGCATGAGTTCGTCGTAACTCGAGGGGCGACTTCCGTCGCCGATTTCGAGGGAGTGAAAGACGGCGTGGTCGACGCCGGCCTGTTTTGCGAGTTGCCAACGATCGTCGGGTTCCGGGGGGAGTACGAGCGCGATATCCATCGTGGTCGTTCGAGAATTATCTCGTCGTCTCTTATGCTTTTTCTTCGGACTCGCGGCGGTTGGGCCGGTCGAATCGATAGCTATTCCTTTCGAACCGCCGAACCCACGATCATGTCGATCGAACGCGTCGCAGTGACCGGCGGAAACGGCAAAATCGGCGAGGCTATCCTCGCCGAGTTCGCCGAGCACGGCTACGAAACGGTAAACATCGCGCGCGGAAAGCGTCGGGAGGACGTCTCCGACGAGTTCCGCTCGACGGACCTCCTCGACGCGGGCGAGACCTACGGCTCGATCGCCCGAAGCGATGCAGACGCGATCGTCCACATGGGGACGATTCCGGGGCCGACGAACCATCCCGGATTCCGGACGTACGAGAGCAACGTCATGTCGGCGTACCACGTTCTCGAGGCGAGTCACGAACTCGGCCTCGAGTCGGTCGTCCTGCCCTCGAGCATCAACGCGATGGGCGCGGCCTACCAGGAAGCGCCGACCGACGTTCGGTACCTCCCGGTCGACGAGGATCACCCGTTGACCCCGCGAGATCCCTACGCGACGAGCAAGCACGCGATGGAGGCCACAGCCGACGGCTTCGGTCGCCTCCCGGGCGCGCCGACGATCTCGTCGCTCCGGTACCCGTGGGTCGCGACCGACGACGAACTCCGCGAGGAGTTCGCCGAGACGGACCGATCGCTCGAGGGGCTCGAAGCCGCCTGGCACCACACCACCCGCGACGTCGTCTTCTCGTATCTCCACATCGACGACGCCGCGTCGATCGCTCGACTCGCCGCCGAGGCGGAGTTCGACGGCCACGAGGCTTTCTGGGCGGTCGCCGCCGATACGTCGACCGACGTCCCCTCCGAACGGCTGGCCGAGGAGTACTTCCCCGAAGCCGCGGTCGAATCCCCACTCGAAGGTCACGAGACCCTGATCAGCGTCGAGAAAGCCGAAGAGTTCCTCGATTGGACGCCCGAACGAAGTTGGCGAGAGCTCTAACGTACGGTCTACTGTCCGTCGGTTCCGGCGCGACCGCGACCACACCGAGTGTCGGTTCGATCGGCCGGAGCGACGCGCCGGGAGAACGGTACAGCATTCCGTCCGACGGCCGGGCGGTCGGCGACGTCGACCGGACGTGCGTTCCAGAAGATTCGACGCCACTCATCAGGTTTATCACGGGCGGTGTCCGTTCTCGAGGTATGGTTCAGACCGCGATCCAGTTGTACTCGCTTCGAGACATCGACGCTTCGCTTCCCGACGTCCTCGACCTCGTCGGCGAGACCGCCTTCGACGGCGTGGAGTTCGCCCACCGCGTCAGGTCCGACGACGTCGACATCGACGCTGTCCTCGCGGCACTCGAGCGCAACGATCTCGAGTCGGCCGCGGCCCACGTTGGCCTCGAGGCCCTAGAAGGGGAGTACGAAGCGATGACGGAACTGTACGATACGCTCGGTTGTGAGACGCTCGTCGTTCCGTGGCTCGACCCCGAACACTTCGCGTCCAAGGAGGCGGTCGCGGACGCGGCCAAGCGGCTCGAAGCCGTCGGGGCCGACCTCGCCGAGGACGGTTTCGACCTCCACTACCACAACCACGACCAGGAGTTCGTCGACCTCGGCGAGGGAACCGCGATGGACGAACTGCTCGCTCGGGCGCCCGCCGTCGGCTTCGAGATCGACCTCGGCTGGGCGCGTGCGGCCGGCGTCGACCCCGTCGAGATCGTCGACGAGTACGCCGACCGAATCGCCTACGCCCACTTCGCCGACGCGGACGCCGAGGCGATGGCCTGCGTCGAACTCGGCGAGGGCGACCTCGACGTCGAGGCCGCACTCGAGGCGGTTCGACGCGCCGACGTCGAGTGGTACGTCTACGAACACGACGAACCCGAGGCGCCTCGGGAGTCACTCGCCCACGGCGCCGAAACGCTCGACTCCTTCCGATAAATCGACTCGCGAACAGGGACGCTCGAGACGGTCTGCTATCCGTCAGTTCCGGCCCAACCGCCGCCCAGGTCGCGTTTGGGTCGGTATATCGGTACAGCAAATCGGATCACCCTTCGACCCAACGGCCGAAAATCGACCGTCGATTACCGATCGGACGACGAGGGGCCTCAGAACGAGGAATCGATCAATCGTCTGAAGGTTTAGGCGAGAGTGCACCCGACTCGACCATCTCCTCGAACGGATTATCCTCGATCTCGAGCGGGAGGTCGACCCGGCCGCGCCGCCGGACCGACTCGTATCCGGCGAACAGAATCTCTGCCGTGTTCAGGCCGAGGCGACCGCTGAGGACGGGCTCCTCGCCCGAATCGAGCGAGTCGATCAGATGCTCGACGAGTCGATCGTGGAAGAACGATCCGAGCCGATCCGCTGGTTCCGATCCCGCGTTGTGGATGTTCTCGCCGTCGACGTCGATCGCCTCTCGCTGGCCACCTCGCTCGAGTTCGAGCATCGGGCCGTCGTCGGCGTCGATGCGAATGGTGCCTTCGGTTCCGCGGAGGACGAGCGCACCGTCGACCAGCCCGGTTCGGGAACCGGTGCTCAAAACGGCGTGGACGCCGTTTTCGTACTCCCACTGTGCCCACATCTGGTTCTCCTGGTGGGCACCGAATCGGACGTCTTCCTCCCGGTAATCGAGCTGGGCGATGACCCACTCCGCCGGCCGGTCGCCGGCGAACATCCCCGCGAGGTCCACCATGTGCGCGCCCGTGTCGTAGAAGTCACCCCACCCGATCTCGACCCGGGTGAGGTCGCCGATCTCGCCCGCTTCTAGCAGTCGGTTGGCCTCGGTGAACGGTTTCGCGAATCGGCGCTGTCGGTTGAACGTGAGCTGGGTATCGTAGCGCCAGCAGGTCTGGACCATCCGTTGGGCGCTCGCCCAGGTGTGGGCCATCGGTTTCTCGCAGTTGATCGCCTCGACGGCGTCGTGTTTCGCACAGCCGACGACGACCGCCTCGTGGATCGCCGGTGGGACGGCGATGCTGACGATCTCCGGTTCGACCGCCTCCAGCATTCGTTCGTACTCCTCGAAGACGTTCTCCGCGGGGACGTCGAAGGTGTCGGCGAACGCCTCGCCGTTCTTTGGAACGATGTCCGCACACGCGACGACGCGACACTGATCGTGATTTCGGTACGCCTCCGCGTGGCGATACCCCATCGCGAAGCCGTCGACCGTTGGATTCGACGGGTCGGGTCCCGTACCGATGATAGCTACCGTATAGTCACTCATTCGTCTTCGATATCGTTTCCCAACCCCGGAAATAGTGCTTTCGGTTGGCCTTCGATCACCCCTTCTCTACAAACCTTTATGCGAGTATAGCCACCCAGAACGAATATGGTCGAGACGACGAGGACGCGACGGGGGTCGGCGATCCGATGAGTATGTCGCCAAAGGAGCGATTCTGGGACGTGCTCTGTGAGTACCGATCGCTTCTTCACCTCCTTTTGCTGTTCGCAACGGTGTTGTTGGTGTTGACGATGATGGCGATGGCGATGGGTGATCAGCAGACGGACGCCTACGTGATTTCGATCGTGACGATGACGATTCTCGCTTCGACGATCGTTCCGATCGGCTACTGCGTCTGGCGATGTGGAACTATGACGAACGAGTTCGATACGGACGACCCTAGCGACTGATCGGTACAATTGCACCCCGTCTGTGGTTGCCTCACGAAAGACCCACGGGAGTCCGGACGAATCGGCGTTCTCGCAATTGACGAGTCCATCGGTCGACCGGCGGCGGTCACGTTGTGCCACAGCACACTCGAGCGAACAGTATACTTATTTATCCGACGCGGAAACGACGAACCATGACCGAACAGAGCGGGAACATGAGGGAACTTCTGGATGCAGTACAGAACGATCCGGACGCCATCGACCTCGAGGTCGCCGAGGAACTGCTCGAGGCCGAGGGGGCGAGCGGGCGGACGACTGCACTGCAGGCGATCTCCGTAATCGCGAAAGAAGAGCCCGATCGCGTTCTCGAGTACACGGACCGCGTCGTCGAACTCCTCGACGACGACGTCCTCTCGGTCCGAACCACGGCGGCGCTGGCACTAACCTCACTCTCGAGAAATCGACCCGAAGCAGTCGTTCCTGCCGTTCCGGCGCTCGTCGGGATTCTCGGGGAGGAACCGCCGCTGTTTCGATTCCGCGCCGCCGGCGCGCTCGCGCCGCTGACCGCGGATCACGCCACCGCGTTCGTCGACCACACCGACCATCTCCTCGAGGTCCTGCTCGATGGCCCGACGTTCGAGGAAGATCCGCGGTCGGTCGCGACGTCGGAGGAGCTCTCGTCCGAGGAAAAACAGCGGACGCTCTCGACGCTTGCAGGTCGCTCGGGCGAGTGGAAACGGGCGCGGACCCGTTCGAACGCAACCCGTGAGGTCGCCGCGAACGTCCTCGTCGAGGTCGCCCGCGTCGACCCGGACCAAATTGCGTCGCGCCTCGATCGCGTTCTCGAGACGCTCTCGGCTGACGAGGCGGCCGTCCGAGGCGCGGGGGTCGAGATGGTTCGCCACGTTGGCGAAGACGATCCCGATGCAGTCGAGGACGCGATCGATCCACTGCTCGCCTTGCTCGACGACGTCGCGTTCGTTCGGGCGCGGGCGATACGCGCACTGGGGTATGCGGAGGCGACGGCCGCGATCGACCCGCTTCGGGAGGTCGCAACGGCGGACGAAAACGACGACGTCGCGGATCTCGCGGCGGACACGGCGGACTGGCTCGACGAAAACAGCTAATTACACCGGGATCTGTTCTCAGCGAGGAATCACTCGGAACATCCTGATAAATATGAGGCGACATCAGTGGGATTTATGTTCTCCGACTGTTCATAGGAAGTTGTATGGCAGATTATGACACGATAGTGTCTCGACGAGAGATTCTCGCTGTCACGGGGGCAGCAGGTGCAACAGCGCTCGCAGGTTGTTCCGACGATGCCGGCAACGGTGGGAACGGCGGGAACGGTGGCAACGGTGCGACCGATCCTGGCGACGAAGTCCCGGATCACGCCGATGCGTACTTCCAGACGGCCGACGGCGAACATCAGGTCGGCGACTTCCAGTTCAATCCGCATCAGTGGGGAGGGTTCTCCCATATTTCGTTTGCGCTCTTCGCGCAGTGGACGAACTACATCATCGACCAGGGCGAGTACTACCCATACGCCGTGGAGGACTGGGACGTGACCGACACCACGATGACGCTTCACATCAGCGACGAGTTCACGTGGGGTAACGGTGACGACATCACCGCCGACGACTTCCTGATGCAACTCGAGCTCGGTGAAGCGATGGACGACGCGTTGTACGACTTCGTCGACGAGGTCGACGTGGTCGACGACTACACGCTCGAGATCACGTATCCCGAAGGGACGAACCAGGACATCATCGAGCACGTCGTCCTCGATCGCGACCTCGACCATCCGCCGGCCGACTGGGGCGAGATTCACGAGGCGTACCTGGACGGTGAAGACGTCACGGACGACCTGTTCGGTCACGAAGTCGAGGAGCCGACCCCGTCCGGGTTCGTCGACCTCGCCGATTTAGGCGAACAACAGGCGACGTTCGACTTCAGAGAGGAGAGCCCGACCGCCGACAACGTCAACTGGAACGGCTACCAGGTGGGGTACCGCTCGGGCAACGAAGCGTTCCACCAGTCGTTCGCGGCCGGGGAACTCGACGGCATCCACAGCCTGTTCGCTGGCCCCGGCGCGCTCAACCAGTTCCCGGATACCCTCGAACAGATTCAGATTCCCGGCGGCTTCGGACTGGGGATGGTGTTCAACTACGATCACGAACACTTTGGCGAGCGCGAGGTCCGGCAGGCGTTTGCGTACGCGATCGACACGGAGGCGGCGATTTTGGCGATCGGTGCGGACTCGAAGATGGAGTTCCCCATCCAGAGTGGGCTCACCGTTCCATCGACCGGGGAGTGGCTCGACACCGACGACTACAGGAGCTACGAACAGGACGTCTCCCGGTCCGAGGAACTGCTCCAGGAGGCTGGCTTCGAGCGAAACGACGACGACAACTGGGAGCGCGACGGATCCGAACTCGAGGTCGATATCATCGTCCCCGCGGGCTGGAGCGACTGGGTGACGCCGACCAGTACGATCGTCGACCAACTCTCCCAGGCCGGTTTCGTGGCCGAACTCGACTCCCAGGACCAGGGTGTCTGGCAGGACAACCTCGCGTCGGGTGATTTCACCGTCGGCGCGTACGGACACACGGAGGGTGGAAACGCCGCGATGAACCACCCATACTTCTCGTTCAACTGGAAATTCGAGAACCGAGATCACGGATCGCCGAACTTCTTTGGCTTCCCCGAGGACGAGGCGACCACGGTTCCGGACGGCAACGGCGGCGAGATCAGCGTCAACCCGCGCGAGGAACTGTCGACGATCGCAAACACCAACGACGAT